>JBFGJH010000128.1:0-1533 GCA_041577335.1 Acidimicrobiia bacterium | reverse complement strand
CATCTGCGCCGACAGTCCGAAGCGTTCCTCGGACGGAAGGTCACTGGTCGCGGCATACACGGCAAGTGCAAGCAGGTGGCCTTCGCGCCAGACCCTCAGGTTCCTGAAGTCGCCCATGCGTCTGATTCTGCAGAAGAGGCGGGTTCCCCGGAAGGGGTTCGGCCGGTGGCCGGCAGCCGGTGGCCGGCAGCCGATCCGAAGGAGCAGCGATGAACTTCTGGCTCCAGCTCCTTCTCAAAGTCGGCATCATCGCCGCCTTCATCCCCGCCGCCGGGCTGGTGATCGGCTTCGCCGAACTGAAGCTCTCGGCGAAGATGCAGAACCGGGTCGGCCCCTATTTCGCCGGGGGACGCTGGGGCTGGGCGCAGCTGCTGGCCGACGGCATCAAGTTCTTCCAGAAAGAGGATCTGGTACCGGAAGAGGCAGACCGAGCGGTGTTCAAGATCGCCCCGTTCTTGGTCTTCATCGGCACCGTGACGTTGTTCGTGGTGATCCCGTTCAGCCCCAGTCTCGTGGTACAGGACCTCGACGTCGGGATCTTCTACGCCCTGGCGATCTCCTCGATCTCCACCATCGGCGTGCTCGTTGCCGGCTGGTCGTCGGCCAACAAGTACTCGCTCATGGGAGGTCTCCGGGCGGCCGGCCAGCTGATCGCCTACGAGCTCCCGCTCGTGCTGGCAACCGTCGGCGTGGTGGTGATGGCCGGGACGATGAGCCTCAACGGGATCGTCGAAGCCCAGGCGGGCTGGTTCTCCGAGCTCGGCTGGGGCGGGGGTCTGCCGTTCGTCATCCCGCAGGTCGTCGGGTTCGTGGTGTTCATGATCGCCGCCGTTGCCGAGTTGTCCCGAACCCCCTTCGACATGCCGATTGCCGAGTCGGAACTCGTGATGGGTTACCTGACCGAATATTCGGGTTTCCGGTTCCTGTTCTTCTTCCTGGCCGAGTTCGCCAACATGTTCTCGATGTCGGCCATCGCCGCCACCCTGTTCCTGGGCGGCTATTGGGCACCCGGTCTGACCGAAGCTCAACTCGAATTCGCCGGCCCGTTGATCCTGTCGGCCAAGGTCGGGGTCCTCGTG
The DNA here is from genome assembly GCA_041577335.1 of Acidimicrobiia bacterium. GTDB lineage: Bacteria > Actinomycetota > Acidimicrobiia > Spongiisociales > JAENVV01 > JBFGJH01. The sequence continues at coordinate 454 of JBFGJH010000128.1, read as the reverse complement.
TTCCTCCTCATCTGGTTCCGGTGGACCTTCCCCCGTTTCCGGGAAGATCAGCTCCAGACCATCGCCTGGAAGTGGCTGATCCCGATCTCGCTCGCCAACATCGTCGTGACCGGCATCCTCAAGGTGGTCTTCTGATGGCAACTCCGATCCTCGGCAAGGGTCTCTGGACCGGGATGAAAGTCACCTTCGTGACGATGCTCCAGACCCTGTTCAACCCGAAGAAGCACCTCGCCACGGTCAACTACCCGGTGGTCAAAGAGGAGCTGGTGGCCCGGGCGCGAGGCGTGATCGCCCTCGATCAGGAGGCGTGCACCGTCTGCATGCTGTGCGCCCGCAACTGCCCCGACGGGTGCATCTACATCGAGGGACACAAGGAGGAGAAGGCGCCCGACAAGCCTGGTGGCCGGGTCAAGGTTCGGGCGACGCTGGATCGTTTCGACATCGACTACGCCCT
>JBFGJH010000127.1:0-1541 GCA_041577335.1 Acidimicrobiia bacterium | reverse complement strand
CATTCCTGGGCCGGCTCGCCGAAGTTGACCTTCTGGAGCATCCACAGCAGGTAACCGGCGGTCAAGACGGTGCCGATCGCTCCGATGACCATCGCCGTTCGGAACAGAGACACATTCAAGCCCTCGAGGGGGTTGAACGCACCGAGCAGCGCCATGAACTCACCCCAGAACCCGGCCAGCCCGGGAAGCCCCAGCGATGCCATGGCGGTGAACCCGAGGATGCCGCCCATCTTCGGCATGAGCGTCTGGTTGCCGCCGAGACGCGACATCTCGCGGGTGTGGTAGCGGTGGTGCATAGACCCGGCCAGGAAGAACAGCAGGCCGGTGATCAGACCGTGGGCCACCATGCCGATGATCGCGGCGTTGATCCCCACGTCTGTGAGCGTGGAAATGCCGAGCATCACGAAGCCCATGTGTCCGACCGACGAGAAAGCGATCAGCCGCTTCATGTCGGTTTGGGCCAGGCATGCCAGCGACCCATAGATGATCCCGATCACGGAGAGGATTGCGATCGCCGGTGCCCAGTCACGAGCGGACTCGGGCAGGATCGGGAGGGCGATCCGGACGAAGCCGTATGAGCCGAGCTTCAGGAGGATCGCCGCCAGCAGAACCGAGCCAACTGTCGGGGCGGCGGTGTGGGCATCCGGGAGCCAGGTGTGGAACGGCCACATCGGAACCTTGACCGCAAACCCCAGGAAGAGGGCTCCGAACACCAGGCCGCCGATGCTCCACGCCGCCGGGCTGAAGACCCCTGCCGCTCCCATCGCAGCGAGTTCCGGAATGTCGAACGTCCGAGAGGCGACGTCGCCGGCCCGGAAGTAGATCGCCAGGAATCCCAACAGCATGAACGCGGAGCCGAACAGCGTGAACAGGAAGAACTTGATCGAGGCGTAGAGACGAGTCGGGATCTCACGGGCGAACCCGGGGATCTTCCGCATCGACTTGTCGCCCCAGATCCCGATCATGAAGTACATCGGGAGGAGGACCACCTCGAAGAAGATGAAGAACAGCACGAGATCGAGGGCGACGAAGGTGCCATTCATGCCGGTGGCGAGGATCAGCATGAGAACCAGGAACGCCTTCGGGTTGTGAGGCTCCTCCCAATGGTTCCACGAATAGATGATCGACAGCACCAGCACGAACGTCGAGAGCACCAGGAGAGGCAGGCTGATCCCGTCGATGCCGATGTGATAGTTGGAGCCGATCGCCGATATCCAGGGCACCGAGGTCTCGAACTGGTACGAGGCCGAGGAACCAAAGTCGAACGCGAAGGCGACGACGAGTGACAGAGCAAAGGTGACGACAGACACGAGGAGCGCCAGTTGCTTGATCGCCTCTTCCTGGGCTTTGGGGATCAGGAGCATCACCAGCGCCGCCACCAGCGGCAGGAAGACGATCAGGCTGAGTGCCCCTCCGTTCTCGAACCAGTTCATCGTGTCTCGCCTCTCTCTGTTACTTCAAGAGCTTCCGGAATCCTCATAGGGCCACCACCAGTGCGATCACCAGGATGACGGCACCGAGCACGAACCCGGTGGCGTAGT
>JBFGJH010000126.1:0-1764 GCA_041577335.1 Acidimicrobiia bacterium | reverse complement strand
GAGGAACTGGAAGATCCCGAACGCGGCCAGCACCGGAACCGACAGCGGAAGCACCAGCGTCCTGAAGATCGTGAAGTGGTCGGCTCCGTCGATGAACGCCGACTCGAACAGATCCTTCGGCAAACCGCTGATGTAGTTGTGCAGCAGGAAGATCGCGAACGGGAGGGCGAAGCCCGAGTGCGCGAGCCATACCGCGATCGTCGTACCCTGAAGGTCCAGGTCCGGGAACAGGGTGATCGTCTTCTCGAAGAACGGGATCGTCCAGTGGGCGCCTCCCGACCAGAGCTGCAGAAGCGGGATCAGGGCGGTTTGAAGCGGAATCGCCAGCAGCGACACGGTGGCGACAAACAGCCAGCTCCGGCCCTTGAAGTCGATCCAGGCAAAGGCATAGGCGGCGAAGGCCGCCATTGCGATCGGGATCACAGTTGCCGGTATGGCGATCGCGAAGCTGTTCAGCACCGCCTGCCAGAGTCCGCCGCTCGGGCCGGCTTGGAGGACCTGCCTGTAGTTGTCCAGCGTGAACGCGGTCGGTTCGCCGAATGCGGTCCAGAAACCGCTCGCCTGCTGCGCGGTCTTGGTCCGGAACGAGTTGACGAACAGCGAGAACGTCGGAAGGCTCCAGACCATGACCAGGGCCCAGAGGGCCCAGGTCGGGATCGAGGCCAGGAATCTCTGCAGCCCCGCGCCGAGACCTCTCCTGGGATCCGACGCCAGTCCTGCCGCGGTCATGCTGCCTCCTTCTGCATCCGCCGAATGTTGATCACCATCACCGGGAGGATCGATATGAACAGGAGCACTGCCAGCGTCGATCCGAGTCCGATGTTGAACTCCGAGAATCCTCTCGTCCACATCAAGTTGGCGATCACCTGGGTGCCGAAGTTCCCGTTTGTGATCACCTTCACGATGTCGAACACCTTCATCACCAGCACGATCAGCGTCGTGGTGACGACGCCGATGGTGGGTGCGATCTGGGGAATGGTCACTCGCCAGAAGGTCTGCGACTCCGTGGCGCCATCCACCCGCGATGCTTCGATCAGATCCGACGGGACGGCTTTGATTGCGGCCGAGAAGATCACCATCGTGAACCCGGTCTGGATCCAGATCAGCACCACCATCAACCACACGTTGTTGAACGGAGGCTCCTGCGTGAAGATGATGGTTTCGGTGAAGGTCTTCTCACCCACGGTTCTGGCAATGCCACCCAGCCCGGGACCAAAGACGCGGTAGAGGAGAAAGACGAAGAACAATCCGAGTGCACCGGCCCCGAACAGTGCGCCGTTTGCGCCGGCCCGCATCGCCCTGAGCGCCACGAACAGGCAGCCCGCGAACAACAGCCCGAACACCACAGTGAGCAGCAATCTCCCGTTTGAGGAGGTGCTCGTCTTGCCGAGCCACACCCACAGCGAGTTGAGGATGCCGGTCTGATCCTTCTGCACCGGTCGGGCGATGTACACGAAACGCCAGATGATCGACGCACCAACGAAGCTGATCGCCATCGGCAGGAAGATGATCGACTTGGCGACGTTCTCGAACTTGGCCCTGTCGGCCAGCACCGCGATCGCCAAACCAAAGGTGGTAGCGAGCGTCGTCACCGTGAACACCCACCACAGGTTGTTCAACACCGTGCCACGGAGATTGGAGAAGATCGCGAAAGCGAACAGGAACCCACCGAGCACGATCGGACCCATCGACAGCCCGCTCGACTGGAAGCCGCCCCCGGTCTGCCGCCCCGAGAGGTAGCCGGCAATCAACCCGATCAGCCCG
>JBFGJH010000125.1:0-1827 GCA_041577335.1 Acidimicrobiia bacterium | reverse complement strand
CGCCGGGCGAGTGGATCCGCAAGAATCTGTTCTCCTCGACGCTCAACACGGTGCTGACCGTCGTCTTCGGAGCCATCATCGTATGGGCCGTGGTCTCGGCGATCCGGTTCGTCCTCGGCATCGACGCCACGATCATCGTGACCAATCTCAAGCTGTACATGACCGGGCGTTGGCCCGTGGAGCAGCTCAACCGGTTGTGGATCGGGGCGTACATCGCTGTGGCCGGTATCGGGTTGTTCGCCCGTGCGCTCGTGCTGAACGCCAAGGCTCAGGCGGAGGAGGCCGGTCTGACGCATGCCGAGCCATCGTTGCGGGAGACGCTGCGCCGGTTCTGGCCGGTGATCGCGCTCATCGTCTTCACCCTCTCCTTCACTCGCACTCTCACCCCGACGCTGCTCACCATCGGCGCCGCGATTGTGGGCCTCGTCGCCTACCGCGCCGGTGATCTGCTGCCAGATTGGGTGCTGCGTCGCTCCTGGCTCATCCCCCTCGTCGGCACCTTGCTGTTCTATCTCGGGATCACCACCTTCGACGGCGTCGGCTGGGACGATTGGGGTGGTTTCTACCTCAACATCGTGCTCACCATCGCCGGTATCACTCTGGCCTTCCCGCTCGGGCTCCTGCTTGCGCTGGGCCGGCGCTCGAGCCTTCCCGCCGTCAAATGGCTTTCGATCACCTACATCGAGATTCTGCGGGGTGTGCCGATGATCTCACTGCTCCTCATGGGGGCATTTGCGCTCGGCTTCCTCATTCCCGGCGACACGCAGTTCAGCCTGTTCCTTCGCCTGTTGATCGCCATCACCCTGTTCCAGTCGGCGTACATCGCCGAGGTCGTCCGAGGTGGTCTGCAGTCGGTCCCCGATGGTCAAGTGGAAGCGGCGCAGGCGCTGGGTTTGGCGCCGTGGAAGACGATGCGCCTCATCGTGCTGCCCCAGGCACTGCGTAACGTGATCCCGGCGATGGTTGGTCAGTTCATCGCCCTCTTCAAGGACACGACGCTCGTTGCCATCGTCGGACTCCTCGACTTGCTTCGGGCCGCTTCGGTGTCGACGGCGCAGCCCGAGTTCCAAGCACAGGGTCTGGAGGCGGTGACGCTGCCCTTTGCCGCTGTGTTCTTCTGGGTCGGTTCGTACGTGATGTCCCGCGAGAGTCGGAGGCTCGAGCGCAAACTGGGAGTGGGTGTGAGATGACGGATGCGCAGGTCTTCGCCGACGCCACACAGGTGCAAGGCGATGCGATCATCGAAGTGAACGAGATGGACAAGTTCTTCGGCGATTTCCAGGCGCTGAAGAACATCAACGTCAAGGTCGGGTACGGCGAAGTGGTGGTCGTCATTGGCCCGTCGGGGTCGGGCAAATCCACTCTCATCCGCTGTATCAACCGGCTCGAGGAGCACGACAAAGGCTCGATCGTCGTCGACGGTGTTCCGCTCACCGAGGACGTGAAGAACATCCAGGAGATCCGTCGCGAGACCGGCATGGTCTTCCAGAGCTTCAATCTGTTCCCCCATCTCACCGTGCTCGAGAACATCACCCTGGCTCCCCGCCAGGTGCGCAATGTCCCCAAGAAGCAGGCCGAAGAGACGGCGATGGAGCTGCTCACCCGGGTCAAGATCCCCGAGCAAGCCCACAAATACCCCGGGCAGCTGTCCGGTGGCCAGCAGCAGCGAGTCGCCATCGCCCGCTCGCTCGCCATGTCGCCCAAGGTGATGCTCTTCGACGAGCCAACCTCGGCGCTCGACCCGGAGATGATCAAGGAAGTGCTCGATGTCATGATCGAGCTGGCCCAATCCGGCATGACGATGATCGTCGTCACCCACGAGATGGG
>JBFGJH010000124.1:0-1893 GCA_041577335.1 Acidimicrobiia bacterium | reverse complement strand
GCCCAAGGTTCGGCGTCGCAAGAGGAAGCATGGCTTCCGTCACCGCATGCAGACCCGAGCCGGACGCGCCATCATCAAGTCCCGCCGTGCCAAGGGACGCAAACGACTCGCAGCCTGAACCGGGGCGGGTCGAGTCCCTTCGGGGACGCTCAGCTTTCACCGAGGTCCTCGGGTTCGGCAGTCGCCGTAGCCGGGGTCCGATCACCGTCGTGGTCAAGCCCAACCATCTCGGACTCTCCCGGGTGGGGTTGGTGGCCGGTCGGCGGGTCGGTGGCGCGGTCGCGCGGAACCGGGCCAAGCGGCGCATCCGCCATGCCCTCGCCAGGGCAGGGGTGCCGTCAGGCATCGATCTCGTGGTGATCGCCAGGCCGGAAGTGCTGACCATGGCCTTCCAGAAATTGGTTGCAGCACTGGAAGAGGGGCTGGGTTCGGCGGTCGAACCCGGCACGAGGAGTTGAAGATGTCGAGGAAAGAGGGTCCGGGCGCCAAGTGGACGTCGTGGCCGATCGTGGTGCCGATCAGGGCGTATCAGCTGTTTCTGAGCCCGTTTCTGGGGCGTAACTGCCGATTCGCCCCCTCTTGCTCGCAATACGCGATCGAGGCGTATCGTCGCTTCGGTCTCGTCCGGGGAACGGTGCTGTCCGTCCGCCGGCTTGGTAGGTGTCATCCCATGGGGTCGTCCGGGTACGACCCCGTGCCAACCCAGTGGGGGTCGTGAGTCGTGGGCCAGATCTTTCGTAGTATCGAACTCGGTATCGGGTGGTTGCTATCGGCATTTTACGATCTCATACCATCGTTCGGGGTAGCCATCGTCCTGTTGACGGTGGCCATCAACCTGGTGCTCTTCCCGCTCACCCTCAAGCAGACCCGCTCGACCCGCGCCTTCCAGGCAGTGGCGCCGGAGATGAAGCGGATCCAGAAGGAGCTCAAGGAAGAGCCGGAGAAGATGCAGAAGGAGATGATGCGGATCCAGAAGGAGGCGGGAGCCACTCCTGGCGGGTGTCTGGGCCCGATCCTGGTCCAGATGCCGATTTGGTGGGCTCTGTTCCAGGTCCTCCGCAATGTTGCCGCGATCTCCAACGGCGAAACCGTCGAAGCAGCCCTCATCCCCACCGGATCGGGGTTGTATTCGGCGGTCTCCACCGGACCCGAGACCTTTCTGGGCATGGACCTCGGTCAGGTGATGAGTGCCGGCATCCGGTCCGGAATCGGAAATGCGGTCCCCTATGTGATCATGCTGGCACTCATGATCGCCACCCAGTATTTCCAGATGTGGCACGCTCAGAGGGGGTCGAATGCGTCCAAGGCCGACATGACGCCCCAGCAGCGGCAACAGCAGCAGACCCAGCAGGCCATCACCCGTTTCATGCCGGTGATGTTGGGCTTCGTGTCATGGAACTTCCCGGCCGGTCTGGTGCTGTACTGGGCAACCTCGAATATGTTCCGGCTCGGTCAGCAGTTTGCCATCTTCGCCATCGACGGTCGGCCGGAGCCGTCGTCTCCGGAAGGCTCCAACGGTTCAAAGCCGGCCGTCGCGAAGAATGGCGGGTCCAAGACCGGAGGGTCGAAACCGGAGGAATCGGCGCCGCAGCCAGAGGCGCCAAGAAAGCCGCACTCGGTGTCGGCGAAGAAGCAACAGCGGCGGAAGAGGAGATGAGCCCCGTGGAATGGGTGGAAGTCAGCGGGAAGACAGTTGAAGTAGCAGTCGAATACGGGCTCAAGGAGCTCGGGTTGGAGAGCCGCGATCAGGCCGAGGTCGAAGTTCTGAGCGAAGGCGAGAAGGGTTTTCTCGGGCTGGGCAGCCGAGACGCCGTGGTTCGGATCAAACCAAAGCCAAGCGGCCGAAAGCGGCGCCGGCGTCGCAAGCCCAAGTCGGGAGCGGGCAGCGACTCG
>JBFGJH010000123.1:0-1893 GCA_041577335.1 Acidimicrobiia bacterium | reverse complement strand
GTCGGCGAGCAACTCGGTTTCGTCGGCGGAATCCTGGTGCTGGCGGTGTTCCTGATCATCATCTGGCGCCTGCTGGTGATCGCCGTCCACGCCAGGGACAAGTTCGGCTCGTTGATCGTGATGGGGGTGGCCGGGATGATGATGTTCCACGTGTTCATCAACATCGGGATGACGATCGGCATCGCACCGGTCACCGGGCTACCGCTGCCATTCCTGAGCCAGGGTGGCTCGTTCTACATGGCCATGGCGCTGTCGATCGGCATGGCGAACTCGGTGTGGCTCAGGCGCTCACGGGTCCGTAGCGAGACATTCGCGGGCTGAACCCGGCAGTCGATCGCATCGCTACCCTCGCCTGCATGTATCGACGTCCCCATACAGGCTGGACCGAGGTCATCTGCGGCCCCATGTTCTCCGGTAAGAGCGAGGAGCTGATCCGCAGGGTCACTCGATCGAAGATCGCCCGGATTCCCGTCCAGACCTTCAAGCCGGCGCTCGACAACCGGTACGCAGACGCCGAGGTGGTGTCGCACAGCGCACATCGCGTCGAGGCCATCCCGGTTCCCGACAGCGACTCGCTGTTGCATCGGGTGGAGGACGCAACCGTGGTGGTGGGCATCGACGAGGCACAGTTCTTCGACCTCGGCCTCGTCGAAGTGGTGGATCGGCTGGCCCATGCCGGCAAGCAGGTCATCATCGCCGGTCTCGATCTCGACTACCTGAGGCGGCCTTTCGAACCGGTGCCGGCGTTGTGCGGGCGCTCCGAGTACGTGACCAAGATGCTGGCTGTTTGCCATCGATGCGGAGCGCCGGCCCTGTACACGCAGCGAATCGTCCGCTCGGACAGCCTGGTGGTTCTCGGTGCGGAAGGGTCCTACGAAGCGCGTTGCCGGGCGTGTTACGACCCGACCGAGCCGGAGCAGCCCGCCCTCGGTCTGCTCGATCCGGTATCGGAATCCGCCGACCTGCTGCTACCCTGACCAGGTCGGGTCTGTACCCGGCAACCCAGGAGTTTGGGGCAGCCGCTAAGCGGCGAGTTGCCTTCAGCCTCAACGCGTAGGCCCGGAGACCTTGCCCGTGGACACTTCCTCTCGATACAGCATGCTCACCTCCATATCGGCGGCTGACTCGACGATGTCCCCCGGCGGCGTTCACCGGAGAGATTCAGGAGCCTTGATACATGGCATTGTTTCGGAAGCGAGCACCCGAGGTGCTTCGCAGAGGAGCCGCCGGCCAGGTGGTCGAAGAGCGGAAGAAGGTCCGCGTCGGACGCCAGAAGGTCGAAGTACGGAGAGTCGTCGAGCAGCCGGTAACCACCGGCCCAACCGAGAGACGTCAACGCAAGCCGGCTGACAACCGCAAACCGCGAAGCCGGCATGGCGCCAGGGTCCGGCCGCCCGAAGAAGAGATCATCATTCCCGTCGAGTCGACGCGGAAACAGATGCTCGTCAGGGTGCGGCCGCATCAGACCCAGGTGGTGATGCTCGAGGGGCCGGTCCTCGTCGAGCACTACGTGGGCCGCTCCGAGAAGGAGTCTCTCGTCGGCAACATCTACCTTGCCAAGGTGCGCAACGTCCTGCCCGGCATGGAGGCGGCGTTCGCAGACTTCGGCGTCGCCAAGAACGGCGTCATCTACTCGGCGGATCTGAAGGTCCCGTCGCCCGGGAAGCGCCGGCCCAAGATCGAGGAAGTCCTCAAGGAGGGCGATGAAATCCTCGTCCAGGTTGTGAAAGACCCGATGGGCGCCAAAGGGGCCAGGCTCACGGGTCTGCCGTCCCTTCCGGGCAGGTATCTGGTGCTCGTACCGGACTCCGACGCCCAGGGTATCTCCCGTCGCCTGCCCGAAGAGGAGCGCCAGCGGCTTCGTGAAGTCATCTCGAAGGTGAAGCCACCCGG
>JBFGJH010000122.1:0-2037 GCA_041577335.1 Acidimicrobiia bacterium | reverse complement strand
GAACTCGAGTGCGGGCTCCTGGACCTTCTCGAGGTAGCGGTCCTTGTTGGCGTTGAACCAGTCGCGATCGTTGTTGCCCTCCAGATCCCGTAGGAAGGCGAAGAGAGCGGGTGTGAAATGAGCCATGCAGGGCAACCTACCGGGATCCTCGGCGTGTATCCATCGGGGTGTTCGGCTAGAAATACGTCCATGCCATACCGCTCCGGTTCGGTGGTGCTGCGCGCCGTCGAGGAAGAAGACCTGGACACCATCGCCGTATACCTGGCCGCCGACGAGAGTTGGGGTGCTCGAGGGATTCGCAACGACCGGTTCGGTCCGATGTCGCGCGCAGAGATCCGGTCCCAGGTGGAGTCCTGGCCCAAGCCCGAAAAGGGCCAGGTATTCGCCATCGAGGCGCTCGGGGCCCTGGTGGGTCATGCTCAGGCCGATTGGCAATGGGACGCGATCAGCCCCTCGGTCTGGGTGTTCATCGTCCCTGACGCCCGCAGACAGGGTCACGGCCGGGTTGCTGCCGAGCTGGTCATCGACCGGCTGTTCCTCGAGACACCGGCGGCGACGGTCCATGCCTGGATCGACGAACCATCCGCCGTCGGAATCCTCTTCGCAGAAGCGCTCGGGTTCTCGCCAGCCGGAAGGGTGCGCAGGGTGGGGGTCAGGGCTGGGCGCTATTTCGACACGATTCCGATGCAGCTGCTCCGAGAGACCTGGGAGTCCCACCGTGAGGGGTGAGAGCGTGCTCCTCCGAGAACTCCGGGAGTCGGACTACCCGATGCTGGTTCGGCTGCGAAACGATCTCGAGACCCAGGGTTGGAGCCGCACGCTGCCGCCCGACTTCACGCTCGGCATGTATCACAAGCGCTTCGATGACCGCCCATACGAGTTCTCGCGGGACTGGGCGATCTTCGTGATCGAGACGCTCGACCGGGGCACGCCGATCGGGTTTTGCTCCTACACCGATCATCAGGACCGCTTCGAGGCGACCATCGGCATCGTCGTCGAGCGCGAGCGGTGGGGCACGGGTGCGTCCTTCGAGGCCACCGAGCTGCTGCTCCGATTCCTGTTCCACGAGTTGGGTCTGCGTGTCGTGCGTCTCTGGACCCAGAGCGGCAACACCCGGGCGGTGAAGAGTGCCGAGAAGCTGGGGTTCCGGATGGCCGCCCGATTCGAGCGGGCGATCTTCAAAGACGGCGTGTACCGCGACAACCTGATGATGGACCTTCTGCGCGAAGAGTGGTATCTACGGCACCCGGCGCTCGAGGACGGTCTGGCAGATCCGTTCAGGGACGCCTGATGCTCGACGTTCCCCGATGGCTGGCCCGGGCCTGGGTCTGGGCCGGCGCGGTGGGCCTGGCGGCGGCGCTGGTGGGCGGGGCGATGGGGATCGGGTTCATCGGCTCGGCAACTGCCGCGGCGATTGATGGGCTCTCGACCACCGACCGATCACTCGAAGCCCTGGAGGAGACGGCCGGCGTCCTGCGGGGCACTCTCGCCGAGGTGAACGAAGCGTTGAGGGGTGTGCAGCAGACCCTTGCGGACAGCTCGGTGACGATGACCCAACTCGCCAAGCTCACCGGCGACGTCGGAGACGTGGTCGCCATGGACATACCCGAATCACTCTCCGCCGTGAACGAAGCGATGCCGCCCCTGATCGCCACCGCGGGCGTGATAGACGCAACGATGCGCGCGCTTCGATTCGTCGGCGTGGACTACGACCCCGATCAGCCTCTCGACGATGCGCTCGCCGCCATCGACGAGCAACTGGCGTCGATCCCGCCCACGCTGGAGGCGCAGGGAATCCTGTTCGAGGGTGTTGCAGATGGACTTGCCGAGTTCGGCGGTGACTCCCTGGACATCGCCGCGGATCTGGCGGCCATACGCAGCAGCCTGGCCGGGTCGGGTCGGCTCTTGGAGGAGTATGTGGCGGTGGCCGAAGAGGCGGCTCGTCTGATCTCCGATCTGTCCGACCGGCTCGAGACCCAGGCCCGGATCGCCCAGGTATTGATAGGTGTTTTGGCGCTCGCGGTGGCAGGCGTGATG
>JBFGJH010000121.1:0-2109 GCA_041577335.1 Acidimicrobiia bacterium | reverse complement strand
TTCATGCTCACGACGATCATCGTCGGCGTGGCGTTCATCGCCGCCCAGCTCCTGCTCGGCTGGTTCGTGTTCCGCTACCGCGCGAGGGGCAACGAGCGCGCCCGGTACATCCACGGCAGCACGTTCATCGAGGTCGGCGGGATCGTCGTCACCAGCGTCGTGTTCATCGGCCTGGCCATCCTCGGACAGCGCCTCTGGGCGCAGGTCCACCTGACCAGCTCGCCCCCCGGGACGCTGCAGATCGAAATCACAGGCCAGCAGTTCCAGTGGAACGTTCGCTATCCGGGCCCCGACGGGGAGTTCGGACGGACCTCCCCGGCCCTCTACGAGCCGGCCGTCAACGACGTCGGGATCTTCCCCGACGACCCGGCCGGGCGGGACGACCTGGTTCTGATCAACCAGCTCGTCGTCCCGGTGAACAGGCCCGTGGAGCTGACCCTCCGGTCCAAGGACGTCCTCCACAGCTTCTTCCTGCCGACCCTGCGCATCAAGCAGGACACGGTGCCCGGGCTGGCCATCCCGCTGAGGTTCACGGCCAACCGGACGGGCAAGTTCGAGATCGCGTGCGCCGAGCTGTGCGGGGCCGGTCACTACAGAATGAAGGCGTATCTGGAGATCCTCGAGCCCGAAGCCTACGAGCAGTGGCTCGCCGAGCAGGAACCCGCCTCCGAGTACTTCGCTCCGGCCGAGGAAACGCCGGCGACGGAGGATGCTTCTCACGAGACGGAGAGCTGACCGCCATGTCCGTACATCCCCACCCGCTCGAAGGCCATCATCCCCCGCAGGGGTTCATCCGGAAGTGGATCTTCAGCAAGGACCACAAGATCATCGGCATCCAGTACTGGCTCCTCGCGCTGGTGTCGGTCTTCCTGGGCATGGGGATGTCCCTGCTGATGCGCGCGCAGCTCGCCTATCCGAACGTTCTCTGGCCGACGCTCTCGAAGATCTTCCCCACCGGGATCGCCGACGGCGTGTTCACGCCGGAGTTCTACCTCGCGATGGTCACGATGCACGGCACCATGATGGTTTTCTTCGTCCTCACCACGGCGCCGCAGGGCGGGTTCGGAAACTACATCCTCCCCATCCAGGTCGGGGCGGAGGACATGGCCTTCCCTACCCTGAACATGCTCTCCTTCTGGACGACCCTCGTGGGGTTCGTCGTCCTCGTCTCGGCGCTGTTCGTCGAGGGGGGCTCGCCGCTGGGAGGATGGACGGCCTACGCGCCGCTGTCGGCCCTGGGCGAGATCGCCGGGCCGGGCCAGGGCGCCGGCATGAACCTCTGGATCATCAGCATCGCCTTCTTCTGCGCCGGGTCGCTCCTCGGGGCGCTGAACTTCATCGCCACGACCCTGATGATGCGCACCAAGGGGATGACCCTGATGCGCATGCCCCTGACGGTCTGGGGCTGGTTCACGACCGCCGTGCTGGCCTTGCTGTCCTTCCCCGTCCTGCTCGGCGGATGCGTTCTTCTCCTGATGGACCGGATCGCGGGAACGAGCTTCTTCGTGCCGACCGGCCTGGTCGTGGCCAACACACCGATCGATCACCACGGCGGCTCGCCGATCCTCTGGCAGCACATGTTCTGGTTCTTCGGCCATCCCGAGGTCTACATCGCGATCCTCCCCGGCATGGGGGCGACCTCCCACATCCTGGCCAGCTTCGCCCGCAAGCCGATCTTCGGCTACAAGGCGATGGTCATCGCCATGTTCGGCATCGGGGGCCTGGGATTCTTCGTCTGGGGCCACCACATGTTCATCAGCGGCATGAACCCGTACACGGCGGTCGTCTTCAGCATCCTGACGCTGTCGATCGGCGTGCCCTCGGCGATCAAGACCTTCAACTGGCTCGGAACGCTCTACGGGGCGAGGATCAGGTTCACCACACCGATGCTCTTCGCCCTGGGCTTCGTCTCGCTGTTCGTCACGGGCGGGCTGTCGGGCATCTTCCTCGGCCAGAACTCGCTGGACCTGTTCCTCCACGACAGCTACTTCGTGGTGGTACACTTCCACATGATCATGGGGGTGGCGGCGATCTTCGGCATCTTCGCGGCGACTTATTACTGGTTCCCGAAGATGTTCGGCCGGATGATGAACGAGACCATGGGCAAGA
>JBFGJH010000120.1:0-2193 GCA_041577335.1 Acidimicrobiia bacterium | reverse complement strand
AGGCCGCACCCAGCAGCTCCGGGCTGGTCGGGTCGGTGACGTCCCAGAGGACGACGCCGCCGTCACCACCCCCGACGCATGGCTCATTGGTGTGGACCAGCAGATCGCCATTGAAGTACTTGGTGTTCACCTTGGCGACCTTGACATCGTTGGCTCTCGTCAACGGCGGGGAAGCCAGATTCCCCACGAGTGACGGGTTGGCCGGGTCGGAGATATCGACGATCTTCACCCCGGTCTCCGGGCAACCTGGAGTGCTGAACGTGCCGACGTAGGCGTAGTTGCCGTGTGCCCACACATCGGTGTTGGCTCCATCGGCGAACGCCAGGTTGCCGATCTCCGTGAGATTCCGGCTGCGATCCCCTCGTGCGCCATTGCTGTTCATGGCGGCGACGTGGTGGTCATCGGTGAAATGGGCTGCTCCGGTATCCGGATCGGTCAGATCGGGTGGATCGTGATCGTCCGCACCGGCCGCCGGCATAACCGCCATAGCGAGCGCCAGTGCCATTACCAGCGCCCAGAGACGGTGCCGTCTTTTATTCATACTTTCCCCTCCTTGTGGGATTGCGAAGGCCCAGCAGGGCCGATGCGACCTTAGTAGATCGATGCTACGCCACGTCGAGTGAAACTGCACTCCCGAACGTGACGAGGATTGAGCACGGAGTAGTTTGCGCCCACCCCGGGTAAAATCCGGTCCATGAACACTCTCAAGACAGCCGGTCTGCTCGCCTTCATGGCAGTTCTGCTGTTCACGGTCGTTTACGCGCTTGGCGGCAACCTCGTGTGGGCGATCGGGCTGGCCGTTGCCTTCAACTTCTTTGCCTACTTCTTCTCCGACAAGCTGGCTTTGGCGTCCACCCGGGCGAGACCTGTGACAGAAGCCGAAATGCCGCGTCTGTATGGCACCGTTCGACGCCTCACGACCCAGATGGACATGCCGATGCCGTCGATCCATGTGATCGATTCGCCACAACCGAACGCATTCGCCACGGGACGGAGCCCGAGGAAGGCGGCAGTTGCAGTGACCACCGGGATCATGGAGATCCTCGACCACGAGGAGCTCGAGGGGGTCATCGGCCATGAGCTGGCCCACGTCCGCAACCGGGACATCCTGATCAGCTCGATCGCCGCCATGATCGGTGCCGCCATCGCCATCCTCGCCCGTATGGCCTTTTGGTTCGGTCGCGGTGACAGCCGAAACAACCCCCTTGGCATCATCGGGGTTCTCATCTCGCTGGTAGTGGCCCCCCTCGCCGCGATGTTGATCAGGTTCGCCATCTCGAGGACCCGTGAGTTCCAGGCAGACAGATCGGGAGCCGAGATCACCGGGCAGCCGCTGAAGCTCGCCAGCGCACTGGACAAGATCTCACGGGGCACCGCCAGGATCCCGATGAGGGTCAACGAGTCGACCAGCCAGCTGTTCATCGACAACCCTCTCAAAGCTCTCAAGGGCCGAGGCATCAGCCGGTGGTTCAGCACCCACCCGCCCGCAGAGGAGCGCATCGAGCGGCTAACCAATATGGCTATGGGGATCAGCTGAAAGCCCATTGGGCACTGTCGAGCGCCCTGATTAAGATTTGGCTTCCTCAAACGGTGCGTGTTTGACACGCGCCGTTTAGGTGTGCGCCGGGATGTCCGAGCGGCCAAAGGAAGCAGACTGTAAATCTGCCGGCTTACGCCTACGGAGGTTCGAATCCTTCTCCCGGCACCGGCGCCCAAGGCTCCGCACGGGAGCTTGGCTCCGTGTGACAATCTACAGAGCGCGGGAGATCCGCTGAACTGCTGCGAAGCAGCGAGGAGGCGGCTCTCCGACGTGAACCACGTTCACGCCCCGTTAGCTCAGTCGGTAGAGCGCTTCCATGGTAAGGAAGAGGTCTTCGGTTCGAATCCGGAACGGGGCTCGGAGCATGCGGCTCGTCCACATGCTGTACTGGGTCCTGACCCGGTGCACGCGACCGGTCACACGGTTGCGTAACTGAGGCGGCGTAGCTCAGTTGGTGAGAGCGCTCGACTCATAATCGAGAGGTCGGCAGTTCGAGTCTGCCCGCCGCTACATAGGTACCGACGCGTAGCCTGCGTCGGCGGAAATGAAATAGGAAAGGAACAACACCCAGATGGCAAAGGCAAGGTTTGAGCGTACGAAGCCGCATGTGAATGTTGGGACTATGGGTCATATTGATCATGGGAAGACGACGT
>JBFGJH010000119.1:0-2559 GCA_041577335.1 Acidimicrobiia bacterium | reverse complement strand
GCCATCGGCCTCGCCCTCCCCGGCAGCAGGCGAATCAGGGACAGGTTCTTCCTCGATGACTGATGGATCGAAGAACTCGAACTCGGGCTCATCGGCGCCCGTCGAGCGGATAACGTGCACTTCTCCGCGGTCGAGGGCGGAGGCCAGCTCGAGGGCATCTTGGCCGGTAACGGCCACCGTCACGAACCACTGACCAGCCGCTGTGAATCCACTGTCGTCTCGGGTTGGTGTCGCCAGCACCTCGGCTCCCACCACCACGTAGCGAGCCACCCCGTCGTCGACGGCGATGATGTCTACCAGGTCTGACGTTTTGATAGCTCCGCCCACGGCGAGCTCTTCGTCGACCGGAACGCTCATCGCCCGCTGCTGCAATGGCGCGGCTGCCTGTTGAAAGTCGGCGGGGCCGACCAGGTCCCCGGCGGCGATCGGGCGAACCGCGATCAATCCGGCATAGTTCTCGGCGTCGTCGAACAGTATGAGACGGGAGAGCACCTGGTCGGTGGCCCTGATCTCGGCACTCGCAAAGTCGACCGGCTCGATCGTCTGGCCGGGGAGGATCTCGCCGGCGGCCACGGAGACGAGGAACGTCTCATCTCGCGACTGGAGCAGATTGAGGTTGACGAGAGCGGCCAGCAGAGCCGCCACGATCATCACGATATGCCCAGCCGACAATCGACTGAGTATCCCTCCCCGCCTGGGCGCAGGCGCCAACCGCGGAGTCTCGGTGGTCCGGTCCGGAGCCGACACTGTCCCTCTATCTCCAGTGAGGAGCGCATGATACGGTTGGTGGCCGAAGACCTGTCAAGCGTGCTCGGGGAACAATGACGTACGATTTCGACGAATTCGACGACCGGCTCGAGGAACTGGCAGCCGATCTGCGCCAGGCCACCGAGCGCGAGCTCCGCTGGGAAGCAGAGGACGTTGAGAGCGACGTCGACCAGGGACGACGACGCCGGCGCGACCTGTCATTGGTGGCATATGAGCTCATGAGCAAGGGCGACGAGGTGTCGGCCGGCTGGGGGCACACCATCGTGACGGGGCGCATCGTGTACGTCCGAGGCGATTTGGCAGTGGTGGAGACAGGACACGCAGTCGTGTCGTTGAATCTGTCGGGGCCCGTAGTGATCAAAGTCGTAGAGCGGGCCACCTCGGGAGGAATCGGCACGCCTTCGGGCGGCTCGGGGACCTTCAAGGCCCGACTGGCAGAGCTGGAGCAAACCGGGGAGACGATTCGGGTCGTGTCGACCCACAGCGAAGAGCTCATCGAGGGCCGGGTCACAGTGGCAGCGCGAGACCACATCGCCCTCACCAATCGGCAGGGCACAGAATGGTTTGTCCCCCACCAGGTGATCGCCATGGTGATCCAGCCCGTCAATCAGCCGACGCGCTGATCTCCTCGTCCTCATCCACCTCGACGGGGTGCGATCGGAGAAAGTCGAAGATCTCGTCGCGAAAGAACTTGAACGCCCGGCCGCCAGGAAGCCGGTACGCCGGAATGCGACCCTCACGGGCGTATTTGCGGACCATCTGAACGTTCATGCCCAGCAAATCCGCCACTTGCGCCGCATCCAAGATCGGCGGCAGGTCTCCATTCATCGTGTCTCCTTCCGAGAACGCCCCGGCCCCCGGTGTGCAACGGTCGTTGTCGATGAGTTCCAGTACAGTACGATACTCTATCACGGTAGTTAGCGTATTTCGAGCACTTCTTTCATTGGTAGAGCTATCGTTGCGGCGATGTACGGGTTGAGGCCGCTTCGGCTCGGCGAGATCTTCGACGCCGCCATCAAGATCACCAAGGCTCAACCAGGGCGGACATTTGGCCCGGCAGCTCTCTTGTTCTCGAGTCTCGCCGTCCTGCAATGGCTCGACCTGCTGGCGGTCGACATGTCCCGGACCACCACCCCGTCACTCTGGGGCCTCTTCTTTGCGGGCACGGGACGTGAGACGCCGCTGTTCTGGGCCGCCGTGGTGATTGGGCTGTTGGCGCTCAAGCCCTTCGTGTATGACGCCGTCCACGAAACGCTGATCGGAACGGCACCGACACCCCCACGCGAGCTTCTCGGCAGGATCCCCACGCTTGCTCTCAGCGGGGCGATCTACATGGTGGCAGTGGCGGCCGGTCTCTTGCTCTTCATCATCCCAGGCCTCATTGCCGCCGCCCTGGGCGCCGTGGCCCAACCGGCGGTCGTGAACGAACGGCAAGATGCACTCGAGGCACTCCGTCGCTCAGTCGATCTCGTGAAGACAGACTTCGCCAGGGTGGTGGGATTCACAGCCACGCTGTGGTGCTTCCGCGTGATGGCGGGGCTCGCAGTTGCCCTGGCATTGCCGGGCTTTCTCCCCTACTCACTTCAACCCAACTCGACGCGGCTGATGGCAGTCGCGCTCACCGTGATCATCGCCACACTCGTCTGGCCCGTCACCTTGGCGGCGCGTGCCGTGCTCTTCACCGACCTGCGGGTGCGGGCCGAGGCACTCGATGTCGACCTGCTGATCGCCGACGCCACCATGGTCGAGGACACCAGACGGCGATGGGCTCCCTCATGATGCGCACCCTCG
>JBFGJH010000118.1:0-2924 GCA_041577335.1 Acidimicrobiia bacterium | reverse complement strand
GGCATCCGGGAGCCAGGTGTGGAACGGCCACATCGGAACCTTGACCGCAAACCCGAGGAACAGTGCACCGAACACGAGGCCGCCGATGCTCCACGCGGCGGGGCTGAAGGCGCCGGCCGCCCCCAACGTCGCCAGTTCGGGGATGTCGAATGTGCGCTGCGCCACGTCGCCGGCCCGGAAGTAGATCGCCAGGAATCCCAGCAACATGAATGCCGAGCCGAACAGTGTGAACAGGAAGAACTTGAGCGACGCGTAGAGCCGGGTCGGGATCTCCCGTGCGAAACCAGGGATCTTGCGCATCGACTTGTCCCCCCAGATCCCGATCATGAAGTACATCGGGAGGAGGACCACCTCGAAGAAGATGAAGAAGAGGACCAGGTCGAGGGCCACGAAGGTGCCGTTCATGCCGGTGGCGAGGATCAGCATGAGCGCCAGGAACGCCTTCGGGTTACGTGGCTCCTCCCAGTGGTTCCACGAGTAGATGATCGAGAGCACGAGCACGAAGGTCGACAGCACCAGCAGGGGAAGGCTGATCCCGTCGACGCCGATGTGGTAGTTGGATCCGATCGCCGAGATCCAGGGCACGGAGATCTCGAATTGGTACGACGCCGAGGAACCGAGTTCGAACGCGAACGCCACGACGAGCGACAGAGCAAATGTCACAACGGACACGAGCAGCGCAAGCTGCTTGATCGCCTCTTCCCGGGCCTTGGGGATCACCAGCATCACCAGCGCCGCCGCCAGCGGCAGGAAGACGATCAGGCTCAGTGCCCCTCCGTTCTCGAACCAGTTCATCGTTTCTCGCCTCTCTCTGTTACTTCAAAAGGTTCCCGAAAGCTCACAGGGCCACCACCAAGGCGACCACCAAGATGAGGGCACCCACCACGAACCCGGTGGCGTAGTTCTGCAGTCGCCCGGTCTGGAGCTTGGCCAGCGAGCGGCCGGCGGCATCGGAGGCGGCGGCGGCACCGTTGAAGATCCCGTCGACGCCCCGCTGGTCGATCCCGTCGTAGATCACGGTCCCGGCCGCCTTCACGACCGCCCCCACCCCGTTGACGATCCCGTCGATGACATAGGTGTTGATCCAGTCGACCGCCCGGGCGAGCGGGCCCTTGGTGGCCCCGACCAGGCCGAGGGCGAGGTGGTCCATGTAGTACTTCTGGCGCAGGAGCGGGTAGAGCAACGGAACCTCCACCCGATCGCGTGCGACCTGTGTCTCGGCGTCACGGCCAAAGACGAGCCAGCCGATCAAGATCCCTGCCAGGCCTGCTGCCAGACCGATCGCGGCCAGGTTCCACTCGATCGCCTCGGCGTGGTGATCACCCATCGCCACCGTGCGAGCCGCCAGCCACTCGGTGAAGTTGCGAATCGGACCCCATTTCACACCCGGGATGTTGAAGAAGCCGGCGATCACCGACGGGATCGCCAGGACGATGAGCGGCGTGGTCATGATCGAGGGCGACTCGTGGGGATGCCCGTGGCCCTTGTAGGTGCCAAAGAAGGTGAGGGCAACGGCTCGCGTCATGTAGAAGGCGGTCACGAACGCCCCGGCCACCGCGACCCAGAAGACCATCTGATAGCCCTCGTAGTCGAGGGTGGCGAGAATCTCGTCCTTCGACCAGAAGCCCGCCAGCGGCATGATGCCGGCCAGGGCCAGCGACCCGACGATGAACGTCCAGAACGTCTTCGGCATGTCCTTGCGGAGCCCGCCCATGTCGCTCATGTTGTTGGAGTGCACGGCGTGGATCACCGATCCGGCCCCCAGGAAGAGGAGCGCCTTGAAGAACGCGTGGGTGAAGAGATGGAACAGGCCCGCGGTGTAACCACCGGCGGCGACGGCGGTCATCATGTAGCCGAGTTGGGAGACGGTCGAGTAGGCCAGGACCTTCTTGATGTCGTCGGCCACCAACGCCAGGAGACCCATCCCGAAGAGGGTGATCGCCCCGATTCCGACCATGAGGCCCCGCAGGTCGAGTGAGCCGAGGATCGCAACGTCGCCGGCCAGGTTCTGATACAGCGGGAACGTCCGCGCCATGAGGTAGATCCCGGCGGTGACCATGGTCGCGGCGTGCATCAGGGCCGATACCGGGGTTGGGCCGGCCATGGCATCCGGGAGCCAGATGTGGAACGGGAACTGGGCCGACTTGCCCATCGCCCCGATGAAGAGGAGAAGACCCGCCAAGCCTGCCACCGCCGCCAGGGCCGCATCGCCGTCGACCGCCGCTGCCTCCAGGGTGGAGAATCGAAAGTCGCCGAGCGTGAGCCCGATGTAGATGGCGCCGATGACGAGACCGACGTCGGCCACCTTGTTGGTCAGGAACGCCTTGATGGCTGCAGACGAGTTCTCCTTCTGCTCCCAGTAATGACCGATGAGGAGCCACGAAGCGACTCCAACCCCTTCCCAACCGATGATCAACTGCACGAGGTTGGGTGAGCCCACCAACACCAGCATCGAACCGGCGAACAGGCTGAGCGATGCGAAGAACCAGGTGACCCGGACGTCTCCGTGCATGTAGCCGACCGCGTACACGAACACGGCCAGGCCGACGAAGGCGACAACCCAATACATCATGATCGAGAGGCCGTCGACGACCCACCCCAACTCGAAGATCAGGTCGTGCCCCTTGAACAGACCGATCCGGGCGATCTCGACCGCCCCCTCGTGGTAGATGCCTTCGAGCATGTTCGATACGAACAGGACGGTGGCCATCACCAGGTTCACCGCCATGGCGCCGATGGCGAATTCGGCCCCCTGATGCTTCATGTGCTTGCCCCGCCAGATGATCAGCAGGAATGCGACGAACGGGAGGACGAGCATGATCCACGCCCACTCGGCGAACACGCCGCCGTCGCCGAGATGGACTTCTTCGTGTGGAGCCTCGACCGCGAGCTGAGCCAGGAGGTTCATGCGGATCCTCCGCATG
>JBFGJH010000117.1:0-2935 GCA_041577335.1 Acidimicrobiia bacterium | reverse complement strand
TTGTATCGGCGTCGCCCGTCGAGTAGGCGGGTGGCAGATTGGGGAGGGATAGGCGTTAGCTCGCCCGCCTGACCTCTTTGAGCCAGTCCCTTCGGAGCTTTCGGCGTTCTTTGGCGGTGTGCCCGCCCCAGATACCGTCAGGCTGGCCGGTGTCGATTGCGTAGGCGAGACACTCGTCGATCACCGGACAGGACGAGCAGATCGCTTTGGCGGCGGCCACCCGGCCGATGTCGGCGGAGTCGGAAAAAAAGAGGCCCTCGGTGTCTCCCTGGCAGAGAGCGTCTTCTCGCCAGGGCTCGTGCATATATGTCGTATCGAACATCTCGACGGATAAAACGCACAGCGACCAAGAACGGTTCCAGGAATCTCAGCTGAAGTCGTATGGTTCCGGCACAAATCCCGGCTCGTAGCGCCGCAGTTCCCGCCTCGCCACCGAACGCTTGTGTACTTCGTCAGGGCCGTCGGCGATCATGAGAGTCCGCAGATGTGCATACATGCCCGCCAGCGGATAATCGCCGCTCAGGCCGGCAGCTCCGAACGCTTGCATCGCTCGGTCAACCACCCAGACAGCCATTCTCGGAACCGCAACCTTGATCGCCGAGATTTCGATCCGAGCTCCCCTCACCCCGACCGTATCGATGAGCCATGCGGTCTTCATGACCAGCAGCCGAGCCTGCTCGATGGCAATCCGAGCTTCGGCGATCCAATCCTGCACCACACCCTGCTCGGCGATCGGCTGACCAAATGTCTCCTTGGCGAGCACCCTGCTACACATGAGATCGAAGGCTCGCTCCGCCATTCCGATAGCTCGCATGCAGTGATGGATTCGCCCGGGGCCGAGGCGAGCCTGAGCAATGGCGAAACCACCACCCTCCTGGCCCAAGAGGTTGTCCTTCGGAATCCGCACATTGTCAAAATGGATCTGCGGGTGCCCGCCCCGGTCCTGATAGCCGAATACGGTGAGGTCACGCTCGATATCCACTCCGGGGCTGTCGAGCGGAACGATGACCATGCTCTGACGGTGGTACGGGTCGGCATCGGGGTTGGTGACCCCCATGACGATCGAGAACGTACATCGGTCGCTAAAAGCTCCCGACGACCACCATTTCCGGCCACGAACCACGTAGGAGTCACCGTCCGACCGTATTTCGGTGCGGATGTTGGTGGCATCGGATGAGCCGACGTCCGGCTCGGTCATCGAGAAGGCCGATCGTATCTCGCCGTCGAGGAGCGGACGCAGCCAGGCGTCCTTTTGCTCGGGCGTGCCGAACATCGTGAGGATCTCCATGTTGCCGGTATCGGGTGCCGCACAGTTGAGTGCCTCCGGGGCGAGATTGGGGCTGCGCCCGGTGATCTCTGCGAGCGGGGCATAGTCAACGACTGACATGCCGCTGCCCCACTCCTCATCTGGCAGGAACAGGTTCCACAAGCCCTGGGAACGCGCCTCAGCTTTGAGCTTCTCTACGACGGGAGGGTGAAACGAGGGATCGCCGGAAGCGGCCATCTGTTCCGCATACACCGACTCAGCCGGGTACACCCACTCGTCCATGAATGCCAGCAGTTTCTCCTGCATGGCGGTGGCGGTGGGGCTCAGCGCAAAATCCATCGTTGGCACATCTCCTGTTTGTTGAATCAGAACCTAGTGAAGGGTCGAGAGAGGGTGGGCCGGCGCACCGCAGCGCACCAGCGGGAGGACTACGGCGCAGCCGTTTGTCGTCTTCGCCGTAGCCGCCACCAGACGATGGGACCTACGGTGATGACGAGGAACAAACCCACAATGATCGGTATCAGGATCGACAAGAACGACACCGACGCCGACAAGAAATCCTCAGTGACGCTCACCGGGGTGTTTCCGAGCCCACCGGTCGTGGCAGTGACCGCCGGGCGCACCACCACAGCCTTGGTGGCGTGGACCGATCCAGCAACCAGAAGGCCGGCGACAATCGCCAACGCCGGGTTGACGTCGGCCACGTCCGTCGATGCCGCAAAGACGAGTGCTCCGGCCGCTGGTCGAACAACGGTCTGGATCGCGTCGTTGACATGGTTCACAAGTGGGACATTGTCGGCGAATACCTCAATGACCACCAACACGCCCAGCGTGCCGAGTGCCCATCCGCTCGAGATGGCAGAGTACGGCTCAGCAAGGTCCACGAGGCCCGTATATCGGTTGAGGATCCCCATCATCAGCAGCGGGATGTAGGCGTTGAGACCGGCGCTCGCCGAAAGGCCAAAGCCTGAGAAGATACTGGAGATCAGATCCATAGAACTCAGGCTACTGAGGTTGCGGAGTTCCGAACGCGATCTGCTGACGGTGCCACGCTTTGGTCCGGAGGCTCGGAAATATCGGGTCTTGGCGGATCGCGGCAATATCAGGATCGAAGTTGAGAGACCGCACCACCGTGAAGCCGGCATCGATAGCCCTACTGGTGCGCTCAATGGCCTCGGCCTTGCGCCCGGTGAGTGAGGCCACGCAGGCGTGGTTGTAGAGAGCGACATGAAGCGAGGGCCCGCCGCGTTCTACCAGGACCTCACCAACCGCCTCGGCTATCTCGAACCGACCTGTTTTGATGGCCACCACCTGGGCGGTGACGGTGGGGGCATACATCGCAACCTCCTCGAGAAGCGCCAAGGCGGCCTCTTCACGCCCGGCAACGTGCAACGCATGCACCCGTAATGCCTGCAGATCCGGTGTGGGATCGAGATCATCCAGCATTGCCAGAGCCCGATCGGCCCACCCTGCCTCGATGGTCGCCGCCACCTTCTGCACGGATGGGATGTTCGGGAGCCGGTCGAGAAGCTGAACAACTTGGCGTCTCGAATAGGAGTCGAGAGGCCCGACTTTGTCACTGACCTTCATCGGCAAATAGGTAGCGAGAGGCTCGGGGAACTTGGCAACCAGCTCGTCGAGCCGATCGTTGTTATCCAACATGACGTC
>JBFGJH010000116.1:0-3023 GCA_041577335.1 Acidimicrobiia bacterium | reverse complement strand
GGCGACGTAGCTCGGGATGTATCGCTCGATGAAGAAATACGGCAGTGTCGCGTACTGGGTACCAGCGGGGCCCCGCCGGATCGTGGTGTTGGTCAGCGGGTTTTCGGACGCAGCCATCCCGCCCGAGCCGAAGACCTCGACGCGCTGGTCATATCCGTAGACGGCCTGGCGGCTGTTGTCGATAGCTGTGATGGCGCCGCTCTCGTGCTCGAGCACGACCACCGCCGTATCGAGGTCACCCGCTTGCCCGATGGCTGTATCAACCCGCACCGCCCCGGTGGCGTAGACAGACATCACCTCGCTACCAGTTACGAATCGAGCCATGTCGAAATCGTGGATGGTCATGTCCAAGAAGATGCCTCCCGAGACCTCGATGTACGCGATCGGAGGAGGGGCTGGATCCCGGCTCGTGATTCGCACGACATGCACATCGCCGACGGTCCCGTCGGCTACCGCATCACGGACTGCGGCGTGTGAGGCATCAAAACGGCGATTGAACCCGATCTGGAGGAACACGTCGTGCGCAGAGACCGCTTCCAGGCCACGGTCGACCTCGTCCAAATCCAGTGAGATCGGCTTTTCACAGAAGATCGCCTTGCCGGCCTCGGCGGCTGCCACCATCGCATCGATGTGGGTGTCGGTGCTGGTACAAATAGCCACCGCATCGATCGCAGGGTCGTCGAAGATCGCCTGTGCGGAGTCTGCAACGGCGGCGTCGAGCCGGCCGGCGACTTCCTGGGCAGAGGCCTCGACGACGTCGTACACGGAGCCCAGCCTGAGGCCGTCGACCGACTGTTGGATGAGGTCGGCGTGCATCCGGCCTATCCGTCCGGTTCCCAGCAGCCCGATTGTCAATGCTTCCACGATCAGTCGTTTCCGACGCTATCTTCGAGCCCTTCGACCACCTCATCGGATTCGCAGGCCGGGCCCAGAGCACCGTCTCGGCCGGCGGCATAGCCGAGACCATCGTTGCGTGGTGCGACAACGAGGTTCACAACAACCCCCGGACCGCTCCACGCCATGTGCCGCGTCGTGACTCGCCGGCCCTTTTCATTCAGTGGCTTTTTTCGCCTCCGCCGACAACGCTTGCGCAGCGTCTCTGAGAGCTTCGGCTTCGGGCGAATCGGCTCGCGTGGCCGACTCCAGCTCGTGGCTCAGTACCTCGAGGTCGGCGCCGCCGGCCATCATCTGCACGAGCTGATCGAGCCCGATCTCGTCCTTCGCAAAATCACCGAAGATCTGGCCTCGTTTCAGGATCACGAAGTGGTCGCCCACCGGATACGCATGGTGCGGGTTGTGGGTGATGAGGATCACGCCGATGCCGCGCTGTTTGGCTTGCACGACATACTTGAGAACCACGCCTGCCTGTTTCACGCCGAGGGCGGCAGTCGGCTCATCGAGAATCAGCACCTTTGCTCCGAAATACACCGCCCGGGCGATGGCCACCGACTGGCGCTCACCACCAGACAAGGTGCCGACCGGCTGATCGGGATCGCGAATATCGATTCCCATCTTGCCCATCTCTTCACGGGTGATGTGCTTGGCCTTCTCGACGTCGAATGTCTTGAACGGCCCGAAACCCTTGGTCGGCTCGGAACCGAGGAAGAAGTTTCTCCAGATCGACATGAGCGGGATCATGGCGAGATCCTGGTAAACCGTGGCGATACCGAGTTCGAGCGCCTCGCGGGGCGACTCGAACTCTTGGGGCACTCCGTCGAAGAGGTATTCGCCCTTGGTCGGCTTGTGCACGCCGGAGAGGGCCTTGATGAGGGTCGACTTGCCCGCACCGTTGTCGCCCAGAAGGCAGGTGACTTCACCCGCCCTGACGAACATCGAGACATCTTCGATGGCTATGACGCTTCCGAAATACTTCGAAAGGTTCTTGACCTCGAGCAGTGGCGTGCCGTTGGTTGTCATCGCCGCGCCGCCTGTGTCCGAATGAAGTTGTTGAAGATAACGGCAAGCACGAGCACTCCTCCTACAAAGACCCGGAACCAGTCCCCATCGACACCGGTAATGATGATGCCCTGCTGCACCATGGCGAAGATCAGAGCGCCGAACATGGCACCAATCACCGAGCCGTAGCCGCCAGTGAGCAACGTGCCTCCGACGACGACGGCGATGATGGCGTTGAACTCCTGCAGGGTGCCCCGCAACGAATCCGAGCCATTGAACTGCACCGCCTGAATCAGCGCCACCAGGAGGGCAAACAGGGCCGTTGTCATGAACAACATGATCTTGACTCGAGTAACCGGCACACCGGTGTTGCGAGCTGAATTGGCGTCGCCACCGGCACCAAAGATCCAATTGCCGAACTGCGTCCGCAGCAGCACGTATGCGCCAAGGATGCTGAGCCCAATCCACCACAAGATGGCAATACCGAATTGGGCGCCGAATATGTCGAACTGAGTACCGAACAGGGTGTCGGCGAAGCCGAACCCTGACACCTCATCGAGACCACCAAGCTGGGTTCGGTTCGTCCGAATGCGAGGAATGGCAACTGCGAGTCCACGGAAGATGAAGAGCGACCCAAGCGTGATGATGAAGGAAGGCAACTTCGTTGAAATCACCAACAGCCCATTGAGAAAACCCGAAGTCAGGGCTATCAGCGTGGCGAGTGCAACGGCCGGCCACAGTCCCCAACCAAATCCGCCCGCCGAGGCCGGAGTGACCAGCAACATGATCACCATGCCGGAAAAACCGAGCAGCGATCCGATGGAGAGATCGAACTCTCCACCGATCATCAAGAGTGCCACGGCTACAGCCAGAAGGCCGAGCGGAGCTGCCCGGTTGAGGATCGCCGCCGTTGTTCCCCAGCTGACGAAGTTGTTGTCCGCTGCAACGATCGCGAAGAAGGCCCAAACAACCACCGTGGCCACGATCGCACCGAATTCAGGACGAATGAGCAACCGAGTGACGACGCCGACGTTTCTAACTCTTTCGTCCGCACCGCCGGTCGGAGCAGTTTCCGTGGTCAAAGGGCACCTCCTCTGTTGGTGACCATAGTCGGCTGGGACCCGCCT
>JBFGJH010000115.1:0-3101 GCA_041577335.1 Acidimicrobiia bacterium | reverse complement strand
GGGTATGAGGAGATTCGGCTGAGCCTGAGATATCCGGGTTATCGCGACTATGTGAATTCCACATCGGGTCGTCTGGTGCCAGGCCTATGACGTCCGATCCCATGCGCATCATCATCGTGGGCCCGGGCCGGGCGGGGATGTCGTTGGCTCTGGCATCGCACCGGGTCGGCCACGTCATCGAAGGTGTGCTCGGCCGGGACGGGGCAGCAGATGCAGCCGCCGCGGTCGATTCTCGGGACCTACGGTGGGGCGAACCTTTGCCGGTGGCTGACCTCATCGTGGTGGCGGTTCGTGATGATCTCATCGAGGTGGTAGCCAATAGGTTGGGCCCGCAGGCCGCCCCAGCAGTGCACCTGTCGGGGTTGACGCCAACCAGAGTGTTGTTGCCCTTGGGACGTCGTATCGGCTCCTTTCATCCACTGCAGACACTGCCGACGCCCGAAACGGGGGCCGGCGCCCTCTCGGGCTCCTTTGTGGCAGTCACGACGGCTTCCGAAACCCTGCGCGCGTCGCTCTACGAGTTGGCCCGTTCCATCGGTGCCCGCCCGTTCGATCTCGACGAGGCGGACAAGGCGCTGTATCACGCCGGCGCGGCATCCGTCTCGAACTTCGTGACAACCGCGCTGGCGCTCGGCTCTGAAGCGTTCGCGGCGGCGGGAGTGCCGTTCGAGGTCGCCCGGCCGCTGGTGGAGACGGCGGTCGCGAAGGCTTTCGAGCTCGGGCCGGTGGCGGCACTGACCGGGCCGATAGCCCGGGGAGATGTCGGCACCGTGGCTGCCGAGCGGAACGCAGTCGCGGCCGTGTCTGCCGAGCTCGAGCAGACCTTCGTCGAGCTGGCCCGCGCTACTGCTCGACTGGCGGGCCAGGAAGAGCGCATGGAGGGGGTCCTGGATGGAGATCATTGACACCTTTGCTGGAGCTCGCTCCCTGAATCGAGGGACGGTCGGGTTCGCCCCGACTCTTGGATTCGTCCACGAGGGACACCTGTCACTGATCGAGCGAGCTCGCATGGAAACGGACCATGTGCTCGTGAGCCTCTTTGTCAACCCTCTTCAGTTCGGTGAGGGCGAGGACTTTGCCGCCTATCCCCGCCAACTCGACCGAGACGCACGCCTCATCGAGTCCGCCGGGGCTGACGTGCTGTTCGCGCCGGCCGTTGCGGAGATGTACCCGGTGGAGCCGGCGACGACCGTGGAAGTCGCACCGCTCGCCGCTCACCTCGACGGGGTGGCGCGACCCTTCCATTTCGCCGGGGTTGCCACCGTCGTCGCCAAATATTTCGCAGGGTTGCGGCCCGACCGAGCATATTTCGGCCGTAAGGACGCCCAGCAGCTCGCCATCATCACGCGCATGGCCGCCGATCTTTCGATGCCCGTCGCCGTGATCGGCTGCCCAACCATTCGTGAGCACGACGGCCTGGCGCTGTCGAGCCGCAACGTCTACTTGCAGGAGCGTGAGCGCGACCAGGCCCTCTCGTTGTCACGGGGCCTCATGGCGGCCGCCGATCGTGTCGACGCCGGTGAGCGTTCGGGCCCGGCGCTCGAGCGCTTCGTTCGGGAAACGGTCCCGACTTTCGAGTTCGAATATGTAGCCGTGATGGATCGAGCGACGGTCACCCCGCTGGCGGTCCTGGACAGACCGGCGTTCCTGGCCGTCGCCGGCCGGGTTGGGAAGGCTCGACTCATCGACAACATCCATTTCGATTTCGAGAACGGAGAGGTCTCGGTGGATCGAGGGGTGCGCCTGACCGGTCCCAGCCTTCTGTACGAGCAATGAACGTCACGGGCGTGCGGTACCCGGCGGGTAAGGTGCAGGCCGCATGAGCGCTGACGACCGGCCACCAATCGAGCCTTCGGATCCCAGCCCCGAAACAGAGCCGCTGGACGACGGCACCGCATTGGCGGACCATCCGCTGACGGCTGTTCGCCTGGCCAAATTGGAGGCGCTGCGTGACAGAGGCATCGACCCGTTTCCCGCCGGTTTCGTCCGTACGCATCTTGCTGCCGCACTTCACGAGCAACACGACACTCTGGAGGCAGGAGCCGAGTCCGGCGCAACCGTGACCGTTGCCGGGCGAATGATGAACGTGCGCAGCTTTGGCAAACTTCGCTTCGCCGTCCTCCGTGATTCCTCCGAAACCATCCAGCTCTTCGTGTCCAAGGCAGCGCTGGGCGACGAGCAGTTCGAAGTTTTCGAGCTGTTGGACGCCGGCGATTGGGTTGGGGCAACCGGCGAGGTGATCAAGACCAAGAAAGGCGAGTTGTCGGTGAAGGTGACCGAGATCCATCTCTTGGCGAAGGCACTTCGTCCGCTGCCAGACAAATGGCATGGTCTCCAGGACGTCGAGCGCCGCTACCGGCAGCGATACCTCGACCTCGCCGTCAACGAGCAAGCTCGCAGCACCGCTCTCGCCCGAGCCACGATTGTTCGGTCCATGCGCACGACTTTCGAAAGCCATGGCTTCCTCGAGGTCGAGACCCCGATGCTTCAGGTGAAGCCCGGTGGAGCGCTTGCCAGGCCATTCGTGACGCACCACAACGCGTTGGGCATCGACATGTTCCTCCGAATCGCGCCCGAGCTCTATCTCAAGAGGCTGGTCGTTGGCGGCATGGAGCGAGTGTTCGAGATCAACCGCAATTTCCGCAACGAAGGAATCGACGCCACCCACAATCCAGAGTTCACGATGCTCGAGGCCTATCAGGCCTACGCCGACTATCAAGATATGATCGCTCTCGTTGAGGAGACCGTCATGAACGCAGCCGCGGCTGTGGGCGTGGCCGAGCTCACATACCAGGGCCGATCGGTCGACCTCGGCGCTCCCTTCGATCGGGTGACGATGCTCGACGCAGTCAACCGCCAACTCGATCTCGATATCGACTATGCCATGGACATCGAGGTTCTGCGCTCGGTCGCCACCTCGCACGGCGTCGATGTGCAGCCCGGTTGGGGAACCGGAAGGGTTGTAGCCGAGCTCTTTGAAGAACACGTCGAAGGCACGCTATGGAACCCGACGTTTGTCCTTGAGTACCCGATCGAGACATCACCTCTGGCACGCAATCATCGGTCCTTGCCTCATGTCACCGAGCGTTTCGAACTCATCG
>JBFGJH010000114.1:0-3422 GCA_041577335.1 Acidimicrobiia bacterium | reverse complement strand
GGGAGCAGGACCCCCGGCGTGGGCACATCGCCCAGATGGTGACCACCCCCGCCGCTGAACGCTCCGATCCATCCCGAAACGCCGACGAGCAGGAACAGAAAGATGGTCAAGCCATTGACAGCGATGAGGCGGAACCGGGTGCGCGTGGTCCGAGGAGCGAGGAGAATGGCCAGAGCGGTGAGCTCAGCCAGTTTGGTTGCCAAGCCGACCTGATCGGGGATCTCCCCGGCGACCATTGCGATCACATAGGCGAGAAGCGATACCGCCAGGGCCGTGGCAACGATCGGCCTCCATCCGCGGCCGCCTCCCAACATCAGCCACGTCGCCGCGGCGAGGAGGATTGTCCCGGCTGCGTAGAGCACCGAGTACCCATCGAGATCATGGCCAAGCACGAGTCCGAGGTGCACCACCGCGCTGGCGAGCAGCAACCAAAACGCCATGCGATGCGGGTGGTCGAGCCCTGCGTAGGCCGTGTTCGCCAATCGCTTGCGGATCAGCCGACTACCGGCGATGAGCACGCCCACCAGAATCAATGCGATCCAGTGTTCTGATACCACGCCGTACATGGGACTGCCCACGTAACCGTCGGTCAGTGCGACGGCGGTTTCGCCTTCGTGGAAGTAGACAGAAGTCATGGTCGTGTCCGCTTCACGAGGCTCAAGATCGCCAATGGGAGGACCAGGCGGGTGAGGGTCGGCACCAGCTCGAGTGGGCGATGAGCCAGCCCTAGTGACAAGGCGGTGTCGAGGAGGAACCATACGAGCAAGGAGCGCTCGAACCAGACGAGGCTGCGCGGTGACCTTCCCCGGCCGGCTGCCCAAATGAACCACATGAGTGCAGCGATTGCGATCGTGTTGCCGACGACGCCGATTGGCCCAGGGAAGAGCAGCGATGCAACCGCAGCCTCAAAGAGTGAGACAAAGAAGATGCCGGCCTGGACCAACAACAAGATGCGCAATGTCTCTCGGCGGGAATCCGGCAGCACCGGAGGAGCAAGCGTCTTCATCTCATTAGTGTCGACCCGGCGGATCGAGAGCGAAATGGGGTAAACCCCTGGAAATCCCCGTATGGTCTCAGGGATCGCCAAGGGGCAAAGAAAGGGTGACTGATGACCAATGTGGTGTTGTGGCTGCACATCGTGGCGGCGGGCGCGTGGATTGGAACCAATGTCGTCCGGGCCGTGGCGCCGCCGCTCTTGGCCGATGGCGGGCCGCTCGTAAAAGCTACGTGGGCCCGAACGGCCGCCGGTTTCAGTAGGCGCATCTACAACCCGGCGGCGGTGGTTCTACTTCTCACCGGAATCGAGTTGGTTCGGTCCCTCAACTACAGCTACGGCAACCTGTTCGTTCTCATCGGCATCGGCATGGTGATCGTCGGCGGAGCCCTTAGCGGGATGGTCTTTGCGCCGTCCGGCCGGAGCCTCGCTGAGGCCGTTGAGGCCGGCGATGACGACGCGGTCCGCCAGCTGGACGGGAAGCTCCGGACCTTCGGCTTGCTCGATACGGTGCTCGTGCTTTTCACGGTGTACGCCATGGTGGCCGCGCTCGGCTCGTGACCCCTCAACCGTCCTGACCTCGTGCTGAAACGTCTCGCCCTCGCATTGGTCCTGTGCGGGCTGGCAGGGGCGATGTGGGTGTTCTGGCCCCAATCTGCGGCACCCGAGGTTGCCGATCTGGCGGTTCCCAGTGGAACCTATGACGTCACGATCCTTCGTGACTCCTGGGGCGTTCCCCACATCCGTGGTGTTGCCGATGCCGATGCGGCCTACGGTCTGGCCTTTGCCCACGCCGAGGATGATTTCGAGACGATCCAACTGAGCCTATTGGCTGCCCGTGGCGACCTGGCCACCCATTCTGGGCCCGACGCTGCTCCTGTCGACTACATCGTTGGGCTGCTGAAGATCAGAGAGACCGTTGATTCGGGCTGGCAGGATCTCGCTCCCGACACGCGTGCTCTACTCGACGCCTATGCCGACGGCGTCAACCACTATGCCGCGCTCAACCCGGATCAAGCGTTTCCCGGAGTCTTTCCTGTGACCGGCAAGGATGTCGTGGCCGGCTTCGTGCAGAAGGCTCCCTTGTTCTTCGGCATTGATGCTGTGCTCGGCGGCCTCTTCTCGGACGAGCGCCCCGATCTCGAAGCCTTGGGAACCGACGTGGGTCGCCATGGCTCGAACGTCATGGCTGTATCTCCGATCCGATCGCAGAGCGGGGAGACGATGCTCGCCGCCAACTCCCATCAGCCCTGGACCGGGCCGGTCGCTTGGTACGAAGCGCACGTAACCAGCGACGAGGGGTGGGATATGACGGGTGCTCTCTTTCCAGGTATGCCAGTTCTCGCACTGGGTCACAACCGTGACCTCGGATGGTCGTTCACTGTCAACCATCCCGATCTGATCGATGTCTACCTCCTCGAGACGAATCCAGCGGACCCCGACCAGTACCGGCTCGACGGAGCGTGGGTGGATTTCGAGATATTCGATGTGCCCATTGAGGTCCGCCTCGCCGGGCGGCTTCACTGGACGGTCCATCGGGAGGGCGTGTGGTCGGCGTTTGGTCCCGTCATACGCGCAGATCATGGGGTGTATGCCATTAGATACGCCGGCATGGGCCAAGCCGGGATGGTTGAACAGCTGTATCGAATGAACAAGGCAACCGGATTTGAGGAATGGCGGTCGGCGTTGGAGAGCCAGAGTGGTCTACCGAGTCTCAGCATTGGCTACGCCGACCGAACCGGGACGATCGCATATCTGTACCACGGTCTGTTTCCGGACCGTTCCGCGGGATATGAGTGGGGCTCGTACATTGCCACCGACGATTCGGCTGCGATCTGGGAGCAATATCTGCCGATCGACGAACTGCCGTGGATTGTCAATCCGGCGTCGGGTTTCATCTTGAGCGCCAACAGCTCGCCATTCGGCGCGACGATCGGCCCCGACGCTCCTCAGGCCGACGCATTCCCGGCGCACATGGGATTGGAAGCCCACGAGACCAACCGATCGTTGCGAGCGCGCCGGCTCCTCAGTTCCGACGATGCCATCGATCCGCTCGAGCTCCGGGCCATGAAGTTCGACCTCCAATATGAGCCGGAGTCGCTGCCGATGGTGGTTCGCGACCGGATCGTCGCTGCTCCGTGGTCCGGCGAGGAAGCACTCGCGGATGCGGTGGCGGTGATCGCAGGCTGGGATGGCGCGATGAATTCTTTCGACCGCGAACCGGCATTGGTCATCGCCACTCTGGCCGAGCTGCTCGATGCAGATGTGGACCTCGATCCGTCCCAACTCATTGAAGACGCGGTCGGCGATGATGAGCTCGAGGAGGCCTTCCGTGCGGCGGTTTCCGAATTGGTGGAGCATCACGGGCGCCCGGACCCGGTTTGGGGAGAAGTCAACCGACTTGTACGGGGCGACACCGATCTGCCGT
>JBFGJH010000113.1:0-4300 GCA_041577335.1 Acidimicrobiia bacterium | reverse complement strand
GGCCGGTTTCACCGTATTCACGGTGGCCTCGATGACGGCGGGCCTCTCGCCGACAGTGGAGGCATTGATCGGGTTTCGGATAATCCAGGCTGTGGGAGCAGCCATGGTGGCAGCGTTGGGCATTGCCATTCTCACCGAGGCCTTTCCGCCCCAGGAACGCGGCAGGGCGTTGGGCATCATCGGTTCGATCGTCTCGATCGGCATCATCGCCGGGCCAACATTGGGCGGCGTGCTCATCGACCAGCTCAGTTGGCGCTGGATCTTCTTCGTCAACCTCCCGATCGGAATCTTGGGCACCCTCGCCGCCCTGCGATGGGTCCCCAACATCCGCCCCCAAGGCCGCCAGCAGTTCGACGTGCCAGGGGCGATTGCGATGTTCGTGACGCTTCTCACCCTGCTCTTGGCGCTGACCCTCGGGCAAGACCTGGGATATGGGTCGACGGCCATCGTTGCGCTCTTCGCGACTTCAGCGGTGGGATTCGTAGCTTTCCTGAACATCGAACGACGCGCCGCCCAGCCAATGGTCAACCTGGAGATCTTCCGGAACATCCTGTTCTCGGTGAACCTCGCCAACGGTTTCCTGGTGTTTCTCCCGCTGGCCGGAATCTTCTTCGTGGCACCGTTCTTCCTCACCAATGCCATGGGCCTCGAACCTCTTCAGGTGGGCCTTGCGTTGGCTGCCGCCCCGGTAGCGATCTTCTTTGTCTCCCCGATGGCGGGCTGGTGGGCTGATCGGGTCGGGCCCCGTCCCATCACGGTTCTCGGGCTCGTCGTTCTCCTCGCCGGCTGGCTGGCCATGCAACAGCTCGATGCAGACACGACGCTCATCGAATTCGTGCTCCTGCTTGCTCCGATCGGGATCGGCATGGCCATCTTCCAGTCGCCCAACAACAGCATCATCATGGGATCGGTGCGGGCCGACCGCCTCGGCATCGCCGGAGGGTTACTGAGCCTCACCCGAACGCTGGGGCAGGTCGCCGGGATAGCGGTGGTTGGCACCGTGTGGTCGCTGATCACCGCCCGAGAAGGGGGCATCGATGATGCCGCCGCAGTGCTCGTGGGCACCAAGGCCGCTTTGTGGCTGGCCGCTGCGACTGTGGGTGTCTCGTTTTTGCTCGCCTTGTGGGGCTGGAAAGTCGAACGAGAGCGGATGGCAAGCGGCGAGCTGGCGGCTCACTCGCGATCTTGATGGGGAGCCTGCCGAGGATTCGACTCGGCGCCTCCAGAAACCCAGCGGGCAGTGGGATATGCGAGCTGCACATCGTCCTCGTCACCAAAGGCCAACAGGATGTGTGTCCACAGCTCATGGTCGATGGTGCGCCGCGACCGAGAGTTGACGAGCACCCGTCCCGACAGCAGGACACCGTAGTCGCGAACGCTCACATAAACGGTTGGGGTGAGGTGCCCATACTTGATGAAGTATCGGCGGGAAGCGCGCTCGAGGCTCTTCGTCGCCTCGTCTTCGCTCACGTGAGCGGCGTGAGCCTCGAGAGCGCCCTGGACGATGTCGCGGGCGCGCTCCCAGTCGGACTCGAAGGTCACCACAACCTCGATCTCATGCCATATCTGCTCGAAGCCTTGCGTGAAATTGGCCATCGATTCCCGAAAAAGCCTGCCGTTCGGTATGTGAAGGATCCGGCCGGTTGTTTGATCGGCTCCCACCCAGTTGCGGATCTCCAACAAGCTGAATCGCAGCACCCTGATATCGATGACGTCGCCGGCGTGCTCGCCTACTTCGATTCGATCGCCGACGGTGAACGGTGATCGCAACATGATGTAGACCCAGCCGGCGAAATTCACGACCACGTCGGTGAGAGCAATGACGAGGCCCGCCCCGAGAACACCGATCACCGTGGCGAGGTTCCTCGCCTCCCCGATCCAGATTCCTGCGATGATCGCCAGCAGAAGAGCGGCGCTGATATACACGGACGTCTTGCGCACGCGAAAGATGAGCTCGGAGGTGTCAAGGCGTCGCACGATGGCGCGGGTCACCAGCCACCGAAGTATCAGTACGACGGCGATCGCCGCCACAGTCCATGTCAACCGGGCGGCGTCGTCCTCGAGTGAGCCAAGTTGATCAAGCATCGATCAGCGAAGCCTATTCACCCAGTCAACGAGTGCGGGCCCGAGCTCACGCAGCTTGGCGAGCGCGTGCTCGTCCACGAGGACGCCGTCTTCGAATGACCTCGAGATACCGGCGATGTACAACGTTGGCGCAGGGAGCAGCGGACATCCCATGTGCCCAAGGATGTGTCGCACCATCAATTGCGAGCGAGCCGTGGCCAGCCTTCCCCCGCCACCAATGACCGCACATGGCTTTCCCATCATCGGTGCATCACCCCGCGATGCCCAGTCGATGGCGTTCTTGAGTGTGCCGGGTATTCCGCCGTTGTACTCGGGCGCAGCAAAGAGCACTGCGTCGGCGGAACGCACCACGTTCTTCAGCGCCACCACCGAATCCGGGTCTCCCAACGCCTCTACGTCGCCGTCGTACATCGGTAGGCCCCGCAGGTCATGAATGGTGAAAGAGATCTCGTCAGGAACCATGTCCGCAAACGTTCGCAGGAGGCCACGATTGAACGAGCCTTCCCGCAAGCTGCCGGAGATGCCAACGACGTTTATGGAGTGCATGCCCAGAGAGTAGGCAATCGTTCACGTGATGGCTCCGATACCCTGTGGGCCGTGAACGACACTCGGCGCAGATTCCTCATCGGCACCACCGCAATCTTGGCCTGTCTCACCATCGCTGGGCTCGTTGTGTTGTGGCCGGCTGACCAATCGCTACCGTCGCTCGCTGCGCTCGGAGTGACCTCGGACGTCTATGAGGCGGAGGTCTTCGAGGCGTACATCGGGCCGTGTGCGGGAACCGAGTCCGGCGCCGGCATCGATTGCTACAAGGTGGGCTTCGAGCTGAAGGAAGGACCGGATGCCTCAGACATTGTGGTGCTCGACTTTCCGTTCCTCGCGTCAAGCCCGACGTTTGCGGCCGGCGACCAGGTCGTGATGAACCGGCTCCCCGAGGCGGCACCCGGATTCGAGTACCAGTACGCCGACCGCCAACGTAGGAGCTTGCTCGGGCTCATCGCCGTGGGATTCGCCCTCTCGGTGATCGCGCTCGGTCGCTTCAAGGGCGTGGCGGCACTCGCCGGGCTGGCGGCTTCGGTCGTCGTTTTGCTGTTGTTCATCGTTCCATCCCTCCTCGCCAACAACCCACCCGTCATGGTGGCGGTGGTCGGGTCGGCGGCGATTGCGTTCGTCGCCCTCTACACAGCTCATGGATTCAACCCGCCTACGACTGTCGCTCTTCTCGGAACGTTGGCGGCCCTGCTGCTCACGGCCGGGTTGTCGGCGCTCGCGGTGGCGGCAGCAGAGCTCAGCGGCTTCACCTCGGAAGAAAGCCTGCTCCTCACCATGCTGCCGGGGAGGATTGACGCCCGCGGGCTGATTCTCGCCGGAATTGTCATCGGGTCGCTGGGAGCCCTCGATGATGTGACGGTGACGCAAGTGTCGGCCGTGACCGAGATCCGCAAGGCCGACCCGACCATGCCCCGGCCGGCTCTGCTGAGGGCCGGGTTGCGAGTTGGTCGCGACCACATCGCTTCGACGGTCAACACGCTCTTCCTGGCGTATGCCGGGGCGTCGATGCCCCTGCTCGTGCTGTTTGCGCTCTCGAATCAGTCGCTGGGAACGATCGCCAACAGCGAAGTCGTCGCCACGGAGATCATCCGAACGCTGCTTGGCTCCATCGGGCTGGTGGCTGCCGTGCCCATCACCACATGGCTGGCAACCCTGCTCGATCCGTCAGAAGCCGTGAGGCGTCAGAAGTAGAGCCGGGTCAACGTCTCCGCCACACACGCAGGCTTTTCGCTGCCTTCGAGCTCGATCGTCACCTCGATCTTGGCCTGAACACCACCGGGGACCTCATCGACCGAGAGGAGCTTGCTATGAGCCCGAATTCGCGATCCGCTCGGGACTGGAGAAATGAACCGGACGCGGTCGAGGCCGTAGTTGACCCCCATGCGCACACCGGAAAGGTCAAGCCCAGGCGCCAGAGCGGGAATCATCGACAACGTGAGGAAACCGTGGGCGATGGTCGTGCCAAACGGGCCTGCGGCCGCCTTGTCGGCATTGACGTGGATCCACTGATGATCGTCGGTTGCATCGGCGAATTGCTGGATTCGCTCTTGGGAGATCGTGAACCATTCGCTCACGCCAATTGCTTCGCCGACCCGGTCTCGAAGACTCTCTACCACGCTCACAATCCTCAACCTTTCACGCGACGTCGACGCCGTTTGTATCG
>JBFGJH010000112.1:0-4410 GCA_041577335.1 Acidimicrobiia bacterium | reverse complement strand
TGAGTGAGTGTCTATGTAGACACTCACGACAGTCAGACACTCACCAGTCGGCCCATCTAGAACAGAGCGGTTTTCGGCGTTGAGTGTCGTTGACGCAAATACGGTCATTTCTGGTCGCTGTCGTCGTTGTAGTGTTCGAGTCCGGCCTCGGTTAGGGCGTGGAGCTTGGCGCCTCGGGCTCCTGGTTCCCGGGTTAGATATCCGGCTTGGACCATTTCGGTGAGCCTGGCACCGACCGTTGCGTCGGTTCGACTTCGCCCGATCCCTTGGGCAATGGCTCCGATGGATTCGCCTGGTTCGCCGGGCCGGCCTTGGGAGACGAGCAGATACCCGACTATTGCTTCAGCGAGTTCGTCGGTTGTGTCGGTGGTGGACTGTCCGCCGGCCAAGACGTGAAACGTCAGTCCACCGTCGGGATATGCGATTAGTTCGATGTCTGCGACGACTGGGAGGTTTCCCGGGTGGCGGCCCCGTAGCCATCCGGCCCGGTCCTTGGCGAGGCGGAGTCGTAGTAACCCGTTGACGGTTTCGCCGGTGGTGGCTCGGCCGGGTCGTCTGATTACGTCGACAAAGTAGCTGGCGCCACTGATCCCGCCTCGTTTGTTCTTTCTGCCAAAATCCAGGATTCATCCAGGAAAGCGTGCTTGCCCCGAGTGACGCTGCGGGCGTGAAGTGTGATGCGGGTGGTGCGGCTGGCCACCGGGCCTACGGTTGCATCCGGCGGTCAGCTCTGTTGGTCGACGAGGAGCCAGGCCATTGCTGCAGCGAGTTCCCGGTCGGTCTGGTCGACTTTGCCGGTGTAGTGCTTGGTTGCGATGGCCGGGTCGAGTCCGGCCGGCTCGGATGGCCACTTGGACAGGTGAGAAGCCGAGGTCTTGGCCGTAGGTCTCCATGAACTTCCGGAGCGTGTGGAAGGTGAGATGGTCCAGCTCGAGGCGTTGGCGGAGCCGTCGGAAGTAGAGGGTTATGGCGCCGGGTCGCCACGGACCCCCGAGGGGGATTTGTGGGCTACCAGGCCAAGGCCTACAGCCCCGGCTACTCGGTCAAGAAGAAGGACGTAGACACCTTCATCTCTGCGTCCCCGCCCAGTCAGTTCTCCTACCGGCTGCTGATCGCCGCCACCAACCTCATCGGCAAGAACGCCCGCGATGTATCGTCGAAGTTCAGCAGCGATTCGATGGCAGCGGATCTCGGCCGGATCTGGTGGTCCCTCTTGTGGGGT
The DNA here is from genome assembly GCA_041577335.1 of Acidimicrobiia bacterium. Taxonomy (GTDB): domain Bacteria; phylum Actinomycetota; class Acidimicrobiia; order Spongiisociales; family JAENVV01; genus JBFGJH01. Next base: position 3,188 of record JBFGJH010000112.1, on the reverse strand, counting down.
TTGACGGCACGAGCTGCGTCAGGGGGACCAGTCGAGGTAGGTCTCGCCGGCCCAGATCATGAGTGGCCAGATGCCGGCGGACACGATGGGCATGGCCACCACCCACCAGCTGCGCCGGCGGGCCAGCCAAACGGCGCCGCCCAGCAGCAAGGCGAAGATGGTGTAGGCGCCGTAGACGTCCGGCACCGGCGCAACGAGGCCGGTGACGAGGTAGACGACACCGATGGGCGCCATGAGCGCCAGCGCAACGATTGTCGCGATCTTCTGCAGACGGGATCCCCGTGCCGGTGCTCGCCCGGTACTCGATCGTCCGAAGACGAGAGCCAGTGCGAGCGCGAACATCAGAGGGATCGCGTTGATCAGCCGCGGAGGAGCGACGTTGCCGTATCTGTCGAGGACGAGCAGCTCCAACAGGAGTGGGCCTGAGAGCAGCAGGGCGGCCAAACGTAGCGATCGAAAGGCGGCCGCTGCACCGAGTAGGGCGAGGAGAGACGCCACGGCGGCGAGGACAACGCCGGTCGAGCCGCCGTCGAGGCCGGTACGCACCGCCCTCACGGCTGAGACGGTGGCGGCGATGAGGGCGAAGGCGGCAACGGCGACTCTCAATCGGAGGCTCACGGTTGCGGAACGGTCAGGCGACGTCGGTGTCACGTGCACGGCTTCCCCAGCACCGGGTCGCGTTTGGCTCTCGTGGGGCTGGAGCCTCACCCGAAGAGGCCATCGCGCTCTCGTTGGGCGAGTCGAAGACGTATCTCGTGGGGGTTCGGCACCATCAGGTATTTTTTCGCTTCTTCACCAACGTCGGATTGACGCCGTGGTTGCCAAAAAGGGCCCCCGAGCCATCCGGAGCGCCGGTCAAAAAACTGTACCCCATCAGCCTCGTGTCGGGTACCCGGTGTGATTATGAAGACCGGCCCCCACGATGCCCATGGCCCAACGATGGAATCGAGATGATGGCGCCCGAACCGCCGTGGTCGATGACGTGGCGTCCAGCCGCTCATGGATCTACCGCCAGTCGGCGGTCGTTCTTCACCGCTGGATAGACGGGAGCTCGACGTGCTCATCATCTCGTCGTCGGGTGGCAAGCGTTGGATGGTGCCGAAGGGAATTGTTGAGCCGGCCCTGAACGAAGGGCTTTTCCCGAACCGGCCCTCAAGACCTAACGGAAATTGGGGCTAGTCCTGTCGGATTGTCTGCGGCGCCGCGCCCATGGCCCGACGGATGTCGGCCGCACAGACAAGGAACCGGTTCAGGCCGGCGAGTTGGACTCGGCGCCGAGCTTCTCCAGCTGCTCGTCGTAGCTCTCAACGATCCGCTGGAGTCCTTTCACCGCATCGGGCGGCAGCTGCCCCCCGCCGTTCTCGAGAGTCCAACGAGCCGCCGTCATCAGGTGAGCCAACTCGTAGGCATGCAACTCCACGACGTAATGGGGCTGCCGAGTCCGCTCGATTCTCATACGACTAGCCCTGGGCCGCCAGGAACTCGCCGATCTTGGACAACTCGGTCTCGAACTGGTCGTAGTCCTCCCGCATTCCGTTCAGATACGTGCTCCACCCGACGGTGGACTTGGCGTAGTGCACCGCCTCCTGGATCTCCTCGTCGGTGGCCCCAAAGAGCTTGGCCGCCTCCTGGTGAAACAGAATGCAGTACTGGCAGTGGGTCACCGAGTGAATCGCCACCCCGATGAGTTCCTTGTACTTGTTGGGTATGTTGGTCTCCCCGAACTCTAGGGTCTTGAAGAGATCCCACTCGGCCTCGATCAGCTTGTCGGGAATGCGGCCGAAGAAACTCGGCACCATGCCCAAGGTGGCGGTGATGTCCGCCTCAATATCGGCTCGATTCGTCATTCCTTGTTCTCCTTTCGCCGAGTCCACAGCCGGCTGGTGGTTCTGCGTCCCCCATCTCCTCCTCAAGACACCTGCCGACCAGAACGTGTCCGAGCGCTCTCGGAAAACGTCAGCAAGCAGCAATTCCCATCAGCCGCACTCGGCCTTGAAATGAACATATCGATCGGGATGACACGAGCAGCCCCTGGCCCGCCAGATTGATCGATTCGCACCATCAGAAGGAGCCGCCCGCATTACGAAGCGAAGCGAGTGGCAGCCGGTTCTGCGAGTTGCGCCTGCCCGGTGTTTTTCTTCTCTATCGGTTCGAGGGCATTCCTCTCACGTGGAGAACCGAACGAGGCCCATCGCGAGCCAGCTCATCAAGAGCCTCGGACCGCACGCTCATCTGGTCGACGGGAGAGCCCTCGAGCACGCTCAACTCGAAATGCGCGCCTTCTCCCGACACCACCCCGAACACGAACCTGTCCGGCAGTTCTGGCAGAAGCTCCACCATCACATCATCCTCCGACGACAGGGAGGATAAGGCGGCGCACTCCGAACAGGCCAGTCCTGGATTCGACGTCCGCCCGCCCTCTAATGATCATCGGCAGCAGCACACCAATTCGCGAGGCGACCGGCATGCAACGTCAGGTCAGGTTGTGGCCACCAGCGGAGCACGACCGGCTTTGCAATCCCTGCGGTTCGTACCTGTCCTGGGGTTTGATCGAGTTGGGCCCCGTGGCCATGGGCGATCCGAATACAGGCGAGTGAGACATCGAGATGATCGCGCCCGAACCGCCGCGGTCCAATGACGTGGCGTCCAGCCAATTCGGCTTCTACGATCATCGACGACGGCTCCGCCAAGGATCGAAGGAGGTCCCCGATGACCGTGCCCACGACACCCTACCCGGCATGGATCTACCGCCAATCCGCGGTCGTTCCCTACCGCTGGAAGGACGGGAAGCTCGACGTGCTCATCATCTCGTCGTCGGGCGGCAAGCGTTGGGTGGTGCCGAAGGGAATTGTCGAGCCGGGCCTGAGCCCCGCCGCATCGGCGGCCGCTGAAGCGGCGGAGGAGGCCGGGGTCGAGGGCGCCGTCGGAATCACACCCCTCGGTCGGTACCGCTATCAAAAATGGGGAGGGACATGCGAGGTGGAGGTGTACCCGATGTTGGTTCACCACGAGCTGGCGGAGTGGCCGGAGTCGAGCCTTCGCCGCCGACGCTGGCTCCCGGTTGACGAGGCCGCCAAAGAAGTCGGTCGGAAGGAGCTGGGCGAACTCATTGCCGGCCTGCCACAGCTTGTCGATCCGCCACCGCAGCGGGCTTCCCATCGTCCCGCCACCACGGCCGGCGACGCCGG
>JBFGJH010000111.1:0-4943 GCA_041577335.1 Acidimicrobiia bacterium | reverse complement strand
CTCCGGCCTCCCTCGCACTCATTTTCCTGGCGCTCATGTTTCCCTGGCTCGCGTGTTGCCTCGGCGTCGTGTGGACGGCCGTTGAGGTTGTATCGGTCGAGGCTCGGTCGGAGTTGAGCCGTGAGTGGTGGAAGGGGCGAAAAAGGGCCGTACCATGTGCGCCGTCGGGCGTTTAGCTCAGTCGGGAGAGCGCTTCCCTTACAAGGAAGAGGTCGGGGGATCGAAACCCTCAACGCCCACCAGGAAAGTCCCTGCAAGAGGGCTAGGTCTTTCCTCCGCTGGGCACTGTCGCCGAAGAGCAGTTCGTGGTGGATCTCGAACCGGCGCTGCTCCAAGCACTAGCGGTCGGCAGGCCGGCCGACTGAACCGCCTACCTGGCCGCCAAATCGGCGAGCCCGTTTGGCCAGCCCCTATGTGGCTGCCACCGGGATGGTCGCGGAGGTGATGACTCCGGCCGCCTCATATCGCGTGATTCAGGGCCCGCTGCGCGACGGGACGACTCCGAAGCCTGCGCCGCGGCTCGGTGAGCACACCGCCGAGGTCATGGTGGAAGTTTTGGGGGCGGACTCGCCGGACCTAGCGGCGCTGATCGATTGAGCGCGGACCTCTTGTCTCTTGGCAGCGCTGCCGGGGCCGGCATGGTGGGTTGGTAGAGCCGATCTAGCGGGAGGCACCGCGTTTGGACGGCTCTGCTACGCACGGTTGCCGCGTGGGATGCTCGAGCGGCGGAACCTCTCATCGGACAGCGGCGTCCAATGGTGGAAGCGTCAGCGGGAGGCTGACATGAACGCTCAGAAGGTGTTGCCGATACTGGCAGCCGTTGCAGTAATCACAGTTGGTTGTGTCTCTTCGCCCGGCACCGAGGTGCGAGCCGAAGTTGCCCAACACTTCTCACACGAAGGCCTGAATCCGGGAGACCCGCTCTCCGGCGGGACGCTTGTCCTTTACGACGGCGATGAGGTCGTGTTGGAGGCGGTGATCGGAGACGACGGGACCGCCGTGATCGATCCCGATCCGGGCGTGTACGACGTTCAGGTGAGGCTCGACAGCGCAGAGGACCCTCTCTGCTTTTGGGGCGCAACCGAATTCGGTGTCGAGTTCCCCTCACCGTCACTCACGATCGAGGCGGGGTTCATATGCGCAGGCGGATAGCCCCCGACTCACTTCTTCCGCGGCGCCGTCTGTACCGTCTTCGGGGCCACATCCAAGACACTCGCCTGCACTAGGAGGTTTAGAAGATGCGTATCAAGTCGCTGGGCACGATGATCATTGGACTGTTGTTGGCTCTCGGCATGGGCGGCCTGCTTCTCGGATGGCTGGCTTTAGACACCGGCTCTGGGTTCGTCGGCCTCTTGTTCATCGTGGGAATCGTCGTGGGGTTGGCGGTCGTGCTGATCGGTGCCACCTCGAGCAAGCAGGCCGACTGAGGGCCCGGATGTTTGCGGCGGCGCTCGACGAGCGGTCTGCGGCAGCCTTGCGGCCGCGCAACGGTTGCGGATCGCCGCGGATCGGCTTCCTCGACGCGCCCTGATCGCCGTCAGTCCGTTCGAGCTCCTCCTGCACCGGCGGTCTCGAGCGGGGTGGGTATTGGTGGGGGTTGTGGCACCGGTTCGGCCGCAGTCACGAGCATTAGCAGGCCGGGCAGCACCGCCAGCGTGGCCAAGAGAGCCATCACGATCATGATCGCGGTCAAGAACCCGTAGTCCGCAAACATGGGCATCGGGGCCAGCGCCATGATCGAAAACCCTACGACCGACGACAATGCGGAGGCGGCGAGCGCAGCGCCGGTCCCGGCACCGGCCGCTTCCACGGCTTCGAGCCGGTCCCGGAGTCGTTCCAGCTCCTCTCGGTATCGCATGATGAAATGGATGGCGAAGTCGATGCCGATGCCGATGGACACGGCGCCGATCGTCGCTGTGACGATGTTGATGCCGTAGCCCGCGAGGTGCATGAACGCGTACAGCCAGGCCACAACCACGAGGATCGGGACCACACTCACCAGTCCCAGCCGCATCGATCGCATGAAGAGCGCCGCGATGATGAGGCACGCGATCACCGAGATCGGAAGCGAGACCACCAACGCTCGCATGATCGCTTTCAGCTGCTCGTGGCGAACGACCGCCGAACCAGTGAGCACTGCCCGTGCCCCGGGGTCGACGGCCTGCAGTTCCGCTTGGAGGTTGTCGACCAGCGGTTCCAGAGCCTCCCTGGCCGCCGCCACGTTTTCCTGTGAGCGGCTTCCGACGACTCCCAAAGTAAGGACGGTCGCCTGCCGGGCATCGTCTTGCCACAGGCTGAGCCCCACCGAATCCGGCGTTCTGACCAGCCGGTTGCTGTCGAGAGGGATGCCGGCCTGGCTGGTGAACGAGTACAGCGCGGCGATCTGGTCGGGTGTGTCGGGAAGACCATCGCCGTTGGCGTCCGAGAGTTCGGTCCCCGTGACGGCGCCGATGGCGCCGACCGCGAATGGGGTCTCCATCACGTCTTCGATCACGCCGAGCACCCCCTGGGAGATCTCGGTGGCTCCCGAGGGCCCGATGGCCAGTTCGGCGACGTCGAGCGCCTGGACCCGTTCCCTGAAGGCGGCCAGGGCCGTCAGTGACCTCGGATCGGCGAGGTTGCCCTCCACGTAGATGTCGGCGGGCTCGCCGCCCTGCTGGCCGACGTGCTCGTCGAGTTTGTCGAGGCTCACGACGAAGTCGGCGTCCGCGGCGAAGAAGTCTTTGACGTCGAATCGGGGCTCGATCTGAACGGCGACCAAGATGGCGGCGGCCCACAGGAGGAACAGCGCGGGGAGGACGACCATCCGCCGGCGGGCGACTGCGGCTGCCCCCTTTCCGATGAGCCGACCCCGGAGTCGACTCGGCGTGGCCAGGTCCGCCTCGGGTGCCCGACGGCGCCTGGCGACGGCAAAGGGGAAGGCCAGAAACGCCAGCAGGTAGAAGGCCCACAAGCCGACTCCCGCCACCGGGAGTATGTAGACGAGAAACAGAACGACCGCCATCGCTGCAGTAGCTGCGAGGCCCGAGGCCATCTCTCGCCCGATCCGGCGAAAGCCCCTGACAGGGCGTGAGCCGAGGGCGTCGTCGATGAGCATCAGCACCATCGGGCTCACCAGTCCGAGAATCAAGAAGGCCGCGATCAGTGCGATCGACGCACCGATGCCGAACTGGATGATCGATTCGATCCCTGCGGACACGTTGGAGAGGAAGGCCACCGAGTCGCTGGCGAGGGCAAGTACGAGAGCCGCCAGTACGCCTCCCATCCCGATGACGAACGCGGCACGCGGGCGGTGGCCGTCGGCGGCTTCTTCTCGGTAGCGCCCCACGGCATGGAAGGCGAAGTCGACGCCGAACGAGATCATGGCGATCGGAACGATGAAGCTGAGAATCTGGTCGTTTTCGAGCCCGATCAGGTTGGAGATGCCCTTCAGCCAGATCATGAGCGCCCCGAGCGCCGCTCCGAGCACGGCCACTGCCCAGTAGGACCTGAGGATCAATCCTGCCACCACCAGGACCGCCAGCACCGTGAAGCCGATGAACGGACCGGCTGCCGCAGCCTGCTCGCTAACGGTCAGGCCGACGTCGATCGCTATTCCCCACACCTGGTACGTCCGCTCGTCGCCGCGAAGGAGTGTCTGGGCGTCGCGCGCGAACTGTTCCTTGAGGGTGTTGTCGTCTCCGAGCGTGATTGCCTGGCCGCCGCCACCCAGGAGCTCGTTCTGGGCGACGAGGCTGACCATCAGCGCCGGCGCAACCCACCGCCCTGAGGCCTCGTCGAAGCCTGAACCTGGAAGCAGCCCCCACATCGAGGGCTCGGAATCCTGCAGAAGGGCTGCCACCGTTTCGACGACCTGGCCGTCGTCGGCGGCGGCCAGACCGTCGACACCGGCATCTCGCAACCGACCGTCGACTGCATCGGCGATCGTGTAGATCCCCGATACCTCAGTCCTGATCTCGGGCGCGTAATAGCTGAACAGCTTGTCGCTGATCTCGGGGTCGGCTCGAACGGCAGACACGTTCTGGAACAGCTCGAACAACGCTTCTCGGGTCAGGGCGTTGCCGTCGCGCGGTTCGACGATGAACCCCGCCCCGTAGACATCCGACACGAATCGGTCGGTGACGAGATCCTGGACCTCGATCACCTCACCGCCCGGATTCTGGGAGGCGGTGGTGTCGGGCGCCATCGCCAGCATGGGGAAGGCGAGAGCGGCGGTGGAGAGAATGGCGCTTGCGATGACCCATCTGGATCGACGGAGCAGCCACTCGGCGGTGCGATGACCGCGAGGCATGGTGGCCTCCTAGCCTTATATACCTCGACCCTCCCAGGACCTTCGGCCCTCGGCAACGGGCGAAAGACCCTTATCGGTGCAGAGACAAACCACCGGTGGAGAGCGAGGCTTTCGAGGCGTCGACCCATTGCTCCGGGCATTAGGGACTGGCATCAGGCGCGGCCGTGGCGGCCGACCAAAGCAAGATTGTGGCGTTGCGTTCCTGGGTGGGCCATCAAGAACCCCCGCCGTTTCCGGCGGGGGTCTTCATCATTTCTACGGCTTGGTCGCTGGCCTAATGCTCCGGGTCGCCTCGGGTCGGATTGCACGCCTGACCAGGATGCAACCCTATCGAAGTGAGAAACTCCTTATTGAATACCGGATGCCCTGTCTTACCGACCTGTCCCCAGTTCTGGGTTCGGAGAAACCCCTCCGCGTCAGGTTCACCGGGCGCATAGGTGTCGTTCAATCCCGAGAACGCACACGCCGACTTGCCGTGCAAGATGGTGTGACCGTCGACAACATCGACCACCATCGGCCGTTCCCCCCGGCCGTTGATCTCCCCTGCAAATGCGGCACTGGCGCCGAAGGCCATGACCATCAATGCTGCAAGAGCCACGATCAAAAGAGATCGTCGCATACTTTCCTCCATCTCCTAAAGCCCGTGTTACGG
>JBFGJH010000110.1:0-5267 GCA_041577335.1 Acidimicrobiia bacterium | reverse complement strand
GACGACCTTCTCCATCAATGCAACGGCGGCCGCCTCGAGGTCGCCTGCAGCGAGCGCCTCCTCGACGGCCTCCACCGAACCTGAAGGCTGCGGCATGCCAAGGCCGGGTTCGTACAGCACGAGGGTATCCAGGTTGCTCGTGAGGGAACTCGCGCCGAGTGCCACATCCGCACCAAATGAATGACCCCACAACGCCACCGCATGGCCCGCCAGCCCTGCCGCCGCATCGACTACGGAGGCCACATCTTCGAATTCTCGCTCGATCGAATACGCGGAATGATCACCACTGGCTCCTCTACCGCAGCGATCGATCGCGAATACAGCCGAGAACTTCGCAAGCTCTGCGATGAACCCGGAGTCGTTGTGGTGATCCCCCATCGCCCCGTGAACCAGAACCAGCGGGGACCCGCTTCCAAATGCGAACAGGCCAATGTCGGTCCCGTCGGGTGACGTCACCAGGAGAGAGGGCTCCTCGGTCACGGCGTCCCGGGTTCGCCCGACGGCAACGGTGGGCGGTCCGATACACCGGCACCGGCGGGAGCCGATGTCGAGGAACGGGCGCCGGGTGCGATGGCCCCGAGCCAGACGCCGGCCATCACGATGACGGCGCCGAGTAAGCCTCGGGCGGTGAGGGGTTCGCCGAGGAACGCGGCCTCGAGGAGCATCGTGACCACCGGAAACAGCACGAACAGATAGGACGTAGCGGACGCGGTCCAGGCCCTCGCCACTCGGAGGACCAGAATGAACAGTCCGATCGATCCGAGCGTCACCAGGTACGCGACCGCAGCAATCACGCGGGCTTGGGATGGGAGAATCCAGGCTTCGCCCGCCAATGCCGAGAGGCCGAACAGAAGCGGGGCACCGGTCAACATCCCGACCGCATTCACCATCACCGGGTGGTGATGGGAGACCTTCTTGGTGACGATGACGCTCTGGCTGATCGAGAAAGCCGCAAGTAGCACTGCCAGGAGACTCGTCAGCGGAATAGCCAGTGCTCCGCTGCCCACCGTCATGCTCAGGATGCCAAGAAGTGACACCAGTGCCCCCAACACCGTTCGACGGCTGAGCCGCTCCATGCCCTGGGCGGAGGCGAGGATCACGGTCACAAGGGGAACCATCGCCAGGATCACAGCCGCCGAACCGGCGCTCATTCGCACCAACGCCCAATACATGAGGGCGTACGAAATGGCGAAGGCGAGTAGCCCGTTGACAACGATGAGCCCCAAAGGCCGACCCCTTGGCCAGGGCAATCGCAACCGTGCGGCGAAGGCGGCAAACAGACCACCGGCCAACGTGAAGCGCAGTGCCGCTCCCCAGAAGGGGGCGAGTTCTAGGTTGCTGAACCGGACGGCCACGAAGTTCCCGCCGCCCAACACGACGGCCATCGAGAACAGCGCCAGAGTCGACCCGCCGGGTGATCGGGTATCACGTTCCATGTCCGACCTCGCTCGGAGGAATGCTCAGTCGACCGTACAGCAAGCGACCGCCGACTGTCGGGAGCCCGCTCCTACCCGAAGTCGACGACGCCGGGGTTGGGGATCGTCCGAGGGACCAATTGCCCTGGTGTACGGACCCCGGACGGTAGATGGTGGAACCATGAGAACACCGACCGAGCGGGTCACCCGCAACGCCGAACGATATCTGGACGAGGACGTTGTGCTTGCTCTGCGAGTGGAATGGGGTCCGGAGGCGATTGCATCCCGGAAGACGCTGAGGTCCGGATATTGGGCCCGGGCGTTCATGTGGACGCCCATCGTCCTGCCGGTGCTCGCACTCCTCCGGATTCCCCAGACCCGGAAGCTGCAAGAAGATCCAAGCGCCGGATCCGGGATCCTGGCTCTGACCACCGATGAGCGCCGCATACTTCTCACCACCTCGATGCCGATGGGCAAGACGCCGACCGGTGTGCTCGAACCCCTGCCGCGAGGGGCCCCATTGCAGATCGATGTCGACCTCTGGGAAACGGACATGGTGCCATCGTTGACTGTTGGCGAGCGAACGTTCGTGGTCAACGGGATCGACTTTCGGGCTCTCATGACTGCGGTCGAAGAGTTGGAGGTCAAGGCTCCCGAGATCAAGGCCGTCTTGCCGAGGCTGAAGGCCGTGGGCAGGGCGCTCTACGGGCGGGAACTCACCGGCTCCAGCTAACGGCGCCGGTCCGTTCAGCCCTCGAGCGGCTCATCGCTCTATCCGCTTGGTTGCCCCCCACAACTCCGGCAGCAGGATGTAGGCGCGCTCCTCTAGGTTCATTGCGGCCCGTCGGACCTGCTCCATCTCCTCGGCCGACAGCAGCGTGCGCTCCACCAGTTCCAGTTCCTCGATCGAGCTGTCATCGCCACTCCATCCAACCCGAACGTTGCCGATGCCCATGGCGTAGTACTTCAGCTGATTGGCATCCGGTTCGTCGTTGTTGAACTCGTTGATGACGAGCACATTGCGGTAACAGCTCAGGACAACACAGTCCTCATCGAGGGTCTCCAATGGGAACGCTCGATCTGTGAAGCCGACCGCGGGTCCCCAGCCCTGGGAATAACTGGGTTCGCCGATCGTCGGGTTTCCACGCATCGCCACCCCGGCGGCAGCGCCCTCGAGCCCGGCCAGCCAGGCAGGAGCATCCAGGAATTCACCTTCTTCCCACTCCTCTGGGTATTCACCCATCCGCCAAACGGTCCCGTCGTCATCCTGGGCATAGAAGGCGAGTTCCGTCTCCACGAGGTCTCCGTCGCTGAAGTCCACGTCCCACACCACCACGGTCGGGATCCCGTCGATCACCTTCACGAGGTCCGTTACCGTGAAGACCAGCCGGTGTGGAATCGTCTCGCCGTCCTCGACCGTCACTCCCTCGAACACCAGGCGGGTCCCCGGTGTGATCGGCAACCAAGGGTTGTCGACGACAGTGGGATTCGAGAATGCACCGTGGTCGAAGACCTCGAACTCCGGCACTTGCTCACCCGTGTGAAGGGTGATTCTCGTCGGCAGTTCTCGCTCGTCGATGGGCGTGTATCCCATGGCCGCAGCGTCGGCGGTGGTGCCGTCTGCCATCAGATTGGTGCTCGGCGGCTGCAACCGGCCCGGTTCCAGCACAGCAGATCCACCGCACGCCGCTACCAGCATCGCCGCCATCGCCATGAGTGGAAGGGTCCGTCGCATGCTTGCTCCTCTCATGTCTGCCCGACCGGGATCAATCGGCCACCGCCTGACCGCCCGCGTGGCTTTGCGAAGGCCAGATACAGCAGCGGTACCACGAACAGGTTGAGCAACGTTGCGCTGATGAGGCCGCCAAGGATCACGATCGCCATCGGATACTCGATCTCCTGACCGGGGATCTCTCCCCCGATGATCAGCGGAATCAGTGCCAAGCCGGTGGTGAAGACGGTCATAAGTATCGGCACGACGCGTTCCTGTGCGCCTCGGATGACGAGTTCCGGTCCGAACTCAACAGCCTCCTCGTTCTCGAGGTGCTGGTAGTGACTGATCAGCATGATCCCGTTCCGAGCAACGATTCCGAGAACCGTGAAGAATCCCACGAGGGCACCGAGCGACACGACTCGGCTCGTCGAAAACACCGCAATCACGCCGCCGACGAGCGCGAACGGCAGTGTCAGGAACGAGAGGGTCGCCAGCCGCCAACTGTTGAACGAAGCCTGGAGGAGGAGAAGCACGGCCACAGCCGCCCCGACGGCGAAGATGTAGAGACGGCGGGTGGCAGCCTCGCGCTCCTGGAACTCTCCCAGTAGCTCGGCCCGATACTCGAGAGGCCATTCGATCTCCTCGAGTCCGTCTTCGAGGTCGTCGACGACCGAGCCCAGGTCACGGGTGCCGTCCAGGTTGGCACCGACGTCGATGCTCCTGGACAGGTCCTCGTGATGGATGATGTTGGGCACTGCCACGACCTCGACATGTGCGACTTCGTCGAGGCGGACCAGATCCCCGCCAGGGGTGTCGATCAAGAGACCGGCGACGTCGGTCACACTTGCTCGGGTCTCGGGCGTTGCCCAGACCTGCACGTCGTAGGCGCGTCCGCCTTCGAAGATGTCGCCCGCCTCCTCGCCGGCGATGAGGAACGCCGCCGATCGCCGCACGTCGCCCGGCTTGAGGCCGACCGCCTGTGCCGCAGCCATGTCAACCCTCACCTGAATTTGCGGGATGTCCTCCTGGAACTCGACGTGGTTCTCCTTCACACCGGGAATGCTCTCGAGCAGTTCGTTGACCTCCGAAGCCTGAGTTCGGAGAGTGACGAGGTCGGGTCCGAAGATCCGGACCGTGATTGCTTCGCTGGAACCGGTGAGTACCTCGCGAATCCGCTCCTTGAGGTAGGTGAGGACGTCCCGGAACAACCCTGGATAGCCGTCGACGACCTCCTGCACCGCCGCGAGTGTCTCGTCGTAGTCCACCGAGGGGTCGACGCTGATCCAGTTCTCACCGAAATCGATACCGACGGGCTCATCGGCGAGGAGGGCCTGTCCGATGTGGGCGCCGAAGTTGCGCACGCCGGGGATGGCGCGGAGCTCCTTGCTCGCCTGGGTCGTGATTCGTACCATCTCTGGCTGGGAGGTTCCCGGCTTGGCCAGCCAGTGCATGAGGAAGTCCCTTTCCTTGAACGATGGCAAAAGCGATTGCCCTAGGAACGGGAGCATCAATACGCCCACCATTCCCGTGACGGCAACGGACCCGTAGGCGCGCTTTGGGTTCGGCATCAGTCGGCGCAATGTCCGGCCATATGCCGCCTTCAGCGGTGGCACGATCGGCGACTCGCGACCGCGAAGAGAGTGTTCACTTCTGAAGAAGATCATGCTGAGCGCCGGAGTGACCGTGAGCGCTACGACCATCGACGCCAGGAGAGCCAGCGCATACGAGATGGCCAGGGGGCGGAAGAACGACCCTGACAGCCCTTCGAGCATGAAGATCGGAGCGACTGCAGCGACCTCGATCAGGGTTGCGTACACAATCGCGCTTCTGACTTCGATCGACGCCTCCAGGATGACGCGGGGCGTCGACTTTCGGCCTCCGGCGGCCCGCTGGAGTCGCAATCGGCGCACCACATTCTCGATGTCGATGATTGCGTCATCGACGATGTCCCCGAGGGCTATCACAAAGCCGGCAAGGATCATCGTGTTGATCGTCGCCCCTCTCCAGTACAGCACCAGCCCGGCCACGATCAGCGAGAGCGGGATCGCCACAACGCTGATGACGGCCGTTCGCCACTCATACAGGAAGAAGGCGAGCATGAAGATCATGAGGATGGCGCCCAGCAGGATCGCGCCGCT
>JBFGJH010000109.1:0-5323 GCA_041577335.1 Acidimicrobiia bacterium | reverse complement strand
GGCCCCCATCCGAGAAGGAGTCCGGAGTGACGTTCAGGATCCCCATGATGAGGGTGTGATCGAGCGGCATCGAGCGCCCTCGTACCTGCCAGGTCCTGGTCATGTCGCTCAACCCATCAGTAGTGAGAGCACCTCGGCGCGAGTGGCCGGATCGGTCTGCAGCGTTCCCCGCACGGCCGACGTCGTCGTCTTGGCGCCGGGTTTCTTGACGCCTCTCATGCTCATGCACAGGTGCTCGGCTTCGATGACGACCATCACGCCGAGCGGTTCCACGGTGTCCCACAGCGTGTCGGCAATTTGGGATGTGAGCCGCTCCTGCATCTGCGGCCGCTTGGCATACGCCTCTACGAGCCGGGCGAGCTTGGACAGACCGGTCAGGCGGCCGTTGGGGATGTAGGCGACATGGGCCTGGCCGTGAAAGGGAACCAGATGGTGCTCACAAACCGAATAGAAGGGTATGTCTTTCACCATGACCAGTTCGCGATGCTCGTCTTCGGTGAACACCGATTCGAGAATCTCGGCAGGGTCTTGGCGAAGACCCTCGAAGAGCTCGGCATAGAGGCGCGCCACTCGGACGGGAGTCCCCGCGAGGCCCTCGCGTTCGGGGTCTTCGCCCACGGCTTCGAGAATCTGGCGGATCGCTGCAGCGATCGCCTCTTCGTCCACGGTGGGCCTCATAGGCGACCCTACTGGTTCGTCTCGGAATGGAGGGCGGCGACGCCGCCTCCGGTGAGTTCCTTGGCTGCGGGGTTCTGAATGCGGAGAGGTCCGTTGCCGGCGTGCTCCCATTTGGGAACATCATCGAAGATCTCGGCCACCTCGGCAGCGTCCACGGTCTCCTTGTCCATCAACACCTCGGCGATCCGATGCAAAGCGTCCTCGTGAGTCGTGAGGATCTCGCGTGCCTCATTGTGCGCCTGCGTGATGAGATGGCGCACCTCCTCATCGATCGCTGCGGAGACCTCATCGGAGATATCGGAGTGACGCGAGTAGTCGCGGCCCAAAAAGACCTCACCCTCGGGCTTGCCGTATTGAAGGGGCCCGAGCTTGTCGCTCATCCCGAACTCCATGACCATCCGCCGAGCCAGGGTCGTGGCCTTTTCGATGTCATTGGAAGCTCCGGTCGAAGGATCGACGAAAATGATCTCCTCGGCGGTCCTGCCGCCCAGCAGCATGGCGAGTTGGTCGACGAGCTCGCTGCGCCGGTTGTAGTAGCGGTCTTCGAGCGGTAGCGCCATGGTGTAGCCGCCGGCGCGACCGCGCGGGATGATCGTGACCTTGTGGATCGGATCGGCGTTGGGCAACGCAAACCCAACCAAAGCATGCCCGCCTTCGTGGTAGGCGGTCAGCTTCTTCTCGTCTTCGGACATCACCCGACTCTTGCGCTCGGGACCGGCGATCACCCGCTCGATGGCTTCTTCCAGCTCGGTCATCCCTATCTGCTCGATTCCGGTCCGTGCGGAGAGGAGGGCCGCTTCGTTGATGAGGTTGGCGAGGTCGGCTCCCGTGAAACCGGGCGTTTGGCGGGCGAGCACCGCCAGATCGATTCCGTCGGCCAGTGGCTTGCCCTGGGCATGGACTTTGAGGATCGCTTCGCGGCCCTTCAGGTCGGGTCGGTCGACAACGACCTGGCGATCGAATCGACCTGGGCGGAGCAAGGCCGGGTCGAGGATGTCGGGTCGGTTGGTTGCGGCGATGACGATGACGCCCACCTGCGGATCAAAACCGTCCAGCTCCACCAGCAACTGGTTGAGCGTCTGCTCGCGCTCGTCGTGGCCGCCGCCGAGGCCGGCGCCGCGATGGCGGCCGACTGCATCGATCTCGTCGATGAAGACAATGGCCGAACCGTGAGCTTTCGCTTGCTCGAAGAGGTCGCGGACG
Organism: Acidimicrobiia bacterium; assembly: GCA_041577335.1. Lineage (GTDB taxonomy): Bacteria > Actinomycetota > Acidimicrobiia > Spongiisociales > JAENVV01 > JBFGJH01. Next base: position 3,442 of record JBFGJH010000109.1, on the reverse strand, counting down.
CGGGAGGCGCCCACGCCAACGAACATCTCAACGAAGTCCGACCCCGAGATTGAGAAGAACGGGACGCCTGCCTCGCCGGCAACGGCGCGGGCCAGAAGCGTCTTGCCGGTCCCCGGAGGTCCGAACAACAGCACGCCACGTGGGATCTTGGCGCCCATCGCCCTGAATTTGGCCGGATTCTGGAGAAAGTCCTTGATTTCGCGTAGTTCTTCGACGGCCTCGTCGGCCCCGGCCACGTCCGAGAATGTCACCTTGGGCTGGTCTTTGGTGACCTGCTTGGCTTTGGCCTTGCCGAACTGCATGACCCGGTTCCCGCCACCTTGCATCTGCGTGAAGATGAAGATCATGAAACCGAGGATGAAGAGCCATGGAAGGAGCTGGATGAGCACCGTCCCGAAGCCAACCGGTTCGGGGTCCACTTCGAGCTGGACACCGGCATCGTTGAGGGTTTGGACCAGCTCGTCCTCGAATTCGCCGGGGTAGATCAGCTGAAAATCAGCAGGATCTTCGGCGCCGGTATCCGTGTACTTGCCCTCGATCTTGTCCTCCTCCGGGAAGATCAGGACAGACGCGATTTCGCCTTCCGCTACCTGTTCATTGAACGCAGAGAGCGTCATGTCTTCAGGCTGGGTGGCAGCCTCGAACCACGTCGAAAATGCGAGCCACAACAACGTCACGACTGCGACGTAGATGATGATGGTGCGAACGGTGCGATTCAAGGAGGTCCTCGGCGTTGGGTTGTCGGTGGTGTCATGCTATCCACCCGGCCCCACTATGCCTAGCGCCGGCGCAGCGAGGAGCACGGGCAACGGCGGTGCCTACTCCATCAAGCCGACATACGGCAGGTTGCGATATTTGCCCGCGTAGTCCAAACCGTAGCCGACGACGAACTCCGGGCCGATCTCAAATCCAACGTACTTGGTATCGATTGGCACTCTCTGGATGTCTTTCTTCAACAGAAGAGTGGCCACTTCGAGTGTCTTCGGGCGCCGTACTCGCAGGCTCTTCATCAGGTAACTCAAGGTCAGACCTGAATCGATGATGTCCTCGACGATGAGCACGTTTCTCCCGGCGATCTCCTGGTCGAGGTCCTTGAGGATGCGCACCACACCCGACGTCTGCGTCGCTGCCCCATAAGAGGAGACCGCCATGAAGTCGAACTCGACCGGAAGGTCTACGTAGCGAGCAAGGTCGGCCATGACGATGAAGGCTCCCTTGAGCACGCCAACCATCAAGAGGTCCTCATTGGCATAGTCGGCTGATATCTGCTTGCCCATCTCGGCCAATTTGGCGGCGATCTCTTCTTCGGAGATCAGCACCTTGGCTACTTCCACGGACCCTCCTCGATGATGTCGAGCAAAAGGTAGCGGCCCGATGCCCGCTCTTCCCAACCGACGCTCGTCGCTCGAACGCCAGGGATCCACACAACGACGCCATCGCACGCCACAACCGGATACCTCGATCGGGCCGGTCGCGGCGTGCCCGCTTCGGCGATGGCCGCCGAAACGGCCTTCGTTCCGCCAGGAATCGGAAAGGCATCGCCCACCTGCACGGCGCGGACCACGAGTTCGCCTCCGGTATCCGGCACGAAACAAGCCATGCCCGTGGCGAGTCGCCGGCCGGCGGACTCGACGAGTCGCTTTCGTAATCGCCAACCCTCGAATTCGACGATCTCGTCCCCCCACAGAGCCGGATCCGGGGGGCGGCCGGGCTGGGGGCCGATCAGGAGATTGGTCCGAGACCTCGACACAACGATCCTGCCTTCGAGCTCCGTCCCGGTCTCACCGCGTGCCACTGCCAGCACCCGACCCACTTCCGCCGCGCTCGGCGGATAGGGAGGCCGCACCGCACGGATGAGACGGCGAACTACCTCAGTTTGAATGGCCGCCGCTTCGATAGCCAGGCGTATCAGTGGTGTCCGGGCCACCCCGCCTTGCACGACGATTGGGACCGACCGCGCCGCAGCTTCGATCGTCGCGAAGGCTTCGCCGGCGAGGGCAGCCGTTCGAGTGAGGCCCGGGACTGGATCTCGCTCCAATGCCTTTTCGTAGCCCGGCAGGACATCATGGCGGATTCGGTTGCGAAGAAACCCGGTGTCCGTGTTGGCAGGGTCGACCGAATAGGGCAACGACTGGGCCCGTGCGAGCGCCAACACCTCGGAGCGGCGGAGCCTCAGCAGCGGGCGCATGATCGGGCCACGCTGCTCTGGGATACCCGCCAACCCCGCCAACCCGGTGCCCCGCCCGAGATTGATGAGAATCGTCTCGGCAACATCATCGGCGGTGTGGCCCGTCACCAGCACCTCGCCGGGCCTGAGAGCCTCCAGCAATACTCGGTAGCGAGCGGTGCGCGCCTGGGCTTCGGGCGACGGCCCTTCAGGGACATGCACGCTGATCACCCCAAGGCGGCCGCCGAATGTGGCGGCTACCGATCGCGCGGCAGATTCCATCTGGCCCGAGCCGGGGAGCCCATGGTTCACATGGACGAAGCGCACCTCGTCGGCGAACCGTTGGGCCAGCCATCCGAGCGCAGCCGAATCAGGCCCACCGCTGAGTGCCACGACACACTTGCGGCCCTGCAGCGAGTCGCCCGCCAGAGCGGCCTCGGCGCTCAGCCGACGCGACTCAGCCATTGGCGTGGCTCGCGAATCTCTTCGAGCGTTGGCAGGCTCTCCGGACCTTGCCACAGCATGTCGAGCGCTTCCCATCCGGCGAGATCTTCGACCCCGACGACGAACCGTTCTCCTTCGGCGTACTGACGCATCTTCATTTCGAGGCCGGTCAGGCGATAGAAGGCAGCTGTCCGCGGATCCTGACGGCGCTGCTTGAGCAGATCGGACATGCGGGCAGAGGAAACCAGTTCGCGCTCACCGAGACGGTCCATGATCACATGTCCGTGGCCCTCCAGGACCGACATCAGCGCCTGGACCCGATCGAGAACGGCCACCTGTTCTTCGTTGGCCAACAGGCCGAAGATGCCCCGCTCGCCAATGAGTGGCTCTGATGACGAGGCGGAGCGACGCAACTCGTCGATCAGGCGGCCCCAGCGTCCGCCGTCGGGATGCGATGCGGCAACCAGCTCCGTGACCAGACCGAGGAAGTAGTCGCGCATCCACGGGACCGCCACGAACTGGAGTCGATGCGCGCATTCATGCAGAGCAATCCAGAGACGAAACTCGGAAGGTCGGAACTGGTGTTTGCGCTCCAGTTCAAGGATGTTCGGCCCCACGAGATAGACCGTGTCGCCTCCTTCCTTCGATGGGAGCACCAGCTCATATTGGCCGAGCACCTTGCGGGAGAGGAAGCCAAGGAGCACACCCGTCTCGGCGGCCACGGCCCGATTGGCCACTGCACGCAAGCCGGGTAGGCCCTCGTCCGTGAGTCGCTCTTGCATCTGCCGTTGCGCCGGTTCGATAACCGTCTCGAAGAAGGCCAGGTTCTGG
>JBFGJH010000108.1:0-5476 GCA_041577335.1 Acidimicrobiia bacterium | reverse complement strand
GGGCCACCGGCCGGCGAGCACCGAACCATCGACGTGACCGGCACGTCCGACATCTCGGCGCTCTAGGCAGTCGACGGTCTCGTCACCGAGATCTCCCCTCACGCTGGGGCCATTGCGGATTTTTACCGGCGCAAAACCCGACGGCGGCTGCTCCAAGACCACATTCAGGCACGGGGATCGGTGAGACCGACACCTTCGATGTCTCAAGCGACTCCTGCATCTGTAGGGTGGAAATACGTCCGGGGGCAAGCCGGGCGCAACAACCGAACGCAATACCGCCGGCGTCCGATCGCTTGGCATTCATCAGGAGGCAACATGCAGGTTCGTGCCAAACGAATGACGACTCTTTTTGCAATGATGGCTCTGCTGGGTTCATTGGTGGTCGCCGGAAGCGCCGGCGCCAATGACACCGTCAGCTATCAGAAACCCGCGAAAAACGTCCTCGACCTGGTCCTCGATGGCACGGAAGGCGACAAGTTCGTGTACAAGGACCAGAACAACGTGGCCTTTACCGAGTTGTTGACGATCGCGCAACAGTGCAAGGCCACGGAGAGCGGGTCGCCCGATGTGGTCACGCTGGGTGCGACCGGACCCGGCAACGCCATCGTGGGATTGCGCAACCATGCACTCGGTGTCAAATCCCAGGGAGAAGGCAACGGTGAGCCGTGCCGTCGCGTCAATGTGGGAGAAACGTTGACGATCCGGATCGACAACACGAACGCCAATGCCGCCCCCACCCTGGAAACGAAGTTCTTCGGCTCATTCCAGATCGCCGCCGAATTCAAGTTCAACGGCGACATGAAGGTCGAGCGTTTGCTAGACGGCGTGGTGGTCGCCCAAGACAATCCGAATCCCCAAATCGTGCTGCAGTGCACAGGATCTGACTGCGGCCCCGATTCAGGTCTGGCCGATGCGGCCGCCGTCCATTACGACAGGACCAAAGCCGACAGCATCGACGACGTGTTGTTCAACGGGGTGCGGCTAACATCGACGGGGGCGGTCTCGGTCATCGACGTGTTGGGTGATCCCACTCTCGACACCTGGTTTGAGATTGTCGGACTTCTCGATTGCGGCGACACGACTGACCTGATCAGTCAGACGGCGAGCGCCGTCAATGGCCAGTACTGGCGTCTCGCAAATGGGGATGGCTCCGACTGCGCTCCCAAGCCGTACAACGCGGATGTCAATGAAACTCAGGAGGGTGTCGTAACGTTCTTCCCCGCTCCGGCTCCGGGACAGGAGAAAGCGTACTTCCTAGGCCAGTTTGTTGGCACAGAAGCGACGCAGCCGGCTACGCAGCAACGGACGTTGCAGTACGACGACGTCCCCCCGCCTGGCCCCTTCAACGAGATGGAGTGGTGTGTGGTGGTCGAGAACACCGGTGTGGACAACGAAACGGTGCCAGCTCAATGGACAGGTGCCATCAACCTCGCGGGAGAGAATCAGCGGAAGAAGATCCTCGAGTCCGTGGGAGACGATCCGTCTACTACTGACAAGATTGAGTTCTATCCGCAGCTACCTGATGGCAACGAGCCCCCGCTAGCCGGGGAGGAGACCTGGTGCCTGGTTCGCTCGGAATCGGTTGCCAGGGCGGGAGAGGTCGTCAGGACGTTCGACACCTACGGATTCGGAGATCCGTACAAGATCTACTAGTTCGGTGGGCCCGAGTAGGTGGCCGGCTCCACGCCGAGGCGCTCGAAGAGTGCTTCGGCGTTGGCCTGCATGGAGCGAGCTTCCTCACTGCGCACATCCGGGCTGAGGTCGACGCAGGCCTGGAGACTCAGCGCCCGTTCGTAGATGAGGCCCTGTTGGGAGGCCAGCTCCAGCGCCTCGTTGAGTTCGGCGAGCGCGGCTTCCTTGTGTCCCAGGACAGCGAGGGCAGCTCCTCGAACCCGGCCAAGCATTGCTGCCATGACAACCACTTCGCTTCCTGCCGCAGCCTCGGCGTCCTCGAGCAGGTCGAGTGCTCTGTTCGGATCACCCGCCTTGATGTGCGCAGCTGCCAGATATATCGCCGCCTCGAGGCTGTTAACCGCTTGTCCCTCCTCGAGCAGTTGGCTCCTGGCTACCTCGAGAATCGGGACTGCTTTTTCGTGATCTCCCCGTTCGGCGTACAGGCGTCCCAATTGGGTTTCTGCGAACAACGCTGGGTCTTTGGCATCGGATGCCCGCAGAACTCGGATTGAGTCGAGAAGGATCGGCTCGGCTTCATCGAATTTGCGCTGGCTCACCAGCAACTCGCCGATGTTGGATCCCGCCATGGCTGCCATCGTTGTGTTGCCGGCCCGCTCGAAAGAATCCATGCTCTTGCCATACATGTCGAGGGCTCGGTCCCACTCGCCGGCGAAATACGCTTTCGCTCCGAGGTTGTTCGTGATCATCGAGGCGGCAGGCAGAAGTCCGATTCTTTCTGCGATTGCGAGCGCTTTCTCGGAGTAGATGGCCTTCTCCGGTTGACCCATGTCTAATTGAGCGCCGTCGTGAACATCGTAGGCGCCAAGAAGGGACTCTTCCTCATTCGCCGCCTTGGCCATACCGATGGCCTCCTGGGCGGCGTCGAGGGCCTGGCGGAGTCTCCGCTGGTTCATGAGAATCCGCGCACGAGTCGTCATGAGGCGGGCGCGCGCCCGTCCCGCATCCATGGTGCCGACTGGCTCGAGGAGGTTCAGCCCGCGAGTCGTGTCGGCCAGTGCGCTGGTGTAGGCCATGTCACGCATTTTCGCCAAAGCTCGCTTGGCGATCACATCGGCCTGGGCCACCGGATCGCTAGAGAGGAGCTTGCCCGCCCGCCGGAATGCGTCAATAGCGTCTGGAAACTTCGCGATTTGCTCGCGAACATCGCCCAGCGCGATCCACACCTTGGCCACGTCGGCCTTGTCGAGGTTCTTCAGCCTCTTGCCGGCCTCCAGGGCACGTTCGTAGTTGGTGGCCGCCTCCACGTTTCCGTAGGCGTCACGTGCGTCGTCGCCGGCAATTCGGGAGTACTTCCACGCCAATTCGAAATCGTGTCCCAGGAAGAAGTGCATGCCTAGGGCGTCGGCCACAGCGTCGGGATCGGGGGCCAACTCGTGGATGGCCCGGCCGGCGGCAAGGTGCAATTCGCGCCGCTTACGGAACGAAAGACCTTCGTATGCGGCGTCACGATGGATGCTGTGGCGGAACCGAACACGACCATCGGTCAGCTCCAGGAAAGCAGAGAGATCCTTGTGGATGAGCCGGTTCACATCATCTGCGTCTCCGTTCAGGATGCGCCGCAGCAGTTCGGGGCGGAAGCTGCGCCCGAGCACGCTGGCGTACCGCAGTAGTTGGCGAGAACCGGGGGGCAGCGCGTCGATCTGGGTGGTGACCAGCGCGTCGAGCGAATCGGGGAGGTCGCTGAAGCTGCCGGCGGTGCGTACGGCGGCCAACACCTCGGCCAGGTACAGGGGATTGCCGCCGGTGCGGTCGACGATGGCGTCGAGTTCGTGGGGCCGCAGCGGTGCGTCGTCGGTCACGTCGATGGCGATCGCCCGGGAGGTCGGCTCGTCCAGCGGCGCCAGCCGGATCGTCGCGCCCGGCGGTGCGAATCCGGAGTCGGCTCCGCGCCGAGTGGTGAAGATGACCCACGGGCGAGTGGCGGTCTCCTGGCACAGCCGATAGAGAAGTTTGGTCGAGGCCTCATCCACCCAGTGGGCATCGTCGACGAGGATTGCGAGCGGCCCGGGGACGCAGGCTGCGATGAGGGCGATGAGGATGTCCGCCGCTCGATCCGGTCGAAATCGTGGCTCGATGTCGTCGACCTCGGCGGTGGACGGAACTTCGACTTGAACGATGTCGGCGACGAGGGGCAGCAACGGAAGCAGCGATGCATCGAGTTCTTTGATGGCCGTTCTCAGCATTTCGGCCATTGACGCATGGTCGCCGCGTTCGATCCTCAATAAGGCCCGCATCGGGTCGCGTAGCGCCCGGTACGGATTGGTGACCCCATAGGGCTCAGCCCGGACTTCAAGCCTTGGTTCAAAATCTCGGATCGCCTCCTCCACAAGACGGGTTTTGCCGATTCCACGGTCGCCGCTAACCGTCACCACCGCTCCGACCCCTGCTCTGATCTCTTCCAAGATTTCCTTCAGCTGGGTCAGTTCCGCATCCCTGCCCTTGAACGGCAGGTCGTGATCGTCCACGTCGATACGGGTACCGATTTCCTCGCCCACCGAGCACGCCTGGATTGGTTCGCTCTTGCCTTTGACCATGAAGGGCTCGAGCGGGGTCATGTCATACATCGTGCGAGAATGATTCAGCACGGCGGGAGTGGAGCGGATCTCTCCCGGCTGGGCGGCAGACATCAGCCGGGCCGCCAGGTTGACCCCGTCGCCCATGACGGTGTAGGTGTGGCGGTAATCGGGACCCACGTCACCGGCGAATACGTGCCCGCGATTGACACCGACGCGAATCGGGAGCGCTCGATCTTTCGTGACGATCTCTCTCAACGCGTCGAGCATTCGCTCTTCGTCGGTGCCGGTGGAGGTGGGGGCGCCGGCGGCCAGGATGATCTTGCCGCCGTCGTCGTAGATGTCGGTGGAGACGAAAGTCAGGTTGCGCGAATCCACCGCGTCCTGTACATCCTCTACCAGTTCCTGCAGGGCCCGGGCCACGCCCGCCATTCCCTCCCGCTCCCGCATGGCATTGACCTCGAAGAACTGGATGAAGGCCACGGTCACCAGCCGGTGCTCGGCCTCGATGGCGTCCGCCAGGATCGGTTCGCGGATGGCGACGGGCACGAAGGATTCGAGGCTGACGTCGGGTTCCCGCACGTCGATCTCGATCTCGCCCACGTCCTCGACCGGGCCGGTGATCAAGAAGCCGGGACCCTTGCGGGAACCGACTACGTCCTTCGGCAGGGCTTCGATGGTCGCCGGAGATGCTGCGATCTCGCCGGCGTCGGCGGCGGTCTCCATTTCGGCGGTGGTGGTGGCAGCCGACCCGGTGATGATCAGCTCGCGATGGGACTCGCCGACCAGATAGAAGTCGAACGAGCCGGAGTGGATGCCGATCGACATTCGTAAGGTGATTCTTCCGCCGGTGGTTCGGACGTTGCCCACCCTCTTCATCTCCCGCAGCATGCCCACTGCTGCATTCACCGCGCGACGCTCGTGGCCGGGGCCGGTGAACAACAGCAGCAGCGCGTCCCCCCCGAACTTGAGGAGCCGTCCTCCCAGCGGGTAGACGACGTCCAACAGCGCTTGGAAGCAATCGCCGATGACGTCTGTGACTTCTTCGGCTCCCAGGTTGCCGTATTGGGACAACATCTCCGACAATGCGGTGAAGCCCGAGATGTCGGCAAACACCATGGTCCCGTCGATCTCGCGGTGTGTCTCGTCCGGATGGTCGAGGTGCCATTCGACGAGAAGGTGCGGCACATAGGCCTGGAATGGGTCGGTGGCGTGTCTCGTCGTGACGGTCATGCCGAACCCACAACGGTCGGCCGCCGGGGCAAGCC
>JBFGJH010000107.1:0-5486 GCA_041577335.1 Acidimicrobiia bacterium | reverse complement strand
GGGCCACCGGCCGGCGAGCACCGAACCATCGACGTGACCGGCACGTCCGACATCTCGGCGCTCTAGGCAGTCGACGGTCTCGTCACCGAGATCTCCCCTCACGCTGGGGCCATTGCGGATTTTTACCGGCGCAAAACCCGAAGGCGGCTGCTCCAAGACCACATTCAGGCACGGGGATCGGTGAGACCGACACCTTCGATGTCTCAAGCGACTCCTGCATCTGTAGGGTGGAAATACGCCCGGGGGCAAGCCGGGCGCAAACCGAACGCAATACCGCCGGCGTCCGATCGCTGGGCATTCATCAGGAGGCAACATGCAGGTTCGTGCCAAACGATTGACGACTCTTTTTGCAATGATGGCTCTGCTGGGTTCATTGGTGGTCGCCGGAAGCGCCGGCGCCAACGACACGCCAAATCACAAGAAACCAACGAAGAACGTCCTCGACCTCGTCCTCGATGGCACGGAGGGCGACAAGTTCGTCTACAAGGACCAGAACAACGTGGCGTTTACAGAATTGTTGACGATCGCGCAACAGTGCAAGGCGACGGAGAGCGGGTCGCCCGATGTAGTGACGCTGGGTGCGACCGGACCCGGCAACGCCATCGTGGGATTGCGCAACCAGGCACTCGGTGTCAAATCCCAGGGAGAAGGAAACGGTGAGCCGTGCCGTCGCGTCAACGTGGGAGAAACGTTGACGATTCGGATCGACAACACGAACGCCAGTGCTGCCCCCGCCCTGGAAACGAAGTTCTTCGGCTCATTCCAGATTGCCGCCGAGTTCAAGTTCAACGGCGACATGAAGGTCGAGCGCTTGTTGGACGGCGTGGTGGTCGCCCAGGACACTCCGGATCCCCAAATCGTGCTGGAGTGCAACGGATCCGATTGCGGTCCCGATTCGGGCTTGGCCGATGCCGCCGCCGTCCATTACGACAGGACCAAAGTCGATAGCATCGATGACGTTCTGTTCAACGGGGTGCGTATCACATCGACCGGGGCAGTCTCGATCATTGACGTGTTGGGTGATACTGCTTTCGACACCTGGTTCGAGATTGTCGGACTTCTCGATTGCGGCGACACGACTGACCTGATCGGTCAGGCGGCGAGCGCCGTCAATGGCCAGTACTGGCGTCTCGCAAACGGGGATGGCTCCGACTGCGCTCCCAAGGCGTACAACGCCGATGTCAACGAAACTCAGCAGGGTGTCGTAGTGACCTTCTTTCCCGCTCCAACGACGGGGCAGGACGACGCGTATTACCTGGGGCAGTTTGTTGGCACCGATACGACTCCGCCGGCTTTACAGCACCGCACGCTGAAATACGACGACGAGGGCGCACCCGACAACTTCGTGGTAATGAAGTGGTGTGTGGTGGTCGAGAACATGGCGGCCCCAGGTGAGAACGAGAACGACGATGTGCCAGCTCAATGGACAGGTGCCATCAACCCCGCGGGAGAGATGCAGCGGGCGAAGATCCTCGCGTTCGTGGGAGACAATCCGGATACAACGAAAATCGAGTTCTATCCGCAGCTACCTAATGGCAACGAGCCCCCGGAAACCGGGGACGAGACCTGGTGCCTGGTTCATACGGAATCGGTAGCCAGGGCGGGGGAGGTCGTCAGGACTTACGACACCTACGGATTCGGAGATCCTCACAAACTTCACTAGTCCGGTGTGACAGAGTACGTGGCCGGCTCCACGCCGAGGCGCTCGAACAGTTCTTCGGCGTCGGCTTGCATGGAGCGAACTCCCTCACTTCGAGCATCCGGGCTGAGGTCGACGCAGGCCTGGAGACCCAGCGCCCATTCGTAGATGAGGCCGTGTTGGGAGGCCAGATCAAGCGCCTCGTTGAGTTCGGCGAGCGCGGCTTCCCTGTGCCCCAGGACAGCGAGGGCCGCTCCTCGAACCCGGCCAAGCATTGCAGCCATGACGACCACTTCGCTCCCTGCGGCAGCCTCGGCGTCCTTGAGCAGGTCGAGTGCTCTGTTCGGGTCACCCGCCTTGATGTGCGCAGCTGCCAGATATATCGCCGCCTCGAGGCTGTCGACCGCTTGTCCTTGTTCTAGCAGCTGGCTCCTGGCTTCCTCGAGAATCGGGAATGCTGTTTCGTGATCTCCCCGTTCGGCGTACAGGCGTCCCAATTGGGCTTCTGCAAATAACGCTTCGTATTTGGCATCGGACGCCCGCAGAACTCGAACTGAATCGAGAAGCACCGGTTCCGCCTCGTCGAATTTACGCTGACTCACCAGCAACTCGCCGATGTTGGATCCCACCGAGGCTGCCATCATTGTGTTGCCGGCCCGTTCCAAAGCGTTCATGCTTTTGCGATACATCTCCAGCGCGCGGTCCCATTCACCGGCGAAATACGCTTTCGCTCCCAGGTTGTTCGTGATCATCGAGGCGGCATGCAGAAGGCCGATTTTTTCTGCGATTGCGAGCGCCTTTTCCGAGTAGATGGCCTTCTCCGGTTGACCCATGTCCAGATGGGCCGAGTTGTAGACGTCGTAAGCTAGGACAAGCGACTCCTCCTCATTCGCCGCCTTGGCGACGTCGATGGCCTCCTGGGCTGCGTCGAGGGCCTGGCGGAGTCTCCGCTGGTTTATCAGAATCCGGGCACGCGTCGTCATGAGGCGGGCGCGCGCCCGTCCCGCATCCATGGTGCCGACTGGCTCGAGGAGGTTCAGCCCGCGAGTCGTGTCGGCCAGTGCGCTGGTGTAGGCCATGTCACGCATTTTCGCCAAAGCTCGCCTGGCGATCACATCGGCCTGGGCCACCGGATCATTTGAGAGGAGCTTGCCGGCCCGCCGGAACGCGTCAATCGCTTCTGGAAACTTTGCGATTTGCTCGCGCACATCGCCCAACGCGATCCACACCTTGGCCACCTCGGCCTTGTCGAGGTTCTTCAGCCTCTTGCCGGCCTCGAGGGCCCGTTCGTAGTTGGTGGCCGCTTCCACGTTTCCGTAGGCGTCCCGGGCGTCGTCTCCGGCGATGCGGGAGTATTTCCATGCCATCTCGAAATCGTGTCCGAGGTAGAAGTGCATGCCGAGGGCGTCGGCCACCGCGTCGGGATCCGGGGCCAGCTCCTGGATGGCATGGCCGGCGGCGAGGTGGAGCTCCCGCCGCTTTCGGAACGAAAGACCCTCGTAGGCCGCGTCGCGATGGATGCTGTGGCGGAACCGAACGCGACCATCGGTCAGCTCCAAAAAGGCAGAGAGATCCTTGTGAATGAGCTGGTTCACATCGTCGGCCTCGCCGTTCAGGATGCGGCGCAGCAGTTCGGGGCGGAAGCTGCGCCCCAGCACGCTCGCGTACCGCAGCAGTTGCCGAGAACCGGGGGGCAGTGCGTCGATCTGGGTGGTGACCAGCGAGTCGAGCGAATCAGGGAGGTCGCTGAAGCTGCCGGCGGTGCGGACGGCTGCCAACACCTCGGCCAGATACAGGGGGTTGCCGCCGGTGCGGTCGACGATGGCGTCGAGCTCGTGGGGCCGCAGCGGTGCATCGTCGGTCACCTCGATGGCGATCGCGCGGGAGGTCGGCTCGTCGAGCGGCGCCAGCCGGATCGTCTCGCCCGGCGGATCGAACCCCGAGTCGGCTTCGCGTCGAGTGGTGAAGATGACCCACGGGCGGGTGGCGGTCTCCTGACACAGCCGATAGAGAAGTTTGGTCGAGGCCTCATCCACCCAGTGGGCGTCGTCGACCAGGATTGCGAGCGGCCCCGGGACGCAGGCGGCGATGAGAGCAATGAGTATGTCGGCCGCCCGATCCGGCCGGAATCGAGGCTCGATGTCGTCGACTTCCGGAGTGGAAGGAATCTCGACCTGGACGACGTCGGCGATGAGCGGCATGAGCGGAAGCAGCGACGCATCGAGCTTTTCGATGGCCGTCTTCAGCTGCTTGGCCATCGAAGCGTTGTCGCCGCGTTCGATCCTCAGCAGACCCCGCACCGGGTCACGAAGCGCCCGATACGGATTGGTGAGGCCATACGGCTCAGCCCGGACCTCGAGCCGCGGCTCGAAATCGCGGATCGCCTCCTCCACCAGACGGGTTTTGCCGATGCCGCGGTCGCCGCTCACGGTGATCAATGATCCGATACCGGCTTTGACGTCCTCCAGGCCCTTGCGCAGTTCGACCATCTCCTGGTCGCGACCCATGAATGGCAGGTCGTGATCGTCCACGTCGATGCGGGAACCGATTTCCTCGCCTACTGAGCACGCCTGGATGGGCTCGCTCTTGCCCTTGACCATGAAGGGCTCGAGCGGGGTCATTTCATACATGGTGCGAGAGTGGTTCAGTACGGCGGGGGTGGAGCGGATCTCGCCCGGCTGGGCGGCGGACATCAGCCGGGCCGCCAGGTTGACCCCGTCGCCCATCACGGTGTAGGTGTGTCGATACTCGGGACCCACGTCACCGGCGAACACGTGCCCGCGATTGACACCGACGCGAATCGGGAGCGCTCGATCCTTCGTGACGATCTCTCTCAACGCGTCGAGCATTCGCTCTTCGTCGGTGCCGGTGGAAGTGGGGGCGCCGGCGGCCAGGATGATCTTGCCGCCGTCGTCGTAGATGTCGGTGGAGACGAAAGTCACGTTGCGCGAGTCCGCCGCGTGCTGTACATCCGCTACCAGTTCCTGCAGCGCCCGGGCCACGCCCGCCATCCCCTCCCGCTCCCGCATGGCATTGACCTCGAAGAACTGGATGAAGGCCACGGTCACCAGCCGATGCTCGGCCTCGATGGCGTCCGCCAGGATCGGTTCGCGAATGGCCAGCGGAACAAACTCTTCCAGGCTGACGTCGGGCTCCCGCACGTCGACCTCGATTTCGCCCACGTCCTCCAGCGGGCCGGAGATCAGGACACCCGGGCCCTTCCGGGCTCCGATCACCTGGTCCGGCAGTGCAGCGATGATCGCCGGTGATGCGGCGATCTCGCCGGCGTCGGCGGCGGTCTCCATCTCGGCGGTGGTGGTGGCGGCCGAACCGGTGATGATCAACTCGCGGTGGGAGTTGCCAACGAGATAGAAGTCGAAAGTCCCGGAGTGGATGCCGATCGACATTCGCAGCGTGATTCTTCCGCCGGTGGTGCGCACGTTGCCCACCTTCTTCATCTCTCGCAACATGCCCACGGCTGCATTCACCGCCCGGCGCTCGTGGCCCGGGCCGGTGAACAGCAGCAGCAGTGCGTCCCCACCGAATTTGAGGAGCCGGCCCCCCAGGGGGTAGACGACATCCAGCAGGGCCTGAAAGCAGTCGCCGATGACGTCCGTGACCTCTTCGGCTCCCAGGTTGCCGTACTGTGACAACATCTCGGACAGTGCCGTGAAGCCCGAGATATCGGCGAACACCATCGTTCCCACGATCTCGCGGTGTGTCTCGTCCGGATGGTCGAGGTGCCATTCGACGAGAAGGTGCGGCACATAGGCCTGGAATGGGTCGGTGGCGTGTCTCGTCGTGACGGTCATGCCGAACCCACAACGGTCGGCCGCCGGGGCAAGCC
>JBFGJH010000106.1:0-5594 GCA_041577335.1 Acidimicrobiia bacterium | reverse complement strand
GTCGAAGTCGTCGTCTCTGATAACGAAGCCGTTCATGTCGATCGGAGCGCCGGTGGCGTTGTAAACCTCGAACCACTCGCCGTTGGCGTCTGAGACCGCGGACGGGTTCTGCATGATCTCGTTGATCACCAGATCACCGGCTGATGCGGCCCCCACTTGCGACGCGGTCGCCACCAGGGCGGGCAGCAATGCCGCGACCATCGCCAACACGATCAGTACCGTCAGGACCGGATTCCGCCTCGTCGCTACGTTCACTTCACTACCCCTTGGATGGTCGGAAGATGGGTCGATGCCCGTTGTGTCAGCACGTCTCCAACAAGATGCGCCGACTCCGAAACTACTCAACCACCCTCCGCAGTTGTCGCAGGTCCGGCCGGTTGTTTTCGCGCTCTCAGTGTGGAAGGCCGGCGCCAATGCCGCTCTCTGCAGAGAAGCAGGCCGCGATCGATAGAGTTCGGCGATGCTCCGCGTGTTCCTGACCCACAACACCGAAGACCTCAATGCGTATTACCGGGATGCTCGTGGCTCTTTGGAACAGATCGTCGAGGTCGTGCTCAACCCCTTCGAACGCGATCTGTCGACGCCTGAGCTGATGGAGGCAGCGGCGGAGTGCGAGGTCATCGTTGCTCATCGCTCGACTCCCGGCGAGGCGGAACTCTTCGATGGTTCGCCGAACCTCTTGGCGTTCCTGCGAGCGGCGGTGGACCTCAGCACTGTTGACGTGGAGGCAGCCAGTCGCGCCGGAGTGGCGGTCGGCCAGGCCGAAAAGACCTTTGTTGCCGCCACGGCCGAGATGGCCTTGGCGCTGATGCTCGATGTTGGCCGCCACGTATCTCGGTCAACGGTTGAATACCGGTTTGGGCATACGCCACCGCAGCGCGTGGGTACTCAGCTCCGGGGCTCGACCGTCGGAATCATCGGCTACGGCGCGATCGGCTCGTACCTGGCGGAGGCGCTCGCCCACCTGGGGATGACGATTCTTGTGACGGACCCTCACGTCGAGGTCGAATCGCGCTCGGCCCGGCAGGTGACCCTCGCCCAGCTTCTCGCCGAGTCCGACTTCGTGGTGCCGTTGGCAGTCTCCTCTGCGGAGACGGTCCATCTGATCGGGCCCGAACAGATAGCCGCCATGAAGCCGGGGGCGATCCTCGTGAACGTCTCGCGTGGTGAGCTGATCGACGAAGGCGCAGTAGAGCAGGCGCTGGAGGCGGGCCACCTCGGAGGCTTCGGGATGGACGTTGGCTCGGCACTTGACCAGCGCCCCAATCCTCGCCTTGCCGCCCGACCCGACGTGGTCGCGACGCCTCATCTGGGCGGGCTGACCCCCACAGCGGCGTTCGGCCAGGCTGCCAACACGGTCGAACAGGTGGAGGCGATCGTCGCCAACGAGATGCCTCCCCGCATCGTCAATGCCGAGAGCGCCACGCGGCTGCAGGCGTACCTCGCCGCCGAACGGTGAGCGTGGTCATCCACGGCACGATGCCTCACGTGCCCGACTAGGTCATCCGGACAGCCGCGGCGCCGGACAGTACCGCCACGACGAGGAAGCCGATGCCAATCGACAGGAGGCTCGCCAAGCCGAGCAGGCCAAACATGACGGCTGCCCCAATCAGCACCCACCGAGCGTGCCGGCGATTGCCCATGCGGCCGGCGACAGCGATGGCTCCCGCGCCGGCGGCCATTATGAGTGCCCACGGAAAAGCATCGGCGAACGTGGATTCTTGGCTCACCATGATCGTGACGTAGACAGCGAGAAGTCCGAAGCCAGCGACGGCCGCAGCGGTGATGAGCGGATCTCGTCGAGATGCGTGGGCATACTCTTTCATGGGCCGATTCTATGTCCGTCGGTGGGTGATAGGCCATGCTGCTAGGCGTGCAACCGCCTTGCCGGAATCACCTGAGAAATGTTGGAACCTTCGACGTCGGCGCAGGTCTAAATCCGCACGATTCAACTGACGGAAAGGGACAGGTATGAGGTTCGTCGGCGGCATGGAGCTCGTTGTGATGGTCATCGGTGTGGCCGCCCTGGTGACTTGGGTGTGGGCTCTGGTTGATGCCCTCACACGGCCGAGCGAAGACTGGGAGAAGACTGGGCAAAGCCAGATCCTGTGGGTGATCGTCCTCCTCTTGCTCAACGTGCTTGGGGCGATCGCATATTTGGTGACCAGAGGAAGCCGGCGCATGGAGCCTCACGAAGGTCATTCTGGTTAGGCGGCCCTCTTCCAGTGGAAAGCGATGATCGGATTATCGGCGGGGCCTTCTTGGCCCCGCCGACTCGCGCGGCATGATGACAGGGCCCTTCACGTGGAGCCGGAAGGGGAGTGCTGGTAGGTGCCCTTTGGATCGTGGTCCGTTCCGTCGTGGTCCGGGAGTCGATCTGCCACCGGCCGACTCCATTCCGACGGAGCCGGCTGCGGGGCGGAACCTAGCTCCGTTCTGTTGCTCCTTCGATCCAACGCAGCAAGTCGACCGGCAGCGGGAATATCAATGTTGAGTTCTTCTCCGCCGCAACTTCGGTCATCGTGGATAAAACCCGTAGCTGAAATGCCGCCGGATATCGCTCGAGGATGGCCGCGGCTTCGCCCAGTTCGGCGGCGGCTTCCCGCTCACCTTTGGCGTGGATCACCTTGGCCCGCCGTTCTCTCTCCGCCTCGGCTTGCCGAGCCATCGCCCGGCGCATTGCGTCGGGAAGCTCTACGTCTTTGACCTCGACGAGCGTCATCTTGACGCCCCAGGGATCGGTCAGTTGATCGATGATCTGCTGGAGGCGCTGGTTGATGTCGTCGCGCTTGATCAACAGGTCGTCCAGGTCGACCTGCCCGATGATGCTGCGCAGGGTGGTTTGGGCCACCTGCCCGGTTCCGAAGATGTAGTTCTCGATGGCGATCACCGACTTGACGGGATCGACCACGTTGAAATACGCCACCGCATTGACCCGGACCGTCACGTTGTCTCTGGTGATGATGTCCTGGGGAGGGATATCCATGGTGGTTGTCCGCAGGGTGACACGCACCATGCGATCGATGACCGGGATTATGAAGAACAATCCGGGGCCTTTGGCACCGATCACCCGGCCGAGTCGGAATATCACGCCTCGCTCGTACTCCTTGGCTATCCGGACGGCGGCGATCACCAGCCCCACCGCCACCAGCACCGCCAAGCCGATGCCTATCAGAGTTTCGTTCATCCGTTGTCCTCCTCGACGTCGACGATTAGCTCGAGGCCGTCGCTGGCGACGACTGTGACCATGCGGCCTTCCGGCAGGGGACCGGTGCGAGACCGGATCCGCCACCAGGCCCCTTCCACAAATGCCTGGCCGCGAGACCCGTCGGCGATGGCGACCTCCGCCTTTTGTCCCACCAACGCCTCCGCCCCGGACACCGCCGGTGCACGGCGGGCGCGCCAGGTCAGCCGTCCTGCCAGCAGCGCGCCTGCACCCACAACTAGACCAACAGGCCACAGCACTATTGGCCGGATTCCGAAGGGTCCCTCGAAAAGGAGCAGACCTCCCACGATCAAGGCGATGGTGCCGCCGACGGCCAGCAACCCGATTCCGGGTACGAATAACTCCCCGGCGAAGAGACCGACCGCCAGGATCAGCAGGGCTCCCCCGGCTACCGTCACCGGCAGCACCGAGAGGGCGAAGAAACCCAGGATCAATAGGACAACGCCGATGATTCCGGCCAGTCCCAGCCCGGGGTTGGCGACCTCATAGATGATGGCCAGCGTGCCCAGGGAGACGAACAGGAAGGCCAGATTGGGATCGGCGATGACCAACAGGAGATTGCGGAAGAAACCCGGGTCGAATGCATCCACCCCTGTGCCTCTGGTCTCGAGCACGATCGTTCGGCCGTCGGCCATTACGACCGTTTCTCCGTCGATTTCATCCAGCAATGTGGTGAGGTCGGGGGCCAGCAGGTCGACGACACCCAGTTCAAAGGCCTGGTCGGCTGTGATGGACCGGCCGTCCCGTACCGCGTCGACCGCGAACTCGACATTGCGGTCGTGGAAGTCTGCCACCGATTCGGCAAACGCAGCTGCGTCGTTGATGATCTTGTCGGTGATCTCACCTCCCTGAAGGTCGACGGGGGTGGCGGCTCCGATCGTCGTGCCGGGCGCCATGGCCGCGACGTGGGCCGCCATCGTGATGAAGGTCCCGGCCGACGCGGCCCTGCCGCCCGAAGGGGTCACGTACACGACCACAGGCACTCGGGCGCCAAGCAAGGCCTGAACGATGTCGCGCATCGATGCGTCAAGACCGCCCGGGGTGTCCAGCTCGATGACGAAGACCTCGTACCCATCTTCCTCTGCGGTGCGAACCCCATCGGCCACATACTCCGCGGTGACGGGGGTGATGGGTCCGTCGACGGTGGCCACGAGTACGGAGTTGATGTCTTGAGCAATGGCCGCCAAACCGACCAGCGTCAGGAGCGCGACCAGAATCAGCGTGGCACCCGAACGGCGGAGCACTTCCCGCCTCGGGAAGCACGCCCTCGGATTGCCCGTCCGTATTCGAAGATGGCCCATGCGGTGACCCCACCGGTGCGGCTCTCGCGTCCCACAATAGACGTCGCCGGGTCGTGCGAGGTGTGGAGACGGCCGCTTCGTTCGGCGCTTGTGAACCTCGGGTAACGACCAGCGGCCGGCGTGCACGGTCACGAAACAAGAGTGACAGCAATGTCCGCGTCCGACGAGAGACTCGTGCCGACGCTGCAATCACGATCATGCTCGTGCGCATAGCGGTTTGGAGATGTTCTTCGTCAATCCGGACAGGCGCGTCGAGTCGATCAACGGCGAGTTGTGGGCAGCGGTCACCCGGAGGGGGCCAGCCCGATTGCCACATCGACTTCTCTCTCCAATCGACGAAGCTCCTCGTACGCCACTGCGAACGATGTGATCTCACCGCTGTCAGGCGGGCATTCAAAGAACGCCGCTTCGGCGATGCTCAGCCAATCGGCAACGGCATCGTCGCTCGAGAGGTCGGGCGTCGGGGTCAGGCTGGGAGCATCGGTCCGAATGGCCCCCAGCGTCTGCGCGCACAGATCCCGGTCGGGTGGGTCGGCAAGGTCGCTCTCGGCAGGGATCTGGGCTCGAATCGTGTCCCATGAGCTCTGCCACTCGGCAACGGAGGGTCGTTGCTCGGCACACGCAACGAAGATGAGCGCATTGACCGCAGTCATCGCAACCAGGTTGCGAGCGCTCCGGGGAAGGCGTGAGTGCTGCATTGCTGTCGAGGGCGTAGCGGGGGCTGAGGTGATCCGGTCGATGTTGCCTGCGAGGCTGCCCCGGTCTTCGCTCCGGGTTATCCATCGGAATCGTTCCAGAGAGGCTCGACGAGCATCGCAATGTGCTCCCTGGCCTCTCCGGTACCGAACAGGGTGAGTGTGTCACCTGCGTTGAACACCGAATCGCCGCGTGGAATCGTGACCGAGCCGCCGCGCCGGATTGAAACAAGTGTGGCATTGGCGGGCCAGTCGATGTCGCGGACCGACTTGGCGATCAGTGGAGACCGGGAGCGGATCGTCAGCTCGAAGAAGGTTGAGTCCGGCAGTGTCTTCTGTTGGAGGCGCTGACGGTACATGGCCCGGTCGGTC
>JBFGJH010000105.1:0-6052 GCA_041577335.1 Acidimicrobiia bacterium | reverse complement strand
ATCGGCATTGGCAGGATGAGCATCGGGCTCGCCTGGTTTGTCGTGGGAATCGGGATCTTCCTGTTCGAGCTCCTCGTCGGGTTCCTGCAGGCCTACATCTTCACGCTGTTGTCCGCGGTGTACATCGAGACATCGCTGCACCCGGAGCACTGAAAGTCACGTAACAACCTTGTTTGCCCATTGGGCAGAACGAGAAAGGAAAGGGAATGGAAGCAGTATTCGCTGCAGCGCAAATACTCGCCGCCGAGGAAGTCGCTGGTGGTCTCACTGGTGATATCAGTGGTGCCCTGGCCGTCATCGGCTACGGCCTCGCCGCCATCGGTCCTGGCGTGGGTATCGGCATCCTCGCCGGAAACGCCGTCCAGGCGATGGCACGCCAGCCCGAAGCGGCCGGCATGGTCCGGACGACCATGTTCTTGGGCATCGCCTTCACCGAGGCGCTAGCCCTCATCGGCTTCGTGCTGTTCTTCCTCGCTTAGCCCATGCTTGCCGAAGTACAGATACTCGCCGCAGAAGAGGGAGGGGAGGGAATCGACCTCCTCATCCCGAATACCGCCGAGCTCATCTCGGGAATTCTCGCCTTTTCGGTGGTTTTCCTGTTCATGTGGCGGTTCGCGTGGCCGCAGCTCAAGCAGCTGCTCGATGACCGGCAGAAAGCCATCGCCGGGCAGATCCAAGCGGCTGAGGCGACCAAGGTCGAGGCCCAGAGCCTGCTCGACGACTACAAGTCGCAGATCGCCAACGCCAAGGCCGAAGCGAACCAGATCGTCGAAGAGGCCCGCGTCCAAGCCGAGTCCGTCCGCACCGGGATCGTAGAAAGGGCGAATTCGGAGGCTGAGGAGATCGTTGCCAAGGCGCGTGAAGAGGCCGCCACGCAGAAAGACCGAGCGATGAGCGAAGCCCGCCAAGAGGTGGCCAACTTGTCCATTGACCTCGCCGAAAAAGTAGTTGGCGGCAGCCTCGACCGGGAGGCCCAACAGGGCCTCGTCGACCGTTACCTCGCCGATTTGGAGAGGATGTCGGAGTAGATGCCTGACGATCGCATCAAGGGCTTCGCCACCGGCCTCTTCGAGATTGCCCGCTCCGAGGGCAAGCTCGACTCGGTGAAGAGGGAGTTGCTCGCCGTGGCTCGCACCTTCGAATCATCGCAGGAGCTTCGCGACGCGCTCAGCGATCAACGGCTCCCGGCCGACCGCAAACAGGCCATCATCGATGATCTCCTCGGCACCCGCGCCTCGGGTCTCACCGTCAGCATGGTCGGATTCATCACCTCGGCCGGCCTGGCAACGTCCCTGCCGGCGGTGGTCGATGAGATGGCCGAAGTCGCTGCGGCTGCCTCCAACAAAGACGTCGCGGAGATCCGCACCGCCATCGAACTCGACGACGAGACCGTCGCCCGAATCGTTGCCGGACTGGAAAAGGCTACGGGCAAAGACCTCGAAGCGAAGGTGATCGTTGACCACAACGTGATGGGCGGCATCGTCGCGCGGGTGGGCGACACGGTCATCGACGGGAGCGTGCAGCACCGTCTCGAAGGCCTCCGGCAAGCAATGAAGATCCGCTAGACGCTCAGGAGTTAGAGATGTCAGATCTGACCATCAATCCCGAAGACATCACCTCTGCTCTTCGGGCAAACCTCGAAGGCTGGAAGCCCGAGGTCACCAGCGAGACGGTTGGTTACGTGACCGCCATCGCCGACGGTGTGGCCCGCGTCGACGGCCTTCCCAACGCCATGGCGTCGGAACTTCTGGAGTTTCCGGGCGGCCTGCTCGGAGTGGCTCTGAACATCGATGAGGCCGACCTGGGCGTGGTGCTCATGGGTGAGTACAACCACATCGAAGAAGGCGATCCGGTGAAGCAAACCGGAACCGTCCTCTCCGTTCCCGTCGGAGATGGCATGCTCGGCCGCGTCGTCAATCCGCTCGGCGAGCCGATCGATGGCAAGGGCCCGATCGCGTCCACCGAACGCCGGCTGCTCGAAGTCCAGGCGCCCTCGGTGGTGCAACGCCAGCCTGTGTCCGAGCCACTCCAGACGGGGATCAAAGCCATAGACGGCATGATCCCGATCGGCCGGGGTCAGCGAGAGCTGATCATCGGTGACCGCCAGACCGGAAAGACCGCAGTGGCAGTCGACACGATCATCAACCAAAGAGGCCAGGGCGTGAAGTGCATCTACGTCGCCATCGGTCAGAAGGCTTCCACGGTCGCAGAGGTGGTCGACTCGCTGGAGCGGCACGGGGCGATGGAGTTCACGGTGGTCGTGTCAGCGCCGGCTTCCGACCCTGCCGCCCTGCAGATGTACGCCCCCTACTCGGGGTCGGCCATCGGTCAGTACTGGATGTACAAGGGCGAGCACGCGCTCATCATCTTCGACGACCTTTCCAAGCAGGCGGTGGCCTACCGCGAAATCTCGCTGTTGCTGCGGCGCCCACCGGGACGCGAAGCGTTCCCCGGCGATGTGTTCTACCTCCACAGCCGGTTGCTCGAGCGCTGCGCCAAACTTTCTGACGAGTTGGGCGGCGGCTCGATGACCGGTCTGCCCATCATCGAGACCAAAGCAGGCGACGTTTCGGCGTATATCCCCACCAATGTGATTTCCATCACCGACGGCCAGATCTTCCTGGAGACCGACTTGTTTTTCTCCGGTATCCGTCCCGCCATCAATGCCGGTATCTCCGTGTCACGGGTCGGTGGCGCCGCCCAGATCTCAGCGATGAAGAAGGTCGCCGGCACGCTGCGTCTCAACCTTGCCCAGTTCCGTGAGCTGGAGGCTTTCGCCGAATTCGGCTCGGAGTTGGATGCCACCTCGCTGGCCCAGCTCGAGCGAGGCCGTCGAGTCGTCGAGGTTCTCAAGCAGGGCCAGTTCTCGCCGCTGCCGGTGGAGGAACAGGTCGTCTCGCTCTATGCGGTGACCAACGGGATGTTCGATACCGTTGCAGTCGAGGCGATCACCAAGGCCGAAGCCGGGCTGCTCGACTTCATGCGGACCCGTCACGCCGGGCTCCTCGCCGAGATCCGCGACACCGGCAAACTCCCAGAGAGCGACGCCCTCGACGCGGCAATCGGCGCATTCGCGGACACGTTCGAAGGCGCACGGGTGGAGTAGCCGAGTGGCCAGTGCAGAGCTTCGGGATACGAGAAGGCGGATCAAATCCGTCCAATCGACGATGAAGATCACACGGGCCATGGAGCTCATCGCCGCCTCGCGTATCCCCAAAGCTCAGGCGCGCGTCAACCAGTCGAAACCGTACGCCCAAAAGCTCGTCGAGGTGATCCGCAACGTTGGGAGTGCTGCCGGTGGCAGCTCCCACATGCTGCTCGAAGAGCGCGAGATCAACAGCGTCGGGGTGCTCGTTGTGGCATCCGACCGGGGGCTGGCGGGTGCCTATGCCTCAAACATCATTCGTATGGCCGAGAAAGCAGTGGCAGCGCACGACGGAGCCGGACGCTCCGTGCGCATCTTTGCCGTCGGCAAGAAGGCGCAGGGCTACTTTGCTTATCGGGGTCATCACATCGAGAGGTCCTTCTTGGGGGTGACCGACAGACCGGGGTACGGCGACGCCCGGGCGATCGCCAACTCCGTCATGGATGCCTACGCCACCGGCTCTATCGACGCTCTCGAGGCGTACTACACCCGCTACCAGTCGGCGCTGACCCAAATCCCCACTCGTCTCCCCCTGCTTCCGGTTCAGCGCCCGGAGGCGGCCGAAGGCGAAGACGAGAGCCGAACCATCGACTACGAATACGAGCCGTCACCTGCCCAGATTCTCAACCGACTTCTGCCTCGCTACGTCGAGGCATCGGTGTTCAACATGCTGTTGGAGAGCTCCGCATCGGAGCATTCGGCGCGCCGGCGGGCGATGAAGGCAGCCACCGATAACGCAGATGAGCTGATCACCGAGCTCACTCGAGTAGCCAACCGGGCCCGCCAGGCAGAGATCACCACCGAGATTTCAGAAATCGTCGGCGGCGCCGAGGCGCTGTCCTCAGGCGCATGACCAAGAGTTTCAGGAAAAAAGGAGCAGCATCGTGGCAGATGTGAAAAGCATCGGACGCATCGTCAAGGTCGCCGGTCCAGTCGTGGACGTCGAATTCCCCAAGGATGGTCTCCCAGAGATCCTCCACGCCCTCGAGATCGACCTCACATTGGGCGGCGAGACGACGAGCATCGTGGCAGAGACAGCCCAGCACCTCGGCGCGAACCGCGTTCGGGCGATCGCCATGTCGGGTACCGAGGGCCTCGTGCGCGGAGCCGAGGTCCGCAATACCGGCGCCCCCATCTCCGTTCCGGTGGGCGATCAGACGCTCGGTCACATCTTCAACGTGTGGGGCGACTCCCTCGATGAACCCGATGGCGATTTCTCGGGTGAGCGCTGGCCCATTCACCGCCAACCTCCTCCCTTTGAAGATGTGGAACCGCAGAAGAAGGTCTTCGAGACGGGCATCAAGGTCCTCGACCTGCTGTGCCCCTACCTGGAAGGCGGCAAGATCGGCCTCTTCGGAGGTGCCGGTGTCGGCAAAACGGTTCTGATTCAAGAGATGATCAACCGGGTGGCCACCCACCACGGTGGTGTCTCGGTGTTCGCGGGAGTCGGTGAGCGGACCCGGGAAGGAAACGACCTCTTCCTGGAAATGAGAGAATCCGGCGTCCTCGAGAAGGCGGCACTGGTTTTTGGGCAGATGGATGAGCCCCCCGGAGTGCGCCTTCGTGTGGCCCTTTCGGCGCTGACCATTGCCGAGTATTTCCGGGACGTGCAGAACCAGGACGTGTTGCTGTTCATCGACAACATCTTCCGGTTCACGCAGGCCGGCTCCGAGGTGTCGACGCTCCTCGGGCGCATGCCATCGGCAGTCGGCTACCAGCCGACCCTGGCCGGCGAGATGGGCTTCCTCCAGGAACGCATCACGTCTTTGAAGGGCAAGTCGATCACGTCCCTGCAGGCGATCTACGTCCCTGCGGACGACATCACCGATCCGGCCCCGCATGCTGCGTTTGCCCACCTGGACGCGACCACGGTGCTGTCTCGTCCTTTGACTGCCATCGGGATCTATCCGGCGGTCGACCCACTCGACTCCACGTCGAGGGCCCTCGATCCGCAGATCGTCGGCGAGGAGCATTATCGGGTGGCCACCCAGGTGCAGCAGGTCCTGCAGCGTTTCAAGGATCTGCAGGACATCATCGCAATTCTCGGAATCGATGAATTGTCCGAAGAGGACAAGCTCATCGTGGGCCGGGCGCGCCGCATTCAGCGCTTCTTGGCCCAGCCGATGTTCGTGGCTGAGGCCTTCACGGGCCAGCCGGGGATCTACACATCGCTCGAAGAAGGCATCCGTTCTTTCAAGATGATTCTCGAAGGCGAGATGGACGAGTATCCCGAGCAGGCGTTCTACATGGTCGGCGGCGCCGACGATGTCATCGCCAAGGCCAAGGAATTGACGACGGCGGCGTGAGCCGGGTGGCAAGGGAGTAAGCGGTGGCCAACACCTTCCAAGTAGACATTGTGTCGCCGGAGGCGGTGGTGTGGTCGGGCGAGTCGACTTTTCTTGTCGCTCGGACCACCGAGGGCGAGATCGGCATTCAGGCCGGGCATGAGGCGCTGATGGGCGCTCTGACCACCGGCGCCGTCGAGGTGGATGGCGAGGGGGGCCGGACCACCATTGCGGTGCATGGTGGGTTCATCCAGGTCCTCGACAACACGGTCACATTGCTGACCGACCGCGCCGAGATCGTCGAAGGCGACGCCGACAGTGCCCGCCAGGCGGCGGCAGTACTTGCGGAAGTCGAGGCCGCCGAGGCCGAAGCCGAGGATTCTGCGGCCGGCGAATAGACGGCGCCCGCATGGCGGCCGGACTCGGCCGAGCCGTCGGCGAAGAAGACCCTCTCTCGGCAACTCTGGCGTTTTGCCGTCGTCTCTGCGGGCACGGTGTGATCATTTCGGTCGCCCGAGGGGGCTAGTCACCGCCAATACCAGTCTGCTGGCGTGCCTTCTTGATGGGCGAAGCGCTGGAAAAAAAATCGCGTTTCGCGGACTCACCGGCGACGCGTTCGGGT
>JBFGJH010000104.1:0-6097 GCA_041577335.1 Acidimicrobiia bacterium | reverse complement strand
TCGCAGGGAGTGGGGATGGTCCCGTCAACCACCACGGTCACCTGGATCGGATAGCTCTCCATGACGAGGACGTCGGCCGAGCTCAGAGTGAAGACACCCTTCTCGACGGGCGGTTTCACCGGGTCGGCTCTCGGCACTCCGGGCGGCTCGGCAACAGTCGAACCTGGGGCAGCTCCATTGTCATTAGAAACTGTGGAATCGGCGGTGTCGACCAAGGTTGTGGCGCCTTGGCCCGCATCGGTCGGCGCGTCGATGTCTCCGACACCTGAGCCACAGGCTGCCGCACCGATGGCAAGCACCGCCATCAATATCATCAGTCTCTTCATGCCTTTGAGACGTCGGCCTGACGGCGCCGGTTCCCGGAATCGGCTCACGCCATCGCCACGAGTTCGAGCATCGATTCGTCGAAATACTCGTGTTCCCCGTCCGGCATGAGGATGGCGCGATCGGGACCGAGCTCCTCCACGAACTCCGTATCGTGAGAAACGAAGATGATGGTGCCGGTGTAAGCGTGCAAAGCATCGAGCAACGCTCGTTTCGCTTGCGGATCGAGGTTGTTGGTCGGCTCGTCGAGCAGCAGGACGTTCGGGCTCATCACCACGAGTTGGGCGAGCGCCAGCTTCGTCTTTTCACCACCCGAAAGGGTGCCGGCCAGTTGATCGACCTTGTCGGCAAGGAGGAAGTGCCCCAGCACGGTTCGGAGGTCGCGGTCGGGCAGCGCGCTCACCGCGCGCATGTGGTCGAAAACGATTTGGTCGGCGTGGATCTGCTCGTGTTCCTGTGCGTAGTAGCCAATCGACGTCTTTGGGCCGACGTCTACCGACCCGAGATCGGGTGTCTCGACACCGGCCAGGATTCGCAACAGGGTGGTCTTTCCCGCGCCATTGAGGCCGATGATGATCAGCCTCTCGCCTCGGTTGGTGTCGACATCGATGTCCATGAACACCAGGTTGTCACCGAAAGATTTGGCGAGGCCATCTCCCGTCAGTGGCGTTCGGCCCGACGACTCTGGCTGGGGGAACCGCACCGCCACGTGTTTGCCCGACTTGTGGATCTCGACGAGGTCGTTGCGCAGGCGAGCCGCCCTCGTTTCCATGGTCTTGGCCTTCCGAGCCATCTTCTCGGTTGAGCCCTTGAAGCGACGGATCGTGGTTTCGAGTTGGTCGAGTTTCTTCTCCTGTGTCTTTCTCTCGCGGAGCCGCTGCGCTTGGCGGGCCTCCCGCTCTTCGAGAAAATGGGAGTAGTTGCCACGGTACGCCTCCAGGCGCCGATGCTCCAGGGACAGCACCGAGGTGATCGACTGATCGAGGAGGGGCAGGTCGTGGCTCACCACCAGAAGCCCACCTTTGTATCTGGCCAGGTAGTCCATCAGCCACGCCTTGGCGTCCAGGTCGAGGTGGTTGGTTGGCTCATCCAGGACCATCACATCAGACACGGTGAACAGGATGCGCGCCAGTTCGACTCTGCGCCGCTGCCCACCCGACATGGTGACGACCGATTGATGGAGGTCCTCGTTGCCGATCCCCACGGACGCAGCGATGGATTTGGCTTCGGCCTCGAGGGCATATCCGCCTTTGGCCTCGAACTCATCGGTGAGACGACTGAACCGTCGCACGGCCCGGTCTCGTTCTTCGTGGTCGAGGAGCTCGATGCGATGCCGGGCATGTTCGATCTCTTGCAGCATCGCCCCCACTTCACGAGCAGCCAAGATCCTCTCGAGCGCCGTGGCATTGGGTCGCTCGAGTTCGGGGAGAGCTGCCTCCTGGCTGAAATAGGCGAGCGCCCCGGTGCGAACCACCCGCCCGTCGGCAGGCGTGGCTTGTCCCACCACCGTGCGCATGAGTGTCGTTTTGCCCGCGCCATTCCGCCCGACGAGACCGATCTTGTCTCCGGGCTGGATGGTGAACGAAGCCTCCTCGATGAGGACGCGAACGCCCGCCTCTATTCGTACGTCACGTACTACGAGCATGGATCACCACAGGCTAGTGGCCGGGAAAGAGAGTGCTGTTGGTTTTTTGGGGGGCACGCACGTCGGCGCCGAGGCTCCGCCTCCTCCGCCCCCTCCGCTGTCACCTACCGGCCAAACCAACTCTCCAAACGCTCGCTCCGCTCGTTGGAGGAGAGGTGAAGACTGTCGAGCCCGACGTCGGCCGACCAGGGTTTCAGCGCAGGCCTGAGAACAGGTCGGTTTCTCTTGAATGGCCGTCGGTGGGTCCGAACACGCGGACGAACGTTTCGTCGCCGAATACGTCGGGGCGCAGATCGTCGGGCACCTGGAAGAAGAACCAGTCTTCGGGGATCTGGGTTCGATGAGCCTTCCAGGCATCGTTCTTCTGGTCCAGGTGCTCACGCACGTCGATCCACGTGGTGATGGCCTCGTCCGGGGTTCCCGATTCCCGCATACGCTCGGCGTCTTCCTCAGAAATCAGGTCGGCGGCGAGCCGCAGATCGGCAAAGGCGCGCATACGACTGCGGGGCCATGCCGACCAGTACAGCTTGGCGGGCTGCCAGGGCTCTTCTCCGTCGGCAAGCGGAAATCGAACCACGTCATTCGCTCCCCAGTATGAGGCTACCCCCACGCGGTGAACCTGGATGTGATCGGGGTGGCCGTATCCGCCGAACGGATCGTAGACCACCAACACCTCCGGTTGATGGTGCCGGATCAACGAGACGAGCTTGCCGGTCGCCTCCATGAAATCCGCCTGCCAGAAGCTCCGACTGTCGGCGTTGGCGTCGGTTCCCATCATCCCCGAATCGCGGTATCCGAGAAACGCATGGTGCTCGATGTTCAGGATTCTCAGAGCCGCGTCGAGTTCCTGCTCGCGCATTTCCGTCAACTGGCCCCTGAGCGACTCCGGATCGTCGTAGTTGTGAATCTCGCCTTCGGCGCCATCGGTTGCGGTGACCACCACAACGTGCTCCCCGGCGGCTGAGTACTTGGCCAGGACGCCACCGGTCGACGTTGTTTCGTCGTCAGGATGGGCGTGGAAAGCAAGCAGACCGGGCATGAGGTGAGCAGCCTAGTTGCCACCGGTCGATAACTCGCCGGGGACACCGTTTCGAGCCGGCGGCACCGGTAGGGCCGCGGCCACGCACGCCAACCGAGATCCACTGCGCGACGGGGCCAACCCCAGCCCAAGGCAGCTACCCTGCCGCCATGCCGTCCGCCCGATTCTCTCACCAGGCCACGACGTCGGCCGATGTGGACGAAGCCTGGGCGGCCCTGCAACGCCCTGACACTTGGGGACAACTCGCCGGCGTCCAGGACGTGTCGCGTCCGTCTCACTCGGCTGACGGCCTGCTCGAACAGTTCCTCTTCGTCGTGGCCGTGGCCGGTCAGCGGTACTCGGGGACGGCCACGACGGTTCGCCACACCCCGCTCGAAGAGATGGCGTTGAACATTCGCAGCTCCGAGCTCGAGGGCACGATCACGGTGGCGCTCGCCCCGATCGACGCCTCGACCGAGCTGAGCGTCTCGCTCGAGCTCGCTCCGAAAGGCCTCTTGTCCACCATGTTCTTCCCCGCGATCACCCAAGCCGTTGGTGGCGGACTGGGTCGGCAGGTCGATAGCCTGGCCGCCAGAATGCCCGACCTCTAGGGGATTCTGTCGGGATCACGTGTCGGACATGACGGCTGATTCGGCTCTGTGGGAAGAATGAAACCGAGGTCGGTGCCAACCATCTCCGAAACCAGCGCCGCTCCAACTCCGCGCATGTGGTACAGATCGGAAAACAGGTCAGGATCGTCATTGAGCTCGTCGTATCTAAGGAGCGGGACCTGCTGACGGCTGGCGAGCAGGTCGATGGCCTGGCGATACCGCTCGAGGTCGTCGGCGCCGTCGTCGAAGATCGCGGCCAGTTCTTCGGTCATCGCCGGCAGGTCGACCAGAACCACGACGATGCCCCGTGACCGGGCATCCTCGATGATGCGCTCCAGCGCTCCGAACATCGCCGGCCCCACCTCGTAATCGGCCAAGGCGCCCTCGCCGAGCGCATCGTCTCGTTCGGCGTTGGGCCGATAAGTCCGGTCATCGTCGAAGCCGAGATAGCGCCCTGCCGGTGTCAGGTCGAGCTGCGGCCAGCCGGGCGCTTTGCCGTCGCGCAGATACCGGTAGACGTTGGCCGGCTCTCGCAGACGCTCGCGGAGCGCCACGAGCGCCGAGAGGTCAGTGGAGATGCGCTCGATTTGAGCTATCAAGGGATCGGCGCCGTACAGCGCCAGGCGTCCGTCGGCGGCGAGGTAGCGTTCGACGTCGCGAGCGGCGTCGCTGAGGTTGTCGTTCGTGTCACGCGGGCTCACCGAGATCACCAAGACGTTTGGGCAGAGGTCGGGAAAAACGACGTCGCGTGCCCACAGCTCCCATTGCATGGGGCTCTCTGCCGGCAGGGCTGCGTTGTAGCCCGTGTCGGCCCATGGAACGCCGGCCACAATCGCGGGCGGATCCAGATTGGCATTGGCAACCGACGAACCGAGAACGACGACGTCGGTGTGCCCTAGGTCTGCCGCGTTCTCCGCCTTGGCCTGGGCAAACGGAGACGGCCAGGTCACCGATTCGGGCAGGTGTGGCTGGAGGGCACGAGCCCCCAATTCGGCGACGACGATCACGACGGCAACCGTGATCAACATCGTGCGAAAGCTCTTGGAAACGATCATCAGAACTGGAAGTAGAGGAAGGGGACGGTGGGCTGGCCGCTGAAGAGCACAATGCCGATCAGGCACGAGGCGTAGACGAGCCCGCGGCGGATTCCGGGCCAGTCCAGGATCGCCTCATGGGAGCCGCCGCGTCGCTGCGCCAAGTCGAGGCCCAGCGACGCCAGCAACAGCGGGCCAACCAGAACGATGCTGTCCCAGGGAATTGGCCCGGCCCGGAGGGTGATCACTCCGCCGAGGTAGGCAAGCGCCTGGGTGAGGTCGGCGGCTCGAAAGAAGATCCACGCCAGCGCCACCAGGTTGAATGTCGCCACGATGGCCGGAACATCGCGGAGTTTGGGCGCCTGGTTCTCACCCCCTTCGTGGGCGTGTCTCATCCGGCGATGAACAACCAGATAGAGACCGTGCAAGCCTCCCCAGATCACGAAGACCCACGCTGCGCCATGCCAGAGCCCGCCGAGCAGCATCGTGATCATGAGGTTGCGCTGCGTCGCCAGCGAGCTCCCTCGATTGCCCCCAAGTGGGATGTACAGATAGTCCCGCAGCCAGGTTGACAACGAGATGTGCCACGTCCGCCAGAACTGGGTGATGTTGCGCGAGAGATAGGGCTGGTTGAAGTTCACCATCAAGTCGATCCCCAGCAGGCGGGCCGATCCGCGGGCGATCGATGAGTACCCGGAGAAGTCACCGTAGATCTGAAGCGCAAATGCATAGACGCCGACCACCAGCTGAAGCCATCCGGCCGTGCCTGCTCCCGCAAACGCCTCTTCGACGATCGGAGCGACGCTATCGGCGAGCACGACCTTCTTGAACAACCCGATGAGGATGAGATACAGGCCCGACCCGAGGTGGTTCCAATCAGTTGGCGGCCGGTCGGCTTCGAATTGCGGCAGCAGGTGTTTGGCCCGCTCGATGGGCCCGGCGACGAGTTGCGGAAAGAATGCAACGAAGACGGCGAAGGACAGCAGGTCCTTGGTTGGTGTCATGCGGCCGCGGTAGATATCGATGGTGTACGACATGGTCTGGAAGGTGTAGAAGGAAATCCCGATGGGGAGAACGATGCTGAGCATCGGGAGGTTGGGCTCCAGCCCCACAGCTTCGAGCAGGCGGGCCGCCGAATCGACGAAGAAGCCCAGATACTTGAAGATCCACAGAAAGCCCAGGTTCACAGTCATGGAGATGATGAGAAGCCGACGGCGACGCCGGCCTTCGGCAGCCGGCAGCGCCCGCCCCACCATGTAGTCGACGAGTGTCGAGATCCACAGCAGCGAGAGGAATCGCCAGTCCCACGATCCGTAGAAGAAATACGACGCCAGCAGGAGCAGGACGTTTTGGCCGCGACGCGGTAAGACCTGATTGAGGCCAAAGACCGTGATCAGCAGGAGGGCGTACTGGACGCTGTTGAAAGCCATGAAAGCTGGCGAGCAAGCTAGCAGTCACGATGGGG
>JBFGJH010000103.1:0-6156 GCA_041577335.1 Acidimicrobiia bacterium | reverse complement strand
TGTTCTCGTCGACACTCAACATGCGATCAATGGCGAATTGCATGTCCGGGAAAGCGGTGAACAGCTCGGCCATGAAGGCAGCCGATGCCTCGTTGCCTCTGATTTCCCGCCCCACGACAATGTCGAGCACTACGTCTTCGTGGGATAGCCTCCGGAGTGCATCGACATCCTTGGCGCTCGTGGCTTCCAAGGTTCTTTCGGCGAGCGGCCTGGCGTCCGCCGCGGTGGTGGTCATGCGAACCTCTCCTTTCATAGCATCGAGAAACCAATCGGGACGGGCCACGAGGGCACCCGTCTCCGGCAGGTCGGGCTGGACCGTGTCTGCCGGCTTGCCGGCTTGCGCCCATATCTACGCGAACGAGGGCTGCCCGCCCTCTGGCGGTGGCCCTCGTTCGTTGCTTGTCGTTCCTACTCCTGCGGCAGTTCGATGACCGGGCCGAGCACGGCCCCTCCATCGATTATCCACTCGGATCCAGTGCTGAAGGTGGCGTCGGCCGCCATGAACATCAGCAGCTTGGTGACTTCTTCGGGCTCTCCGAAGCGCTTGATGGGCTGCGCTGCGGTCAGTTCGTCGCCCATGTCCGCTGTCATCGGCGTGCGGATGGGCCCTGGATGGATCGACATCACGCGGATGTTGTCCCCGCCCAGTTCCATCGCTGCGGCCTTGGTCATACCGCGCACGCCCCACTTCGACGCGCCGTAGGCGCTGATGGTGGCATACCCCATCAGCCCGGCTGTCGAGGAGATGTTGATGATCGCCCCACCACCGGCCTTGCGTAGGGATGGCACCGTGTAGTGCATGCCAAGAAAAACGCCGGTGAGATTGATATCGATCACTCGGCGGAACTCGTCAGTGTCCATCTCTTCGACTGCGCCAAAGGCGACGATGCCGGCGTTGTTGACCAGCAGGCTGATCGGGCCGAATGCCTCCTCGGTGGCAGCGACGGCCATCTTCCAGTCGTCATCCTTGGTGACGTTGAGGTGGAGGTAGTGCGCCGAGTCGCCGAGCTCTTCGGCGAGCGCTTTGCCGTCATCGTCGAGGATGTCACCGAAGACCACCTTGGCGCCTTCGCCTACCAACCCCCGGACGTGGCTGGCGCCCATGCCGCGGGCTCCGCCGCTGACCAGAGCTACCCAACCATCAAACCTTCCCATACCAACCTCCTTGCTAGCTGGCGATTCCAACTGCCCCTGAAAGGGAGCTGTTGATAAAGCTCCTTGACACCAAGCTCCTTGACGCCGGGTCTTTCGTCTAGAGGCCAAAGACCTTTGATCGGCGCGGCAAACCCGGTGACATCACTTCTCAGCCGATGTTGCCGGCTTCTTGGCTTACGTCGAGATACATCCAGCCAATGTATTGCCTGGCCTAGCGATTGCCGTCGACCTCCCGAGCCAGTTCTGCCGCCATGGCGTCGATCATTCGCTCCATGATCTCGCCATTCTGGCCATAGCCCGTGTCCGAGAACGGCTGGGCTCCACCGTGCTGGTGCCCACACGTGCAGACGTGGCTTCCGATGGCTGGGAGACTCTGCATGCCGGCCCCGCACAAGAACGGAAAGATCCGGCACAGGATCAACCTGATCAGATCCCGGTTGGGCGGCGGGGGAGGCGGATCGGTTGGCGGCGCTGGACAGACGATGGGCAGGAATGAGAAGTTCAGTTCGCCGGCCACCTTCTCGATCGGGTTGGCGATCGCGTTCTCCGAGGTCGGTGACGAGTCGGTTTCGCCGGCAAAGTGCAAACCCACGGCTTTGTCCGTCGCCTCGTTGATCCATACCGACCCTGAGTCGCCGCCCATCGACACCTCGTAGTCGACCGCCGGCCACGGTGGCCGGGGCACGATATGGATCTGATCGCGAAACTGGACGATCCCGGTGGGCGCTCGATAGTTGATGGCCGTCGACAAGCTCACTCCATCGATCAGGCCTTCCGTGTTGCCGGTCGTGCGCCCCGACTTCACCACTTGCATGCCCAGTTGAGGCGTCTCCATGCCCGCCACAGGCTTCAGGCCGATGATATCCCGGACATGCGGACGGGCTCCGGTGAGCTTGGCGATGGCGGCATCCATGTCCCGGTCGAGCCGGAAGCGATTGAGTCGGGCGACGGTGCGACTGGGGTTGCCCCCGTCGATCCGGCCCGGCTGCCAGATTTCTTCTCCGGCGATTGCGTCGGTGCTGCCGGCTAGGACGTGCCAGTTGCTCAATATCTGGGGAGAGCAGTCTTCTCGGTCGAAAACGATGCATGCGAGGGTGCCGGCTGTGACTCGGGCGTTGCCACAGCTGATGCCGCCGATGAGGGGGGTGATGACGCCCTTGCGGTCGATGGCCTCATTCACGGCCTCCGCTTGTTCCGGATCCACGATGACCATACGGTCGGGTGCATACGACGCTTCGATGACGTCGATCGGGAACTCGGCGACCTTCTGGGGCTTGCGCTTGGACGTGGCTTCGGATGCCGACACGTTGAAGATCTCGTGTTCTTGGAGCTCGGCAAGTGGCTTCTTGCGCTCTACATGAACCCGCAGGGCAAGCGTCTCGGTGATCTTACGTTCCGATATCTTGAAGCCAACGTCAACGGCGGTGACGCCTGGGCGGCGGAGCCAGTCTCGGCGTTTGTCGTCGAGGAGCTCGCTGGCCGCCTCAATCCTCTTCTGTGCTGGCTTCCTCGGCATGGTGGTTCCCTCCCTCGAGTACGGCTCGTGTGGATCGCTGAGGGGTGGGCGGGGCCTCCTCCAGGACCTGGACCCGGAAGTCGCGGTGATACTGCGGGAAGAGCTCTCCGTCGGGGACGTCTTCGGGCGCGAGGACCTCTCGGACTTTCACCCGGATGCCGACCACGTCGGTCATCACTCCGTCCTTCCAGAGAAACCCGACATCGACGCCGGTCACACCGGTGCGTTTCAGCCAGTCGTTGCGGACCTCGTCGAGAGCAGCAATTGCTGCTTCGACTCGCTTGTCGGTGTCCTTTGCCACGGAGTCCCCCTGCGAACCCTTCAACCGTACACCTCTCGGTCCGAAGCGTCAGCGATCGGGTTGGGCTACCTTGGGCAAGTGGCAGTGGACATCCCAAATGTGAAACTCGTCGAAGTCGATGCCGACAATTGGCGATCGGTCGCGGCAGTTGAGCCGGAGCCGGATCAGGAGCGGTTCGTGGCACCGATCACCCGATACCTGTGTCTCGCTCACTACGGCGGCGAGTGGCACCCGCTGGCGATCGAGGCCGACGGAACGATCGTTGGTCACGTCATGTGGGCGGTGGACCCCGAGGACGGCTCCACCTGGTTGGGCGGCCTCGTCATTGACGCAGCCCATCAAAGGCGCGGCATCGGCCGGGCCGCCGTGCGAGCCTTCCTCGAACGTTTTGCAAAGGATGGTGTGGTCAACGCGGCGCTCTCGTACCAACCGGAGAACAGCGTTGCCCGCCGGCTCTATCTGGACATCGGCTTCGTCGAAACCGGCGAGATGGAAGATGACGAGTTGGTGGCCCGCTTCCGTGCCGACACCCCGCGGACCGCTGTGTCGCAGTGACCGGCGCTCACGAGGCCAACGCTGCGGCGATCTGCTCGGCATTGGTGCGCAACATCCCGATGAGGGTGTCAGCCCCGCTTCCTGGCTCGCCGAGAGAGCCTACGTGGAGGGCGACCACACGGACCTCCGCTCCGACTTCCGCTGCGATTGCCTCGGCAAGCGTCGACGGCTCCGTGGTTTCGGCGAAGATCGCTTTGACCCCGGAAAGTTGAATCTGCTGCACCAGGTTGGCCATTTCTGCTGAGCTCGGGTCGGCGAGCGTTGCTCCTCCGGGGATCACTGTCCCGATGAGGTCGAATCCGTAGCGGTCGG
Source organism: Acidimicrobiia bacterium (assembly GCA_041577335.1). Classification (GTDB taxonomy): domain Bacteria; phylum Actinomycetota; class Acidimicrobiia; order Spongiisociales; family JAENVV01; genus JBFGJH01. The sequence continues at coordinate 2,317 of JBFGJH010000103.1, read as the reverse complement.
CGAAGTAGCCGAGCGAGTCGTGGTTGCTGACCAGCTTTCTGTCGGAGGCCGGTATTCCGGCGAGCAGGTCGCTGATCTCGGAGTCGAGGGTGCTGAGCTCCCTTGCATAGGCGTCGGCCCGGGCTCCCCAGTCCACCGTGTCATCGACCTTGATCATCTCGCCGGCTATCAACATTGCTGCTTCGGCCATCCGCGCCGGATCCAGCCACACATGTGGGTCGAGCGTGCCATCTTGTCCACCGAAAGGCAGCGGGTCGAGGTGCTCGCCCACCCAATAGATGTTGGCGCCGTCGGCAGCGGCGCCTTCGAGCACGTCCGTCAGGGCCTCTTCGAGCATCAAGCCATTGGCGACGACGAGGTCGGCATCCTGGAGGGCGGCCACTTGGCGTGCGGACGCCTGATAGTCGTGCGGGTCGGCGCCCACGGGAAGGAGCACCTCGACGGAGGCGTCGGCGCCCACGATGTTCTCGACGACGTCGCCGAGGATCGTGGTGGTGGCGACCACACGCGGGCCAGCGTCGGTAGCCGGTTCGCCATTGCCGCAGGCGATGAAGCCCAGGAGGACTACCACCAGGAGAACGCGGGGGAGTGCGGCACTCGGCGCCATGTCGATGATTCTCACCTTCTCGGCCAAAATGAGAATTGATCTCATTTTCACGAGCTCAAGTTACCTACCGAATCCGATGCTCGCAAGACAGACGAGCTGTTCTGAACCGCTCCGACTGCTCGAGGCGGCAGCAGTGAAATCCATCTCCGCAACGATCTCCGTGATCGAGTGTCGAATCGCGCCAATGGCTGGGAGCTCGGCGCTTGTTGTGCGGTACGCGAGTCTGGCGACGTCGCGCTCGCCGGCTCGAGCATTCCAACGTGGGGCGGTCGGAGTCGATGCTGCTCAACGGAGACCCAGCGCTGATGGCGGCACGCCAGTTCATCTCGCTTCTGCTGACAAAGGCGGTGCCGCTCCAGCCCCGGCGCCGCCCCATCTAGGATTCCTTGCCAGATCCACCGCGGCAGAGGTACACGAACATGCTCTACATCAATGGCGAATGGCAGGACTCCGAAAGCGGCGCCACCTTTGCGGTAACCAACCCCGCCACCGGCGAGACCCTCGGCTCGGTTGCCGACGGAACCGCTGCCGACGCCGGCTCGGCGATTGCTGCGGCCAGCGAGGCCTTTGCCAGTTGGTCGCGGCTCACCGCCTATCAGCGGTCTGCCCATCTGTTCGAAGCCCATCAGCTGATGACCGAGCGGACCGAGGACCTGGCCAAGTTGATGACCGAGGAGCAAGGCAAGCCGCTCCGCGCCGCCCGTTTCGAGGTCGGGTATGCCGCAGATTTCCTGCTGTGGTTCGCCGAGGAGGCCAAGCGTATCTATGGCGAGGTGATCCCGGCACCGCGAGCCGACCAGCGATTCCTCTCAATACGCCAGCCGGTGGGTGTGGTGGGCGCCATCACCCCGTGGAACTATCCAGTGTCGATGATCACCCGCAAGGTCGGCCCGGCGTTGGCCGCCGGGTGCACGGTCGTGCTGAAACCGGCGGAGCAAACTCCGCTGTGCGCGATCGAAGTGTTCAAGATCCTCGCTGACGCCGGTCTGCCGGCCGGCGTTGCCAACCTGGTCACCACTTCTGACCCGGCTCCCATCGGAGCGGAGTTCCTCGACAACCCCTCGGTGCGCAAGCTCACGTTCACCGGTTCCACCGAGGTTGGGAAACTGCTCGCCAAAGGAGCGGCGCACCAGATGATGCGGGTGTCGATGGAGCTAGGCGGCCATGCCCCCTTCATCGTGTTCGACGACGCCGACCCAGCCCACGCCGCCAAGGGAGCGGCGATGGTCAAGACACTCAACACCGGCCAAGCGTGCATCTCTCCCAACCGGATCTACGTTCAACGACCGATCGTCGATGACTTCGTGGCGACGCTCACCGAGCGCATCGAACGGATGCGCGCCGGAAGCGGGCTGGACGACGGGGTGAGCATCGGCCCGTTGGTCGACGAGCCCTCGTTGAACAAGGTGGACCGTCAGGTGCAAGATGCGGTCGCCAAGGGCGCGGAACTGGCTACCGGCGGTAAGCGACTCGTTGACGGCGGCCTCGGCAACGGCTGGTTCTACGCTCCTACCGTGCTCAACGGCGTGACGCCTGAGATGCTGATCTACCGTGAAGAGACGTTCGGCCCGGTTGCGGCAGTCATTCCATTCGATACCGAAGAAGAGGTGTTGGAGAAGGCCAACGACACCGAATACGGCCTTGCCTCCTATGTGTACACGCGCGACCTGAGCAGGGCGCTGCGTGTGTTCGAGGCCCTCCGGTTCGGCA
>JBFGJH010000102.1:0-6239 GCA_041577335.1 Acidimicrobiia bacterium | reverse complement strand
GAGATGCGTATCAGCCGCGGGGCCTGACGCCGCTCCTTGACGCCGTCGCCCGGCGCATCCACCGCATCGACACCCCGGCGGTGTCCGGCGAGCAACAGGTGGTGGTGATCGTCACCGATGGATATGAGAACGCCCGCGCCGACACCACGCTCGCACAGATCCTGTCTCTCGCGGAGGATCGGCAAGACAGAGGTTGGGAATTCCTGCACCTGGCAGCCGACCAGGCCGGATTCGACGATGCCCGGGCGATGGGATTCAAGGCCAAGTCGACAGGCGAGTGGGCGGCAACGCCGGAAGGCGCCAAGGCAATGTGGAAACTGCTCGGCGGCAGCGTCGCCGACCGTCGGATCAAGAAGCTGGCTCTGGCTCGGGCTTTCGCCGAGTCCTTGCGGAAGTGATCGGCCCAGCACGTGCCACAGCAGTGAGTCAGTGGCCTCCACGCACCGTGTAACCCTGAGCTTTTAGTCGGCCGTAGAGGTCAGCTTCGCCCGCCTTGGATTCATCGTTCGACCCAAAAACAGGCTCCCGCTCGTAGAGGTCGGGCACCAGCCGCAATCCGTATTTGTGAGCGTGGCGGGAGTGCTTGTATCCGATTTTGTGTTGCCGGAAGCGTTCGGTGACCGCGATGCCGGTTTCTCCCACGTAGTACCCGGCGCCGACTGAAGGCAGTTCGAGGAGGATGACATAGACTCGCCGGCCCGTCTCTTGAACCATGGGCGGCGGCTTGTAGTCACGTGGGCCCTTCGTCGAATCTGGTGCGAACCACATGTGTTTGAGTGGAAGGACGCGGGTCAGGAGGAACGCAAGCACAGGCACGTCGCTCTCGGTGGGAAAGACCACACAACTGTGGCGCCGTGCTCGCCCCGTGTCTCCGAGGAGTTGGCGCCGCGATCCCACCAATATCGCTCCGGCTTCTCTCAAGATGGAACCGACATCCAGACCGGCAGCGGTATCGAGCTCCGTCTCTTGTGCCATGTAGAGGCTCGCTGTGAAGTCGTACGAGTCCAGCTTCACCCTCGCCTGTCGAAGGTCGCTCGTGCAGATTCCTGATTCGACCGGTCTCGCAGCGAGCGAAAGGCGACCATCAAGGAGGTTGGTCATAGAGGTTCCCCCGGTCACCACCGATGCGGCGACCTCTCGACCGCCGTTACGCCACCGGGTGTCCTGTACATCGAATTCGAGGCCGGCAGCGTCGGTAATCACATACGTCGTCACGACGCCGATGCCTCTGTCGCCGTTGGCCATCAGCCCGAAACGAGGTTGATCGACGGAGTCGACGGCAACGTCCAGAGTGCCGATCCGCAGTCCGTCACGCAGAACCATGGTCCCTTTCTAGTGGTCCATTGCTTCGGACGGACCGTCGCGCCACCTTATCCGGGCACTCCGAGGGACCGCGCCCCCGCAGAGCGGGGCCCCCCTACCTCCGCCCTTTGGGCGGCGGTACCTCCCCCCGCAAAGCGGGGGGACTATTCCTGTTCCGGCGCTGCCCCCCGCCCAGATAACTGCCACGTTGCGCGCGTATTCCGGATACACGCGACCAGCCTCGGCTACAAAGCGAAGTTCGCCCGGCGAGGCTCACTGGGATGGTGGCTCGGCCGCTCGGCTGCTCATTCTGCCTTTCTGCATTGACCTTGAGGAGACCTCATTGTCCAAACGACTTTCCATCGCTTTCGCCGCAGCGCGACTAGGGCAACACCGTCGACTGGACCCTCACCATCGAACTGGTGCTCGTCACCAACAACGGCGACAAGGTGCTCGACATCACCGAAGTCACCAGCCTGATTCCACCAGACGAGTAGCACAGGCGGAAGGAAGCCGAGTGGGCGGCCAACTGGCCGCCCACTCTTACTCGAACGTAGTCCTTAGCGGCGCGACGCCAGATCGTGGACACGATCCAGCCGGAGGGCATCCATCGAGTTGAGGGCCTCGCCTCGTGGTCCGATGATGATGTTGTCCGTACCGAAATCGAGCACCACGTCATCCGGGTGGGCGATCACCTTGCAGCCGTAGGTGGCCTCGCCGAGGAGGATTCCGGCGATCGCGTTCGCGGCGACATCGTTGCGGATGATCTCGCAGCGCATATCGCCGCCGAACGTCGATTCGAAAACGACACCGAGGTCGCCCGAGAAGACGTTGTCCTTCACCAGGAAGCTCGAGTCCTCGGTTCCGATGGGGAACTCGTCTCGGAATGGGAAGTCGGCGTCGTAAACGTCGAACCCGATGAATGCCTCGACATTGTTGTGGACGATATCGAAGTCGGCGTGGCGAACGTCGGCGGCCTCGATCCCCACGATCACGTCGCTGACGCGGTTGTGAGAGACCAAGGCTGAGAAGTGATCGACGTTGGAGATCGGTATCGAGAAACCCACCGCCTCAAACGTGGAGTTCGTTACCGCGGTGCTGCCTGTCAGGGGTCCGAAACCGCCGAGCAGTCCCTGCGACCAGAGCCCGTTGATCACGTTGTACCCGACGAGCGAGTTCGGCGCGGCCTCGCCCTCAAGGGCAATCCGGTTGAATCTCGAATGTGCCTCGTCGCCAACAACCAGGATCAGATGGGCGAGGTCAGTAATCCAAAGGTCCTCGAAAACGAACCAGCCCGTTGTCGGTTGCTCTCCTACCACCTTGACCGACATCTCTTCCATCGAGAAGTTGCCGCCGACGAAGACCAGCAGGCTTGGCCAAGACGGATCGTTGGTCGGCGGATAGAAGATGACATCCTCCATGCCCGCCGTTACAACGAGATCGGGGAGCGCTTGCACCACGGTTTGTTCGGTTCCTTTACCCCGGAATGTTCCGTGGAAGTCGTCCACGACCAATTGCCCCGTGTGATACGTGCCTTCGGCGAGTTGCACGATGGCGCGAGACCTCAAGGTGCTTGCTGTTTCGAATGCGCATTTTATGTTGGCAGTATCGTCGACACCGGTGGGCAAGACCGTGACGGTGCGGCCTCCGACCAATACGAAGTCGGCGTCGCACATCGGCGCCAACGCAGCGCCGGCCAGTCCTGTACTCGCTACCAGACCGGCAACGAGTGCCAGTGCAAGCCAAATCGATGTGAGTCGTCGCATCTTCCACTCCTCTCTATGTGGCGAGGTCGGGAGCGCGGTGCCCCGGATCCACGCCGGTTGACTGCTCGGAAAATGGTTCCGTAGAACGTGCTGTGGCCGACATCGCCTACCGGGTCGGGCACCCAGGTCATGCCGTCGAAGTTCGCCAGATCGGAGCCAGCTGACTTATGCGTGCAGGGCGTGATGCGGCTCGGACGGGAGGGCTTCTCCCACAGGCCAGCTATGGGCAAGTCAGGTGGGGCGCCGTCGCCGACCCTGAGGGCGAGCATCGTCAGCACAGCTCGAGCTTGGCCCAGCTGGATGGGCAGCGGCTCGTCATCGATCGGCTGTTGAATTGGCCCGCGTAAACCGACGCCCAAACGACTCATGCCGATACCGGCTCCCCTGCAGCTCATTCGTTCGTAGTGCGAACATCATGCGTTCGTGTCTCGCAGATGAGAAGGGCCGGAAGGCTCGTTTTCTCGGCGGAATGGGAGGGCTTGGCGACACGAGGTCCGGCGCGTGGTATTCCTCGAACGAGAGAGCTGTAGCGACGGCCCCCTTAGGGGCGGGGGGACTATTCCTGTTCGTCCGGCACCCGCCCGCGGTCTCCCGCCCAGATAACTGCCACTTTGCGCGCGTAGACCGGCCAGACGCGAGTAGCTTGGGCTAAGGGAAAGGGGAGCTCGCCGCGGCTCGGCTGCTCATCCTGCGTTGAGGCTGAGGAGGCCACCATGTCCAAGCGACTTTCCATCGCTCTAGCCGTACTCGCATTGGCCATTGCAGGCGTGATGCCCGTTGCCGCCGGTGCGGCACAAAGCGACTACGAAACCACGGTCCACATCCGTGGCGCCACCATCAACGGCTCTAACGGCGTTGCTATTGACAACGACGGCCGGCTGCTCGTGGGCTCCGTCGGGGGACGTGAAATCGTCGCTCTCGATCGCCAATCCGGTGCCGTTCTGGAACGCATCACCGACGGGGTCGATGGCGCCGACGACGTGGCTATCGGTCCCGACGGCTCCATCTACTGGACCGACATCTTCATCGGCGAGGTCGGCCGGCTGGCACCCGACGGCACGGTCACCAAACCGTTCGTGGCTCCCGGCATGAACCCCATCGCCTTCAGCGCCGACGGCCGCCTGTTCGTCGGCCAGGCCTTCTTCGGCGACGGCCTGTACGAAGTCGACCCCGACCTGGAGGACCCGCCGCGAGTTGTGATCGCCGATAGCGGGATCCCGCCGTTCCTTTCCCAGCTCAACGGCTTCGACTTCGGGCCCGACGGGATGCTCTATGCCCCACAGTTGTTCATGGGCACCATCCTCAAGATCAACCCCGACTCCGGAGCAACCGAGGTCATCGCCTCCGGGTTGCCGGGCCCCGGCTCGGTGGAGTTCGACTCCAACTGGAACCTCTACACCAACACCAACACCGCCGGCACCGTACTGCTGGTCGACACTGCGACCGGTGACACAGAAGTGGTCGCCAATATCCCGGGCGTCAGCATCGACAACATGGTCTTTGACGACCGCGACCGGCTGTTCGTCTCCGACTGGCAGACCGGCGGCATCTACTCGATCAGCCCGAGCGGCTTGGTTCGCACCTTGCTTCCCGGTGGGATGATGCTTCCCGGTGGCGTTGCCGTGATGAATGGAGCGCCCGGCGGAGCGTCCCTGTTCGTCGCCGACGTCTGGAGCCTCCGTGAATTTGCCGCCCGCACCGGCAAGTTCCGGAGCGTCGAGCGCCAGTCGTTCTTCAATCCCGATGGAATCGTGGCGCCCCAGACGGTTTCCGCCGATGGTGACGCCTTGCTGATCTCCTCATGGTTCGGCAACGCCGTCCAGGTGTGGGATCCCGTGGCCGGTGTAGCCCTCGAGCGGTACGACGACTTTGCGATACCTCTCAACGCGATCCGCTTCCAGGGTGATCTCATCGTGGCGGAGCTCGGTACCTCGAGCATCGTCCGCCAGGATGCGGCAGGGGCGAGGACCACGATGGTGACAGCGCCCGACGTGTTCGTGCCCGCCGGCCTCGCCGCGACGGACGACGACCTATGGGTCGCCGACTGGGCGACCGGCCTGGTGTGGCAGCTCGTGGCCGATGGGGTCACGCTGGCGGCGCCGCAGTTGACGGCGGCCGGGCTGGCCAACCCTGAGGGGATGGCCGTCGACGACGGCACGCTCCTCGTGGTCGAGACCGGCACCGGGACGCTGACGCGGATCGATCCGTCGACCGGCGCCACATCCATGGTTGCGGACGGCCTGGCGGTCGGTGCGTCCGCTTCGGCCGGCGCCCCACCCACGTGGATGTTCAGCGGTGTCGCCGTGGGCGTACGCGGTGAGTACTACGTCAGTGGTGATGTCGACAACGTCATCTACCGGATCATCCCCGTGCGGGCAGGCGACTGACCCTTAGACCATCGACCGTGGCGTCACGCCTCCCTGCCCGATAGGGCCCGGGGGCGTGACCGCGTTCAGGGACCGGTGGCGGCTAGCCACCGGTGTACGGCCGAGGCCAGCTGACTGCGGTTCATGTTGGAGCGTTCGTCGCTCGAGCGCAGCGCCCAATTCCTGAAGCTTCTCGTCCGACATCAGGTCACGGACCTTCGGGAGCATCTCCTTCTCTTCCTCGTTGGCGTGATGGTTGACGTTCTCAATGAGGACCGTCATCTTGGGCACGAACTGGTCGTGGGAGGGACTGAGCTGACGGACCTCTGCGATGGAAGGTCGACGACGTGGTGCTCTTCGTTGCTCTCGGCGCTGAGCTCGCCGCCGGCTTTTCGACTTCCGGGTAAAAGACCCTCTCCTCGATGGCGGTGTGGATCTCCAACTCGGCGAGGACCTGGCGGGTGACCTCAACGAGCTTCTCGGTGTCCTCGCCGCTTTGGCGGCGCGGGAATCCATGAACAATTCCCGGACCTTGTCGTGATCCTTCTGAGTACGGCGAGCGCGTCCACGATGCCTCCTGATGCAGGAGCACTTCGAAGCTGTACCCGCACGAGAGGGATCTGAAACCGGGCCGCCGCTCAAGGTGGGCCGGTTGAGTGTTTCAGGCCGAGGCGGCTGGTCCATTCGTAGGTTCCGTCGGGTTGGCGGTGGTAGGACCAGCCGTATCGGTGTTTGATGGTGTGATCGTGGCGGCACGCAGGGGCGAGGTTGTCGACGGTGGTCGGCCCGCCGGTGGCGAAGTCTT
>JBFGJH010000101.1:0-6424 GCA_041577335.1 Acidimicrobiia bacterium | reverse complement strand
GAGTTAAGGTAGGGGCGAGCGGGAGTGAGGAGGCCGATTGCGACACCGGCCAGCGTCGCATGCACTCCCGACTCGAGCAACAGGAACCAGACGAGGAAGCCGAGAGGAACGTAGAACACCAGAGATCTGATGTGCGATCGCTGTCCCAGCCACATCGCGAACAGCCCCACGATGGCTCCCATGAGAAAACCGATCTGCAGATCTTCGGTATAGAAGACCGCTATCACCGATATGGCGCCGATGTCGTCTGCAACGGCCACAGTGAGCAGAAACAGCTTGGCGCCCACCGGGACCCTGCTGCCCAGCAATGCCACGACGCCAATGGAAAAGGCTATGTCGGTCGCCATTGGGATACCCCAGCCGTTGGCACCGGGCCCTCCTCCCACGAACAGAACGTAGATCACGGCAGGCAAAACCATGCCACCGACGGCGGCGATCGCCGGAAGTGCAGCTGCCCGTGGGTCGCGCAGCTCGCCGAGCACCAGTTCTCGTTTGATCTCGAGCCCGACGACAAAGAAGAAGATTGCCATGAATCCGTCGTTGACCACTTCGCGCAGCGTTTCTTCGAGGTGTAGAGGGCCAACGGAGAAATCGAGGTGAGTACTCCAGAACGCCTCGTATGTCTCACCAAAGGGTGCGTTTGCCCAGATGAGCGCGATGATCGCCGCCGCAAGCAGAACGATGCCCGACGACGCCTCGATTTCTGCAAACCGTTGGGCCGGCCGAACGAATCGCGACGGTATGAAACGATCTGAGGTTATGAACGAGGGATAGGGTCTCTCAGGGTTAGCCATGAAATGAGAACTGTACTTGGCGTCATCCAAATATCGGACTTGGCGGCGGATGCCCACGCCCGGATGATCGGTACCACAGGGGCTCCGTCGGTCCGAAAGGGGGTGTCATTCGAGGGATTCGAGGAACTGCTCGAATCCCGATTCGTCGTAGAGGTCGACATCCGCAAACAACATCAACAGGCCGGCCTTGCCGTCGGCGGCAGGGAAGATGGCGATCTCTTGGGCGAACGTGATGCCCCCGTCGGTGCCTTCGTAGCGATCAAGGCTCACCTCGGTGCCTCGAATCGAAACCTCCTTGGTGCCGACATACTCGAAGTCGAGGTTGGTGCCGCGCTGGCTGCTGAGCTGGTCGCGTGATGCGGAGCGCAGATCGGCGTCGGTGCCGCCGTCGGGGATGCTGAGCAACATGATCATCGATTCGGTTCCGAAACCGTCCACCGCCATCATCACTTTGAAGCCGAACAAGTCGGTGCCGAATTCGCCTTCATAACCTTCCGGCAACTCGTGCGGAATGATCTCTTGGCCGATGGCTGACACTGCGGCGGGCTCGGTCGTGAAGTTGTTGGCGATGAACCGCCATGCCGCAACGCCGAGGCCGAGAGCGATGACCACGATGGATCCGACCACGATCAGGACGATTTTGGCGGTCCGAGTCATGGCGGTCCTTTCTTCGGAGGGCTAGCTCACGGTCTTCCCAGTCGATTTGAGATCGGAGCATGCCCGAATGACCCGCTCGGACATCGACTGCTCGGCCTTCTTCATGTAGCTACGCGGGTCGTAGACCTTCTTATCGCCAACCTCGCCATCGACCTTGAGGACGCCCGCATAGTTCTCGAGCATGTGCCCTGCTATCGGCCGAGTGAACGCATACTGCGTGTCGGTGTCGATATTCATCTTGATGACCCCGTAGCCGAGCGTTTCGTGGATCTCGGCGAGCGTCGACCCCGAGCCGCCGTGAAAGACGAGGTCATGCTCCCATCCAAACTCCGCGCGCATGGCATCTTGCCCGTCCTTCAGGATCGAAGGCTTGAGCTGAACCGAGCCTGGCTTGTACACCCCGTGCACATTGCCGAATACGGCTGCCAGGATGTAGCGGCCCCGTTCGCCGGTGCCGAGCCGCTTGGCGACCGCCACCATGTCGGCTGGAGATGTGTAGAGCTTCTCGCGGTCGATGCCTTCGTGGTCCATTGTGTCCTCGACTCCGCCCACGATGCCGATCTCGAGCTCGAGGATCACATCGACGTCGGCACACTCATCGAGCAAGGCGTCGGCGAGGGCGAGGTTCTCTTCCAATGGCAGATTGGAAGCGTCCAACATGTGACTCTGGAAGACGGGCCCGAGCCCCTCGGCCTTGCGCCGCCCGGATTCGGCGAGCAGGGGACGGATGTATGTGTCGACCTTGTCGGGCTGGCAATGGTCGGTATGGAGCGCGAAATGCACGGGATATTGATCGGCGATCACATGGGCGAATTCGGCGAGAGCAATGGCACCAACCGGCATTTTCTTCACCGCCAAGCCCGACAGGAACTCAGCGCCGCCTGTTGAGACCTGGATGATCCCGTCCGACTCCGCTTCTGCGAATCCCTTCATAGCGGCATTGAGCGTCTCCGATGAGGTGACGTTGATGGCCGGGAGCGCGAATCCTTCTGCTTGTGCATTGTCGAGGATGGCTCGATAGATCTCGGGTGTTGCGATTGGCATGCTGTGGTCCCCTGTTGGATGATGGACACGAATGTAGTCGAGGAACCTCGACCGCTCGCCAACGACCCGGCTACGTGCGACGGGCTACGTGCGACCGGCTACGCAGTGGCCTTGGTTGGCCGGCTCAGCACAAACCAGACCGCGTATACACCAACGGCTCCGAGGAAGACCTTCAGCCAGACGGGCTCGACGAGCACGATGATCGAGAACCCCAGCGAGAGGACGATGCCGCCCACCGCAATGGTCTTGGATCGTATCGAGAAACCTTCGCCGCTGGAGTATTGGCGTATGAACTTCCCGATGACCCTGTGGTTGACCATCCAGTTGTGGAATCGATCTGAGGACCGCGCAAAAAAGAAGGCGGACAGCACGAACAGGTCGGCCGTCGGGATCCCCGGTAGGAAAGAGATCAGGCCACCAGCAAAGAAGAACACCCCGAGCACGAAGTACACAGCCCGCAGCAGCGGGCTGCGCGAAACACGGCTCGCCGCTGGTTCTGAGGTGGTATCCGGTGAGGCCACTGCTGCGTACTCCATTCGCAGTCACGCTAATTCGTTGGGAAATCAACTGCATGTCGGAAAAGCATGAGGAGGACTTGCCTAGAGTTTCCGGCATGGTTCTGTCGGCCGCACAAATGAGGGCTTGGCGCTTGTTCCTGGAGGCGCACGCCAAGACGATCCGCCGCCTCGAGCAAGAATTGGCCGACGAGCAGGATCTCGCCCTCTCCTGGTACGACCTGCTCGTACAGCTTCAGGAGAACGGTGGTGCGATGCGGATGGGAGAGCTGGCCCGGCGACTGCTGATCAGTCGAAGTGCAACCACACGATTCGTCGATCGGGTGGAGGCCGCCGGCTTGGTCATGCGTTCGGTGAGCAGCGATGATCGCCGGGGCATGAACGTCGTGCTCACTGATCCAGGCTTCCAACGCTTGAAGTCGGCCTCGCCAACCCACCTACGCGGTATCGAGCACCATTTCGCGGACCGCTTGTCCGACGAGGACATCGACGAGCTGGCACGGATTCTCGACAAGCTCGGATGAGGGAAGAGATTCCGGCGGTCACCCGAGACCAGATGCGGGAAGTTGATCGCATCATGATCGAGGAACTCGGCATCGAGTTGATTCAGATGATGGAGAACGCCGGGCGCAACCTGGCGCGGCTCGTGTTCGACCGATACCAGCCGAAGTCGGTGCTGGTGCTGGCCGGGTCGGGGGGCAACGGCGGTGGTGGGCTCGTGGCTGCTCGCCACCTCAGCAACTGGGCTGTGAGCGTGTCGGTCGCGACCACCGGGTCATCTTTGGCTCCGGTGCCCGCCCATCAGGCCGAGATCTTGCGGCGGATGGGAGTGAGTTTTGGCGAGCCCGCGCCCGCCGATGTGGTGATCGACGCGATCATCGGTTACTCCTTGATCGGTGCGCCTCGGGGGGCCGCCGCACATTTGATCGACTACGCCAATCAACAGTCTTCGCCAGTTGTGTCTCTCGATGTTCCCTCCGGGGTCGACGTGGACACAGGGGATGCGATCGATCGAGCCGTTGGAGCGACGGTCACCGTGACCCTGGCCGCTCCCAAGGTAGGGCTGGTTGGCGCGGTTGCGGTTGGCGAACATCTGTTGGCAGACATCTCCGTGCCTCCCCAGGTTTATCAGCGGCTTGGGCTGGCGATGCCTGTTGACACGTTCGCGGCAGGCCCGCTCGTCTCGCTATGACTACTCTGCTGCGCCGTGCGGCTGGTGATTGCAAACTGTTCGGTTGACTACGAGGGACGGCTCACTGCCTACCTACCGCCGGCGACGCGCCTTCTGATGGTCAAAGCGGACGGGTGCGTGGCGGTTCACGCCGACGGCGGCGCCTACAAGCCCCTCAACTGGATGAACGCTCCCAACTACCTCGAAGAACACGACGATTCGTGGGTGGTCACCAATTCCAAAGGAGAGCGGCTGACCATCACCATCCACGAAGTGATATCTGATTCCTCCCACGACATGGGCATCGACCCCGGATTGCAGAAAGATGGAGTGGAAGCCCACCTTCAGTTGCTCCTGGCCGGCAAGCCGGATGTCATCGAGCGTGGGCTGGAGCTGATCCGTCGTGAGTTCCCCACCGACATCGGTCCCGTCGACTTGTTGTGCCGAGACGAGTCCGGGCAGGCCGTGGCGATCGAAGTCAAGCGCCGTGGGGAGATCGACGGCGTGGAACAGCTGACTCGCTACCTCGAGAGGCTCAACCTCGATCCGCGGCTTTCTCCCGTGCGCGGCGTGTTCGTGGCGCAGCTCATCGCTCCCCAAGCGAAGGTCCTGGCCGAAGCGCGGGGGCTCACGTTTGTGGAAGTGGACTACGACGAGCTGCGGGGAATCGAGTCGAATCGGCTGAAACTGTTCTGACATGCCACTCCACGTGGTCCTCTATCAGCCCGAGATACCGCCCAATACGGGCAACATCATGAGACTCTGTGCCAACACCGCGTCCCGTCTCCACCTCATTCATCCGCTCGGCTTCGACCTGGAGGAGTCGAAACTGAGGCGGGCAGGTCTCGACTATCGGGAATGGGCAGATGTGACGGAGCATGACGACCTTGATGCGTTCCTGGCTGCCGCATCTCCCGGGCGGATGTTCGCCTACACCCGGGATGGTGATCGGGCTTACTCCGACGTGGACTATCGGGATGGCGATGCGCTGGTGTTTGGCCCCGAGAGCGTTGGTCTTCCCGCCGGCGTGCTGTCGCGTCCTGACGTCGTGGCTGCGCTTCGTATCCCGATGGTTCCGAGGAGCCGGAGCCTGAATCTGTCCAACTCCGTAGCCATCGTTGTGTTCGAGGCTGCTCGGCAGATGGGGTTCCCGTTCAGCCGGCCATGAGGCGGAGGGCGATGGCTTCGGCGTAACAACCGCGGCGGAGCTCCTCGAGGTCGAGGCTCTCATCGGGACCGTGGGGGCGGCTCATGTTGTCGCCAACGCCTGTGAGCAGGATGGCGGCGTCGGGGTAGGCATCTGAGAACGCCGCAACGAATGGGATCGACCCACCGACACCCATTTCCACCGGTTCGGTGGCCCACGCCTCCGCAAAGGCTGACCGGAATGCATCGTATGCGGGACCATTGCTCTCCAATGCAAACGCCTCTCCGGCGCTGCCTGGCGTCACGGTCACCTCAGCGCCCCACGGGGCCTGCGCTTCCAGGTGCGAAACGAGCGCCTGCATTGCTTGCTCGGGATTCTGTCCCGGGGCGATGCGCAGGCTGACTTTGGCACGAGCCACGGGGATGAGGGCGTTGATGGCATCGCGAACCGGGGGTGCGTCGATGGCGAGCACCGACACTGCCGGTTGATTCCACAGCCGGTCGGTCAGGGCTCCAACGCCGATTGTTTCGACGCCTGGCCGCGCTTCGGCCTCAGCTCTCGCCTCTTCGGCATCCAGCGGCAGCCCGGGCCCGGAGAACGAGTGCAGGCCGGGGATGGCAACGCTGCCATCGTCATTGTGCAGGCCGGCGAGGACCCGGCTCAGCGATGTGAGGGCGTCGGGAAAAAGTCCTCCGTACATCCCCGAATGAACGGCATGGTCGAGGGTGCGCACCTCGACGACACAGTCGACCAGCCCCCGGAGCGACGTGGTGAGGGTTGGCTGGCCGGTGCGCCAGTTGCCCGAATCGGCGATGACAATCGCATCAGCAGCGAGTAGCTCCCCGTAGGTGTCGAGGTAGTCGGTGAGGTGGAGCGATCCGATCTCCTCTTCGCCTTCGACAAAGATCTTCACCCCGACCGGCGGCTTGCCCTGGTGGGCTTCGATGGCAGCCACGTGCATGACGATCCCGCATTTGTCGTCCGAAGTTCCTCGTCCGAAAAGCCGGCCGCCCCTGTCAACGGGATCGAATGCCTGGGAGGTCCATCCTTCTCCAACGGGCTGTACGTCATGATGCGCGTAGAGGAGAACCGTGGG
>JBFGJH010000100.1:0-6504 GCA_041577335.1 Acidimicrobiia bacterium | reverse complement strand
CTTCCGCAAGCCGACTCTAATCATCGGGAACATCTCGCTGGCCTGGGTGATCGTTCTTCCTTCCGATCGGTCGCTCCAATGTCAAGTGACGGAATGCACGAGCGGTCGACATGAGGACGAAAAGTCTTGCTTCGGCCAAGGTGGTCAACCAGAGTCCGCACGCCAGCGCCGAACTCCGTGATGTGCATCAGCCGCGCCCTACTGCGATTTGGGCTAGCAGTCGTGGAGAGCGCCGGCCTGAGGCTTTGGGTGAGCCTCTGACCGGCGATCTCCTGGTCGGGACGGTCGGATTTGAACCGACGACCTCAGCGTCCCGAACGCTGCGCGCTGCCAAACTGCGCCACGTCCCGATGTCCGGGATTGTATCGGGGCAATGCTCGGAAGCCAGATTGAGATGAGCCCCGTCGGAGCGACTCGGATCTGCTGAGTGGCTAGACGAGCAGCTCGGCGATCTGGATTGCGTTCAAGGCGGCACCCTTACGCAAATTGTCGCCGACTACCCACAGGTTGACACCTCCGGGCTCACCCACGGTGTCCCTCAGGCGCCCCACAAGAACGTCGTCGATCCCGGCGCTGTCCAGAGGAGTCGGTGTCCGGTCTTTCCAAAGCGACAAGCCCGGAGCCGAGCTGAGAACTGTCGCCGCCTCGTCTGCCGTCATGTCGCGATCGAATCGGAGCGTTGCCGCGATGCCATGTCCCACCAGGACCGGTACGCGAACGCACGTTGGCTCGACTGAGAGATCGGCGATATCGAGGATCTTGCGTGATTCGTCGACCAGCTTCATCTCTTCGTCCGTGTAGCCGCCCTCGACCTCGGTGCCGGCGAACGGGAGAGCGTTGAACCCAATTGGTCGGGTGTACACCGTCCCACCGGGGTCACTCCAGCCGCCTCGGATCAGCGAGTCGGTGTCCGAGCCCAACGAGGAATACTGGGACAAAAGCTCGTCGACTCCTTGCTGGCCGGAGCCGGAGACCGCTTGATAGGAAGTCGCCACCATGGATCTGAGTCCGGCAGCCTCGTGAAGTGGACCGGCCGCCATCATCAACGTCATGGTCGTGCAATTCGGGTTTGCGATGATTCCAGCGTGACCTTCCGCCGCGTGGTCGTTCACGTCTGCGACGACCAGAGGCACGTCGGGGTCCATCCGGAAAGCCGAAGAGTTGTCGATAACGGTGGCACCGGCGTCAACAAACCTGCCGGCGTGCTCCCTGGAGCGAATCCCCCCCGCCGAGAAAAGAGCGATATCTACCCCAACCGGTCTGGCCTCGGCCAAATTCTCCACGCCGACCTCACCCCACCTCGTGGAAACGACCGTTCCGGCCGAGCGCTCGGACGCCATAAGCCGGAGAGCCGACATCGGAAAATCACGCTCCTCGAGGATGGATACCATCGTTCTGCCGACGGCCCCGGTGGCGCCGACGACGGCAACTGTTCTTCCACTCAAGCCCCCACCTCCTCGGAGATCACGGGCGGCTCGAAAGCATCGTGCAGTGCGTTGACCGCAGCCTCGACCTGGTCAGCTTTCACCACACAAGAGATCCTGATCGTCGACGTCGAGATCATCTCGATGTTGATGCCGGCATCGGAAAGCGCCTGGAAAGTCCGTGCGGCTACCCCGGGATGGGACTTCATGCCGGCTCCCACGAGCGACACCTTGCCGATCTCTGTGTCCACGTCAACAGAACGCGCCCCAACCTCGACTGCTACTTGTTTGGAGATCCGCTCCGCCTCGGCAACGTTGGCGCGGGGGACTGTGAAGCTGATATCGGTCGTCCCATCGTGTGAGACATTCTGAACGATCATGTCGACGTTGACGCCGGCATCTGCGAGCTGACCGAAGACCGCCGCAGCAACGCCGGGACGATCGGGCACGCCGTTGACCGTGACCTTCGCCTCGGAGCGGTCGTGTGCGATGCCACTGATGATGGCCTGCTCCATGGTTGTCTCCTTGACCCAGGTGCCTGGGTAATCGTGAAATGATGACCTGACGTGAATCGGCACCCGAAATCGCCGTCCGAACTCAACCGATCTCGACATGAGCACACCGGCCCCACCCGCCGAGAGTTCGAGCATCTCGTCGAACGAGACCTCGTCTAGTTTCTGGGCACCGTCCACCAGGCGGGGGTCAGCGGTGAACACGCCATCGACGTCGGTGTATATCTCACAGACGTCCGCACTGAGGGCTGCCGCCAGAGCAACGGCGGTGGCGTCGGAGCCTCCGCGGCCGAGCGTGGTCACTTCGCGTGATTCGGGATCCACACCTTGGAAACCGGCCACGATGACTGCCTTGCCCTCTTCGAGTGATGCCTTGACTCGCTCTCCCGTGATCCGGGTGATCCTGGCTTCTCCATGAGCGTTGTCAGTCAGGATGCCCGCTTGCGATCCCGTGTAGCTCACTGCCGGCACTCCCCTGTCGTTCAGTGCCATCGCGAGTAATGCCATTGTGATCCGCTCGCCGGCCGTCAGGAGCATGTCCATCTCGCGGGGCAACGGGTCAACACTCACTTCGGAAGCCAGGGCGAGAAGATCGTCGGTGGTATTTCCCATTGCGGAGACCACGACCACCACGTCGCTCCCTGCGTCGCGCACGGCCCGCACGCGACTGGCCACCGACTTGATGCGGTCGGGATCGGCGACCGAGGTGCCTCCGTATTTCTGGACGACAACGGGCATGCACCCCTCAGTTTGGATGCTGGACCACCAAAAGCGAAACACCTCGTCCGAATCGGTGCGCGCCGTCGGCAGTCGCCCTTTTCACCATCAAGTGACCGGCCCGGCTCGACGCAGCAAGGGTTTGCGGCCGGTAGTGGCCTAAAGTCGCGCCGCCATGTCCGATCGCAGACAACGTCAGAAGGAGCAGCGAGCAGCCAAGCGTGAGGCCGAGCGAAAGCAGGAGCAGCGAAAAGAGCTCGGGCGCCGCCTGCTGACCGCTTTCGTCTTTGGCCTGATCGTTGTGGCCATCTTCGCCGTCAGCGGGATCTTCGGCGGAGGCGACAGCGACATCCCGACGAGTTACGAGGGCTATCGCGATCAGCCGACGGCGTGTGGCGCGCAAGCCCCTCCGTCGGAACGACTCATGACCTTCGATTCTGCTGAACGGCAATCAGACATAACTGGGGCCGCCGACGTCACGGCCACGATCGCCACCTCCTGTGGCGAGATAGTCGTCGAGCTGGACTCCGCCGGCTATCCCGAGACTGTCAATTCCTTCGTCTTTCTCGCACGCCAGGGTTTCTACGACGGCCAGGCGTTCCACCGCATTGCAAAGGACTTCGTGATCCAGGGTGGCGACCCACAGGCCGATGGGTCAGGCGGCCCTGGCTACATCATCGAGGACGAGTTCCCCGACGACGAGGATTTCGTCTACCAAGAAGGTGTCGTTGCCATGGCCAACAGGGGATCTCGCAGCACCGGATCCCAGTTCTTCATAGTCATCGGGGAGGACGCCCGGCACCTGACACCCCTGTTCAATGTGCTTGGTGAGGTCGTCTCGGGCGAGGACACGTTGCAGCGAATCGCAGACATCGAGACGGGCGTGGCGCCGGGCTCGGTGGAGGAAAGCCTTCCCCGTGAATCGGTCTACATCGAGTCGATAACGATCGATGTGTCGAACTCCTGACGGCGCCCATGGTCAGTGCCTGGCGCGAATGCCGGAACGCCCATGCCGGTAGACCTCCACTCGCATTCAACGTCGTCGGATGGCACGGACTCGCCGTCTGAATTGGTCGAAATCGCCGTCGCCAAAGGGCTGACTGCACTGGCATTGACAGACCACGACACCCAGGAGGGGCTCCCAGAAGCAAGGTCCGCTGCGGTACGTACAGATTTGGAGCTGATCCCCGGCACCGAGTTGTCACTGGATTTCGACGGTGGCGGCATGCACCTCATCGTGCTCTGGCTGGAGCCAGGTCAGGGCCCGCTCCAGGACACACTCAAGGGCCTGCAGGACGGGCGCGAAGGAAGGAACGCCCGGATTGTCGGCGTCCTGGGCGACATGGGAATGCCAGTGTCGATCGAGGAAGTCGAAGAAGAGGCGGGCGGCGGGAGTGTGGGCAGACCACACATCGCGGCGGTGATGGTCCGTAAGGGCTATGCGCCGGACATCAAGACCGCGTTCGACCTATGGCTGGGCAACGACAGGCCGGCATACGTGGGCCGGCCGAGACTGAATCCCGAAGAAGCCATTAAACTGGCGCGACAATCGGGCGCAGTGCCCATTCTCGCCCATCCTCATACGCTCGGAATCCACCGGGCCGCAGCCATGTCCACCATTCTCAGCCGTTTGCGCTCGGCAGGTCTGGTCGGACTCGAAGCCCACTACTCCGCATATCGACAGCACGAACGCTACGGATACGCCGATCTCGCCCGCCGTTTCGACCTGATCGCATCGGGGGGCAGTGACTATCACGGCTCATACAAACCGGGCCTGGGTCTCGGCGACGGCTTCGGAGACCTGGTCGTTCCGGAATCCATTCTCGAAGAGCTGCGGGGCCACGCCGGGAAGACATGAGTCGTCCGCTTCGCATGGGAGCCGCCGCCGCGGTCGTCTCCGGGAGCGTTCTCCTCTCACGTTTGCTCGGCCTCGGCCGTGAGGCCCTGCTGGCCGGGCTCATCGGTGTGAATACCGAGGCCGATCTCTACAGGCAGGCCTTCACGATCCCCGATCTACTCAACTACCTGCTCGCCGGGGCATATCTCACCATCACGCTGATTCCCATTCTCAGCCGGCACCTCGAAGCGGGCGACTTGGCAGCGGCGAGTCGCGCGTTCACATCGGTGTTTCGATTCGTTGCGGCGGCAATCATCGTGCTCACAGCCCTGATGTGGCTTTTCGCCGAACCCGTCGTGTCTCTTGTCTTCCCTGAGGCGGCAGACCAGTCTCGCCTGGTCTCCATGACTCGCCTGGTGCTTCCAGCGCAGGTCTTCCTGGTAGTCGGCGCGCTCTTGATGGCGGTCCAGTACACCCATCGTCAGTTCGTCTTTCCGGCTTTGGCACCCCTCATCTACAACATCGCGATCATCATCGGCGGTCTCGCGGGTGCAGCCACAGGAGACCCATCCCCGGAGGCCTTCCTCTGGGGTGCCGTCATCGGCTCCGCCGTGGGCAACTTCGGGTTGCAGTGGTTTGGTGCTCAGCGCACAGGTACGTGGTTCACACG
This sequence comes from Acidimicrobiia bacterium, assembly GCA_041577335.1. Lineage (GTDB taxonomy): Bacteria > Actinomycetota > Acidimicrobiia > Spongiisociales > JAENVV01 > JBFGJH01. Next base: position 1,344 of record JBFGJH010000100.1, on the reverse strand, counting down.
CGATCTCCGCAGGGAATCTCATGTCGGCGAGTATCTCGTCCTCGCGCTGCCACTGATGATCGGTCAGTCGATCGCGGTGCTCGACGAGCAGTTCGTTCGCTTCTTCGGCCAGGTCGAAGAAGGGGCCACTGCATCGCTCTCGTTCGCAAGGCAGCTCAACATGGTTCCGGTGGGCGTCATCGCACAGGCAGCGGGTGTGGCGGCATTCCCGTTCTTCGCCCGGCTCGCCGAACAGGGCGACAGTGAGGCGCTTACCGAGACGACGGGGCGTGCTGCCCGCAACACGGTATTCGTAGCCCTGGGGGCTACGGCCGCGCTGGCCGTTCTGGCCGGGCCGCTGGTCCGTATTCTCTATCAGTACGGAGAATTCACGGCTCAGGATGCCCAGTTGGTGGCGCGGCTGTTGACGATCTATGCGTTCTCGATTCCGGCCTGGGGGCTGCATCAGATCCTCGCCCGCCACTTCTATGCGAAACGCAAGATGTGGACGCCGGTCGTCATCGGTACCGGATTCTCCGTCCTGGCGATCCCGACGTGGCTCGTTCTCTACTCGGCCATGGGTATCGAAGGATATGCCCTTGCCTCGACCTTGATCATCAGCGGCTACGCAATCGGCCTGGCCGTGGCTTGGGGCCTTGACTCGGGATGGACTTGGGCTCGGCAACTGCTCCCGTCGCTGACCCGCGGGATCGTGGCCGCGGTCGCGGCGGGACTCGTGGCCCGGCCACTGGTAGGAGTGCTCTTTGGAGATGGCGAACTCACCACTCTGTCAGGTCTGGGCTCGGCGGTGGTTGGCGGTCTGACCGTGGTGGCCGCCTTCATGGCCGTCTCGCTGCTGTTGAGGTCGCCCGAGCTGAGAGACATCGCCGGACGAAGCTAGAACCTCAGTCGCCGGGTCGGGGGGTGTCGAAAGGATGCTGCGACTCATCCGGTCTGGTAATCCGGACCCAAGCCGGTAGTGACGAAGATCGATCGGGGCGGCGCGTCGACCTTGCCTTTTCGTCGCGAGAGATCTGATCCAGGACAACGGCAATTACAGCAGCCTCGAACTCGTCGGCTCCGCCACGGATCTCGGGCTCAGGCATCGGAAAGCTCCACGAGTTCGATGAGGGTGCCTGCAAGATCGCCTGGGTGCACAAAGGCGATCCGAGCGCCGCGGCCTCCTCGTCGTGGCTCGGTGTCGATCAGATTGGCGCCCTCGTCCTTCAGGTGCTGGAGCGCGGCCTCAATCGAGCTCACGGCATAGGCAACGTGGTGCAGACCCTCGCCGTTTCTGGACAGGAATCTGCCGACAGGACTCTCGGGGCCGAGCGGTTGCAGAAGTTGAACGAAGGATCCACCGAT
>JBFGJH010000099.1:0-6805 GCA_041577335.1 Acidimicrobiia bacterium | reverse complement strand
GTTGTTGTCATCAATGAAATCCTTGGACCCTTGATCGGTGAGACCAAGCGCCCGTACGAGAAACGCCGCCATCTGCCCACGACTCACATTGTCATTGGGACAGAACTCGTTCGAGCTGCAACCCGAGGTGATGCCGGCCGCCGCCAACTTCTCGATGTCAGCCTCGAAGACCGAGTTGTTGTCATCAATGAAATCCTTGGACCCTTGATCGGTGAGACCAAGCGCCCGTACGAGAAACGCCGCCATCTGCCCACGACTCACATTGTCATTGGGACAGAACTCCGTCGGGCTGCATCCTGAGGTGATGCCGGCGTTGGCGAGCGCTTCGATGTCTGCTTCGAAAATCGACGTGTCATCGTCGTAGAAGCCTTGGCCGGCCGATGAGGTGAGTGGCACGGTGAGCAGGGAACCCACGATGCAAAGTGCCAATAGGCCGCGCCAGGCACGGGATAGCTGATGATGCATGAACACCCCTTGTTGTCACAGCCCCCGGCCATCCCGTGCCAGAACGGTAGCGGGGCCGGACTCATCGGTAAAGGGATGACGTCGCCACGCAGCCCTCGAACAGCACATGCTCTCCGTATTGACTGTCGGCGAGTGGACCGAGAACGCCGCCGGCACGCCGGCTGCAGTGGGTTGTCCGGCTGCATTTCGTCACGGATGGAACGCGGGCATTGGGCGAGTCGACAAAGGCACTCGGCAGCAACTTTCACAGAACCGCGTCTTGGCATGCGGTCGGGCGGCACGATCTCACGATCGAGCCGGTGGCGCGAGCCACCGATGCGTTCGTCCGGGCGGCCGTCGACCGAGCTCGAGGTCCGCCCGGCGGGCGCACTGGCATACTGGTGCCATGGCGACCATCGTCTCAGAGAACGAGCCGGCGTCGGGCGAGACCCCAACCGAGAACGGCGGGCGGTGGTCGTGGGGGCCATCCTTCCAGCGAGGCGAACTGATCGCGGTTGCGCTGGTCTTGGCGACCTACGCATTACTGACAGTGGGCGCCATTGTCGGTGGAGCCCCGCTCGGTCACGACGAGGCGGTTTACAGCCTCCGCTCCGTCGCATTCGCCGAAGGAACGTCCTCGGTTTCCTGGTACTGGGGAGACCAGCGCGCCCTCGGACTTCCGTGGCTTCTGCACTTCGTCATCCCCATCGGGGACACTGCCCCATATCTGCGGCTCGGGGTGGCGGCCCTGACGGCCGTTGCGGTTGTGGTCACGTGGCTGATAGGGCGGTATCTGTTCTCGCGGGCTATCGGCATCATCGCCGCCGCCGGCCTGACACTGACCTCTCTGTGGATCACCATCGGGTCGAGCGTCTGGCCGGACGGACCGGGCGCCGCACTGGCCTTGGCTGCCATCTCGGTACTGCTCTTCGCCACCTCGGGCCGAAAGATCTCATGGTGGATCCTGCTCGCCATCCCGCTCGCCGTCGGCGCGACTCTCATCCGGTACGGTGAGCCGCTTGCCCTCGCCATCGCAGGCGTGGCGATCCTCGCATGGCGTCGCCATCTCCTCAATACCAGCCGCCCCCAGATCGTCGGCCTTGCCCTGGGAGCCGGTATCCCTCTGGCGATGATCGTCTTCACTCCGTTGGTCACCAGCGCCCGCTCGCCGTATCAAGCGAACGCCGCGTTCGTTGCGAGAAACGCCCCTTCCCCGGTCGACGGCTGGAACGGGTACGTACGCATCCTTGGGAATCTGCTGACGCAGCCCCTTTTTGTGCTTCTCGCCATCGGTCTCGTGGCGGCGTGGTGGGCCCCGCGCCGCTTCCGGTCGGCGACCCTCCTATGCGCGTCGATTGCCTTCTTCACGTTCGCCGGTCTGGCCAGCGCCCTCCATGCGGAGCCCCGGTATCTCGCCCCTGTGCTGCCCTGGCTATGGGTTGTCGGAGCGGTTGGCCTGTGGGTACTCGGCCGAGCGCTCAGCAGCGGCGGCCGAATCGCGGTCGCGATATCGACCATCCTTCTCATGGGCTTCACGACCGTTGTCGCCACGAGCGACTCCATCGAGGCCGCCAAAGAGAACTTCGGAGTGTTGAAGGAGGCGTCCACATCCTACGAATGGACGCCAGGGTGCGTCATTGCAACCACCTACGGGCCGCAGGTCGGATGGTATAGCGGATGCCGGGCGGTGCCTTTCAACGAGAATGATGACAATCTCTTCGGCGAGCGAGCGAATTACGCGATGTGGCTGCTCGCAGGAAAGCGCCAGCCGGAAGCCTTCGACAACTGGCGACAAGAGGCTCGTCCTGGCGCGGTCAGTTTTGGAGACCCAAATGCCGGCTCCCTGCAATACATAGAGGTTTTCGACCTCACCCGTTGATCACGGTCACCGGACGCGCGCGGCCGACGCAGCCGGCGGCTCACCTGGCCACGAGTCGAATAGCGGCTACGAATCAGTCTTGACCAGGAACTGGCTCACCTTGGTCTGTGCTGCCTCCATCACTTGGCTGGTCAGATCTTGGAGCGCTCTGGCGATTGCCAGCTCCTCTCCAATGACCGGCATGGGGGGATCAATCGGATTGCGGCGAGCCTTGCCGACCGCCTCGAAGTGATCGCCTCGGAGGAACAGCTGAGCGTAGGCGAGGGTGTTATCCATATCCTCGTCCAGGTGGATGCTGAGGGTGATGTCCTTCTCCACGGCTTCTCCTTTCGTGTGTAACCGTAGGTGGAAAGATCTCTCGGGGTCTAGGGCCAATCGGCCCTTACTCGCTTTTCGAAAGTTCCAGTCCGAAGCCTATCCAGCCAGGATGAAGAGGCCCAGCGATGTGAAGCTCACCATGAGCACGAGCATGGCGTACTGCGATCGAATGGCGTCTTTTCCGAAGTCGGCGAGCGCTCGGTCGTGAGCCAGCACCGTTCCAGCGATGTGACCGGCCACGATCATGATCAGCTGGATCCACCATACGGCCAACGGCGCCAGGAAAAACACCACCCTCCAATTGGCGGTGCCGAAGAGGTTCCAGCCGAGTCCAAAGGGATCGCTGGCTGCGTGGATGATTCGCTGCCCTTCGAAGATGACAAGCGTGAAGTAATGGGAGAAGGCATAGGCAAGCGCAATGGGAACGAGGGTGTGGACGAAGCGGGCGGCGACCTTTCGAGTCGAGACCCCGCTTTCGGGTGCCAGATGCGAGGCAGACCATGACGCGATGAAGTAGCCGGCCCCCACGACGAGGACCATGGCAGGCAACGCAATGGTGCCGAACCACACCTGTCGGACCGTTTCCGCGCCAAACAGTTCAGCCCACCACGTCGTCTGCGACAGACCGTCGTAGGTAACGGTCCCAATCGTGGCCAGAACAAACCACGTCATGCCCGGTCGGTCGGGCAAGACCGGGAGCGCGCGCAACCATCCCCGCCAGGAGACGGCCGGTTTCACGATGGTGGTGGCGGCGCCAACGGACGGAGCGGCTCGCTCTATTTCGAAGGGAGCGATCGCCGAGATCACCATGTTGTAATTCTCGAACGCCTCAGTCGTGCCCAGCCCGGTCTCGACGCCGGTGAAGCGCGTCACGATGAGAATGAAGGTGGTGTATACGAGTGTCGCAATCGCCAGGGTGCTCGGCTCACCAGAGGTCGGCGAAACCAGCTCGAGCCAAGTGAATGAGATGAAGGTCACCGTGGCCGGCCACATGCCGATGCGAGCGGCGATGTCATAGCGCTCCGGGACCGACCCGTTGATCCAGTTGCCGAGTGTTCTCCATGGACTCGCGAACTTCCAGAGGTTCCCAGTGACGGCGACCACGTAGGGAAACACCAGCCAGAAGAAGACCCAGACGAGCACCGGGCTGATATGGGTGGGACTGCCGCGCCCGTCGAGAAGGCCGTCGAGAATCACCAGCAGCATCGCGATGAGCGCCACCCACTTGAGGACGGTGAGCACCGGGCCCAGCCACATGGCTCTGATCGGAGTGTTCAGCGGGCCATCTTGAAGTCGCGGGCTAGGCCACAGGTAGGCCAGAACCACAAACGAGATGACGATGGCGAGCACGGCTCCGCCAATGAAGAAGCTGAGCGGAACGGGGAGGTCCTGGCGCCCGCCGATGCCATGCGCCGACGCAACGGCAGGGAATGTCGCCACAACCGTGGCGGAGACGATCCCAACGAAAGCAGCCCGACGCACGGTCACTGGACTACGAGCTCCACCAGCAGCTCCCGCGCGACTTCCAGTTCAACCTCGAAGATGCCGGGAATGTTTGCCACGAATGAGAAGGCGGCCGGCGCACCCGGTTCCACGTCAGAGAAGATGTCATACCCGTGAACGTGCACCTCATCGGCGACGTCGCTGATCACGACGAATTCGATCTGATCACCGAGGGCAGCCTCGATCTGGCCGGGGCCGTCGATCACTCCGTCGGCTACAACGATCTCAACGACAGCGGGCGGAGGCTCGGTCGTCGATGGCGCGGCGGTCGCCGGAACGGTCGTCGCCACCGTCGTCGGAGCCTCTGTCGTCTCGGGGACGGTCACGGGTGCTTCGGTCGTCGGCGACGTCGTCGTCTCGGGAACAGTCGTCTCTGAAGCCGTGCCGGAACAGGCTGCCAGAAAGACGCCGAGCAAGACCGTGACCAGCAGAGCTCTTGAGATGGGTAGAGACATGCGACCTCCAGAGACGGGCAGAGGATAACGATCCCTGGCGCGTCCCGGTCCGATCCCCTCCCACTACTGTGCCCGAGATGGGATTCACCCGGGCGGACCTGGAACAGTTCCGCAACGCCACCGTTCCCGACCTCGTCACAGACGAGGTGGAGCTGCTCTTTGTCGGCATCAATCCCGGCTTGTGGACAGCTGCGACCCAGACTCACTTCGCCTATCCGGGCAACCGTTTCTATCCAGCTCTTCGCAGAGCCGGCATCATCGACTGGGACATCTCACCGAGTGACGGAATGACCGACGCTGATCGGATCCGGTTCACCAGCGCCGGCCTCGGCATCAGCAACATCGTTCCCAGGGCCACGGCCAAGGCGTCGGAATTGACGCCCGACGAGCTCCGAGCGGGCGCCGAGGCGCTTGTCGAGCGGGTCGAGCGGTGGCGGCCGCAGGTGGTGGCCATTGCGGGGATCACAGCGTATCGGACCGGGTTTCGCCGCCCCAAGGCCACGATGGGAGCCCAGCCTCAAGGCATCGGAGATGCCCTCTTGTGGGTGGTGCCCAACCCGAGCGGCCTGAATGCCCACGAGACAGTCGATTCGCTCTCCGGCTGGTACCGACAAGCGGCAGACGCGCGAAAGCGGGTGTGACGCAGAGGTTCACCAGGCAGGCGTCAGGTGACAACCGGCCCACTGCGGCGAATTCGATCAAGGCGATCCAGATGGCGGCCGGCCAGCTCGGAGAATGTCGGGTCGATGCTGAACCGATAGCCATCCCACCAGCCATCACGATCAGGATTGAAACGGCGGACGGGTGCGTGGGTGTTGGTCAGAGCCGCCTCCTTCATGCGGGCCTGGAGGCCATGCCATTGATCGGGATAGATGGGGGGGAGCACCGAAACGAAGACGGGCTGGCCGAAGCGTACGGTGGGTGAGAAGGGGTGCTCCCAGACACGATGCGTGCCGGCCAGCACCACCGGCAGAATCCGGACGCCGGCACGCCGTGCCAGGACAGGCGCCCCATTCTGGAAATCCGTTTCGATGCCAAGGATCGACCCTTGCGGGAAGATCACGACCGATCGACCCAGCCGCAGCCGGCTCGATCCATCTTCGAGGAGAGCACGCGCCGCAGCGATTCCGCTTTCGTCAGACACCACTATCTGTTGGGTGGCCCGAAGAAACCTCCCAAGCGTCGGCCACTCGAGCAGCTCACTCCGGGCGGTGAACACCGGTCGAATCGGAAGCCGAGCCAGGATGGGCACATCGATGAACCCCTCGTGAAGTGCGACCACGACGTATGCCCCGGCGGGGTCGATATTCTCGAGGCCCTGGACCCGCAGATCGATGCCCAAGTCACGAACGACACGGGAACCCCACCGTGCGAAAGCCGCATCCAGGCCTGGGGGACCCCCCGATGCGAAGGCCCGTCGCAGCTCGACCGAAGGGCGGACCACCAGATCCAACGCGGCCGCAATGGTGCGGGGCACCTGTTTCACCGACGGCGCGGCGATGCGCCGACCGAGCCTCACCGGAGCCATGTGATGGTGATTCCGTCACCCCTCGCCGGGTTGATATTCCCGCTCCAAATGTTGGCGAATGTCGACCTCATCGAACCACACCGGTTTGAGCTGGCGGGCCGCAAAGGTGGGAGATTGGTCGTCATAGTGCCGGGAGTCCTCGTCGAGCGTCGCTGAGCCGAACTGGTGAATCGAGAAGGACTCCACCGACCCCGCGGCGTCCCACGTCACCATCAGCACGTAGGAGTCGCCGGCTATTCCTTCGAATCGACCCTGGCCCCACTCTCCGTAGACGGCGTGCATGATGTCGGGTCCTCCGGCCAACGGCAGATCGGTGTCGCCCCGTACAAGTCGGTTGACTTCTCCCCAAACCGGGTCCGGGCGCCCGTGATGCTCCACCAATTCGGCAACCGCCGCACGGAAGGCTTCTTCGAGCTCATCATCGCCGACCGTGCCTTCAATGAGTTGGGACGGATCGAGGTCCACATCTGCATCGAGCAGCTCGGCCAGAGTGGCGATGCCCAATGCCGGTTCGCGGTCGAAAGAATTCATCGCGCCGTCCCAGCCTGCGATCACCGCCACCGCATCTGCGAGTGCTTCCTCGCCGGACCACGGAGCAGCGACGATCCGGTCGCGAACCACCATCGGCAGCGACTCCGGCTCATATTGGAGGTCGAACTTCATGGCCCGGAGCTCGAG
>JBFGJH010000098.1:0-6900 GCA_041577335.1 Acidimicrobiia bacterium | reverse complement strand
TGCCCGATGCCCATGGCCGCAGTTTCATGCAGGGAACGCCGCTGATCGCCGTAGACACCGAAACAGGAGAAGATCGAGTCGTTGTCGAGATGAACGACGCGGCCGAGGAGATGCTGGGAGTGCGGCTGGGTGGCTCCTACACCGTGGCCATCACGCCGGACGGTGGGACCATCTATGTCGGCATGAACGCCGGCCGGCTCTCGGACGATGGCGGTGGGTTCGGTGAAGTCGTTCTCCTCGAGATCACGTTCTCTCAATGAGGTCGGCCCGGCTTCAGGCGACGGTTGCCTTGCTTGTTGCGCTGACACCAGCTTGTGGCGGCGGGACGGAGGTTTCGACAACCGCAGGGGATGCGCTTCCTGATCCGACCACGCTTGTCACGGCGGACGCTTCTGCGCCGATCTCGACTGTGGCAAACAGTGACGGCTACCAGGAGTGCTGGACGGCATCACGGGCCGCAGCCGGTGAGGCGGTTTCATTTGTCGATGCCACTGAAGACTGGGGGCTGGTTGATCCCTTGACCGGCATGCATGCCCACGCGGCCGCGTTCGGAGACGTCGATGGCGACGGAGTGGTTGACCTGTTTGTCGGCACCTTCGCCAACCGGCCCGAGGACCGCTACGCAGTGCGTGGGGCTGATGGGCCGGCGCCCGACCGAGTCCTGCTCGGCTCGGAGAGCGGCTTTTCGGTCACCCCCTTCCCCGAGCATTTCGGTAGAACCAGCGGGGCGGTTTTCGCTGATCTCGACAACGACGGTGACGACGACTTGGTGGCCTCTCGCAACTACAAGGAGGGGGAACGCAGCGACTTGCCGACCCTCGTCTATGAGAACGTCGGTGGCTGGTGGGAGGTCGCCGACCAGGCTGGGCTTCCAGTTGAGTTCGGCGGGCGGTCGGTTGGCGTTCTCGACTTCGATCACGATGGCCTGCTCGACCTCTTTGTTGTCGAAGACCGTTTCGTGGGCGGCTCATCCCGGTTGTTTCGGAATCAAGGCGATCTGCGCTTCGCCGACGCCACTGGGGATGCCGGCCTTCCCGACGACATCCACGGGCTCGGTTTGGCCATCGGTGACGTCACCGACGACGGGTGGTCCGACTTCTTCGTCGGTGGTTCCAACCGCTTGTTCATCGCGGACGGCGATGGCAGGTTCGTCGAGAGAACCGGCCCGTTCGATTGGGAGACATATGGTCCCGAGGACGACGTTGCCGGAGCCGCCTTTGGTGACGTGAATCGTGACGGGCGGCTCGACCTGGTCGTGGGCCATCACTTCAACAGCACCGTGAGTGGTGATCGGGAAGTTCCCGTTCGGTTGTACCTCAATGCCGGGGACGGTCAGTTCGAAGACATCACGGGCGCTGCCGGGCTGGTGGGGATCCCGACCAAGGCGCCGCACGTAGAGTTTGTCGACGTGGACAATGACGGGTGGTTGGACATCCTCACCTCGGCATCGGCAGGCAACGGGACAGAACCGGCGATATTCATGAACAGCGGCGGTTCGGTCCCATCATTCCGGTCTCCGGCTGGGCTCGGCAGTGATCAATATTGGGTCACCGCTCCGACCGCCGATGTCGACCGTGATGGCCGTATCGATGTGCTGCTCGTGGAATGGGAACCGACCCTGCCGTCACTGCTCATGATGAACGAGTCGGCCTCGGGTCACTGGCTCGAAGTCGTTGCGCCGGTGGGCGCCCGCGTGAAGGTTTTCGAGCAGGGACGAATCGCCGACCTGGCCCATCTGTTGGGCGCAGCCGAAATCACCGTGTCGCAGGGATACACCGCCGGCAACGAACCCGTTGCGCGTTTCGGGCTTGGAGAGCATTCGAGTGTCGACGTCGAGGTCACCGTCCACGGCCAGGCCGGCTCCTCTTTGCTGGGAATCGGGGTCGACCGACGGATCGCCGTCGCCACCGGCTGCTGATGGTCCCGCCCTCGGTGGCGTTCATGTAGGGTGAACGGGAGCCGTCGCCCCCTCCCAGACTCCCGGCGACGGCGGGGAGCGAACAGCGTGAAGGACAGCCGACCCGCACGAGGTGGGAGGCGCACGGTCAAGCGGATACTCCGAGGCAATTTCCGGCGCCGTTATGACCGACAGTCGGTGTGGGAGCAGAAGTGGCACCGATGGATGACCGAGGGCTCATCGCCCCTCTGGCAAACCGAAAGCCTGCCCGCCGAGGTCGAGGAAGCGATCGAGACGGGCTGGCTGCCGGCCGAGGCCACCATCGTCGACATCGGGTGCGGCTCAGGGGAGCTCGCCGCGCTGCTAGCCGAGCGAGGCTTCGATGCTGTCGGCCTCGACTTCGCCTCATCGGCCATCGCACAGGCCCGCGCGCAGCATGCGGTCGACAGCCCGGACATCAATCTCACCTATGAGGTTGCCGATATCTGCGAAGACGTTGAGGGTCTCGGCACCTTCGATGCACTCATAGACCGTGGCTGTTTCTACGGGCTCGACGAGGCTCAGCATGCGGCCTACGCCGACAACGTCGCCTCGTTGTGCGAACCAGGCACGCCCTTTCTGATGATGTGTCCCATTCGTGACACCCCCGCGGAACAGCGGGTCGAGACGATTGGCGAGGCCCTCGGCGACCACTTCGCGATCGAACGAACCGAGCTGACCTCGATCGGCTCCGGCGGATCCGGACAGTCGATCCGGGCGGTGACCGTTTGGATGGTCCGCGTGTGAAGCCGAGCGGCGCCGAGACATCGGCACCGGACGACGCCGGATGAGGTTGAAAGGACGCAGTGCAGGGAGTACCGGATGCTCGCAGACGGAGCGGGGGGCCGTCTTTTACCGAGATGGGCCTCAAGAACACGATTGCCGGAAAGCTACGAGCGCGGCGTCGTCTGAGACGGGGCCGGCCCAGGCGGTGGCCCTCTGGATAGCCCAGCTGTGAGCTGACGGGCAGGCAGCTTCCGACCGTGGCTATAGACGGCGAAGGCTCCCGCTACATAATGTGGCGAGGAGTAATTCAGGGGGTTCGTGGTGTGGTGAAGAACAGAGTCGGGGGCGGCCTATGAACAAGGTGGGGCTGAAGAGCCGACTAGCCAGGAAGTTGCGAGCGCGCCGTCGTCTGAGACGGGGCCGGCGCGAGGTCTGGGAACAGAAATGGGCCACAGAGGGATACCTTCCCCCGTGGCATATGGATCAGCTGCCCTGGGAGATCGAGGAGGCCGTGGAGTCGGGTTGGCTGCCACCTGGGTCTTCGCTGCTCGATATTGGGTGCGGGACGGGCGAATTGACGTCACGGCTTGCTGATCTGGGCTATCCGTCCACGGGCGTCGACTTCGCCAGCTCAGCCATCGAACGGGCTCGAGTGGAGTACTCGGGCGCAGAGGGTGCGGCGGACGTTCGATTCGAGGTTGTCGACATCTGTGGCGACACTTCTCATCTCGGCACGTTCGATGCGCTCATCGACCGGGGTTGTTTCCACGGCCTTCACAAAGGCCAGCACGCTTCCTACGTCAAAAACGTCGCAGCCATGTGTGAGCCTGGCGCACCGTTCCTGCTGATGTGCCAGGTGCGGGATGCATCTCCAAGGGCGAGGAGCCAACAGGTCGAGGCAGCATTTGGCTCAGCCTTCACCATTGAGCGCACGGAAGAGACATTCATCGGTTCGGGCGCCAAAGACGACGGAATCCAAGGCCTGTCGTTTTGGATGGTTCGGCGCTGAGTCGGGGCGGCTCGTCAGTTGTTTTCGGCGATGAGCTCGTAGATGAGGCCAGACATGTCGGCGCCCATCGTCTGCCGCTCTTCCTCCGACATCCCATCCATCAGGTTTGAGTGGCGCTGTGCCCCGTGGGACATCATGGCCGTGTGAACTTCCTCGGCTGTCTCACCTGTTGCCACGTAGGTGCACTCGAGCCCGGGAACGACCGATTCGCATGCGAGTCGCATTGCCACTCCTTCCACTGCAGCCTCGACCCGAGAGTACACGCCACCCCCGTGAAGCGGTAGAGCCTTGGGTCACAATCGACGTCGAGTGCGTCTCTGGGAGATTCGAGGCGCCTCAGCGAACGCAGCCGAGTCGATCACGTACTTGTGCGCGGGTCGGCTCACGAGGCTACTCAGGCCGGCGCACCTACGCCGCGGGCGGTTTGCCGGCGCGGCTGCAACCAGCGGCTAGCCGATCGTGAAGAACGTGGAGCGGCCCTCATTGACGACCACTTCATATCTCCCGGGAGCCAGCCCGTCCGTGTCGAGCAGGATCTCCTCAGTCATGTCCGTCAACGCCTGGGCACAGACGGCGTCCTCAGGCCGGGTGGAGGTAACGGTCAGGGCGATGGTGTTGCCATTCACCTGCTGGTCGCTTCCGCCGTAGGTCGAGCACGCATCGGGATAGAAGCCCGTCACCTTGGCCCAGTACTCGCCATCGCGGTCCTCGACGGCGACGTCCTCGACGAAGGCAGGACCCTCTCCTAGCTCGGCAGGGGCCGCCTCACTGTCGGCTCCACAGGCAGCAAGACCTGCCAGGATGACAAGTCCTGCGATCAGTAGCGCTGTACGCCACACTCGTTCTCCTCTCGACGGGCCCGTTCCGAGGGCGCAGCACGCTACCATCCATCGGGCGGTCGCCGGGGCTTCCACGAGGCTCCTTGAGGTGCTCGGTGTGGGGTTCACTGCGCGGACTGAGTAGCCGGGTCGATGCGCCCGCGAACCATGATCTCCACAGACCGGCCGACCATGAGCGCCACCATCGCAGCGACCAAGACAGGGCCGATCTCGGTGACCGAGATGCCGGCGATCAGAAAAGTGAGCGAGGCGACGCTCAGTGGCGCCGGGATCACCGCCGAGGGCACCGCGGCCATCGACGCGGTCACCGCCAATGCGAGTGGGACGCCCGGCGCTACCAGGTTGACGATCGTCCCCACGCTGCCGCCCACGAAGAGCAGGGGGAACACCGGCCCGCCGACGAACCCGAACGACAAGGCACCCGAGGTCGCCATGATCTTCGCCAGAGCACTGGCCACCAGCAGCCCGACGCCGATGGCAGCCGGGTCCTCGGTCACGTCAGCCAGCCCGTCCGTGCCCAGGAACAGCGTCAGCGGGAGCGCCATGCCGAGCAGGCCAAGCACCAGGCCCGCAACGGTCGGTCGCAGCACCGGGCGGTCCTTGATCCGAGCGGCGAGACGGGAGAAGGCCAGCATGCTCAGCTTGAAGACGATGCCGACCACCGCGCCCAGCACGCCCAACCCGACCGCCACCAAGAGGTGGCCGAGTTCCATCGAATACGAGGGGAGCTCCAGCAGCCGCAAGACGTCGGACCATCCGGCGGTCACCGCGAAGAAGATCAGGAAGCCCACCACCGCAGCCGCTGCGTCGATGGCGAGGCGGGACCACAGCAGCGCCCTCGCCCCGAAACTCAATTCCACATTGAGCAGGACCGCGGTGAACGGCGCCGTGAACAGCCCGCCCCAGGCACCGGTGATGCCCGCCGTTACCCCGGCTCGGGTGTCCTCCTCGTCGGCGTTGCGGCGCAGCCACGAGGCGATGCCTCCGCCGGCCATGCCCGTAGGGACCTCCGGACCGAGGCTGAACCCGCCGATCAGCGACACGGCGGCGATGGCGACGGCGCCGGGCACCGCCCGCCGCTCGATGGTTCCGCCGGCCAGCGCCGCAAAGACGTTCACCTCGCGCGCTTGCTTGTCGACAACGTGGATCAAGCCGACGACCAAACCACCGGCTGTCATGATCGCGGCGATACGCCATGAGCCCGAAAACCAGTCGAGGCCGACGTCGTCGGGCCACAGGATGCTCTGACCGGCGGAGACGACACCGACGAACACCAGGGCCGCCACCGCCCCGATCGCACCCAACCCGGCCCCGATGGCCAGCCGAGACCACCACCGGGCGTCGCCGAACGGTCCGTACGGATCCATCGACATTGGGCCTAGGCCCCCCGATCGGCTACCGACGCTACGCGACGGTCCCGGCGCCCGCCGGCCGGCCTGGCGTCTGGTTCCCTCAGCACGTGGGTTTGGCCGGCCACCGGCTCACCTCGAGCAGTCGACGAATGGGCAACCCTACCAGTACGGCGGGAGCGCCACCCGTTCGCTCTCCAGTCCGCGGCGGTGCCGGCGATGGCTGGTCCCACCCCGTTGATCTCGCCGCTCCCGCCTCCTAGCTCCACTCGACCGGGAAGGCCTTTGTAGCGGTGACGTCGGATCAGGTGGTGGACGTCATCCTGCGCCTATGCCTGGGCCCGCACTGATCGACACACCTCATGACTGGTATTCGGTAGCGGACCACGTCTGCTCCCGACCAAGCGCGGACGTGAGGCATTTGAGCGTCATGGCTTCCATATCGGGTGAACTGTGTGGCGGGTCTCCCTCGTAGGATCGGGTTTGGTGTCTATCGATTGAGGTTGGACGTTGACGTGGCTAGAGCCGTCCATTGGCGAGCAGAGGTGGATTCTCAGCAAGGTGTCCGAGTTCGTGGTGTCGCACGCCGCGACTGTGGGCACCGTTCCGGTGGCGCCGTCCGTGACAGCGGAGGATGTGCGGTCGCGCCTTTCTCAGATTGATCCGGACAAGCCGTGGACGCCGGATGAGGCGATCGCCTGGTGCGTTGACCTGTTGACTGAGGCGACGGTCCATACGACCAGCCCGATGTACTTCGGCTTGTTCAATCCGACCCCGAGTTTCATGGGGATCATCGGTGACATGCTGACGGCTGCGTTCAATCCGCAGCTGGCGGCCTGGAGCCATGCTCCTGGGGCAGCGGAGATCGAGGCGTGGCTAATCCGATATCTCGGTAAGAGGATCGGCCTCGATGGTGACCTGGCGGGCTCGTTCACCAGCGGTGGAGCTGAGGCCAATGCAACCGCTCTCCACCTTGCACTCACTCGGGCCTTTCCTGGATTCGGTGACGAGGGGCTGCGGGCTGTCGACGCCGACCCCGTC
>JBFGJH010000097.1:0-7063 GCA_041577335.1 Acidimicrobiia bacterium | reverse complement strand
CTACCCGTTGCCAGAAGCCCAGCTCGACCGGTTCCTGTTCAAGGTAGTGGTCGGCTATCCGACGAGCTCCGAGTTGGCCGAGATCGTCAGCCGCACCACAGCCGGAGCTGAAGCGACAACCGATCCTGTGGTGTCCGGAGATGAACTGCTGGAAATGGGCGCCGCTGTGCGCAGGCTGCCGGCCGCCCGCCACGTGGTCGAGTACGCAGCCCGAATTGTCGAGGCGACGCATCCGGAGTCCCCATCGGCCCCGTCGCTCATCCAGAAATACGTTCGATTCGGAGCGAGCCCGCGCGGCGCACAGGCGATGGTTCTCGGTGGCAAAGTCGCGGCATTGCTGGAGGGGCGTCCCAACCTCTCGGCTCATGACATTCGGGCCATCGCACCCTTTGCGCTGCGTCATCGCCTCGTTTTGGGCTATGAGGCGATCGCTGATGGGGTGGATGCCGACGCGCTGGTCAACGCGGTGCTGGAACGACACCCAGAACCCGAAGCCGTCGACTGATGTTGCTCGAAGCAGAATTCCGAGCGCGTCTCGAGAGGATGGCCCTGCGGTCGCATCGGCGAGTCCGGGGGGTGTGGTCGGGTGGCCACGCCTCCGTTCGACGCGGTGAGTCGCTCGACTTCGCCGACTATCGCGAATACACGCCGGGGGACGACTTCCGCCGCATCGATCACACGTTGTGGGCTCGCCTCGGCGTGGTGCTCATCAGGCTGTTCGAAGCTGAGGACGAACTTCCCGTTCGCCTGGTCGTCGATCGGTCGCTCTCGATGGCCTTTGGCCACAAGCTTCTCGTTGCGCAACGATTGGCCGGGATGATCGGCTTTTTGGGCCTGGCCGCCGGGGATCGGGTCCTGCCGTTCCGCACCCCGGGTGATAGCGAAGCTCCCTTCGACGCTCGTCCCGCCTTGCGTCATCTCAGCGCCTGGCCTGTGCTGGAGGAGTGGCTCGAAGGAATCCCTCCCAAGGGCGAAGCCAACCTGGCCGCGACTGCCCGATTCATGGCTGGACAAAGGGCAACACGCGGCCCGGCGGTCATCATCTCTGATTTCCTCGGTCGCGGGTTGATCGACTCACTCGACACATTCGGAGTTGCCGGTGGTGGAGTGGTGCTCCATGTGCTTGCTCCAGACGAATTGGATCCGGTCATCAGTGGTGATCTCCGCCTCGTCGACGCCGAGACCGCTCAAGAGGTCAATGTCTCAACGACGCCTGAGACCATGAAGCAATATCGCGACACGGTGGATGGCTTCATCCAGAGCGTGGCTTCCCGGGCCCGCCGCAACGGACTGGACCATGTCCTCGTCCCAGCAGTCCCTGAAGCCCACGAACTGGTGCTGGCCGAGCTCGCCAGAACGCAACTGGTCCGATGAGGTTCCTGGCCCCAGCAGCCTTCGGACTGGCGGCCTTGGCGGGCCCGCTCATTGCGCTCTACATGCTCAGGTCCCGCCGGTCCCGGATGGTTGTTCCGTCGATCATCCTGTGGGAACAAGCAGGGACGTCGGTGTCTGCGGCACTGCCATGGCAGCGGCTGAGAGCGACGCCTTTGCTGATCTTGCAGTTGATTGTTCTCGGGCTCTTTGTACTTGCGCTCGCCCGTCCCTTCTTGGCGCAGCAGACAGAGCTGGGACCCCATACCGTCATGGTCATCGACACGTCCGGGTCGATGGCGATGGCCGATCGCTGGGATCTGCTGGAGGAACGAGCCCTCTCGCTCGCCGAAGACGCTTCACGCGAGAACATCGTGTCGATCGTCGAAGCCGGGCCTCATCCGCGGGTTGTGACGGCGTTTTCGTCGGACCCGCTCACGGTCGCCGAGTCGATTCGCTCACTCACACCGGGCGGCGGAATCGAACGACTCGACGAGGCGCTCCGCCTTGCCCGCGGACTGGAAACCCCCGATCGGCCAACCAAGGTGCTCCTGTTCTCCGACGGCGGCCCGGACGGCGCGACGCTCGACTCTGAGCCGATCCTCAATGCCGAGCACCTGGTATTCACCGATACGGCAGCCAATGTTGGTATCGCCGCATTCTCGACCGAGCCCACCTCGGAAGGGGCGACACGAGTCTTCTTGGAACTCGCCAATTGGAGCGAGGAGGCCGTCAGCCGGCAGGTGGAGGTGGCCGTCAACGACCTCGTGACTGTCGTGGCATCGGTTGAGATCGAGGCGCTCGGCAGGAGCCGCCAGACGATTCCCCTCGACGCATCGCCGGGCGACACCATTACTGCCCACCTCTTGGGCGACGACGACGGCCTGACCTTGGACGATACTGCCACGATCACGGTCAGCCGCCCGCAAGCCAACACGGTGTCGGTGGTAGGAGAAGGCTCTGCTTTTCTCACCGCTCTCGTCGACGCGGCGCCGTTTGGTTGGGCCGGCAGCGATGCGTCGGATCTGTTGATTGTCGATGGCGGGCCGCTGCCGGATATTGACCGGCCGACGTGGTTGATCCGGCCAGACACCCCACCTCCGGGCATCACACTCGTTGGTACGGTCCAAAACGTCGGCGTGACCTTCCAGCAACCGGGTGAGCCGATCCTCGACCAGGTCGATCTGTCGGATGTGGTCGTTGCCGAATCGCAGCTTGTGGAATCAGACTCATGGTTCCCCATGGTGCGCGCCGGCGACGTGCCGTTGGTCCTGCTGGGCAGCGTCAACGGGCAACGAGTGGTCTATTTCACGTTTGACGTCACCCACTCGAACCTGCCCATTCAAATCGCCTTTCCGGTGATGGGCACGAGGATTCTCGAACATCTCGCAGGCGGGGGAGCGCTCACGGTGATCCCTGAGCTCGCCGGCGTGCCCGCGGTACTCTCGCCCCCGGAGGGTGCCCGCACCCGCGTCACACATCCCGATGGGTCTGTGGGCGAGTTGGCCGCGGGTGCGTCGCTGTATCAGGCAACGGACCAGGTCGGCCGATACGCCATCGAGTATGTCGACGCATCTGGGGCGATCGTCGCCACCGACGAGATCCTGCGCAGGTTCGCTCCAACCGAGTCGGCCGGTGATTTCCACGACCTCGCGGTTGTCTCGCCATCTGCCGACGGTGGCTTCTCGGGCGAACTGGTCCGGGAATGGGTGGCTTGGTTCTTGGGCGCACTCCTGGTGTTTCTTGCGTTGGAATGGTGGATCGGCCACCGTCGCCCGGTGCGAGCGCGGTCGACTCAAGTCGGTTCGGCATGACGTTCGCCACTCCCTGGGCGTTGGCTCTGGTCCCGCCCCTCTTGGTGTTCGTCTGGCTGATAGCCGCCCGCGGCACCCGGACGGTGTCTCGTCGCCAGCACCGAATTGCGGTCGTCGTCCGCATGGTGGCGGTGGCGCTGTTGGTGATCGCGGTCGCCGCGCCGGCGGTGCGCCGACCTTCCCATGACCAATCGGTGGTCTTTCTCGTGGACCGATCTGCATCGATTGCAGGCGAGGCCATCCTTGCCCAGGATGAGTTCCTCGATGCCGCGCTCGAGGACGCTGCCGCCCAGGCCGATGCTCGCATCGGCGTCGTGGCGTTTGGCGCCGACGTACGGGTGGACTCGTCGTTGTCTTCTGAGGTGCCGAGCGGCAGCATCACCTCGGTGGTCGACGATTCCGCCACCGACCTCGCCGGGGCATTGCGAGCCACGGGCGCCCTCCTGCCCACCGAAGGCTCACGGCGTGTCGTTGTGCTCACCGACGGAGTAGCCACAAGCGGCGGCGCCCGAGTGGCTGCCGAGGAGCTGGCCGAATTGGGTATTGCAGTCGATGTCGTGCAGCTTGGCTCGTCACGAGGTCCCGACGTGTTGGTGGAGGGAGTCGATCTGCCTCCTGCGGTGCGGGAAGGTGACCGGGTCACTGCAGAAATACGGATCCGATCCAATGTTGTCGGGATGGCCGAGGTTTTGATCGAAGACAGCACCGGCGAAGAGCAACGGATGACCGTCGATGTCGTGATCGGAGACAATACGGTGCTGGTGGAGGTGGCCGCCCCGGCGCCCGGACCGCTCGAGGTGCGGGCGACCGCTGAATTGGCGGGCGACACGCAGGTTGAGAACAACACCAATCGCGGTCTCACCCGGGTACTGGGGCCGGCCAGGGTCGCCGTCGTGGAAGGCAAAGCCGGCGATGCCGACGAGTTGCTCAGGGCCCTCGCAGCCGGGGGCCTGGCGGTCGAACGGGTGGGTGCCATCCCCGATGACCGCGCCCTCCTCGACTACGACGCAGTGGTTCTCGTGAACATTCCCGCGCCCGCAGACGCCGACGTGGAGCGCTTGACGAGTTATGTCGAGGATCTTGGGCGGGGCCTCGTTGTGGTGGGGGGCGATCAGGCGTATGCCATGGGCGGGTATGAGCAGTCACTGCTCGAAGAGCTCCTGCCGGTGCGGTCGAATCCGGACGATCTCGTTCGGCGCCAGCCCGTCGCAGAGGTCCTCTTGATCGACACCTCAGGTTCGATGGGTCAGTGTCACTGCGGTGGTGAAGAATTCGTTGAAGGCGGCGTCAACAAGACGGACATTTCCCGCGCGGGTGCCGCCCAGGCGATCAACGCTCTCGAGCCTACCGATCGAGTGGGTGTGCTGGCATTCTCCACGGGAACAGACTGGGTCTTGCCTCTCAACCTCAAACCGGACGATGCCACGGCTCGAGCAGCTCTCGGTGAGCTGTTCCCGCAGGGGGATACCCAGATATCCACCGGTCTTCGGGCGGCGTATGACGAGCTGAAGGGTGTCGATGATGCCCTTCGCCACATCGTTCTGTTCACTGATGGATGGGATCCCAATGAGAGTGGCCTCCTCCCCCTCGTTCGAGAGATTGCGGACGACGGGATCACGGTCTCGGTGTTGGGCACCGGCGAAGGGCCTGGCACGACGTTGCAGCGCATGGCGGCCGTCGGTGGTGGGCGCTACTACCCGGGCACCGACCTCTCCTCGATTCCGGACATCTTCGTCGAAGAAACGCTCACAGTGCAGCGCAACCTCACGGTGGAAGGACAGTTCTTCCCGATCTTGGCGGCCCCATCGCAAGTGACGGCCGACCTCGTGACATCGCCGGCGCTATTGGGGTATGTGGTCACCCAGCCGAAGAACACGGCATCGACCCCGTTGCTGATCGGTGAAGAGGACCCGTTGCTCGCTACCTGGCAGCGCGGCCTGGGTCGGGTGACCGCCTGGACCTCCGACGCCACTTCGCGCTGGTCGGCCGAGTGGGTTTCATGGGACGGCTACGTGGAATTCTGGGGAGCACTCGTTCGCGATGTCCTTCCTCCCTACCTGGAGACGCCACCCGAGTTGCGCCTGGACGAGGGCCACCTGGAGATCAGGTATGTCTCCGACGAGATAGCCATCGATGCTGCTGCCATTGCCCGGGTGAGAGCCCCTGACGGCGAGATACGTGTGGTCCCGCTTCAGCGCACGTCAACCTCCACCTTCGAGGGCTCGACCAGGGCGGACCAGGCTGGGGCGTATTGGGTAGGGGTGTCGATCGACTCCGCACAGGGCACTGTTGCCGGCGGTAGCGCCGGGATGATCGCCGGTTATGGGGACGAGTTCGCATTCCGCGAGCCAGATCCAACCCTGGCCTTCGACATTGCCGCGATCACGGGCGGCAGGGTGAACCCGATGGTCCCCGAGGTTTTCGAGAAGGCACCGGATGTGGGAACCGCCCCCATCGAGTTGTGGCCGTGGCTGGCGGGCTTGGCGTTGGGGTTGTTCTTGATCGATGTGGGGCTACGCCGCCTCGTTTTCTCGACCGGTGACCTCACGGTCTGGAAGGCGGCGGTCCGACCGGCTAGCCGTCGACCACCTGAGAAGGTCATTGACGAGGCGACCGGGCTCCTCGTGGACGCTCCGGCTCCCGAGGAGGTCGCCACGGTTGGCCGCTTGCTCGATCGGAAGCGGCGCTAGGCGCCTCTAAGCGTCGACGGTCTCGATTGCGTCCAGGATTTCCTCGCCATAGCGATCGAGCTTGGTGGGTCCTATCCCGGGACAGTTGAGCAACTCGTCGAGTGTCGTTGGGCGGGTCGCGGCGATCGCCCGGAGGTGCTTGTCGGAAAGCACGATGTAGGCGGGTACGTCGTCCTCGCTCGCCCGCTCCTTGCGCCACGACCGTAGCGCTTCGAAGAGCTGGGGATCGGGATCGCGATCGGCCGGTAGGGGAGCAGCCAGAGGACCGCGGGCTCCATCGACCGTCACTATCTCCCGCCAGGGCACGTCGAGGCGGAACCCGGTCGCGAGCAGCACGGTCACCCCGGTCTTGCCCACGGTCGTGACCTCGCCCTGTTGGCCGTTCCAGCTGACGGTCTGGCCAACGCCGGCCAGCACCCCTCCCGTGGGTGGCTCGCTGGGAAGCGGATCTGAACGAGCCGTGCCGGCCAACTCTCCGATGAACCGGGATGGCTGTTCGGTATCGCTCATGACGACCGCCTGCTCGGAAGCGCGCGTAATCGCCACATGAAAGATGCGACGCTCCTCCTCGATATCGCTCGCACGATGATGGGGCATCGTTCTGGTGGAGACCGGCATCACGATGACGTGAGGCCATTCCATACCTTTCACTTTGTGGATTGTCGACAGCGTCACGCCGTGGGAATGGCCCGGTCTACCGAGAAGATCTCGCAGCTCGATCTCGAACCTGTTCGGTTTCGGAAAGAGTTCGGCGATCTGCTGCAATGCGTCGAGATCGTCGGTATGGCCGCTCCGGTCGGCCGTTGAGCGGGAGCCATCGAGCAGGGCTGCTGCGTTGTCGAGTCCGATGGTCGATCGGATCATGGCGACCACCGACGCGGTGCTCTGGTCGGCGACGGCCGTGACCACA
The DNA here is from genome assembly GCA_041577335.1 of Acidimicrobiia bacterium. Classification (GTDB taxonomy): domain Bacteria; phylum Actinomycetota; class Acidimicrobiia; order Spongiisociales; family JAENVV01; genus JBFGJH01. Next base: position 278 of record JBFGJH010000097.1, on the reverse strand, counting down.
CTCTCGAGGTCGTCGACAAAGATGTGGAATCGCTCGTTTGCCGAACCCGTCAGCGCGTTGGCCTCGGCTCGTAGCCGAGTGATCGTCCATCGTTTCTGACGTTTGAAGATGTCTCGACCCATCTTGGAGAGCCGGCGAGCCGGACGATTCAACACAGCGAGAAGGTCGTCGACCGCAATCAGGTCGGGCGCCAGACCGATGCGGATGTACGCGAGTAAGGCCTTGACGGCCGATCGATCGAGGAACTCTTCTCCGACGGGTGCGTTGTGAGGCACACT
>JBFGJH010000096.1:0-7178 GCA_041577335.1 Acidimicrobiia bacterium | reverse complement strand
GATGGCGGACATTCGGGTTCGAGAAGCGCAGAGCGCTTCTCGGCGCCCGCGTATTTCGTCGGAGAGAGTCCGCCTGATGGCGGACATTCGGGTTCGAGAAGCGCAGAGCGCTTCTCGGCGCCCGCGTATTTCGTCGGAGAGAGTCCGCCTGATGGCGGACATTCGGGTTCGAGAAGCGCATTCGTGCCTCTTTTCTGAGAGGCACGCCGTTGCGAAGCTGGTGAGCCTCGGCATACGTATCGGCAGCAGCCACGGGTTCCCCATCCGGGTAGGCCTTCGCCGGGCGTAGGTCTTCGGTGACCGGTAGCCTGCCTCTCGTGCTTTCCCTGACCTTGGACGGCGTCATCGTCGCCGTCACCGAAGACACTCCGAGGGTTCTCACGGTTCGGACAGAGTCGTATCCACGGCTCCCATCAGGTCCGTTGGAGCCCGACACCGATCCGACCCTCGAGTTGGCTGTGCGGCGGTGGGTCGAGGAACAAACCGGTCTGGAGCTGGGATACATCGAGCAGCTCTATACATTCGGCGACGCCGGCCGGCGTCCCGAGGTGGGGGACGCCCGGATGCTGTCGGTTGCCTATCTGGGTCTTGTCGCCGAGACCGATCCGGCTGCTTCGGCCGGTTGGACCGATTGGTACGACCTCTTCCCATGGGAAGACCATCGGACGGGGCGCCCGCGCGTCATCGACGACATCATCGTCCCGCGGCTCACTTCATGGGTCGGGTCCGATCGAGACCGGGTCGCCCGGATGCGGCGCACCTTCGCCACCGCCGACTTTCCCTGGGATGGCGTACGTGTGCTCGAGCGGTATGAGCTCATGTACGAAGCTGGGCTGGTGGCTGAGTCATTTGTCGACCGAAACCTCCCCGCTCCGAACCATCTGCCGCCGGGGGTGGCGATGGCTTCGGATCACCGCCGAATCATCGCCACGGCGGTGGGACGTCTGCGCGGCAAGCTGACCTACCGGCCGGTGGTCTTCGAGCTGCTCCCCGAGGAGTTCACGCTCTCCGTTCTGCAGCGGGTCGTGGAAGCGCTGGCCGGAGTGCCGTTGCACAAGCAGAACTTTCGAAGACTCGTCGAACGGGCTGGATTGGTGGAGGGCACCGGGGCAACGGCATCGACCGGCGGGCGGCCCGCCGAATTGTTCCGATTCCGCAGAGAGGTCACCAGCGAACAACCCCGCCCCGGAATTGGCCGCCCCTGGTAAAACGGCGAACCCCGGGTTCACCGTTGCAGTTTTGCAACGGTGAGGCACCTAGTTCACGGGGCAACGCGTTTTGCGTGGCGAGTTTGACTCCCGATCGTATCTCCACTTATACTCATACAGAGCAAAAGAACATCTGAGGAGCGCTGTGACGTACGCCATCCCTGACGTCGAATTGGCCATCAAGGAGCCGGTCATTGCTGCCATCGAGCGGCTGAAGCAGGAGCGGAATGCCGTCGTGCTGGCGCACAATTACATGACGCCCGACATCTATCACCTCGTCTCCGACCTCAAGGGTGATTCGCTCGCTTTGGCGCGTATGGCTGCGGAAACCGACGCCGAGGTGATTGTGATGGCGGGTGTGCATTTCATGGCAGAGACCGCCAAAATCGCCAATCCCGACAAGACGGTGCTCATTCCCGATCTCAAGGCGGGCTGCTCCCTGGCGGAAGGCATCACCGGGGCCGATGTGCGGCGCCTCAAGGAGCAGTTTCCGGGCGTGCCGGTGGTGACGTACGTCAACACGTCGGCCGAGGTGAAGGCTGAGTCAACGGTGTGCTGCACCTCTGGCAACGCCGTGCAGGTGGTCGAGTCGCTCGATACCGATCGAGTGATCTTCATTCCCGATCAGTACCTCGGCGGCTGGGTTGCCACCCAGACCGACAAGGAGCTGATCTTCTGGGAGGGCTCGTGCATGGTGCACGAGCGGTTCACTGGAGACGAGCTCAGGGGTTACCGCAAATCGCACCCCGAATTGCAGATCATCGCCCATCCCGAGTGCCCCGGCGACGTACTCGAGGAAGCCGACTTCGTTGGATCGACATCGGGAATGATCAACTGGGTCGGCGCCAACCTACCCGCCCAGGTCATGATGGTCACCGAGTGCTCGATGAGCGACAACGTCTCGGCTGAGTACCCCGACATCGAATTCATCGTTCCGTGCAATCTGTGCCCGCACATGAAACGGATCACCCTCGACAACATCCGCCGCAGCCTCGAAACGATGACGCACGAAGTACTGGTCGATCCCGCCGTTGCGGACCGGGCCCGCCAAGCCGTCGAGCGCATGCTCGCTGTCAAGGTCTGACATGGTCACCACGTTCGGCCATCCATTGGTGATCGGCTCGGGGGTGGCCGGCTTGTCAGTCGCCCTTGGCTTGGATGCGTGTGCCGTGATCACCAAGACCCGGCTGGGTGCCGGCTCGTCGGATTGGGCTCAGGGTGGGGTGGCCTCCGCACTGGCCGCGGACGATTCTCCTGCGTTGCACGCCGAAGACACCGTGAAAGTGTCTGCCGGCCTGGCGGTGGAGGAAGCCGTGGCACGGCTCACCGAACGTGGCCGCGAAGCCATCGAACGGCTCGTCGCGCTCGGGGCCGAGTTCGATCGAGATGATGAAGGCGCTTTGGCGCTCGGGCGCGAGGCCGGGCATAGCCGCCGGCGGATCGTGCATGCCAACGGCGATGCGACCGGCGCAGAGGTGATGCGCACGCTGGTGGCGGCCATCGATGATCGGCCGAGCGTGGAGGTGTTTGAAGACCACCTCGTCGTCGACCTCATCGTTGGATCCGACGGCTCCGTGCGCGGCGTTCTGGTGGTCACCTCGGCGGGCGAGGCCGAGGTGTGGATCGCCCCGGCGGTGGTTATCGCAACTGGGGGAGCGGGTCAGGTCTTTGCCCGCACCACCAACCCGGCGGTCGTCACTGGTGACGGAATCGCCATGGCTGTGCGGGCGGGCGTTCGCGTTGCTGACATGGAGTTCGTGCAGTTTCACCCAACGGCGCTCGATGCCGGGCTCGACCCGATGCCGTTGCTCACCGAAGCGCTGCGCGGGGAAGGCGCCCATTTGGTCGACCGAGACGGTGACCGCTACCTGGTGGATATCCATCCCGATGCCGAATTGGCGCCACGGGACGTCGTGGCGAGAGCCAACTACCGGAATCGGGGCAACGCTTATCTCGATGCCACGATCATTGGCGAGACCTTTCCCGAGCGTTTCCCCACCGTGTTCGCGTCGGCGATGGCTGTCGGGATTGACCCGCGTCGCTCGCCGATGCCGGTGTCGGCGGCATGCCACTATTTCATGGGCGGCATCGCCTCCGGCCCACGCGGTCACACGTCGGCGCTCGGCTTGTATGCGGTCGGCGAGGCGTCTTCAACGGGTATCCACGGCGCCAATCGGCTTGCTTCGAACTCGCTCCTGGAAGGCCTTGTGTTTGGCCGCATGGTGGCCGAGGCGATTCGCTCGGATGGCCTCGAGCCTTCTGGGCACGGTCTCCAGATCCCATCAGGAGCACCGGATTCCTGGGCGCGGAGGGGCCCCGGCATCGGTGAGTTGCGGGCTGTGATGTGGGACTCCGTTGGAGTCGAGCGGTCGCAGGAATCGCTCGACGCTGCGGCCCGAGCCCTCGCCGACCTCGAGGATCAGCTGGTCGCCTCGGTAGAGGGTCGTAATCTCCACACGGTCGCCACGCAGATCACCATGGCAGCGTCGGAACGCCGTGAGAGCCGGGGCGCCCACTATCGGATCGATTACCCCGAGGTCGACGTCACGCGCGCTCGACGGCAGGAGTGGACCCTGCTGCCGGAGCTCGAGCCACTCGCCGCAGCCGTCCGCTGATGCACCCTTCCGTGTACCGGCCGTTGATTGAGACGGCCATCCGCGAGGATCTCGGCAGCGCCGGCGATATCACGACCGCCGCCGTTGTGCCCGACGGAGCCGTGGCCGTGGCATCGCTGAACGCTCGTGTCGAGGGTCGGCTCGCCGGCCTCGAGGTGGCTGCCGAGGTGTTCCGGTTTGTCGACAGCTCTCTCACCGTCGAGCGGCTCGCGGTGGATGGCACTGACATGGCTGCAGGCTCGGCGCTCGCCACGATCGCTGGCTCGGCTTCCTCCATTCTCATCGCCGAGCGGACGGCCCTCAACTTCCTCGGCCTGATGTGCGGCATCGCTACTCTCACTCGCTCAGTTGTGCGGGAAGTTGCCGGTACAGGCGTTGCTGTAGCTGAGACCCGCAAGACGACTCCCGGCCTGCGAGCTCTCGAGAAGTACGCCGTTCGGATGGGCGGTGGGGCCAACCATCGCTTCGGCCTCGATGATGCCGTGATGATCAAGGACAATCACATCGCCGTGTCAGGCGGTGTAGCCAAGGCCGTGGCCGCGGCTCGGGCTGCGGTCGGGCATATGACCAAGATCGAAGTCGAGGTGGATACATTGGAGCAGCTCGCCGAGCTGCTTGCCGACCCAGTCGACGTGGTGCTCCTCGACAACATGGATCCAGCCACGCTTCGCCGAGCCGTTGAGATGGTCGACGGAGCGATGGTCACCGAGGCGTCTGGTGGGATCACGCTCGCCAACGTGCGCCAGATTGCCGAGTCGGGTGTCGACGTGGTCTCGTTGGGTTGGCTCACACATTCGGCTCAGAGCCTCGACATAGGCCTCGAAATCGAAATCACCACAGCATGACGTAGCTGATGATGGGCCCTTCGGGCCCATCATCGAGCGTGCCGGCAGGAAAGTCCCACACCTCTACCCACCATCCCGCCCCGTCGGGGCGTTCGAACAGCCCGGCCCAACGAGGGACCTGATCGTCGGCGATCGGTTCCATCGAACCGGCCATGCCTCTGATGGCGAGATGAGCGGCAACTTCGGCCGCGAGGTCTTCGCCGGGAGATGAACCAGCCGGGAGTTGGAAATACGTGGGCTCCACATGGCTGCGGTCTCCGACCGCCTCGGCGACGGCGTCCTCGTCGTAGAGCGGATCGACCGAGTTGATCTCGACGCCGCCGGCCGGCACCCATGGCTGGCCCGCTCCGAGTTCGTCGATCGATGCGTTGGCGAACGACTCAACCCACATGCGATGACGCTCATCGAGCCAGTTGCCGCGGCCCGAGGTTGTCAGCGCGATGGTCTCGGCCATGTCCTCGGCCGGATTCGTGGCGCCGTAGGGAGTGGCGGAGATTGCCTGGCCGATCTCCCACATCGGGCGGAGAGGGTCGGTGCTCTGATTCTCCCACCCGACCGTCTCGGCAAAGTCCCACACGAGCTTCGAGCCGGCTGCGAGGTCCAGTTGTTCGATTTGGCCGCGCTCGGCAGCGTTGAGATATGCGTTGTCGAGGGCAAACCACTGGTGAACGTGGGCGATCTCGTGGTTGATGGCATAGGAGACGGCGTAGCGGGTGGTGCCTCCCTCGAGCGTGAAGACTCGGTCGAGCAGGTAGACGTCGGGGCCTAGGGCAACGGCGACGCTGAGCGACGTGTCGAGGTGGGAGGGAGGAGCAGCCGCGGTACGCACGATGTTGCGAACCGGCTCGGCCAGCTGAGGAGGAACGTCGGCGGCGGCTGCAGCGATCAGGTCGACCTCTGGTTGATTGGGCAGCTCGCGATCGCCGATCGCGGTGAAGGGCCCGACGAACCGCTGCCAACCGACGGGCTCGAATGGTGGTGAGCCGACTTCTGACTGCACGGCGGGGTCGGTGAGATCGAACGTCCGGTCGACCACGACAGGGGGCTGCGTGGCAGGGGTCGTGTCAGCGCTGGTTCCGCAGGCGGCGAGCAGCATGGAGGCAAGCAGGAGGGTTTTGACGATCTTCATGGATGGGGGGTCAGCGTAGACAGCTACCCTACGGAGATCGCACTGAAGGAGCCGCACTATGCGCAGAGTAACCGTCGTGGGAGCCGGGAAGTACGGTTCCACCACCGCCATGCGCCTCGCCGAGGCAGGGATCGTGGACGAAGTGGTCATGACCGATATCGTCGAAGGGCTGCCACAGGGCTTGGCACTCGACATGAATCAGGCGCGGCCGGTTGAGCGGTATTCGACCAAGGTGCTGGGCACCAACTCGTACGCCGACACCGCCGGTAGCGAGGTGGTTGTGATCACGGCCGGGCTTCCCCGCAAGCCGGGCATGAGCCGCATGGACCTGCTCGAGGTCAACGCCAAGATCGTCAAGACCGTGACCGAGCAGCTGCTCGACGCCTCACCCGAGGCCACACTGGTCGTGGTTACCAATCCGCTCGACCACATGACCACGCTTGCCGCCGAGGTGAGTGGACTGCCGCGCAACAAGGTGATGGGCCAGGCGGGCATTCTCGATTCGTCGCGGTTTGCTCATTTCATCTCGGAAAAGACCGGCGTCGACATTCAGAGCGTCGAGGCGCTGACGCTCGGTTCCCATGGCGAGACGATGGTTCCGGTGCCGTCACAGTGCCGGGTGGACGGCAAGCCGTTGACCGAAGTGATCGACGACGAGGCGATCGCCGAGCTTGTCGAGCGCACCAGCAAAGGTGGGGCCGAGATCGTTGGACTGCTCAAGACCGGCTCGGCGTACTACGCCCCGTCGTCCGCGGCGGCCGCCATGGTGCGGGCGATCGTCACCGATTCCGGGGCGCAAATGCCCGTGTGTGCGTGGGTGGAGGGCCAATACGGGATCCGTGATGTGTATCTCGGCGTGCCGGTGCGCCTCGGCGCAAACGGTGTAGAAGAGGTCGTCGAGTTGGATCTGACCGATGCTGAGCACGCCGCCCTTCACGACGCAGCCGAGGCCGTCAAGGCCAAGGTCGACGAGCTCCACAACCTCGAACTCGACTAGTTCGGCGAACCCAGGGTAGAACCCCGGGTTCAGTGACGCGATTATGCAACCGTGGGCCTACAGGTTGAACCCAGGGTTCAGTGACTCGGCGATTTTGTCGGAGCGTTCGCTCATCATGGCGAAATGGTCAACAACTCAACCCCTTTGCGTCTGGCATCCCGTCAGGGTGGCTATGTTCTCCGTGAGCAGCTCCACGAGTTCGAATCTCGGCAGACCGTGTGGCGCAAGATCCAGCGGGGCGAGTATCTGCCGGTCTCTGAGCGGGTTTTGCGTCTGATCGACCTACCCGGCCTCGTGCCGGTGTTGCAGGCAGCAGTTTTGTGCCTGCCGGGTGCGGTTGTGTCCCATCACGCCGCTGCCTCTCTTCATGGATTCCCGCGGCTG
>JBFGJH010000095.1:0-7770 GCA_041577335.1 Acidimicrobiia bacterium | reverse complement strand
TTCGACGAGTTCCTCGCGGTCGACATTCGCGTCGGAACCATTGTTCGGGCCGAGACGTTCCCAGAGGCCCGTGCGCCGGCGGTGAAGCTTTGGGTTGACCTCGGGCCTGAGCTCGGCACCAGGAAGACCTCGGCGCAGATCACCGCCCACTATGAGCCGGCTTCCGTCGTGGGTCGCCAGGTCGCCGCAGTGGTGAATTTCCCACCCAAACAGATAGGGAAGTTCATGTCGGAGATTCTCGTGTTGGGTTTTCCCGACGGAGCTGGCGAAGTGATCATGATCGGCCCCGATCGGCCAGTGCCGAACGGCGGGCGACTGTTCTAGGTGAGCGGTTCGATCGGCTCAGGCGTTGAGCGTCTGTGCGGTACGAGCGGCTCGATGTGATAGGTCGCGCCACAGCTGGGCGGTACCGGCATGCTGTGCTGCCAACGTATCCCAGCGACCTGCCGCGTCGCGGTAGAAAGCCGCCAGCAGCTTGCGGGAATCGGCACTTTGTAGCCAGTCGACGGGGATCTCGCGGGTTGTGACGACGGCGTGCCGAATGGCGCCCAGATCCTGGACCGACAGCACTCCACCGCTCCACAACGACGGCAGCGTTTTGGCAAGGCCGCCGCCCGACTCGAACGGGCCAAACGAGTCGAAACCCGGGACCACCAGACCCTCTGAACCAACGAGGGCGGGGGCGAGTCGAAGCCGATCGCCGATCTCCAGGAGAGATCTCTTGGCCGTCTCTGCGTCATCCGCCTCACTGCCGGCGCGTCTCGCGACCGCGTCCAGCCACGGAACCGCCCAATGGATGAGACGATCGCTGATCAGAAACCGGCGGTCCTCATAGGCTTTCGTGGCGATATGGGGCCGATCTTCGCGCCATGCGTCCGCTTCGGCGCCAGCCAGACCTGCCGCGAAGCGTGCCAAGTCGGAAAAATCGTAGGTGACGGGCTGGTAAGCCCACGCCCGGGCGCGCCGGTCGATGTCACTCACCGGGTCGAAGAATCGGACGATGTCCGCCTCGGTGCCCGGGATATCCGCCCATAGGTCTGGGTGGTCGGCCCGACGCCATCGCGCCGCCAGGTCGGCCCACGTACGCGCCTCGGCCTCGGGGGCCGCGGCTGCTGAGCTGTCAGTGTGATCCTGTGTAGTAGGCATCCAACGTCGGTTTGATCGGTCGGGCGAACCATGTCGGACGCCGAAGCCCATCAGGCCCCGGTCCCGGCTTGGTCAGCTCGAGCCACTCTCGATAGATCGCCACACTCTTGTTGGTGTCGACGACGACGTCACCGTAGCGGTCGCCACTCTCCGCGGCCGTGATTGTCACGTTCTGATGCCAAGCATGCATGCCTGAGATCGGATCCGGATGAGGCGGAAAAGCGAGGTTCTGATGCACTCCGGCGTCCCGCCACCAAATCCGCTCCGAGTCGGGATCGTCGGAGGCGAACGGCTCGATGCCCTTCTTCTGCCGCAGCCGCCATCGACCCTCGCCGAGCTGCTCGAGATCGACCAGTGCCGAGGACCAGCGTTCGTTGCCCATGGTGTCGTTCAGTCGCCACCGTCCCAGGTGATGGCTGGCAGCGACCACTCCGGGACGGATGCCTTCGGTCCTCCACACCCGCATCACGAAATGGCCGATGTCGGTGTTGATTCGAACCAGGTCACCAGTCTCGAATCCCAGTGCCTCGCCGTCCCGAGGATTCATCCACAACGGGTGCCCGTGCGAGATCTCGTACAGGTACTTGGAGTTGCCCGACCTCGTATGGATGAGGGTGGGAAGCCGGAAAATCGGCACCAGAATCCGCTCTCCGGCCGCTTCATCCCTGTCGCGCCAGTAGACGTGTGTCTTCAAATAGGTGGGAATCGCTTCCTCGTGCCAGCCCCACTCATCCATGGTTTTCGACCACCATTCGAGCTTCCTCGAAGGGGACGCGAATCCCGTGCGGGGCCCATCGTCCGTGCGAACACCAACCACGGCCCCGTTCGAACGCGCCAGGCCATCCAGACCCACTTCGTCCGCGTCGACCGGCCGTTCGTGTACTTCGTACACCTCTTTCTGCACCTCGACCGCGCCGTATTTGCGCATGTATTGCAGCGGGGTCAGACCCTGGGCAGCCGCCTTGTCAGGCAGGCCGGGAACCGAGTTGTCGAACATCCAGCCGTAGTACTCGTCCACCGAGATCGGTCGGCTTGGGTCGGACGGCGATGCGAACCACTGTTTGATGCCGAGCGAGCCGTCCGGGTCGACTTTCCAGGAGAGGTCGATCCAGAATTCGGTCTCTTCCCAAACCTCACCAGGATTTGCTTCGTAGGTTCGGTCGTAACTCTTTCCAGCCCGTTCGCCGGCGACGCGCAGCACCGGCTGGCGGAAGCCAAGCCATTGTCCCGCGTGCGTCTCGTACGAATGGGTGTCATGACGCTCGGAGCCCACCCCCATGGGGAGCACATAGTCGGCGAACCACGCCGACTCCGACCACGTCGGTGTCAAAGCAACGTGCAAGCCGATGAGGTCCTCATTGGTGAGCACCTCCAGCCAGGAGAAGCCGTCAGGGTTGGTCCACACCGGGTTGTAGACCCGCGAGAAATAGACGTCCACCTTGCCCCGGCCCTCTTTGAGGAAATACGGAAGCAAGAAGCTCATCTCATGATGGGCGAATGGGTACTCGGCCGGCCACAGCAGCTCATTCCAACGACTGTGGGCGGGTGGCATGTTCCAGTGGGAGGGTTTGAACTTGTCCCACGCGGACGGTGATGTTCCACCGACTGTCCCCACCGAGCCCGTGAGAACGTGGATGAACCAGAGGCACCGGGCGACCTGCCATCCGCCCAGGTTTCCCGATCCCGCCGACCGCCACGTGTGCGACGCAAACCGGGTGCCGGCTGCGGCGATCCCATCCGCGACTTCATAGATCTGGTCGGGCGAGATGCCACATTCTTCGGCAGCCCACTCGGGGGTGTACCCGGCGTATTCCTCTGCCAGGACTTCGATGAACGCTTCAAATGTGACCGGCTTGTCAGGATGGCGCGCTACCAGTGTTTGTTCCCAGTTGATCCATCGCTTCATGAAGCTTCGCTCGATCTGGTTCCGGTCGATGAGCAGCTTGGCGATGGCCAGGAGCATCGCCGCCTCAGTACCTGGCCAGGCAGACAGCCAGGTATCTGCCATCGACGCCGTGTTGGACAGGCGTGGGTCGACGACGGCCAGCTTGGCGCCCGCCTGCTTGCCTTCCATGATCCGCTGCGCATGCGGGTTGAAATAGTGCCCGGTCTCGAGATGCGAGCTGAGCAGCAGGATGTAGCGGGCGTTGGCGAAGTCGGCGGAGGGCCGGTCATGGCCCATCCACATGGCGTATCCCGTGCGAGCGCCTGCAGAGCAGATGTTGGTGTGGCTGTTGTGCCCATCGACATCCCATGCCTTGAGGGTGCGATCCATGAAGCCATCTTCTCCGGGACGTCCGACGTGATACATGATCTCGTCGTTGCGGCCCTCGCGCAGGGCGGCGTTCATCCGCCCAGCGATATCGTCGAGCGCAGCTTCCCAGCTGACTTGCTCCCATTCGCCGGATCCGCGTGGGCCCGACCGCTTGAGAGGGTGGAGTATCCGCTCAGGGTCGTACATTTGGTTGAGCGTGGCCGGCCCTTTGGCACAGTTCCGACCACGGCTTCCCGGGTGAGCCGGGTTGCCTTCGAAACGCCGCACTTCGCCGGATTCCTTGTCGATGACAGCCAGGAGGCCACAGGCCGACTCGCAGTTGAAACAGGTCGTGGGAACAAACCGCACATCGTGCTTGACCTTGTCTGGCCAAGCTTTGGCATCGTATTCGGTCCAGTCGTCCCACCGATCGGGCGGTGGGAAGTTGGTGAGCTCGGTGCCGGGCAGCAGCCTGGGGATTTCGTCACTCATGCGCAACCTCTCACGACAGGGGAACCGACTGGCCGGCTTTGACCATTGCATCATCGGCGAACCAGATACCGAGGCAGGCGCTCAGCCCACCGAGCGCACCAACCCATGGCCCACCAACATCATTGAGGCCGGCAATCCCCGTCGCCAGGGGAATGACCACGCCAACCACGATGCCACCCAGCCACCATTCATTGCGGTAGGCGCCCCTGGTCATGTGATGGACGGCCGCTGCGATGTTTCGGGTGGGGTGCCGCGACACGAGCTCCCCCATGGCAAACGCTCCCAGCAGGCCCGAGCCGATCACCATGGCCCACGTGAACCCGGTCACCGCCTCGTCGGAGACCTCGAAGATGAGCGCAGCGATCAGCGAGAACCCGCCGCCGACGGCGAGAGCGCCGGCCACCATGTGCCACAGGAGCAAGGGGCTCTGCCACAAGTCGCGCGCCTCAGCCTGGCCAAAGAGAAACGCGGTGTAGCCGGCAAGCCCGATCGCCAGCGGAAGGCCGATCCAAACGAGCCCTCGGATGAGCCCGTCGGCCTCGAGGAGCCCAGCGAGGAACCAGAGAGCGAGCAGGGCACCGTTCAGGCCGATGACATATGCGCCCTTGACCAACCAGGAGTTCCAGTTTCCCTTGGTGAACAGGTAGTAGAACCGCTCGGGCCGTTTGAGGTCCCAGACCAACAGTGCTCCGGTGATGGCCAAGAAGCCGGCGCCGAAGAACGGCACCCCCCAGCGCAACCACGCGTTGTCGATACCGGCACCGAACAGAACTGCCATCAGCGCGGCCATCATCAGCCCCGCGGCGATCCCCTTCGTCAAGAAATAGCTCGAAACCCTCCATCCCCATGGCATGGGATGGTCCGTGTTGTACACCACTCGCGGGGGAGCACCATTCGATGATTCAACAGATGGACCGTGGTCGCCTTTGTCGTGGGAAAGATCGACGGCAAGGAACGACCCGGCATCATCTCTCCAGATGCCGCCGCCCTGGAAGGCCGCCGTCGACGTCGGATCGAGGGAGGATTCGTCGGCACCCATGTAATAGAGATTGGGGCTGGTGCCTTGCTCAACCGACCGCTGCGAGGTCTTTTCGGTTTTGACGAGCTGGGCGATCTTCGTTGTTGGATCGTGCAAATCGCCGGCAACGATGGCCTGCTCCGGACAGACCACCACGCACGCCGGCTCGAGCCCTATCTCGACGCGGTGGCTGCAGTAGTTGCACTTCTGGGCGGTGTGCTCCTGGGGGTCGATATAGAGAGCATCGTACGGACATGCCTGCATGCACGACTTGCAGCCGATACAACGGCTTGTGTCGAAATCGACAATGCCATCTTTCCGAATGAAGAGCGCCGACGTGGGACATATCCCAACACACGGCGCATTGGAGCAATGGTTGCATCTCATCACCGAGAAGAACCGCTTCGTGTCCGGCCAGCCACCCTTCTCGATGTATTTGACCCAGGTGCGATTCACTCCGAGCGGCACATCATGCTCGGTCTTGCACGCCACGGTGCAGGCGTGGCAGCCAATGCACTTGTGTTGGTCGATGACGAATCCGTATTGCACCGCTAGGTCGTCACTCTCGCAAAGGCCATCGGCGCCATTCTGTCACGATGGACACAAGCGGCGTGTTCATCCCGAGAGCACCGATTGGAATGGGGATACCGTTCAGCATCTTCATACGCGACGCTACGTGTCGCCTCCCCGGCTGATCGCATTGAGCCGGCTAAGCCTTGACGATCAAGAAATGATGGTCCGCACCCTCGGAGAACTGCTCCTTGAGGGTATGGCCCATGTCCTTGACCCACGACGGGATATCCGAGAGCGCGCCGCCGTCGGTGGCGATGACCTCGAGTGTCTGACCTGACTGGAGCTCGACGATGCCCTGGGCGGTCTTGATCACCGGCATTGGGCACTGCAGATTGCGGGCGTCGATCACTTTGTCTGACATGGCGTCCTCCTTAGATGAACAGGCTGATGGATGCGTCCTTCATGAGACTGATGGCGGATCCCGCACCGGCCGGTTCGTCCAGACCATCGATCATGTCCGATCGGTCGAAGCCCATCAAATCCATCGTCATCTGGCAAGGCCACAGTTTTACACCCATTTGCTGAGCAAGTTCGAGGAGCTCTTGGACCGATGCCACCTTCTTCTCGTCGGCGAGATCCTTCATGAATTTGGTGCCGAACCCACCGAAGTTGAGCTTCGACAGCTGCAGGCCGTCGGGGGCGCCGCGGTTGAACATCGACAGGCCCTTCTGACGCCAGTCGTCACCAGTCAGCCCAGCACCGGGGCGCTTGAGAATGCTCAGGCCCCAGAACGTGAAGAAGATCGTCACGTCCATGCCGTAGGCAGCGCCGGTCGTCGCCAGGATCATCACCGGCCATGCCTTGTCGAGATCGCCCGAAGCGGCGATCAACACCATCTTCTCTTTCTCGGGAGTCTCCGACTGTTCGATCAGCTCGGCAGCTTGCTCAACATTCGTAACCGTCACGTGCTCCTCCTCCAAGGGCATATTCGCATATGCGAACATTCGCATCTTCATGCGTTCCGGTGTGCCTGTCAAGCGGCACAGGTTTGGGACTCTCGTCGCCCTCTCGCATATAGTGAGGAGATGTCAGCGATCAGTGACGAGATGGTTCTCCTGCATGCCAACGTCTGCAAGGGCCTCGGCGACCCAAAGCGCCTGCTGCTCATCGACGCCCTACGGGACGGTGAGCGAAGCGTCTCCGATCTCACCGACGACCTCGGTATCACGCAGGCGAACGTCTCCCAGCACCTCGCCATCCTCCGTGACAAAGGCCTCGTAACGACACGCAAGGAGGCGCAGAAGGTGTTCTACTCTTTGACGTCCCACAAGATCGTTGAGGCGATGGACCTGATGCGTGAGGTCATGCACGAGTCGCAACCCGCGTCATAGGCGTAGTTATTGGGCATCGGCCCCTCTTTTCGGGTACGCTCACCTGGCAGAACATGCGCACATTCGCATGTACCTGACTTGTGAGGACTCTATGACCACTGCGATGACCACCGACCAGTTGGCGCTTCTCGTCGATGGACCCGACAGCCCTTTCATCTTCGATGTGCGCGCCACCGAGCAATTCGAACGGTGGAGAATCGAAGGAAAGACTCCACTCGATGTCCTCAATGTCCCGTACTGGACCGTTCTCGAGGACACGGACACCTATGCGGACCGGCTTCCCAGAAGGCCAGTCGTCGTCGTGTGTGGCCACGGAGGGTCGTCGGGAATGATCGCCGAGATGATGGACCTGCCGAACGTCGCCAACCTGGACGGCGGTATGAAGGCATGGGCGCGAACGCTGGTCCCCCGCGCGCTGTGGGAAGACGGAACACATTTCGTCGTTCAGTTTGATCGGCTTGCCAAAGGATGCTTGTCATACGCCGTTGGGATGGAAGGAGGACCGATGGCCATCATCGACCCGGCCGTCGACCCAGCCATCTACCAGCGGTTCGCCGAAGCCAGAGGGGCGACCATCACCGACACGTTCGACACACACCTCCACGCCGATCACGTCTCCGTGGGGCTCAGCCTTGCCGAGGCCGTGTCGGGTACCTATCACATCGCTGAAGGCGACGCCGAGCAAGCACGTTTCGATTACGCCCCGCTTCGAGATGGCGAAGAGTTCCAGTTCGGCGATGTCACACTGATCGTCAGATCGGTGGCAACCCCCGGGCATACCCCAGGCTCGACCTCACTGGAGGTGGCGGGCCGATTTCTCATGACCGGAGACGCTGTGTTCGTCACCGGCGTCGGCAGGCCCGACCTCGGAGGCGAGACCGAACCTTGGGCAAAGGATCTCTTCGCCACCATTCACAATCGCCTCTCCCCGCTCGACCCGGCACTCTACGTGTGCC
>JBFGJH010000094.1:0-8513 GCA_041577335.1 Acidimicrobiia bacterium | reverse complement strand
CGTGTCCATTCCGAGAGCCCCCAGGAGGAGGGCTGTGCCATCCGGGCCCGAGATGGCACCGACGTAGTTCCCGACGTGCCCCGGGTGCTCTGCCAGGAGCGGGTCCTCAGCCAACCGGCGACGCTCCGGGTCGCGTATCACCGCCGGGGGATCGTCGATTACCGCCCAATGCGAGAGCGCCCATGAGTGCCAGCCGTGCCGGTAGAACGTGGTCGACCCCAGCGGATGCTCGAGCGCGACATCGCCTGGCTCCAGGATGAAACCTCCCGCCGTCTCGCGGCCGCCGGACGCAGTTCTCAACTCGAGGCCACCGACCTCCACTGTGTTCATTCGGACCTGGTGATCACGAGGTGGTGGCGGGCCGGGACGTCGTCGACCTCGGAAACCGCGCCGTCGGGCCAGGTGATCGTGAGGTCGGATTCCTGGGCGTCGCCGATGCCGATATGGACGCCGCCCGCATATCCAGAAAGGTACCCGCGGGTGGCCTCGACGAGCCGGGTGTGGGTTGCCTCGTTCGTGCTCGCCACAACCGTCGACGATATGGCCGGCCGATTGCCCGTGCCTTCCCAGATGAGGTCGACCGTTATCGCGTTGCCGGCGCACAGTCTGTTCTCGAAAACGGCTGCCGGAGCATTGAGGTTGTTGATGGCGATGTCGAGGTCGCCATCCCGGTCGAGGTCCGCCATGATCATGCCGCGCCCTCCATCAGTGTCTGCCAAACCCCACTCCGGTGCCGGCTCCATCGACGTGCCTGCCAGGTTGCGGAACGCCTGGTTGGGCTCGATCAGTGCCGACGGCGTGATGTGGCCGAACAGGGCCTCAGATTCCATCCCGTTGACGACATACAGGTCGACGAACCCGTCATTGTCGAGATCGCCGAACTCGCCCGACCAGCTCCACCCGGTGAAGCCGATGCCAAAGTCGTTGGTGATCGGATCGAAGGAGTCCCCATCTGGCGTCGATAGGACGTTCTCCATATGTTGCACGTCGTCGACCTCTGGCATCTCCATCATGTCTTGCATGACCGGCTCCCACGCCTCGACCGTCGCCGGATCGTCGTCCATCGGGTGCATGTCGGTTGCGAGTATCTCGAAGCGCCCGTCGTTGTCGATGTCGCCTCCGTCGAGGCTCATGGTGCTGAAGGTTGTTCGGCTGAACGGTTCGACCGGGTCCCAGCCCTCATCGGCTGCCACCCATAGTGCGTCGGGTGTGATCAGGTCATTGCCGACATGAATGTCTGCCAGTCCGTCGTAGTTGATGTCGGCCAGGCGGATGGCCAGGGCCTGGGCATCCGGTGTCAGCCTTGTCCGCTGCCACGAGCCATCGATCCTCTCATATACCGACACACCACCCTGGTTTCCGAGCAGGGCCGAAACGTCACGATTCGCTGTGAGCTCGGCGTTGTAGGCGCCGGTCACCAGATCAAGATCTCCGTCGCCGCCCAGGTCGACCCAGCCCATCGAGTAGGCGACCGCATCAATCCCGGGAAAGATGCCCACCGAGAAGCCGGCCTCTCCGTCGTTCGTGGCGAGCACCGGTCGCCCGACCCCGGTGGTGAGCACAATGTCATTCCATCCATCACTCGTGACGTCGACGATGGCCACGTGCCGGTATCGCCCGATGGTGAGAGCGCTCCGTTCGAACTCCAATCTACCCGTCTCGGGAAGCCGGTTCACGAATACAGAGCTCTCGCCGCTGAGGTTGGCGAATACCAGATCCTCGTACCCGTCGTTGGTCAAATCTCCCACGGCCACCCCTGATCCGGTGCCGTCGAACAGGGTGGTCCCCGAGCTGGCTCCGGTCGTGGTGTGGTCGAGGGCGTGCTTGGCGAACCTGTCCTCGCACGACGCCGCTTCAGCGTGGCCGATGGAATCGACCTCGACGGCAATGGTGGCGTCGGCGGAGCACGCTGACAGCAATGCGATCGCAGCGAGAGAAGTAGCCAGTTTCTTCATGGGAGACGAGAACCGCCGGGCAGCAGCAGCCGCCCCGCGGTTCCGTTCGTCGCTTCTACTCAGCCTCCGAGAACCGCGTTGACCTGCTCGTTGGCAGCGTCGAGCGCAGCGTACGGATCGTCAACCTGGCCCAGGAGGATGGCCTCCATGACCGGACCGACGGCCGCTTCAACCTCCGAGGCGGCGCTGGTGATCGGGAACAGGAACGTCGTGTTGTTGTCCACGTGTGTCGTGAACGCCGACACGTCAACGCCGTTGGCGGCGTGGGCGTCCTGGGCGATCTTGGCCGCAGACGGGATGGCGGGGAAGACGACGGCACCGGTGCCGACGATCTCCTGGCAGGCCGGCGAGGCCATGTGCTTGACCCACTCCCAGGCAGCCGCGGGATCCTCGGCCGAGTTCGTGATCGAGTCGGCGAGCCCGTTGAACATGCTGCGGCGGCCCTCCGGGCCTTCCGGCAGCGGCGCCCACACGGTGTCGGTTCCTTCCAGCCCCGAGTAGGAGCTGATCATCCATGAGCCGTTGGTCATCGACGCAACCTGTCCGTTCTCGTACAGCGTGAAGCCACCGAGGGACACGACGTCCTCGAGCGGGCTGATGTAGCCCTTCTCGATGCCGCTGCGGAACCAGGTGATGGTGTCCGCCAGGCGGTCATCGTCGTAGTTCGCCTCGGTCCCCCACGGATTCTGATTCAGGAACTCGAATCCGGTCGAGTAGGCAAACGCGCTGAACGTGGTCTGGCCGAAGGCGCCGAATCCACCCTCGAGGCCGAACCCGTAAGTCGCGACGTTGTTGGCATCGAACCCGGGCTCGTCGCCCCGCACGCCGTTGGCGTCGACGCTGAGCCTCGCAATCAGCTGCTCGAAGGTGCCTCCGTCCTGGGGGTTCCAGGTGGCATTGGCGAAGTCCTCGACCGTGAGGCCGGCGGCCTCTAGCTCGGCTGGATTGATGGCCATGGCGACCGTGTCGAAGTCTTTCGGGAACCCGTACCGGTCGCCGTTCGGGTCGACCCACAGATCCGCCAGGCCGGGGAAGTAGATGTCCTCCACCCCGTCGGCAGCTGCGAAGTCGTTGAGCGGCACCAGCACACCCGATGACACCAGCTCCGGATAGCGAGCCAGGTGGTTGGTGAAGACGTCCGGCGCAGTATTCGATGCGAAAGCCGTCGTCAGGCCGTCCCAGTAGTCGCCCCAGCCGAACTGGCTGATCACGACGTCGATGCCGGGGTTGGCGGCTTCGAAGTCGCTGGCGCACTGCTCGTAGAAGGGCTGCTGGTTGCCGTCCCAGAGCCAATAATCGATGGTCACTGCGTCCGCCATCGCATCGCCGTCGTCGGTCGCACCGTCGTCGGCCGGAGCCGCCGTGGTGGCGGTGGCCCCATCATCGGCGGGTGCGGGGGTGGTCTCGGTCGCGCCGTCGTCACCTCCGCATGCCGCTGCCACCATGGCGAGTGCCAGGAGCAGCGCAATAAATCGTCTTGCTTTCATTTCCTTTTATTCCTCCTCTCTCGGATCACTTGATGCCCGAGAACTGAATTGAATCCACAACCCGACGCCCGAAGATGAGAAACAGCGCAATGACCGGCGCCGCCGACAGCATCGCTGCTGCCATCAGGCCGGTCCAGTCCGGGCTCGATCCCGGGAGTTGGGATGTGAAAATGTTGAGGGCGACGGTGAAGACCCGCTTGGTCTCCTCCCGCCCGACGACCAGGGGCCACAGGAATTCGTTCCACGCCGTGATGTACGTGAGAATCCCCAGCGTGAACATGGGAGCAGCCGCCATCGGCAGTATCACCCGGAAGAAGACCGCGAAGTGCCCGGCGCCGTCGATGAAGGCGGCTTCTTCGATGTTGCGGTTGATGCCGAGGAAGAACTGCCGTAAGAAAAACACCGCAAACGGGGTCATGAGAAAGAACGGGAGAATGATCCCCGTGTAAGTATTGATCAGGTCGAGGTTGCGGATCAGGATGAAGTTCGGGATCAGCGTGATGATCGGTGGAATCATCAGACCACTCAGGTATATGTAGAAGACGCTGTCTCGTCCCTTCCACTTCAAGCGAGCGAATGCGTAGGCGGCCATAGCCGAGAACCACACCTGGCCGATGGTGATGAACGTGGCGACGAGGACCGTGTTGAACAGGATCTGCCAGAAGTCGAACGTCGCGGTGCCACCGGAGGCGAGTGGTTCGAGGCCGAGCACGCGTTCGAAGTTGAAGGTGGTCGGTCCGATCGGCGCCATGGTCTGTTCCCCCGACAGAAGCAGACCGTTGTCGCTGATTGCGGTCCGAAAAGCCCAGTAAAACGGAAACAAGGACACGATCAGCAGCACACCGAGCATCAGCCAGGCCAGGCCCCGCCCGATCCTTGGCCGGCGAGAGTGACCGGCCAGGCTGCGGACGTCGGCGTGTTCGTGGACTACCTCGGTGGTCATGCGGCGAGGTCCGATTCGTTGGCGCGCAAGATGCGGAACTGGATGATGGTGACGACGAGCAGAATCGCGAACAAGGCCACCGCCACTGTGGCGGCGTAACCCATTTGGAACCGTTGGAACGCCAGCTCGTAGATGTAGAGGTAGATCACCCGGCTGGCGTTGATGGGCCCGCCGGGCCGGCTGGCGAATCCGCCGGTGGCAGTGATGACCGTGTCGAAGACCTGGAACGAACCCAGCACCGTGATAACGAGGACCAGGGCCATGATCGGACGGAGCAGGGGCAGGGTGATCTTGCGGAACATCTTCCATTCCGTGGCCCCGTCGACGGCCGCCGCTTCGTATAGGGATCCCGGGATGGTTTGAAGTCCGGCGAAGATCAGCAATGCGGTGTAACCCATGTGTCGCCACACGTTGATGCCCGCCAGCGATGGGATGACCAGATCCGGGTCTCCCAGGAACGCGAATGGGCCGACGTCGATCCAGCCGAGGATCAGGTTGACGGCCCCCAGGTTGCGGTCGAGCATCCACATCCAGAGAAGCGCAACGATGACGTTGGGGATCAGCCAGGGGAGCACCACAATCGCCTTCACGAGCGTGCTCTTGATGAGGCGGTCGAGCATGACGGCGATCCCGGTGGCGAGCACGGTCTGGATGCCGATGTTCAGGACGACGTAGAGGAGCGTCACCTTGATGGCGTTGGTGACGAGCGGATCCTCGACGAGTTTCGCGTAGTTCTCGAAGCCGATGTACTCGCCGCTGTTGGATACCAGATTCCAATCGGTCAGGCTCAGGTAGAAGCCGCGGATGGTGGGGTATAAGTAGAACGTGAGGAATCCGATGAGGCTGGGCAGGAGGAACCAGAAAGCGACACCGGGCGTGGAGCGATCGGCGCTGATCTTCCGCCGCCGGCGCGGGGCGTCGATGACCGTCGGCTCGATGGCAGGGGCGGTCATACCCGGATCACCTCCACGCCTGCTGCCTCGATCTGGCGTAGGGCGCCGGTATCGGCGTCCTCATTCGTGATGAGCGTGTCGACGGAATCGAGGCCGGCGATGAGGGCCGCGCTCGTTTGCCCGATCTTGGTGCTGTCCGCCAGGACGACGGTCTTCTGTGCCCCGGCGATCATGCGTTGCTTGATCGCGGCCTCGGCGATGTTGGCATTGGTCACGCCGGACTCGGACGAGACGCCGTTGCACCCGATGAAACACACGTCGGCCTGAAGCTGGTCGAGCATCACGCCGCCCAGCGGGTCGACCAGTGAATGCTGCAGCGGACGCAGCGTCCCGCCGGTCACCAGCACTGTGAATCGGGGAATCGCCGGCTCCAGCCGCAGGGCGGTGTTCATGCCGTTGGTGATGGCCACGACCTCGGAGAGCTCGGACCGGGCAACGAGAGCCTCGGCCAGCGCGCTCGACGTTGTTCCCACGTCGAGCATGACCTTGTGCCCGCTCTTCACCAAATCGGCGGCCGCCCTGCCGATCCTGGCTTTCTCGGCACTCAGCTCCGTCAGGCTTTCTTCAAACGAGCGCTCGAATGCCGCCGGGGCCGCCCCTCCCCGGACTCTGCGAATCGCTCCCGCTCGCTCGAGCTCTGCCAGGTCTGACCTCACCGTGACCTCGCTGATGCCGAACTCTTCGGAGAGGTAATCGACGCGGACGAAGGGTTGCGACTGGACGAGCGATGCGATTCGCTCTCGCCGGATCTCGGTCGGCACCAGTTGTTCCTGCCCCATGAGCCCTAGCTTCTCCGCAGCGGTTTTGATTGCATCCCAGGGGAGCTTACGATAACTTTCGAAAGATTGCGAATGGTTTCAGTCACGCCCCTGTCGCGGCAGGGCCGGTGGTGGCGGTTGGCTGCCGGTGTGGCCCTGGCTCTGTTCGCCTGTACACCCGCCGACCCGAGCAGATCAGGAGCAACAATGGAGTGGACCGTCACTGCACCAGCAGGCGAACTCGGGGCCGCGGTGGCGCTCACCGACGGCCGTCTCACGTACCAGCTGAAGCGGGGCGTGGCCGCCATCGTGGCCGGCGACCTGGGACTGGCGCTCGACGCGGGCGGACTGACGGACGATCTTGCTTTCCGCGGGGCACGGACGATATCCGTGACCTCCGCCTTTTCGCTACCGCACGGCAAAGCACGTCAGGCCGAGGCCCAGGCGAACGAGTTGACGGTCGCATTCGAGAACGGTGATGGGCACGAGATGGACGTCGTGATCCGAGCCTACGACGATGGTATCGCATTTCGATACAGGCTCCCGGACGGTGAGGATCGCCGAACCGTGACCCGGGAAGGAACCACAATCGGGTTTCCGGGGGGCGGCAAGGCCTGGATCCAGAAGACCGACCTGGCGGGCGAGTTCACGCCTGCTTACGAAAGCCTGTACTCGAACGGGGTCCCGATCGGCCACTCGGCGCCGGTTCCCTCATGGAATTTGCCCGCCTTGTTCGAAGCCGGATCCGATTGGGTCTTGCTGGCCGAGTCGGATCTCGACTCCTCGTACTTTGGCGGCCATATCGAGCCCGACGATGGCACCTACCGCTGGGTGATGCCGCAGCCCCGGGAGGGGATGAGCGTGGGGGACCCGCAACCCAGCCACGCCGGCTCCTGGACGATGCCGTGGCGGGTGTTCGTCATCGGCGGGCTCGACACGGTCATCGAGAGCAACCTGGTCCGCCTCCTCGCCCGGCACGACCGACCGGACGCCGATTGGATCCGACCGGGCAAGGTTTCTTGGAGCTGGTGGTCGGACCACGACAGCCCCAAGAACCTCGATGCCCTTCGCGTCTATATCGAATACGGAGTCGAAGCCGGCTGGGAACACACGCTCATCGACGCCAATTGGAACCTGAATGACGAAGCCGCCTTACGGGATTTGATCGATTACGCCAATGGCCAGGGGGTAGGGGTGTTCCTCTGGTACAACTCGGGCGGGCCCAACAATGAGGTCACCGAGCAGCCGCGCGACGCCATGTTCGATCCCGAGGTTCGGAAGGCAGAGCTGGCGAAACTGGCCGAGTGGGGCGTGGCCGGGATCAAAGTCGATTTCTGGCACAGCGACAAGCAAGAGTCGGTCGGTCGATACCTGGCGTTGGCGGCTGATGCGTACGACGCCGGGCTGATGGTGAACTATCACGGTTCGACCATCCCGCGTGGCTGGGAGGTCGCGTACCCGAACATCATGACCATGGAGGGTGTCCGGGGCGCCGAGCAATATTCGTTCGACGCCGATTTTCCGTCGGCTGCGCCGTGGCTGAACACGATCCTCCCGTTCACCCGCAATGCCGTCGGATCAATGGACTACACCCCCGTCACCTTCTCGGACAACGTCTTTCCCCACGTCACGACCAACGCCCATGAGCTGGCTTTGGCCGTGGTGTTCGAGAGTGGACTCCAGCATTTCGCGGATTCGACCGTCACCTATCGGCTCCAGGCTCCCGCCGTGCGTGAGTATCTGCGGGATGTGCCGGTGGTCTGGGACGAGACCCGATTTGTCGAGGGGTACCCGGGTGAGTATGTCGTGATCGCCCGCCGGCACGGCGACGGATGGTGGATCAGCGGCATCAACGGGACCGACCGGCCGATGACGGTAACCCTTGATCTCGACTTCGTGGGCGGCGCCACCGGGACCGGATTCTTCGACTCAGGTCCGCGTCGCATTGCAACGACCCCGGTCGAGGCCCCGGGAATGGAGGTCATGATGGACGCGTACGGCGGATTCTCACTCCGGTTCCCGTAAGAGAACCTCCGGGGCCCCGCACATAAGCCGCCGGGGATCGATAGAGTGGCGCCGACCCCGATCGGGGTTTGGTGGAGAGCACGATCGGTGCTCGATGAACGAAAGCGAAAACGATGAAGCTCAAGAAGCTATTTGCGCTCTTGGTCGTGCTCACCCTCGTTGCTGCTGCGTGCGGCGACGGCGGCGAAGCCGAGACCGAGACGACCACTCCGGCGGAGACGACCACGACCGCCGCCCCCGAGCCGGAGCCAGAGCCGGAACCGACCGACGAAGAACCGATGGACGACGCTACGACGATCCGTTGGATGACGCGTCCGGACAACCCGGAGGAAGCCGCCGTGTACGCCAGCATCTCCGACGAGATCAGCGCAGCCATGGACGGCGTCGACCTG
>JBFGJH010000093.1:0-8569 GCA_041577335.1 Acidimicrobiia bacterium | reverse complement strand
CCAACGCTCGGAGCGCGGCCAATCGGCCGCTCGCAACGGGCAAAGCACTCGGAGATGCTGGAGCGCAGCCCGATCGGATGCTGATCGGATCGGGTACTAGTGGCCCCTTGCCGTGGGACCACCGGCCCTTACCTGGTGGGCTGCATCTGGGAACGATGAGGCCTACCCGACCGTACGGAGATAAGCCGGTGCCCCAGATCATGGTGGACGGCAACGAGGCAGCTGCTTCTGTTGCATACCGTCTGAGCGAAGTCATAGCCATCTACCCCATAACCCCGGCATCGCCGATGGGCGAGCTTGCCGATTCCTGGGCTGTTGCCGACCGCCCGAACCTCTGGGGAACGATCCCGTCGGTCATTGAGATGCAGAGCGAGGCCGGCGCGGCAGGCGCGCTCCACGGTGCTCTCCAGGGAGGGTCATTGAGCACCACCTTCACCGCCTCGCAGGGGCTGCTGCTGATGATCCCGAACATGTACAAGATCGCCGGTGAGCTGCTGCCCTGCGTGATTCATGTCGCCGCCCGTTCGGTGGCGACGCACGCTTTGTCGATCTTCGGCGACCATTCCGACGTCATGGCAGCGCGCGCCACCGGGTTCGCCATGCTGGCCTCTGACTCTGTTCAGGAAGCGCACGACCTTGCACTCGTTGCCCACGGCGCGACGTTGGCCACTCGTGTGCCATTCCTCCATTTCTTCGACGGGTTTCGCACCTCGCACGAGATCGCCAAGATCGAGACGCTCGCCGACGAAGACCTCTTGGCCATGGTCGACGAACAAGACATCCTCGACTTCCGCGCTCGGCGCCTTTCCCCCGACTGGCCGGTGGTGCGCGGCACTGCCCAGAACCCTGACGTGTTCTTCCAGGCGCGGGAAGCGATCAATCCCTTCTACGACGCCGTCCCTGATGCAGTTCAATCGGCGATGGATCGGTTTTACGCACGGACGGGACGCCGATATCACCTCGTCGATTACGTCGGCGCGCCCGACGCCCAGAGGGTCATCGTGATGATGGGTAGCGGAAGCGGGGCTGCCGAAGAAGCCGTCAACCGGATGGTCGCTGATGGTGAGAAGGTGGGCCTGCTCAAGGTCAGGCTCTACCGGCCTTTGTCAGCCGAGGCATTGGTGGCAGCACTGCCGTCCACCGTCCTCAGCATCGGAGTCCTGGACAGGACAAAAGAACCAGGAGCGGTGGGCGAGCCGCTGTACACAGATATCGTCACTGCGCTCGCCGAGGAGACCGCCGCGGGGCGGGTCGCTTGGGATGCAATGCCCCGAGTGAGCGGCGGTCGGTATGGACTGTCATCGAAAGAGTTCACTCCCGCAATGGCCAGAGCTGTATTCGATGAGCTGGGAGAGCCGCAACCAAAACAGCACTTCACGGTAGGGATCATCGACGACGTCTCGCACATGAGCCTCTCCGTCGACGCGGCGTCTGATCACGAAGAACCGGACGTGATCAGAGCAGTGTTCTTCGGGCTGGGCTCGGACGGCACGGTGAGCGCCAACAAGAACTCGGTGAAGATCGTCGGTGAGGCCGAGGCGGCTGACCTGGGTGGTCGCGAGCTATTCGCCCAGGGCTACTTCGTGTACGACTCCAAGAAGGCCGGCTCAACAACGGTATCCCATCTTCGTTTCAGCCCGCGCCCAATCACGTCGACCTACCTCATACAGGAAGCGGGATTCGTGGCCTGCCACCAATTCGAGTTCCTCGCGAGGACCAACGTGCTCGACATCGCCCAGCAGGGTGCCACCTTCCTCCTGAACGCCCCCTATTCCAGCGAAGACGTTTGGGACAAGCTTCCTCGCGAAGTGCAGACACAAATCATCGACAAGCAACTCCGCTTCTACGTGATCGACGCTTCCAAGGTGGCAGCCGACGCGGGACTGGGCGGCCGCATCAATACGGCGCTCCAGGTGTGCTTCTTCAAACTCTCGAACATCCTCCCCGAGGAGGTGGCCATTGCCGCCATCAAGAAGGCGATTCAGAAGAGCTACAGCCGGTTCGGCGAGCTGGTGGTCGAACGGAATGAGGCTGTCGTGGACGCAGCACTTGCTGCTCTTCACGAGGTGCGCGTGCCAGAGGTCGCTGATGCCGAGTTTGGCCGGGTGGGACAGATTCCTGACTCAGCACCCGATTTCGTACGGCACGTCACCGACACGATCATGGCGGGGAAAGGCGATCTGCTTCCGGTGAGCGCCCTGCCCGTCGACGGCACCTTCCCGACCGGCACGACCCGCTACGAGAAACGATCCATTGCCCGCGAGATCCCGATCTGGGATCCGGACCTGTGCATCGACTGTGCCAAATGCGTAATCGTGTGCCCGCACACTGCGATCAGGATGAAGGTCTATGAGCCTGAGTTCCTCGCTGGCGCCCCAACCGGCTTCCAATCCAAAGAATGGACCGGCAAGGACTTCCCTGGCTCGTCGTTGACGATTCAAGTCGCCCCCGACGATTGCACGGGCTGTGGGGTCTGTGTGGATGTGTGCCCTGCCCGAAGCAAAGAAGAGGCGAAGCACAAGGCCATCAACATGGAGTACAAGCTGGACCACCTCGAGGTCGAGCGGCCCGCATTCGAGTTCTTCTTGAAGCTCCCGGAGCCGGACCGAACCAAAGTCCGAGTCGATTCGGTGAAGGGCTCCCAACAGTTGGAGCCGCTCATGGAGTTCTCCGGTGCGTGTGCCGGATGCGGCGAGACACCATATCTCAAGCTTCTTTCCCGGATGTACGGCGATCGGATCACGATCGCCAACGCCACCGGCTGTTCCTCGATCTACGGGGGCAATCTGCCGACAACGCCGTGGACGACGAACGCCGAGGGACGGGGACCGGCATGGGCCAACTCTCTCTTCGAGGACAACGCCGAGTTCGGACTCGGGATGCGTCTAGCTCTCGACCAGGAAATCGCCGAGGCCGACCGTCTCATCGAGGTCCTGTCCGATCAGCTCGACCCATCTCTGGTGGCTGCCCTCCTGGCGGGACGCGGATCAGATGAGGAGACGGTCGCCGCGCAGCGGGCTCGGGTCGTCGAGCTTGGCGAACAGCTCGCCGGCATCGACCGGTGGGAAGCACGCCGCTTGGAGTCTCTGAGGGACGCATTCGTCCACAAGAGCATATGGATCGTCGGTGGCGACGGCTGGGCATACGACATCGGCTTCGGGGGCCTCGACCACACCATGGCCTCCCGTCGCAATGTCAACATCCTGGTGATGGATACCGAGGTCTACTCAAACACCGGCGGCCAAGCATCCAAGGCCACCCCGAGGGCAGCAGTGGCCAAGTTCGCCTCGGGGGGCAAGGCGATCGGGAAGAAGGATCTCGGCATGATCGCCTCAGCATATGGCGACGTTTATGTCGCCCAGATCGCCCTCGGCGCCAACAACACTCAAACGGTCAAGGCATTCCAAGAGGCCGAGTCGTTCGATGGACCGTCGCTGCTGATCGCCTATAGCCCCTGTATTGCACACGGGATCGACATGAGCACAACGATGTCGAGAGAAAAGGAAGCCGTCGACTCGGGCTACTGGCCCCTTTATCGGTACGACCCGCGACTCGTTCTCGATGGCAAGCACCCCTTCCATCTCGACAGTCGGAAGCCCAAGATCTCCTTCTGGGAGTTCGCACAGAAAGAGGCCCGCTACGAGATGCTCACCCGGCGTAATCCCGACGGTGCAGAGCGACTCCTTGCCTTGGCCCAAGAGGACATCGACGCTCGGTGGAGCCTGTACGAACAGATGGCCGACATGGACCGTCAGATTCCTGACGAAGAAGCGGAGCTCGAGGAGGAGCAGACATGACCGTCGACCTCTCAACCACCTATCTGGGGGCCCACCTCGAGCATCCGCTCGTCGCGTCATCCTCTCCGCTCACCGGTAGCCCCGACACGTTGCGCCAACTCGAGGCCGCCGGAGCGGCAGCGGTTGTGCTTCCGTCGTTGTTCGAGGAACAGATCGAACACGAAGCCGCTCAGTACGCGCAGTTGCTCGAGTCGACCGCTGGGGGCTTCGCCGAATCGGCTGAGGGATACTTCCCATCCCTCGACGATTACAACACGGGTCCCGACGATTACCTCAGCCTCATCACCGAGGCCCGCAACCTCCTGAGCGTCCCCGTAATCGGCAGCCTCAATGGCGCAACCCCGGGCGGGTGGACTCGATACGCCACGCGTATCGAGGATGCCGGGGCCCATGCCCTCGAGCTGAACGTCTATTTCGTGGCCGCCGACCCAACCGAACCGGCCGCGGCCGTGGAAAACCGCTACGTCGAGCTCGTCGAGTCGGTCAAGACATCAATATCGATTCCGTTGGCCGTGAAGGTGGGACCGTTCTTCAGTTCATTCGCCCACATGGCGCACCGGCTGGCGGCCGCCGGGGCCGATGCGCTCGTCTTGTTCAACCGGTTCTACCAGCCGGACATCGATCCTGATGAACTGTCGGTGGAGCCGAACTTGAACTTGTCGGATTCCGCCGACCTACGTCTGCCGTTGCGGTGGATCGCCACGCTGTTCGGACGCATCGACGCCCAGTTGGCAGCCACCTCCGGCGTCCATTCCGGCGTCGATGCCGTGAAGCTCCTCATGGCAGGTGCCGATGTCACCATGACGACAGCTTCGCTGTTGCAGCACGGACCAGGCCACCTCACCACCATCGTGGACGAACTGCGTGAATGGATGGCTGAACACGAGTACACCTCGGTCGATCAGATGCGGGGGTCGATGAGTCAGATCAATGCCCCTGATCCATCAGCTTTCGAGCGCCACAACTACATGAAGGCCCTGACGACATACGCTGGTTGAGCAGTCGGCGCTGGTAGCTCAGGTTTCCAGTTCGTCGAGTGCCCCGTGCGTGTATTGATCGCTCTCCGGGACCGCGACCATTTCGGGTTCCATCGACCGCCGTTGCCCGAGAGCAGATTCCAGATACCGGCTGTGAGCCCACCCAGCCACGGGGTTGTCGAGCTCATACCAGTCGGCCATACCCACGAGGATGACCGCCCCGCTCGGCGCCACCCCGGTCTGGCCAGGTTCGAGGCTTCCCACGATCGCATAATCGATCCCTGGTCCGGCGCGCACGTTCAGACGGTCAGATACTCCGACGTTGATCACACGCTGCTCAGTTTGCAACGACGGACGCAGCTCGACGGGCGCCAAGAACTTGGCGTTGACCCAACCTGTCACGGGCGTCGATAGCTCCACCCAACGCGATCGGCCGACATCTTCGGTGGCGCCCGTGGTCATGACCCTCAATTCGTTGCTAGCCAGCGATCCGATCACGGGATTGCCGGTACCCGGATCGGTCCGCACATTGAGAACGTCATCAGCCGCCACGTCGATGACGCGATACCGCGCACCCGCATCTGGGAGCGCAACGACGGGAGCAGGAACGGCGTCACCCAACAGCCGCTCGATCGGGATGCGGCCCGGGTCCCAATGATCGTTCTCGGGGACGTGCTGGTGGCCGCACCAGCCGTCAAAGCGTTCCCATTCAGGTCCGGTCATTCGCACGGAACCGCCCAGCCCGTATGCGCGGTTGTCGTCGAACATCGGACTCGTTCTGCGAATTCCCGTCTGGCTCTCCACCCATCGCATCCAGCGGCTGAGTGCGGCGAGAAGCCGATCGGACATCACCGGGGACTGGCTGGCCTTGCCAACGATCTCGATCTGAATGGCACGGGCACGATTGGTTTGCACCCCACCCGACGGGTTGCGAAGGGCTCGCGCCGCGCGGTCGATGGCGACATGTTGGTAGATCTCGACACCGCTGCTCTTCTCGATCGCGGTGAAATGGGGGTAGGAGGTATGCCAACCACCATACGAATCTGACCGTGGTGAAAACCCATTCGATTCCGTCGTGTGAAGAACACCCCGGAAGGGCAGCCCGGAAACGTAGGAGCCGCCGTCGCGGACGGCCTGATTGCGAATCGCTTGCGGGTAC
Organism: Acidimicrobiia bacterium; assembly: GCA_041577335.1. GTDB lineage: Bacteria > Actinomycetota > Acidimicrobiia > Spongiisociales > JAENVV01 > JBFGJH01. The sequence goes on along the minus strand of JBFGJH010000093.1, from coordinate 2,636 downwards.
CAGAGCTCCATGCTTCCCCTCAAGCCAACCGTACTCCGCCATCAGTCGAGTGTGTGAAGCAATGGTGACCAAAGCCCCTTTTTCGAGAAGAGGAGATACGGCATGCTGAGGGAGTGAAGCGGACACGATTTGTCGACCGCGGGGACGCGGGCGCCCAACTAGCGGCGGCCCTGGCCGATCGCGAGTGGCCCAACGCTGTCGTGCTGGGCCTCCCCCGGGGCGGGATACCGGTCGCCGCTGAGATTGCTCATCGCCTCGAGCTACCCCTCGATGTTCTGGTGGTCAGGAAACTCGGATACCCGGGCCAGCCCGAGCTGGCCGTCGGGGCCATCGGCGAGAAAGACGTCCACGTTCTCAACGATGAGCTCCTTGCCAAGTACCCGGTTCCCGGCGGAGCCTTGGCCAGTGTTGAGCGCGCCGAGCGGCGCGAACTCGAACGGCGAGTCGCCACCTATCGGCGCAATCGGCTTCCTCTCGACCTGGCGAACAAGACGGTGATCGTGTGCGACGACGGGATGGCGACCGGCTCAACCATGCTTGCCGCTGTAGAAGTGGTCCGGTGCATGGATGCGGCCGAGATCGTCGTGGCGGTGCCCGTCGCCTCGGCCCAGGCCGTCCTCTTGTTGTCCCGGCGCGCCCATCGAGTGGTCGCCCTGCACGCTCCGATCAGCCTTGGAGCAGTCGGCCGGTTCTATGACGACTTCACCCAAGTACAGGACAACGAGGTCACCACCGTCCTGGCGCAGTTCGTGTCTTAGGCCATGCCTGCCGGGGCGGTCGCGGTCCGACCGTCATCCGTCGGTTGCTCACGCGCCGCCGTTCAGTTCCGCCAGATGGAATCCTCGATGGCCATGTCTTGCGGGCTCGGCAGGTGCTCCAGATTGCCGCTGCCGCCGATCTGGTAACAGGTGTACTCGAACATCCACGGCTCTTCGGCCGAACACTCGATGCGGTCAGACGTCGAGTTCTTGGCGAACTCGAGCGAAAACGCGGGAGCGACGTACTGGCGAACGGCGTCGGCGGCTCCGGCAGTCCTGATCGCCTCGGCAAACGGATCGGTGAAGTACTCACCGGAACCCAGTGCATGATCGGCGTCGAAGGTGAAATCCCCTCGCCACGATGCCATGCCGAGCGTTCTGCGAGTGGCGTTGTCGTCGAGCGGGTCGCGGATCACCACGCTGTTGCACGTCGCGCTCAGACAGTGCGACTGCGGGTCTCGGATATCGAACTGGTGGTCGAACGCAGAGATGCCGAGGTTGTAGGTGGCGGCCGTCTCTTCGCGGGAATCCCACCGCTCGTAGTTGTCGGATCCTGAGCCAACGTTGATTTCGCGATTCTGATGGGACGAAACCGTCGCCGCCAGGCCCGGCATCGAGTATCCGCAGTTGGTTGGAGTGAGCACTCCGTTTCCGGTATCGCTCGTGGCGAACGCGGCGCCGTAGTCGGCCTTGAATGCTGCCGAGTATTGCTGCTCGCCGGCAAGGTCATAGACTTCGATATGGAGGGTGTGGAACTGGGCGCATACCCGCCGCACACTGTGCGTGCCGGCATGGATCACGAAGCGCACCCACCGTTCATCGTCCATGTCCTTGAAGATGAACTCCTTGAATCCGACGTTGGGCTCGTCTTGGTCGAGCTTGTCGGCAACGTACCCGTAGGCGACCTTGGGGCTGCCCGGGATGAGGTCGGGGTTTGAACCGTGGTCGTGCCCGAAGTAGCACCAATACACCGGGTCGATCTGTGGATGCCAGGTCTCGTACTCGGCGCCGTCGGGGCCGATGGTTGTGTGGAGCCCGTGGACCCACGACGGGCAGAGCGTGTTCGCTACGGGGATCGTGAAGTTCTCAGGAGCGGGCGGGGTCGGCGTGGGCTCCTCATCGGATTCAGCGAGCAGGATGAGATACATCTCCCGCCAGTCGTCGGAGTACTCGACGCTTCCCAGGACCACTTCCCCGGCCGAGTAGTCCTTCTCGTACACGGGCACGAGATCGTCGTCGATGGCGACCGTGCCTCCTTCCGTCCAGCCCGACAACCAACTCGGAAGCGGTAGCTCGTCGCGCCACACCACCGCCACTCTGGCATCCCGGTTCAGGGTGAAGTGCATCCAGTCGCTCTTCGGTGGCAGGTTCTTGTATTCCCACTTCGTCGAGGGTGACAGCACATCCCATCCGTCATAGCGTCCTGCGCTATCCACGGTGTCGGTGCTGTTGTCGTCCGGCTCGATGTCCAGGCCTTCGTCGAAGGCACGAGGCCAGTACTGCATACGATCGACCTCCGGCCGGTCGTTCTCGTCGGCTTCCTCTACCCAGTAGCTCCCAACGAGCGCCAGGTCCTCCTCGGCGAGGCTGAAGCCGTCAGGAATCTCTTTGGGAAGATCGAAAGCTCGGGCCAGGAAAGCCGCCATCTGGCCGCGGGTGACATCGTCGTTGGGACAGAACTCGTTCGAGCTGCAACCCGAGGTGATGCCGGCCGCCGCCAATTTCTCGATGTCAGCCTCGAAGACCGAGTTGTTGTCATCAACGAAATCCTTGGACCCTTGATCGGTGAGACCAAGCGCCCGTACGAGAAACGCCGCCATCTGCCCACGACTCACATTGTCATTGGGACAGAACTCGTTCGAGCTGCAACCCGAGGTG
>JBFGJH010000092.1:0-8578 GCA_041577335.1 Acidimicrobiia bacterium | reverse complement strand
CGATGACCTTCTCGATCGTGGCGAGAGATGGAGCCACCGACGAGTGGGGCGTTGCCGTAGCGTCGAAATTCCTGGCGGTCGGTGCCGTGGTCGGCTGGGCTCAGGCGGGGGCAGGTGCCATCGCCACCCAGGCGATGGCGAACGTCGCCTACGGCCCCGAAGGGCTGGAGATGCTTGCCACCGGAGCGTCTGCATCGGATACCCTGGCCACTCTCGTGGGCCGCGATCCGGAGAAGGAGCACCGCCAGGTCGGGCTTGTGGATGCGGTTGGTGGCGTCGCCACCTTCACCGGATCCGAGTGCTTCGACTGGGCAGGCGGCCTCACCGGTGGTGGCTACACCTGTCAGGGCAACATCCTCACAGGACCTGAAGTCATGGAAGCGATGGGCACGACGTTCGAAACGAGTGCCGGCGATCTGACGGCCAGACTGCTCGCTGCGCTCGCAGCGGGAGATCAAGCGGGCGGAGACAAGCGCGGTCGCCAAAGTGCGGCCATGCTCGTGGTGCGGGAGGGTGGCGGCTACGGCGGTGGCACCGACGTGACGGTGGACCTGAGGGTGGACGATCACGCTCATCCCGTTGGTGAGCTGAGCCGCCTGCTGGACATCCACCGGTTGATCTTCCCCCGCCCCGAGGATCTCGAGTTCGTCGTCCTGGATGCTGTCCTGGCCGACCGGGTGCGCGCTGCTCTGGAGTTGGCCGGGTGGGATGCCGGCGGCGATCTGAGGGAGGCCCTGTTCGCATATGTCGGCACCGAGAACCTCGAGGAGCGCTGGTCCGGGGATGAGTCCCTCATCGAAACGGGCATTCTGCGCCACCTTGGCTTGTAGCGCGCCCGAGCGGCGCGCCCTTGCATGCCGTCCCCGACCACGCTCCGCCCGGAGATAATGTCAGGACTATGAACCGGCTTCACAATCGTTACTGCGCTTCGGAGGCATGGCGTGAGTTGATGGTCGGGCAGGTATTGCCGTGGGTGCTTGAAGGAGTTGATTTGTCCGGCCCGGTGCTGGAGATCGGGCCTGGACCAGGCCTCGTGACCGAGGCACTGGTGCGATATGGAGTCGAAGATCTCACGACCCTGGAGATCGACCTGTCGGCCGCCGAAAGGCTTCGGCACCGCTACCGAGATCGAGTCAAGGTGGAGACCGGTGACGCGGCCGCCATGCCGTTCCCGGACGGTGCGTTCGTCACCGTGGTTTGCTGCACGATGCTCCATCACGTCCCAACGAGCGCCGCCCAAGATGCGGTGCTGGCGCAGTCCCGGCGTGTTCTCCGAGACGGAGGGGTGTTGGCAGGCAGCGACAGCGCGACCAGCCTCCGGTTTCGGCTGTTTCATCTGTTCGACACGCACAATCCGGTCGATCCGGCATTCTTCGAGTCGCGCCTGCGTACCGCCGGTTTCTCCACGGCGGAGGTGGAATCGGTGGAGGGTCGCTTCCGCTTTCGGGCAGTCGCCTAACCTCGCCGCATGTCTTTCGACGTGGCAGTGATAGGGCTAGGTCTGATGGGCAGCGCTGCCCTACGACATCTCTCCGGTCACGGACCCTCCGTAGTCGGCATTGGACCCGCCGAGCCGAGCGACTGGGCTGTACACACCGGCCCGTTCGCCAGCCACTACGACTCGGGTCGGGTCTCCCGGCGTTTGGACGCAAGGCGGGAATGGGCGGTGCTGGCAAGCCGTGCGATCGCTCAGTACCCAATCATCGAAGCCGGTTCGGGAATCACGTTTCACAACCCGGTCGGTCATGTTTTCGTCCGCAACGACGCAGCTGGAATTGCCAATCAGCTCGCCGTGATCGACGAGCTCGACCTGCCAGTCACGATCAGCTCAACCGAGGAGAGGTCGGGCGACATCCCTCACTTCGTGTTCCCAAGAGGCTGGACGCTGCTTCACGAACCCGGTCCAGCCGGCTACATCGACCCGCGGCGTATGGCCGAGGCGCAGCTCACAGTCGCTCGCCGGCAAGGCTCCACCGTGCTCCGTACACATGCAATCGCGGTCAGTCGTCAGGCCGGTGGGTTCCGCGTCGAGTGCCACCGAGCCGATCCGGTCGAGGCCGAGAGGGTCCTCATCGCCACCGGGCCGTATCTCAACGACCTCCTTCCCAAACCCTTGGCGGCGGAGGTGGTCCCGGAAGCGGTGGTGCTGGGACGGGTATCCCCCGAAGAGGCAGAGCGCCTCGCAGATCTGCCCACCCTCATCTACCTTCTCGACCACCCCAACCACGACGATGTGTACGTGGTCCCACCTGTCCGTTACCCCGACGGCGACTACTACTTGAAGATGGGTGGCTCGTGGGCCGAGGCCGGGGCACTGACCTCCGCCGAGGAGAAGCGGGCGTGGATGGCAGGCAATGCAGCCGACGAGCAACTCGCATCGATGCGCACAGTGCTCACCGAAATCCTGCCTGGCGTCCGTTTCGAGAGCTTCACCATGAAACCGTGCCTCATCACCGATACCGTCCATGGCCTGCCATACGTGGACCAGGTCGACGACGGGCTGTTTGTCGCAGTTGGCGGCAACGGCCACGCTGCCAAGAGTGCGGACGCCATCGGAGCGGTGGCCGCCAACCTCATCACCTCGGGCCGGTGGGCCGACCCGGACCTCGCTCCGTCAGCTTTCACGGCAGTCTTTGGCGAGTATCCACGCGATCCGGGCAGCCGCCACGGCAACTGATCGCGGTTTCCGGCAGACCGATCCATCGGACTTCCGTGAGGAACGACATGGTCGCCCGAGCAACGTCCGGTTGGGAACCGACGGCGTCCCCATTTCGTCAAATGTCCGGAACACACTGATTCCCTGCGCGTTCTTGAAGGAGGTGACCATGCTCACTCAGCGGTTCCGTCTCTTTGGGCTGTTGATGGTGTTTGTGCTCTTGGGCGCGGCGTGCGGTGGCGAAGCGGAACCCGAGGGTACGGCGCCTGCCGCCACTGATCAGACGACGACGGTCGTGCCGTTGACAACGACTTCGCCGGGCAGCACGTCCGTTCCTCTGCCCACGACGGCCGTTCCGTCACCCACCACGTCCGCAACGATCGATGGCCTGGTCGACCTGTTCTTCTCGACGGGCGACGGGTCTGATTGCAGCGAAGTCGCCGCTTTCCAACGAGCCGTATCGGGGTCGGATGATCCCGTTGCTGCTGCCTTTGGCGAGCTCGTCGGCGGCCCAACAACAGCCGAAGTCGCCGAAGGTGCTGGATCCTTTTTCTCCGAGGAAACCGCTGGCTCGGTCGTATCGGTGAGCCTCGAAGAGGATTTCCTCGCCGTGGATTTCATGGACTTCAGAGAGCAACTGAGCAACGCATCCACGAGCTGTGGGAGCGCCTCGTTGCTGGCGTCGCTGAACGCCACCGCCTTTCAGTTCGATGACGTCGAACGGGTCCGCTACAGCATCTTTGGCAGCTGCGACGTGTTCTACAACTGGCTGCAGAGCGAGTGCCAAGACCAGACCCGAGCCGGCTCGGTCACGGTGGACCTCGACATCTACCAACAGGCATCGGGCTCGGGGTGCACCCCTGGCACGGAAGAGCTGCCGGATGGGGAGTGGTTCGGCTTTGCTGCCGCAGCGGGCCCCGACGAGGTCCAGTTTGATCTCGCTTGCTGGTTCTCGGCCAGCGCCGCGGCAGATGCGGCCGCCGAGGACGGATCCGAGTCACCACCGCCCAACGATTACTACGTGCGGAACGAGTCAGACCAACTTCGGGATGTGCCGGTCGCTGCCGGCACCGAGGTTGCACAGTTGAGCCCTACGGGCGGGCCCGACTCGACGATCGTGGATTACGGCACGTGGGCGACCGGCTGGTCCAGTCGGGACTACCAGCCGTCGATGTGGATCACGATCACGGGGGGTGAGATCGTCTCGATTGTCGAGCAGTATGTGCCCTAGACGGCGGGCCAGGCGCCGTGTGCAGTTCGCCCCGCTCCTGGCGAAAACTCCTCGGCGCCCATCCTGCCTGCATGGGACGTGACCTAAGACTCTTGCCGTCGTCTCCCGTATTCGAGACGATCAATCCAAAGGGGAGCCGACGAGCGGCGAGAGAGCCCGCTCGTCGAAGATGCTCCGTGTTACCCAGAGGCAGCTCCGACGGGTCGGGGTTCAGCCGGAACCCCTCTGGTTTGAGAGAAGGAGCGGACTATGTCGAAACGACACATTCTGGTACTGATTCTGACATTGGGATTGATAGTTGCTGTTGGTCCCGCCGTCGCCGCTCAGGGAACCGATGAGTTCTTGGGTGGGAAGGTGCGGACCGGTGATTCGATCACCATTCCCCGCAGCGAGACCGTAGATGGCGATCTCTACATCTTCGGCGGCACGCTCGCCATCCAGGGAACCGTGCTCGGCGATGTCATCGCATTTGGGGGCCAGATCGACATCGACGGAGTCGTCGAAGGCGATCTCTACGCGATGGGTGGAACGATCACGATCTCGGGGACCGTGGCCGGAGACGTCAGGGCAGCCGGCGGCCAGATCAATCTGTCCGGTAGTGCCGGCGAGGACGCTGCCCTGGCGGGCGGACAAACCACGATGAGTGGGACGGTCGGTGAGGACTTCCTCTTCACCGGCGGCCAGGCCACACTGTCTGGAGACGTGGGCCGCGACGTGCTCGGAAGCGCCGGGACCTATTCCAACACGGGTTCCATCGGCGGAATCGAAGATGTCACTCTCGACGATGCAGGTGCCACGGTCGTCGAGGCACGCAGCCCGTTTGTCGAGGGCCTGCTCCGAGCGATCTCGCTGCTGCTCTTCGGCGCACTGATGATCTGGGCGTTTTTCGGCCGCACCACTGCTGCCATCGAGCGGGCGGAGTCCCGCTGGTTGGAGTCGGTGGGTTGGGGACTCGGATTCCTGGTCCTGCTGGCGCTCCTGCCATTCGTTGTCTTGATCGCCGGGATCCTCTTGGCAATTCTCGCCGGGATCTCCGGCCTGGGCTCGTGGGTCGGCCTATTCATCTTCGCGATGCTGGCCGCGCTGGCGGTCGGTGCTCTGGTGGCGTTCACGACGCTCGTCTTTGTGGCGCCGGTCACCATCGGCACCTGGATCGGCAAGCGCATCGTCCCGAGCGCCAATCGATTCGCCTGGATGGCGCTCGGCGTCTTGATCCTCGTCGCGATCGGCATGGTCCCGGTGCTGGGCCCAATCGTTGGCTTCCTGGTCATCGTGTTGGGCACCGGTGCGTGGATTGCCGGCGTTCGGAAGGTCAAGAGCGAGGAGACGCCTCCCGTCGAGCCACAGATGGCCATGGCTGGATAGCTCGGCCGGAAGAGACGCAGGTAGGAAGTGGAAGGGGCGGACGGTACGTTCGCCCCTTCGCTCGCGAGCGCACAACCACCTCCAGGAGCGCCATGTCACCGTCAGCAGCCAGCTCAGATCTATGGGGTTTTCGATCTGGCCGCCGCCGGTCCTAGCCTGCACGCTCCCATGATGCGCATCGAATCACTCACCAAACGTTACGGCGCCGTCGTGGCACTCGACGGCTGCTCGCTACAGGTCGAGCGCGGCAGGATGCTCGGCTTCCTCGGCCCCAACGGTGCCGGAAAGACAACCGCCATGCGGGCAGTCTTCGGGCTGATCCGTCCCGACAGCGGATCGGTGACGTGGGACGGTGTGCCCATCGATGCCGAGATGCGCCGACGCTTCGGGTACATGCCCGAGCAGCGTGGCCTGTATCCGCGTATGAAGAGCGCCGATCAAGTTGCATATTTCGGCCGGTTGCACGGCCTCGATGCTGCCGCTGCTACTGCGGCTGCTCATCACTGGTTGGATCGCCTCGGACTTGGTGAACGCGCAGGCGACCAGCTCGACTCGCTGTCGCACGGGAATCAGCAGCGGGTGCAGCTGGCGGTGGCGCTGGCTCACGATCCCGAGTTGTTGGTACTCGACGAGCCGTTCAGCGGGCTCGACCCGATCGCCGCCGACACCATGTCGGAGATCCTCATGGAGGAGGCTGCTCGGGGTAAAGCCGTTGTGTTTTCGTCGCATCAACTCGATTTGGTGGAGGACCTCTGCGAGGACGTAGCCATCATCAACGCAGGCGAGATCGTCCTCGAAGGTGTTGTTCGAGAACTCAAGGATGCTGCTCCCATTCGCCACCTGGAGTACGAAATCACAGATTCCGACGACGACCTGCTCGCCGATTTGGAGGGCGTTCGTTATACGTCCCACGCCGGGGCAACTCGTACCGCCGTTGTCGACTCGGCGGTCGATGTCCGACGTCTGCTCGCCAAAGCACAAGCAGCCGGCGAAGTGCGCCATTTCACCTATACGACGCCGTCGCTCACCGACCTGTTCCGGGAGGCGGTGCGATGACTTCGACACAGGCAATCCGGCTGGTCGCCGGGCGGGAAATGCGGCAGCGGATTCGGTCGAAGGCCTACCTCGTGACCACCCTCCTCACCATTGCCATCGTGTTGGCGCTGATCATCGTCCCCGGCTTCTTCGACGGCTCGCCCGAGGAGTACAAGGTGGGGTCGGTGGGAGAAGGCAACGCGGAGATCGTCACCAACGCGGTGCTCTTCGCCAACTCCGACGATGAAGAGGACGCGGATCCGTCGGTCGCCATGGAGGTCATCTCGCTGACCGACCGAGAGGCCGCCGAGGCTGCCATCGAGGCTGGAGATGTCGATGTGGTGCTCATCGACGGCACTGAGCTGGTGACGGAGCGGCTTGGCGGCTTCTTCGGCGAGACCGGGCCCACGCCGTTTCTGCAACAGGCCGCCGGCGCCATGGCGCTGGAGGCCATCGCAGCTGAAAACGGTCGTGCCGCCGAAGAGGTCATCGGCGTTTTGACCACCGACGCTCTCGAGGTGACCACCCTCGTTGAACAAGGAGCGGACGAGGAAGGGCAGGCAATCGCCGCCTACTTCGGGCTGTTGCTGCTGTACCTGGCCATCATCCTCTACGGGACGTGGATTCTGACCGGCGTGACCGAAGAGAAGTCGAACCGAGTCGTGGAAGTCCTGATCTCTGCGATCCGGCCCTGGCATCTCCTGGCCGGCAAGATCGTGGGTATTGGCTCCCTGGCAATTGGCCAGTTCGCCTCGACCATCGCTGTCGCCTACGTCGCGCTGCAGGTGTCAGGACCGGTGGAGCTTCCTGACATCGCGGTGATGTCGCTGATCAATCTCATCGTCTGGTTCGTTCTCGGGTTCTTGCTGTACGCAACGATGTTTGGTGCAGCGGGGGCGCTGGTCAGTCGCATCGAGGAGGCGCAGAGCGCCGCCATGCCGATGACCATTTTGTCGATTGGCGGCTTCTTCGCCGGGTTCGCGGTGCTCGCCGACCCCGACGGTCCGGTAGCGGTCGTCACGACTCTGATTCCATTCACCGCGCCATTTGTGGTTCCCATCCGTGTGTCGCTGGATGCGATCCCCGTGTGGCAGTACGGGCTGTCGCTGCTGCTCCTCCTTGTAACGCTGTACCTCGGGGTCCGGCTGGCGGGCCGTATCTACGCCGGCGGTTTGCTCCGATTTGGGACGAGCCGGACCAAGCTGCGCGAAGCGTGGCGCTCCGCCGAAGGCTGAGGCGACGCCGCCACGCGGCTGCACGCTCTACGGCGTCGTGGGGTATTCCCGGTAGATGTCGAGGTTGTGGCGCTGTTTCGTAGTGTGTGCTCGGCCCCGGTCGTCGGAGAAGTCCACCACGGCGGTGAACACGTGTCGGCGCCGGCCGCGCAGATGCAGGTCGGCGCGGTCGAGCACCACCCGGTGGCTCTTCCCGGGCGCAAGGAATCCGAGGTCCCGGAAGAGCGGCAGCGCCGATATCTCTACCGACCCGCCCAGTCCCATCAGTGCGCGCGAGAAGCGAACCGAGATCTTGTGAGCCGGCTCGTCGCCGACGTTTTCCACGATCAACCACAACAGACCGTCGGCCAGTGCCGTGTCGAGGACGACGTAGGGGCCGCTCACATGTCTTCCACGTCGAGATGCTCGAATGTCAGCTCTAGGGTCTCGATGGCCACGTCGTTGCCGAGACCCTTGAGTGCACCGAGCTCCAATCGTGACGGCCAAGCAGAACGGAGCCGAAACGCGACGGCCGGTTGGCGATTCTCACCGAGAATCGAGATGGTGACGGGCCGGAAATCCGCCTGTCCGTCTTCGATACTGGAAAGCCAACGCCACAGGGCCATGTCTCTGGCAAGCCCCCGTTTCAACGTGACGGGGCCGTAGCTCACCTGTCCCGGGACCACTCGGCCGACGGTGTCGACATCGCCGCCCGAGCGAAACTGGATGGCGGCAACCTTTACCCCGAGCCCAGATACTTCGCTGAAGTGCAATTGATCGTCGAGGCCGCCGATCTCCACCACGAATTGATAGTCCCGGAGCAGTTCATCTCCGTGCGCCATGAGGATCCCCTTTCGAAACGGGCGTTTCCGACGCTACTCGGCCATGGCCGACGCTGTGGATGACCATCAGCCGACGTATCGGGATGGGAGGCAGCCGCTCCGCACACGGGGTTAGTCTCGTCCTTTGTGCGCAAGGCAAACCTCATCCGATCGATTTTGCGGTTTGTTGACGAGAGCGTCGAAATAGTCGAAGCCGCCTACATGTGGCGGCGCGACCGACGCATGGTTCCTTTCG
>JBFGJH010000091.1:0-8639 GCA_041577335.1 Acidimicrobiia bacterium | reverse complement strand
CGAGCTGATGCGCCGACTCCGAGAGAACGAAGTACTCCCCGCGAAACGGGACGATCCTCGCCGGGGGGTCGACACCGGCCATCACCGCCACACGATCGGCGTGCAAACCGGCACAATTGACGACCAGCCGGGCCGCAACCGAACCCGTGCTGGTGATCAGCGTTGTCACCTCTCCCTTCGCCACGATCCCTTCCACGGCCGAGCCGAGTCGAATCGTGGCAGGCAGTGATTTGGCCATGGCGTCGGCCACCAAGCCGAAGTCGGTGACCCCGGACTCCGGCACATGCAGAGCTGCGACGCCCGTCACGTGCGGTTCGAGCTCGCGAAGCTCCGACGGATCGAGCCGCATCAGATCGCGCAAACCGTTGGCGTGGCCGCGCCGTTCCAACTCGTCGAGCCTCGCTATTTCGGCAGCCTCGACTGCCACGACCACCTTGCCCGACCGTCGTAGAGGAATGTCGTGCGCCTCGCAGAACTCGCCCATACGGCGCTGGCCATCGACGCAGAGGCGCGCTTTCAGCGACCCGGGCCGGTAATAGAGGCCCGAGTGCAGAACGCCACTGTTGTGGCCCGTCTGGTGCATCGCAACCTGCGGCTCCTTGTCCACCACCACCAGATCGATGCCGCGGAGTTGCTCGGCCAGCGCCCGAGCGGTGGCCAGCCCGACGATTCCAGCACCGATGATCGCCACGTCGTGGATGTGGCTCACCCTATCTCCTCTCGATCTCTCACCTACGCAGATGTGCGGCGATGGCGCTCATGTCTCGATTGCCGAGACCGGCGGCTATCGCCGACTCTGTCACTGCGAGGTTGGTGAGGCCCTGCTGCATCGGCACTCGGACCCGGTCGGCGAGCGCAAGAATCAGCCGCAGGTCTTTGGCGACAAGGTCGAGGCTGAAAGCGACAGGCGCAGCATCCGGGTCTAGGAAAGCCGCCTGCTTGTAGTGCAGGAACGGCGAGCCGCCGGCACCCGCTCCGAAGACCTCGTACGCAAGACCCCGCTCGACGCCCGCCGCTTCGGCGAGCACCAAAGCCTCCGCGATTGCAGTATTCGTGGCATGGATCAACGCATTCACGGCAAGCTTGATCGTCGACCCGGTGCCGTTGGCGCCCATGTGATAAATCGTCTTCGACAGCGCGTCGAGCACCGGGCGGGCCTGCTCGAGCGCCTCAGCATCACCTCCCACCATCGTGGTCAGCGCACCTGCTTCCACCAATGTGACGCTTCCCGAAACGGGAGCATCTAGGAACGACGCACCGGTGATCGAGAAAGCCCTCGCCACTTCCTCTGTCGTCTGCGGATCGACAGTCGACGTGTCCACTGCAACCGCTCCGGGGCGAACCCCGGCGACGACCCCGTCCTCGGGATCGAGGTAGACGGCGCGCACGGCAGCATCATCGGCGAGGCTCGTGACGACCACATCGGCTCCCGCAGCCGCTTCGCGAGGGCTGGCTGCGGCGCCCAGACCGAGTTCGGCAGCAAGGGCGGATGCAGCTGAGGGCGTCCGGTTCCACAACACCGGAGCGAAGCCGGCACTGGCCAGGGTCCGTGCCATCGTCGACCCCATCGTGCCCAGGCCGACGACCGCTACTGACAATTCTGTCGCCATGGCAGATCCTTTCTCCAGGAGTGCTCCTTCCGCTCATCATCACACCACGTTGCCTGCGTGGCAAACGTTTGTCGCGCGACTGGACGCGGCGCCGACAGGTCGGCCCATCCTCGGAGAGAAGCAGTGAACAAGGAGGCGTTGCGATTCGCGTCGGCTCACGCCGAACTGACCAGCTACCACAACCCCTAGCGGGTGCAGGAGCCGGGCGCCGGCATCGCGCTCAGAATCGGATGGTGCATCAGGCGGCGGACTCGGCCGAGCCCTGGGGCGGTGGATCGAAGCTCAGCCCCCAATCCCTTCTGCTGCCCGCGGCACGATCTTCGAAGCCGACTGGCTCGACGGCTCAAGCCCGACGATGCGTTGACCCACAGCTCCACGCACCGAGAATCGAGTTCTCGGGCGAGAGCGACCCAAGTTGACAGGGAACGCCTCAGGGTCCACAATTCAAACGTTTGCATCGCGGGTAGAGAAGGGTCTCGTCATGAGTGAATTTCCGGTAGCCACAACTCCTGCACCCGGCGTCATGAGCGTCGACTGGGAGGATCGTGTCGACTTCCCGAGGCTCAGGGAATACCGCCTGGCGCGAGTCCGGGAGCAACTCGAAGCGCACGACCTCGGTGCGTTGCTCCTCTTCGAAACCACCAACATCCGCTACACAACCAGCACCACCATCGGCTATTGGGCGTTCAACAAAGGCGAGCGCTGGGCACTGGTGACCCGCGAAGCACGACCAAAGATCTGGGATTTCGGCTCGGCCGCCAAAGCACACCGACTGCAGCTGCCGACGCTGTTCGACACTGAGAACTCCATCGGCGGTAACACCGGGCTGCAAGGAGCCATCGGCCCGGAAGCCGGCTTGCATCACCGGGCAGTCAAGGAAATCGCCGCAACCCTGCGGGAGCACGGTTTGGAAGGCGAGCGTCTCGGCGTCGACATGGCCGAAACCGGGGTCTTTCTGGCGCTACAGGCCGAGGGACTCGACATCGTCGACGGACAGCAGGCGATGATGATGGCCCGCGAGATCAAGAGCGCCGACGAGATCATGTTGCTCACCCAGGCAAGTGCCATGGTCGACGGTGTCTACCAGGACATCTTCGAGGCGCTCAAGCCGGGAGTCCGCGAGAGCGACATCGTCGCTCTCGCCCATGCTCGATTGTTCGAGATGGGCTCGGAGTTCGTCGAAGCGATCAACTCGATCGCCGGAGAACGGTGCAGTCCCCATCCGCATGTCTTTTCGGACAGGATGATTCGGCCGGGTGACACGGCCTATTTCGACATCATCCACGCTTACAACGGCTACCGGACCTGCTACTACCGGACCTTTGTCGTCGGGCGGGCCACGCAAGCTCAGCGAGATGCTTTCAAACAATCGCGCGAGTGGATGGACGCGGCGATCGAGCTGATCAGACCGGGTGTCACGACAGACATGGTTGCGAAGGTGTGGCCGAGAGCGGAAGAGTTTGGGTTTGTGGACGAGATGGATGCCTTCGGGCTCCAGTTCGGGCACGGCGTCGGCGCCGGCCTTCACGAGCGTCCGATCATCTCGCGACTCAATTCCCTCGACGATCCCATCGAGATCAAAGAAGGCATGTACTTCGCTCTCGAAACGTATGCACCTGCAGCTGACGGCCGGTCGGCGGCGCGCATCGAAGAGATGATGGTGGTGACCGCAGACGGGCCCGAGATAACCACGTTGTTCCCGTGCGAAGAGTTGATGGTCGCCAATGAGTACTGAGGCCGTTGGCGACGCCGGCCTCTATGACTATTCGGACCGACCCCCTCGGCTCCCCGATCCGGTGGATGCCTCCAACGCAAGCCTCGACATACCTCTCGACCAGCGAGTGGCCATGTACGAGATGCAGCAGGTCCTCCGCCAGTTCGAGAAGCGGGCCTACGACCTCTTCATGCAGAATCTCGTGAAAGGCACCAGCCATCTCTCACTCGGAATGGAGGCCGTCGCCACCGGCTTCGCAAGTGCGATGCAACCCGACGACTACACCTTCGCGACGTACCGGGGCCATGCGCACACGCTGGCACGGGGAGCGCCGCTTGGCCCGGTCATGGCCGAGCTGCTCGGACGCGAGAACGGGATCCTGAAGGGCAAGGGTGGCTCGATGCACCTCACGTCGGTGGAGCACAACATGATGGGCTCCTACGCCATCATCGGCGCCCACCTCTGCATCGCCAACGGAGCGGCGTGGTCCGCTCAGATGCGAGGGACCGATCAGGTCGCCGTGGCGTTCTTCGGCGATGGGACCACCAACATCGGTGCGTTCCACGAGGCGATCAACTTTGCCGTCGTCTGGAATCTCCCCGTGATATTCGTGTGCGAGAACAACCTCTATATGGAGTACACGCCGATCGATTTGGTGACGGCGGTGCCCCATCCGGCGGCCGACCGAGCTGCTGCTTACGGCCTGGAGAGCATCATCGTCGACGGGAACGACCCAGATGCGGTGTTCATTGAAGCGAGCCGGGCTTTCGACAAAGCCCGCTCCGGCAATGGGCCGTCGTTGGTGGAGGCCGTGACGTACCGGCACGGCGGACACAGCCGGGCAGATCCCGGCAAGTACCGTCCCGCCGGCGAGGTCGAGGCCTGGCTCGACCGTGATCCAATCCCGATGTATCACTCGCGCCTACTGGAGCTGGGCGTTCCCGAGGGGGATCTGGCATCCATCCAGAAGGACGTGGCGACCCGCGTAGACGAGGCCACAGACTTCGCCAAGGCGGGCGCGCCTCCCGGCGGGGAGCACCTCTTCACCGACATGTGGGCCGATGGAGGCTCGGCATGGCGGAACTGAGCTATCGCGATGCCGTGGCTTACGGCATCGCCCAAGAAATGCGCCGCGACCCGGCTCTGGTGATGCTGGGCGAGGACATCGCCGGCGCCGGGGGCGTTTTCAAGACCACAGTCGGACTCGTCGAAGAGTTTGGGCCCGATCGCATCCGCGACACCCCGATCTCGGAACAGGCCATCCTCGGGGCGGCCATGGGCGCCGCGATGACCGGCACTCCCGTCATCGCCGAGATCATGTTCTCCGATTTCCTGGCAGTGTGCTTCGACATCCTGGCCAACGAAATCGCCAAGTCTCGCTACATGACTGGTGGCCAGATGACGATGCCGCTGGTCGTGCGCACCGCCAATGGCGGTGGCTCCCGCTTCGGGGCGCAGCACAGCCAGAGCGTCGAGAACTGGTGCATGATGATCCCCGGCTTGAAGGTCGTTGCCCCTTCCACCCCGGTCGACATGATCGGATTGATGGCGGCGGCGGTCCGCGACCCCGACCCCGTGGTCATGTTCGAGCACAAGTCCTTGATGGCTGGAAAGGCCGAGATCCCCGACGGCGAGATCCTGGATGAGCTGGGGAAAGCGGCGGTGGTCCGCGAAGGCACCGACTGCACCATCGCCGCCCTGGCGCTGATGGTGCCGCGCGCACTGGAGGCCGCCGAGCGGTTGGCAGGCGACGGGATCTCGGCAGAGGTCGTCGATGTTCGGTCGTTGGTGCCCCTCGACACCCAAACGTTGCTCAGCTCTACTGAAAAGACCGGGCGATTCTTCACTGTTGAAGAGAACCCGCGACTGTGCGGGTGGGGAGCCGAGCTGGCGTCGATCATCGCCGACGAGGCGTTCTGGAATCTCGATGGGCCTGTGGTGCGAATCACCACCCCGCACATACCGCTCCCCTCAGCGGAGTCTCTGGAAGACTTGGCGATCCCATCGGTGGATCGTATTCACACGACCATCCGCGACGCGATGGGCTGATTGGTCTCTGCAACGCACCACATTCCGGCCGTCGGCACTCTCCATCGCGGATTGCCCCTGCTCCGCCCCATGCAGCCGGCCGGGTGGACGAACAGCCGATCCCGATCGCCGTTCCGCGAGCATGAGGACGGCTTTCTTCCCCACCACCCACCGGCTGCAGACGACCCGATCTCCCGCGATCGGCGGTAGCCTGACCACCTATGGAGGGCTGTCCGCGTGGGCAGCCGTGGGAGTTCAGGCAATGGCCGACCAGCCGGCGACGACGCCGAACGAGACAACCCAGCTGCCGTCGGTCTCTGCCGGCGGCCTTGCTCATCTCGCCACTTTTCCCGAGCAGAATCCCAACGCAGTCATCGAGACCGACATGGCTGGACGGGTCACCTACTGCAACCCGGAAGCTGCGAACCGGTTCCCCGAGTTGCTGCTTCGTGCCAACCATCCGCTGGTTGCCGGGGTGCTGGATGTGGTGGCGGACCTCCGGTCCGAGGGCCGAGACTCCGGTCAACGGGAGGTGGAGTTCAACGGCTCGGTATTCGAGCAGAAGGTTTGTTACGCCGATCTTGGCGGCACCGAGCTCATCAGGATCTACAGCCACGACGTCACTGCCCATCGGAGAGCGGAACAGGCGCTCCATGACCTTGCCAGACGGGTCGTCGACGCCCAGGAAGACGAACGCCGCCGCGTGTCGAGGGAGCTCCATGACGAAGCGGGCCAAGCGCTGGCAGCCCTCAAGATCAGCCTCGAACTGCTCCGCCAGGAGGCCGACGTCGACACCGACACCGTGCGCACCAACCTCGACCAGGCGATCGAGCTTGTCGATGTGACTCGGGAACGAATCCGCACCCTCGCCTACGACCTCCGCCCCCCGGCTTTGGACGCCTTGGGGCTGAGCGACACGTTGGAGGACTACTGCGACCAGTTCACTGCCCGAACCAAACTTGCCATCGATTACTCCGGCAACGAAATCCCTGGGCTCGACGACGCCCAACAGATCTGTATCTACCGGTTCGTGCAGGAGGCGGTAACCAACGCCGCCATCCATGGAAACCCCACACACGTCGAGGTGTCGATGCGACTGGCCGGTCACACTCACGCCGCCGTACGCGTCGCCGACGATGGCACGGGAATGGATGTGAAACAGGTTGGGGCCCCCGGGCGCACCGGTTTGGGCCTCGCCGGCATGCGGGAACGCATTGAGACCCTCGGCGGCCAACTGGGCGTCTCCAGCTCGTCGCGCGGCACCGAGCTCGTGGCGATTCTCCCCATCGAGGCCACCGAGTGATTCGTGTCGCAATCGCAGACGATCATCACCTGGTGCGAGAAGGTATCCGTGCCCTGCTCGAGCGGGCAGCCGACATCGAAGTGATCGGCGAAGCCAACGACGGGATCGAAGCTGTAGAGCTCGCCCAGGCGTTGGTGCCAGATGTCCTGGTGATGGACGTGACAATGCCCCGCCAGAATGGCATCGAGGCAACCGAGGCGATCCGAGCAGCCGACCTCACGACCGAGGTGGTGATGTTGTCGATGCACACCGAGCCGGCGCTCGTGCGCAGATCGATGCAAGCGGGCGCCAAGGGTTATGTGCTCAAGGGCTCGGTCACGGAGGAGCTTCTCCTGGCAGTCCGAGCCGCCGACCGGGGAGCCACCTATCTGAGCCCGGTCGCATCCGCGTCGATTCTGGAGACCACGGCAAGTCCAAATGAGCCATTGGCGGGCCGTGACAAACTGACACCCCGCGAGCTGGAGGTGCTCCAGCTCATCGGCGAGGGTCTCACCAACCGTGCCATCGGAAACCAGCTTGGCATTTCGGTGAAGACCGTCGAACGACACCGAACCCGTCTCATGGCCAAACTCGATGCTCACAGCATTGTTGAGCTGATGCGGGAGGCGTTCCGGCGGGGCCTGCTCGACATCGAGAGGTGACGTCAACACCCCAGTCCGGGTGACGCCAGTACCCACCGCTCAGCTGGTCGATACCGCATAGCCATGGACCCGGCGATGTGAGACGCTCCTTTCAGGAAACGGGAGTAACCGGGGGGTTTGGGGTTTTGCGGCGCTGGGGTACATCAATCCTTCTCACGGCCGCCATGATGCTTGGGGCGATACCGGCCGGAGCACATGGGGTCCATGGTTCGGTGCCGGCGGTGATCGGCGAGCAGGCTGGGCCCTATCGGGTGTCG
Organism: Acidimicrobiia bacterium; assembly: GCA_041577335.1. GTDB lineage: Bacteria > Actinomycetota > Acidimicrobiia > Spongiisociales > JAENVV01 > JBFGJH01. Next base: position 1,086 of record JBFGJH010000091.1, on the reverse strand, counting down.
CTGTGGATCGAATACGACAGCGGATTCGACGACAACCGGTCGGTTCGCGCCAGCGCCGCAATCGAGTCCGAGGGCGCCGCCACCGACCCAGAGCTCTGGGTCGTAGGTGCCGATGGTCTGCGTCGCCACATCGATGAGCTACTGGCGTCTGCGAGCGCGTGGACCGTCCAGTTCGACTCTCAGCTCGGTGACACACTGATCATCTCATGGACCACCAACGCCGGCCAGCATGTTGAGCAGGCAATCGCCATCGACGAGATGGCGACACCCTGGTACTTCCAGGCGACGCTCATCGTCATCACCGTTCCGGGGCTTTGGTTTGTCATGTGGTTGTGGCAGCGGCGGGCTCGCGTCTTCAGCGCGCCGGTCATGGTTAGTCAGTAAAGGGAGGAAGAAAGAATGACGTTGATCGACCTGCGAAAGGCGGAGCCGGCCTATCCGAACAGTCTGGTATCCCAGCTCAACACACGGTGGCACGAAAAGGCTCTGTGGCTCTACACCGCGGTGGTACTTGCCCATTGGCTCGAGCACATATTCCAGGCCTATCAGATTTGGATCCTCGACCTCCCACGTCCGGACTCGCTCGGATTGGTCGGCATGTTTCTGCCGTGGCTGGTCACGAGCGAGGTCATGCATTTCGGTTTCGCGCTCTTCATGTGGGTGGGACTCATCGCCCTAGCTCCGGGGTTCTCAGGCGCGGCCGCCAAATGGTGGTACGCATCGCTGGCAATCCAGACATGGCACTTCATCGAACACTCGCTCCTTCAAGGCCAGGTCCTGATCGGCTCGAATCTGTTCCACTCGAGCGGCCCCGTCAGCGTCGGCCAGGTGTGGGTGCCCCGCGCCGAGCTGCACTTGCTCTACAACCTGCTGGTCTTCATCCCGATGGTGGTAGCGGTTGTTCTCCATTCGCTTCCATCAGACGACACCAGCCCTGCGTGCACCTGCGCCCGAGGAGCGCACTGAGCCCTCTAGCCGGTGAGAGTCAGAGTCTGCGAAATCTCTGGCTCGACAACCTGCGTCGCGGCGGCCGGCGTCATCAGACACCGGATCGAATCAAATCGGGGGCCGGGGCTTCTACGGCTT
>JBFGJH010000090.1:0-9145 GCA_041577335.1 Acidimicrobiia bacterium | reverse complement strand
GTCGGCGCCTCTCGAGCTGTGCTCGAGAGGAATCGATTTCTGCCCCTGGCCACATCGCGCCGGCACATCCTCTAGCCTCGGCGAACGGGGCAACTTCTCAAGGACGCTGTCAAACGATGGACACCAAAGCCGAGCGTTCAGCCCACCTTCGTGAGGTGGTCGAGTTCCTCGCATCGCCTGAACTGGAAGGTCGGGCTGCCGGCACGCCCGGCGGTGCGAAAGCGAGGCGTTTTGTCCACGAGCAGTTCGAATCAATCGGTCTCGTGCCCGCCGGCGAGGATGCCTACTTGCAGGCTATTCCGGCAATAGGCGGAGCCAACCTGCTGGGAATCATCCCCGGAGCCGGCCCGAAGTCCGAGCGGTTCGTCGTTCTGGCGGCGCACTATGACCATCTGGGTGTTTGGTTCGGTGACACATACCCGGGAGCCAATGACAACGCTGCAGCGGTAGCTGTTCTTGTCGAGACAGCAGCGCAGTTGGCGGTCCGGGACAGTCTCGGCCGGAGCGTGCTCGTGTGCTCTTTCGATGCCGAAGAACCACCGTATTTCATGACGGAACACATGGGATCGGTCCACTTCGTGTCGAATCCCACCGTGCCCCTCGAGCGAATCGATCTCATGGTCTGTCTCGACATCGTGGGGCATTCGCTCGGAGATGAGTCGCTACCCCCTGAGGGCCAGGAGTCAATATTCGTGCTCGGCGCCGAGCGGGCACCTGGCGTCGGTGAACTGGTCGACGGTGTCGCTGTTGATGGGATTCTTCCGAGAAGGCTCCACGGTGGCATCGCTCCCCCTCTTAGCGACCACTACGCGTTTGAGCAGGCCTCAATCCCCTACTTGTTCTTCACCTCGGGGCGAACTCGGCACTATCACACTCCACAGGACACTCCCGAGAAGCTCGATTACTTCAAGATGGCATCCCTCTCCGAATACCTCACCGATCTCGTCGTTGAGCTGAGCGTCATCCCGGTTCAGTACAGCCCCGACGGGCGCGACGATGCGGCGACGCTTGCGACGCTCGTTGCCCTCGGGACGATGGTGGCCCCGGCCACGTCCCAGCCCGACCTGACTGTGGCCGTCGTTGATGATCTGGAAGAGAAACTCGCGTCCGGTGAAGCATTGACGAACGGAGATAGGGCTCTTTTGTCGGCCCTGCTGTTCGAGTTCGAAGAAGCTTTGAGATAACGGCCGGAGCCGTTGGCGCCGAACACAACGTCGAGGTAACGGATGAGGTAGCCGCCGCCTGCGATGCCTCCCTAGCGGACTGGTTCGCTATTGCGGATTGTGCCGAGGCGTCGAGGCGGCTGAAGCAGCGGTCAAACTGATCATCCTCTCGAACATCGACCGCGCCTCGTTCGCCTCGAGCAACGTCCGGCACGGGCGTTGAGTCCGACTTCATCATCACCGTCGAGGATGTCGGCTCGTACAAGCCAAACGAGGCCACGGCGCCACTTGTTCGACCGACTCGACGACCTCGGCGTATCTCGCAGCGATCTTCTCCACGTTGCCGAGAGCCTACATCACGACCACGAACCGGCACAGCGCATGGACCTGCCGTCCGTGTGGATTCACCGCCGTCTCGCGAGGGACGGTCTCGGGGCCACCGCATCGCCTTTGGGCTCAATTGATCCGCAGTGGCGGTTTGGTTCATGACGTCGTTTGCCGACGCTGCGACATCCGGCGATTCCTCGACGTAGGCTGTTCGGATGGGCCTGGCAGAGCAATTGGACTATCGATATCCCCAGCAGAACGCAGTCCGAAGCTCGCTGCACAAGGTGGCGTCGAGTAGGCCGGGGGCCTGGCTGATGTCCAAGAGTATTCATCTTCTGGATCGGCTGGCGCTATCGCTGACCAAGGGGAGAACCACGGTGTCCGAGGTCGTCGCCGGATTGCCGGTGATCGATGTCACGACGACTGGCGCCAAGAGCGGCCAGCCTCGGACCGCCCAGTTGCTCGGGATCCCCACCGAGGGCAACTTGGCCATCCTCGGCACGGGCTTTGGACTGCAGAAAACCCCAGCGTGGGTCTTCAACCTGATATCAAATCCGCGAGCGTCGGTCACCTATCGCAACCGGACCGTCGACGTCATGGCACGGAGAGCCGAGGACTCTGAGGCCGAAGAGATCTGGGCAACCGCCCGCGAGTTGTACGACGGCTACGCCACGTACCCCGTCCGAGCGAGCCATCGGGAGATCGCCGTCTTCGTGCTGGAGCCGGAGTAGCGATTCGCTGCGAAGCACGAGTCCTCGCGCTGCGGACTCCGGACCGCAACGAAGGCCTATCGCCCGATCACCAGCTTGCCGAACTGGTTGCCGCTCTCCATCTTCTCCAGCGCCGTGGGCAGGTCCTCGAAGGGCGTGACCGAATCCACCACGGGATGGATGTTGCCGGACGCCATCATCTTGGTGACCGTGTCGAACTGGGCGTAGGTGAACATGGTCGAGCCGATGATCTCTATCTGCTTGAAGAAGAGCACTGGCATCGAGACCTCGACTTTCGGCCCGCTCGTCGAACCGCACACGGCGATCCGGCCGCCGGGCTTGATCGATCGGAACGACTGGTTCCACGTGGCAGGGCCAACACTCTCCAGGATCACGTCGGCGCCGCCTGCTGCCTTCATATCCTTGGAGAACTCGGAACCCGAATCGAAGCCCGCGCTCGCTCCGAGCGACATGGCACGTTCCAGTTTTTCGGGATCTCTCGACGTCACGAACACATTGGCACCCAGCGCTCGTCCCAACAACAGACCCATGACGCCCACGCCGCCACCCACTCCGATGATGAGAAGGTTGTCGCCCTCCTGTAAGCGGGCCCGTTCCATCATTCGGTAGGCGGTCCCCGAGGCAAGTCCGTAGGCGGCGGCCTCCTCCCACGACAAGTTGGCGGGCTTGGAGACGACGTTGCGGGAGGGGATGGTGATCTGCTCGGTCAGCGTGCCATTCATATGCTCTCCGAGCACGCCGTAGCTCTCGCAGAATGGACTTTCGCCACGTTGGCATTGAGCGCATTGGCCGCACGCCATCGATGGATTGATGACAACCTCGTCGCCCACGGACCAAGTGGCGACGTCTGGTCCGACGGCGTCGATCACACCAGCGCCGTCACCCCCGGCGATGTGGGGAAAGTGATGCGGAGCCGGCAACCCCATCGACACCCAGAGATCGAGGTGGTTGAGGGCCGATGCCTTCAACCGGACCCGCACCTCACCCGGACCAGGCTCGGGGGTATCGATGTCCTCTAGCGAAAACGATCCGGGTCCCTTGGTGTCGTGAAGCAGCCATGCACGCATGGGCGCACCCTACCGCCGGCTGGCGACCGCGGGCTAGGAGCCGTCGTCTTTCTTCTCCAGGTAGACCCCCGTGTCGCCCTTCCCGAACGGAGCCCATGCGGCCATCGCCAGGCCGAGCACGATCCCCAGGATGGGCAACCCGATCACCGAGAGGTTGTCGAGCGGTCGAATAGAGAATTGTTGGAGCACGAGGGCCAGGAACACTCCAAACAAGAAGCCGGACACCACGCCGAGTATGGGCCTGCCCCTCATGATGACTTCTTCTTGATGCCGGCCGACAGTACGCCGGCGCCGGTGACCACCAGTCCGGCTGTCGCGCCTGCCCCGATGGGCGTGGACAGCGGATCGCCGTCCAACTTCACCATGGCGTCGGCGTCACAACTGCCGCCGTCGGCATCATGGAAGGCGGTGAGCTGGTAGATACCCACGATGTTGTTGAGCTGGTTGCCCAGCACATAGATGGCGCCGGGCTCCGTAGCCCTGATGTCGTCTCTGTTCTCCTCGAGACCCCAATCGGCCACGTTGACGGTGACCGGGCCGATCACGATTCCCACCGCGCCGAGGTAGTTGGTGTTGGCCATGGTGACGGCCCCCTCGTAGGGGATGCGAAGACCTTCCCGCTCTTTTGGAACGACGATGGGGTTGTCTGCGGTGTCGTAGGAAGCGTCGTACTCGATGCCGTCGATGGTGGCCGACCCGCTGCAGTTCCCCTCGAGGCCGGCCGTCGCCGGGGCGGCCACCAGCAGAAGCAATGCCGCTGTGAACCCAATGGCCAGCGCGATTCGTCGCTTTGTTGTCATGGAACTCGCCTCATCTGCCTATGAACCATACGCAATCGGAGCCACCCTTGGGGGTTCGCCAACCTCAGACCCCTCACCCGGCTTCGGCGCCCTCAGCATTGTGCGCCACCATGCCGGATCCGGCAGTCGCCGTGATGATCGGATCGCCGCCGCGGATGTCGACGGTGGTCGCGCCGCCTTGCTCGACCTGAGCTCTTTCGATGATGTCCAGGATCTCCTGGCCGATCAGCTCACCCTTCTCCATGAGCGCGTCGGCGAGAGCACGCACGATGTAGGCGTGCTGGGTGAGGAGCTCCGTCACCTTCTCCTTGCTGCCGGCAAGGATGCGGTCGACGTTTTCACGCGCCTGGCGGTCGCCCAGCACTCGGGCGGTCAGGTTCCCGCCGAACACGCCAGGATCGAGCGCTCGGAACGACACCAGTGAGTCGCCCATTCCCAGCGAGCCCACCATTTCGACCGCAGCGTTGGTGGCGGCGGTGAGGTCACCGGCCGGCCCGGTGCCGGATTCTCCGAAGAAGAGCTCCTCTGCGACCATCCCCCCGAGCGAGATGTCGATCATGGCGGAGAGTTCGGAACGCTTCTGAGTGTGCCGCTCCTCCTGCATCCTGTGGGCCAGGAATCCGAGGGCTTGGCGCCGCTTGATGATCGACAGCATCTCGAGCCGCCGTCCCTTGCCGACCAGATACGCGACCGTGGCGTGGCCTGCTTCGTGGATGGCGATCGTATCCCGCTCGTGCTCGGGGCTGTCGACGGGCTCGGGCAGGCCGAGCTCGGTGTCCGTCCGGGCTTGCCACAGGTCTTCGAGCGACAATCTGTCCCGCTTGTGGCGTAAGGCAATGAGCAGCGCTTCGTCGAAGAGTCGTTCGAGCGCAGCAGGTGTATATCCCAACGTAGCCGAGGCGATGTCATCGCGAACGCTGTCAGAGTTCAGCTCCGGCTCATGAGTCTTGTGATCGAGGAAGAAGTCGATCAGCTCACGGCGCGCCGCTCGACCTGGGATCCCAAAATGCAACGTACGGTCGAATCGACCGGGGCGAACCAGGGCACGATCGAGCTCCGAGGCCCGGTTGGTTGCGGCTACTACCAGCACGTTGTTGTAGGTGGGGGCCTTGGCAGCGAGCTGTCGATGGGGAGGGAGGAGCCGGTTGAGCTTGTTCAACGCTCCGAGCTTCATGCGGAGCAGGCCGGTTGGCTCGTCGAAGCTTTGCAGCTGGATGAGTAGCTCGTTGACCACGCCACCGGTGCCTTGACTGACCGAGGGGCTGAAGTTGCTGTCGAACGACGATGAGGTCGACGAGCGCTTCATGCCGATGGCGTCAATTTCTTCGATGAAGCCGATCGCCCCGCCTTCTTCGCGGGCGGCCTTGCGGAGTGCCTTGAAAAAGGCCCGGATCTTGCGAGCCGTCATGCCGTACCACATGCTCTGGAAGGCGGTCGACGACACGAACAGGAATGGTACGTCGGCCTCTTTGGCCATTGCCTTGGCGATATGTGTTTTGCCGGTCCCCGGTGGACCTTCGAACAGAATGCCCCGCCGAGGTGTGCCTCCCATTTCGTTGCGAAACTGGTCGTGGTCCAAGAGCACTGAGAGGGTGTGCTTCACCTCGGTGACGACCCGATCCATGCCCCGCACTTGATCGAAGGAGATATCGATCTGGTCGGGCCGGAAGATCGTGTGAGGAGAGCGCGAGTTGGTCATCATCGGCGCAACGAGGACTACGCCAAGGAGCAGGACGATGGCAATTCCGGGGAGCCAGAACATTGCCTCGGCCGGCAATGAGATCTGCGGGAACATGGGCAGGCCTTCCAGGATCCGCCACCACATCCAGGTAGCAGGTACGGCCAGCACCGCCACGACCTTCCAAAGCCGGCGTCGTCGTTGGCTTTCTCTATGTGCAACAACCGTCATCGCGCTCCCACCCTTCACTCTCTGCGTTCAACGGTAGCGCCTCGTGGCGCAGAACGGGAGGGATGCTCTGGGTTTGTTGCGATGGAAACTCGCAGAAGCGGGCTAGTCGTCGGTAGCGAGACCGTGTCGAACGGCCAATACGGCCGCCTGCGTTCGGTCCGATACTCCGAGCTTGGCGAGCACCGCGCTCACATAGTTCCGGATCGTTCCTTCGGACAAATAGAGCTGGGCGGCGATTTCCGTATTGGTGAGGCCGCGTCCGAGCAGCTTGAGAACTTCGAGCTCCCGCCCGGTCAGGTCGGCGGCGACGGTGGTGTCGACCGTTGTCTTCGGGCCAGACGACACTTGATCGAAGAGCTGGCGCGCCACCGATGGATCGACGTGGGTTTGGCCATCGGAAGTGCCGCGGATCGCATCGATCAAGCGATCCCGGGGGGTGTCCTTCAAAAGATACCCGGCGGCCCCGGCTCTGATGGCGTCGTCAACCCACTCGGGCGCGTCGTACGTCGTCAACACGAGCACCTTCACGTCGTCGAACCGATCTGTGATCACGCGAGTGGCGGTGATGCCGGTCTGTCCCGGCATCTTGAGGTCCATCAGGACCACATCGGGCCGGGCCGACTCGACCAATCGAATCGCGTCCTCGGCGTTGGAGGCCTCGCCGACCACTTCGATGCCGGGAGCGGTGGACAGGATCGCTTGCAGTCCTTCCCTCACCAGATCCTGGTCGTCACAGATCACTATTCGGATCGTCATGAGCTTCCTCCGACCCGCAATTCGACCAGGGTGCCTCCGCCTCCGCGCGGCTTGATGAGGAGGGAGCCGCCTACAAGGGTCGCTCTTTCCTGCATCCCGCGGATTCCATGGCGGTCGCCGCCTGTCGCCGTTTCGGGGTCGAACCCGCTGCCGTCGTCCTGGACGGCCATCACGAAGGTGCCATTGCCTTGTCGGAGTCGGACGACTGCGTGTTTGGCGCCGGAATGGCGGGCTGCGTTGGTGAGGGCTTCGCTGGCGATGCGGTAGGCCGCGTGCTCCACCGGCGGCTCGAGTGTCACCGGCTCGGCGTCGAGGACGGCCGCAAGCGCCGATGATTCCGAGACCGAGGTACAGAGAGCATCGAGGGCGTCCACCAGCCCTTGCTCAGCCAGGGGCGAAGCTCGAAGCGCTCGAATAGATCGGCGAGCCTCGGTGAGGCCGGTGCGTGTCGAGTCGAGCGACCGATCCAGCATTGCCTTGGCACGATCTGGATCGGTATCCCAAAGGCTCTTGGCGCCTTCGAGCTGCACCGCGACGGCGCTGAGTGTGTGAGCGAGTGTGTCGTGGAGCTCGCGAGCCAGTCGGCTCCGTTCCTCGCTCGTCGCCAGCTGCTCGCGGGTCGTGGCGTAGTCGGCGAGTGCCTTTCTCTGCAGTCGTTGCGCACCGACCAGCTTCACGATCACGAGCCCAACGAAGAGGAACAGACCTGCCCTGCCGAGAAGGAGAGCGCCCACCAGACGGAGGTCGGCGTCGGTTCGGTTGAGCGGGCCCATGGTCAGCACGGTGTCGAGGAAGAACGTCCCCACGGCGAAAAACACGACCCAGCGATATCGGTATTGCCACGCCACCAGGATCAGAGGCACGAACAGCATGAAGAAGAGCAGCCAGTAGTCGGAGACTGCCTCGTTGGGCGTGGCACCCGCGTCGAGGCGACGAGCCACCGTGATGCCGTTCTCTGCGAGAAGGCCGATGGTGGTCACCCACAGTGCTACCGGGAGATACCACTTTCCCATGCGGTCTTGGAGCGGGGTGGCGAAGAGGTAAACCAGCAGCAGTCCGAAGATGACGATCCCGGGTTGGGGCACAAACAGGAGCTGGTCATCGGATCGGTTTTGGCCAGACAGGTTGAGGAGAACCAGCCAGGCGAGGCGTAGCGCCACGAACCAGCGGAAGAGGCGCAGCAATCCGGGCTCGATGTCAACACGTTCCATTCGCCACATTATGCGGCTCCTTTCTCGCTCGTCGTGGGGTTTCAGCCGCTTCGTGTCTGGAGACACGTCGAGATGTGACATCTGTCACGTCGGACAGTGCGGAATCAGCGAGCCGGCGTGATCGTCGTTACTACCGAGCTTTCTGCCAGCTTGATCCAATGGAGCAAACAAGACACGACGTTCACGGAGGTGAACCCATGGGTACCAAGAAGATGCTCCTCGTTACCGCACTCACAGCACTGGCCGTGGCCGCCAGCGCTTGCACGATCGATGTGGAGCGCAACAGCGACGGTTCGCTCCAGATCAGCTCGCTGATGACTGCCGATTCGCTGGCGGCCGAGTTCGAGCGCGACCCGAGAAACGACCGCGTCACCGTCGAGATCCAGGACGGATTCATGCTGGTGGATGCCGCAGGCACTGAAAGGAACGGAGATGAGTTCATCGCTAGCTTCCGGGTCGATCTCGGCCTCTCCGGCGACGTTCTCACGGTCGACATCTCCGATGCCGTCTACAACGGATGGACGATTCCTGCCGACGTCGTCCAACGATGGGAAGACGCCATTGCCGCCGAGCTCACCAAGGCAGCTCGAGACAACCCCAACGCCACTCTCGTATCGGTGATTGCCGACGGAGGGCAAATCGCAATGGAATGGAGAATCGATACCAGGGAAAGTCGCGGGCTCTGACAAGTCACCGACCAGGGGGGCTCCACGGGGGGCTCGAGCTTCGGCTCGGGCCCCTTGCTCTCGGGGAAAGGGACGCTAAGTCGCTGACCCATTTACGATTTGGGAATGACCGACCGACCATTGACCGAGCCTGAGGCGAGAGCGCTCGTGGAGTTGATCCTCCGCTATGCCCGCGCGCACGACTTTGCTGCCCTCCTCCGTATCGCGCTCGAGCCGACCACCGAGCCGGCGCTCGACCTGCTGCCTCCCAAGGCCACCGCAACTGCCCGGATCCAGTTGGAGGGCGCGTTCAAGTGGCGAGAGGGCCAGTTCGAGCGGACCTCGGAACGCCTCGACGAAGTGCGGAACGCCCTCGATGTCTACGACCTGACGCTCGCCCGAGGCATTCTTCGCAGGGTTGAGACGGCCTACATCTCCGAAGGTGATCGAGACCGATTCGACCAACTCATCCTGGAGACCGAATCCCGCGCCATGGAAGCCGAAGAGCTCGCCGAG
>JBFGJH010000089.1:0-9350 GCA_041577335.1 Acidimicrobiia bacterium | reverse complement strand
GCGGGGTTGGGGCGTTTCTCGGCTGCCTGAGAGACGGCCGCCCGGAACATCTCGTCCGTGATGTGGCCGGGTTGGAGCATAATCAGCGTGTACGGCCACGCCTCCTCGGCCCGTACCGAGAACTCCCCGGCCGGAAGGGACCAGAGCCCCTCGATGGCCATCACGGTGAAGTCGAGAGGGTCGTCCTCGCGCAGTTTGGACATGAACTTGAGCCCGTATCCCACGCCGTACATGGCTTCCATCAACTGCCGGAACGACTCGGAGTCGGAAGGACCGGTGCCGGGTTCGATCACCCCATCGACGACGGTGAACAACAATTCTGGTACCTCGATCACCGAGACGGTCTTGGCCGAGGGTGAGTAGAGGTCCTTGTGCTGCTTTCTGAGGTCCAGCTTGGGGACTGCCTGTTTCGGCTTGGTGGCCATGATCTCCTCCGGTGCGAGCCGGCTTTCCACATACCCGTATGGGCCTGTCTCGTGCAAGGGCCGTTGTTCTCAGATGCCGGAATCGAACCGCGGGGGCCATGCCGGCAGGTAGGTTCGCGCCCGTGATCGAAAGCGTTCGCCGGCCCGTCGAAGCCGCTCTCGGCGCGCGGATCATCGAGTTCGCCATGAGGCGGGCATCGAACCGCCGCCCCGCCATCGGAGCAGAGGGTCGGTTGGTGACCGATGAGGGTGGGCAGGCGTTTGATCCTCGATGAGGCGTCGCTTGCGCGAGGCGTGTTCGACCTCGCTCATCGAGATCCGATCCTGGGTGGCGTCGTGGAACGGATTGGACCGCCTCCGCTGTGGCCGAGGGAGCCGGGTTTCCCGACTCTGCTGTTGCTGATCCTCGAGCAGCAGGTTTCGCTCGCATCCGCGCGCGCTGCATTCGAGAAGCTGGAACAGACCGTGTCGCCCGTTACGCCGGCGTCCCTGCTCGGTCTCGACGATGCGACGCTGCGCGGCATCGGGTTCAGCAGGCAGAAGGCTCGATATGGCCGGATTCTGGCCGAGGCCATCATCGACGGGTCGCTCGATCTCGAGGCCGTTGCGGGACTCGGAGACGCCGAGGCCCTTCGCGCCCTGACCGCGCTGACCGGAATCGGGACCTGGACCGCCAGCACCTATCTGCTGATGGCGCTACGCCGTCCCGATGTGTGGCCGGCGGGCGACGTGGCCTTGCACGCCGCCTACCAGGATCTGGCCGGCCTCCCGCATCGCCCATCCACCCCGGAGATGGTCGAAAAGGCGGAGGCGTGGTCTCCGTGGCGTTCGGTGGCGGCCCGGATTCTCTGGCACCACTACCTCGGCGGTGGATGACGGGTCATCCCGATTCGGTGGGTGCCTCTTCCGGCTCCACCGCCGGCACCTCGAGAGGTTCGATGTCGGGGCTCGGAGGCGCCTCGAGGGGTTCGACGATGATCACCCGCTGTGGCTCGCCTATGTCCATGGTTGGTTCCTTTCACTCGGGAGATCGACCGACTCGAAGAACATCTCGGCCCTGGTCTTGGAGTCGATCCGGGGCATTCTCTGAAGATCGGCCCTGGAGGCGGGTCGGTGGAAGAGCCGTGCGAGGTCGGCCGACTCGGTGGCTGCATACGAACCGCGAGAGTCGAAGCCGACGATGGCGACCACGTTCGCCGTCTTGGCGCGGTATCCGCGTTGGTGTTCCACCACCTTCCCCGACAACTCCACCATCCCCATCAGCCATTCGCCGTCGTAGTCGCACCAGGTGCCGATGAGCTCCGTCGGGTTCTTGGCCGCATAGATGCCGCAGGCAGGGGGACCGCATCGTCCGTCGGTGTGTGGAACCTCGTCCTCGCCGGCACCATGGCCGCAGAACGCTTCGAGAGTGGGTTCCGTCCATTTCACGCGATAGCCGACGATCCCCTCATCGGTGATGCTCCACACCCGATAGCCGATCACAGGGACCGGAGACCAACCCTCGTTGTGCTCCCGGCGGGCGGTGTCGATGGCGTGGGCGAGGGCGAGTTCGAGGCCCTTGGCCAGTCCTTCGACTTCTTCACGGAGGATTCCCAGTTCGACCTGGGTCTCCTCGATCAGGCTCTGCAGATGGCGCATCCGGTAGCGGCGACGTTGCTCGGCGGTGATTATTCGCCTCAGTTCCGGCGGTGGTGTCAACCCGTACCTGCTGGAGAGAGTCTCGAATTCGATTCTCAGATCGTCGAGTTGCATGGGGACCGGCCAAGGTAGATGATCGAACACATGTTCGCAATGACTGTTCTCGAGGTGTTTTCGCGCTCCCGCCGGTCGCCCTTGCCCGGCGCCCGCTCAGGCGCCGATCGGTAGGCTTCCGCTCAGGCGAACAGGAGGCGCACATGTCGGCTGACGACACGCACGCGATGGCGAGCGCGGGTTCGAGTCTGGGCTTGGTGCAGATTGGCTGCTACCTCGTTCTGGGGGTCTTCGTGATCTTCGAGTTGATCGCGGGTGAGTACTTCGTGACGAACGTGGCCCTCGTCGTGGCGCTCGGCGTCGTGGCGTTGCCCCGTCTGGCGCCAAGGGCGATCAGCAAGCCTGCAGTCTTCGCCAAGGTGGGCGGATACCTGCTGGCGTTTGCTGGAGTAGTCGAGTTCCTCGATGACATCCGTTTCGACTCCTATGACGGGTTTGTGTCGGTGGTGGGCGCCCTGATCGCCTACGTCGGATATGTGGCGGCCTTTCTCGGGGCACGTTCGATCGACGTCTGATCGGCGGTGCTTCAAACTTGCTGGGAGGCGGCGAAGGCGTGATGACGGTGACCGCTGTCGAGGCCGAGGGTGTCGATGACCGTGGTCAGCCCCCGGCGCACGCGCTCGGCGACGATCGAGTCGAGAAGCTCGAACGCGGCTTTGCTGGCGTCGAGGTCGTGCTCGCCTTCGCCGACAACCGGACGCAGCCTGTCGGAGCTCACTATCTCGCCGGGCCTGAAGTGCTGCGCTGCCCAGTGGGACTTCCCGGCGCCCGAAGGGCCTACGAGCACGACGACGGTTGGCTGTTGGATCTGCACGTGGGAGAGGGTAGAGAACGACTATCTCTCAGATGTGGGGGGCTGGCCGGCTCACCCGGAGCAGCAGCGCCACCCCCAGGAGGAATCCGCCCAGCGTCATCCAGGGGAGCGTGTATCCGCCGCTGACGTCGAGGAGCAGGCCGAATATCGGGGGTGCTGCCACGATCGCCATCTGGTTGGCGGTCATCGCAAGGGCCAGGGTCAGGCCGACAGCGTGGCCCGGCGCAGCCTCGGCCACGAACACCACCCATGGCCCATACCAGCCGAAGGCGAAGAATCCGATCACCGAGGTCATGACGAGCAGCGTCGTGAGCGTCAGCCCGATCGTGAGCGCGCCGTAGGCGACCGCCCCGGCGCCTGCGGCGACAGCGGCTCCGATGACAGGCGTCATCCGGCTCCGGATTCGATCGCTCCACGCCGCCAGAACGATGCGACCCAGGACACCGGCCACCTGCGCGGCAAACAGCAACCAGGCGCCTCGGGCGAGCGGTATGTCATGCACATCGCGTGCATACAGCATCAAGTAGGAGACGATCGAGAGTTGGATCGCCACCATCGCGAGACCGGCCACCATCGCCCTTCTGATCGGTCCCATCGCCAGCAGTTCCCGAATCTCCGCGCCGAACCGGCGGCCCGATGCGATCGGCGGCTCGTGGCCGGGACGATACGCCACCCCGAATGCGACCCCGGTGAGGGCGGCTGTGGCTGCAGCCACTCTCATCGCCGAACCCCAGCCTCTTCCGTCGGCGATGGCCGGGAGGATCGCCGCCGCGAGAGCACCTCCGAGGGGCAAGCCGGTTTGACGCACGCCCATGGCGAAACCTCGCTGATATGGCGGAAACCAGGAGGCGACCACCTTGCTACCTCCCGGTTGCGACGCCGAATAGCCGGCGCCTCCGAGAAACAGCAACAACAGGATCCAGCGATAGCCGTTTGCTTCCGCGGCCAGTCCGGTGCCGGCGGCCAGCAACAGGGCCCCGGCGGTGATGATCGTCCGTTCCGATCCGCGGTCGAGCAACCTCCCGATGGGGAGAAGGGCCAGCAGAGGGGCAAGAGCCACCGCTGTCACCAGAAGACCGGTCTGTGCGCCGCTGAGGCCGAAGTCCTCCTGGATGAACCCGGCCAGTGCTCCCACGCCGAGGAACACGAATGCCGTACCCGCTTGCGCGATGGTCGCGGCTATGAGCACGACCCAGCGATATCGATCAGGCCTTGGGTTGGGATGTGGTCCGGCGGTGCCTGTCACCGACCACCCAGGAAGGCGCGCCTGACCTCGGGGTCGGCGATGAGGGCATCTCCGGTGCCTTCGTATGTATTCCTGCCCAGTTCCAGCACGTAGCCGCGGTGTGACGCTTCGAGGCCTTGGCGTGCGTTCTGTTCGATCATCAGCACCGTGAGCCCAATCTCGGCGTTCAGGTTGCGGATGTGGTCGAAGATCGCCCGCGTGATCGACGGGGCGAGGCCTGCGGATGGCTCGTCCATCAACACCAATTTGGGCTCGAGCATCAACGCGCGACCGATCTCGAGCATCCGCTGCTCGCCGCCACTCATGGTGCCCGCCTCCTGTTTGGCTCGCTCATGGAGGCGCGGGAACAAGGCGAAGATGACGTCTATTCGCTCTGCGATCCTCGCCTTGTCCCTTTCGAGGAACATGCCCATCTCGAGATTCTCGAGGACAGTCATCTGCGGAAAGATGCTGCGCAATTGGGGAACGATGGCGATGCCCGATGCCAGGACCTCCTGAGGGGTGGAGTTGGTGATGTCGGCCCCGTCGAAGAGCACCTGGCCCAGTCGGACCTTGATGAGCCCATAGATCGCCCTGAAGACAGTCGACTTGCCGGCGCCGTTTGGTCCAATGACGCACACCACCTCCTGCGGCGCCACCTCGAGGTTCACCCCGTGGAGGATGTCGAAGTCGAGGTAACCCGCATAGAGATCCTTGATCTCGAGAAGGGGTGTTCCATTCGAGTTCATGTGCCGAAATACGCTTCGATCACGGCCTCATCCTCCATGACTTCCTGCGGCGTTCCTTCGGCCATCTTCTCTCCGTAATTGAGCACGTAGACCCGGCTGCAGAGGTCGGAGATGAACCGCATGTCGTGCTCCACCACCAGGAACGTCTTGCCCTGCTCTTGGTTGAGTTCGCGGATCCTGTCCTTGATCTCTTCCACGAGGGTCGGATTCACGCCCGAGGCGGCCTCATCGAGGAGAAGCAGTTCTGGATTGGGCATGAGCGCCATACCCAGCTCGAGCAGGCGGCGTTGACCTCCCGACAGCATCCCTGCATCGGAGTCGGTCAGGTGGCTGAGTTTGAGGAAGTCGATCAACTCGTGTGCGCGGGTCTCGACATCTGCGTGACTCGGGGTGAGCTGGTTCCACAGCGTCTCGCCGCGCCACTGGCGGCTCACCTTCATGTTCTCCAGGACAGTCAGCTTCCGGTAGACCCGAATCACCTGGAACGTCCGGGCCATTCCCAGGTGGGCGACTTCGTGGGGTTTCTTGGCGGTGATGTCCATCCCCTTGAACATCACCTGGCCCTCGTCGATCGACTGGACCCGGCTGAGACAGTCGAACAGGGTCGTCTTGCCGCTCCCGTTCGGTCCGATCAGGCCCACGATCTCCTTTGGGAAGACCTGGAAGTCGACGTTGTTGACGGCGACCAAGCCGCCGAAACGTTTCGTGACGCCGCGACCGTCGAGAAGAGGCTCGGTCATGACGAGAGCCTCTTCACGACCACTTCCGTGGACTCCTCCTCGGCAGGGCGTTTGCGGCTCCAGAGCCTCTGGAGGCTGGTTGCGGATCGGTCACCGAGCCTGCCCATGATGCCTTCGGGCGTGTACAGCACGATGAGGATGAGGAGAATCCCTTCGACCAACAGGTGGTAGTCGGCGAAACTCGCCCAGACCACGTCCCTCATCCAGTAGATGGTTGCCGCGCCGAGGACCGGCCCGGCCACTGTTCCGAGCCCGCCGAGCATGGACATCATCACCAACTCCACGGTACGGCTGGGAAAGAAGACGACGTCGGGGTCGATGAAGGTGTTCTGGTAGGCCCACAGGCCGCCGACGATGCCTGTGGAGAAGGAGCCGATGGCGAAGGCGGCGATCTTGTTGACGGTGGTGTTGATCCCGCGCATTTCGGCACCGACCTCGTCTTCGCGGATGGCGATCAGCGTTGCGCCGAATTCCGAGCGACGAATCCACCACATCAGCGCTACCACGAGGACTGCCATCGCAAGGGTGACCCAGTAGAAGAGTGGCCGGTTCAGGTATGGCGGCAGCGTCAGCCCCACTCCACCCCCAGTGAGGGGCTTGGCGACGCGGACGATCTCGCGCACAGCTACGAACATCCCGAGCATCGCTATCGCGAAGTACGGGCCCTTCAGCCGCAATGTGGGGTAGCCGATCAGCAGGGCGAAGATCAGCGCAAAAACCGCCCCGGCGACCATCGAAGGCCAGAACGGCCAGCCCTCGTTCATCATGATGCCGGTGCCGTAGGCGCCGATTCCGAAGAACACTGCGTGCCCGAAATCGACATAGCCGGCGAACCCACCCGTGAGGTTCCAGTTGCTCGCCAGGGTGATGAGCATGAACATCTGTGTGAAGGAGAAGAGCCTCGAATTGGTCACCCAGGTTTGATCTGGGAACCAGTCGGGGAGCAGTGGCATGGTGGCCAGACCGAGCACCAAGATCACCAAGAGGATGATGCGAGGTGTCCGGGGAAGCCGTCTCATATCTGCGCCGGCTCCTCATGCGGCCTGAGACCGCCGAACAGCCCCTGAGGCCTGGTGAGCAGGATCACGACGAGGAGCACGAACGAGGCGATGATCGCCAGGTTGGTGCCGATGCCCGACACGTACACACCGATGAAGCTTTCGACGACCCCCAGGACGATTCCCCCCATCAAGGCCCCGGGAATGCTGCCCAGCCCGGCGAGGGCGGTGATCGTGAAAGCCCGCAGTGTGAGCGGCGTGCCCATGAACGGGAACACCGCCTGCGTCGGGCTGATCACGGCCCCGGCAACACCGGTGATGGCGATGCAGATGCCGAAGGTGAGGGCGTAGATCTTGTTGATGTCGATCCCGACGATGCGAGCCGCCTGCTTGTTCTGTGCCGCGGCGCGGATCGACTTGCCCGTTCTGGTGCGCTGGAGGAAGGCGTACAGCGACCCCATGATCACCAGCGCCACGCCCATGATCGCCGTCTTGGTCACGGGAAATGTCACTCCTCCCACGTCCCATGCGCCGCCCAAGAACGTCTCGGTGAGGCGAGGGTCGGCGGTGAAGATCAGCTTGGCGAGATTGGCAACCGCAATCGAGAGGCCGAACGTGACGAGCAGCGAGGAGAGAATGGGCCGGTCGACCACTCGGTTGATGAGGATCAACTGCAGCACGTACCCAAAGACGAACATCACGGGAAGGACGACGAGGATCGATACGAAGGGATCGACGCCGTACTCCGAGTTGAGCAGCCAACTCAGATATGCGCCCACCATGATCATCTCTCCGTGGGCGAGGTTGATGACGCCCATGACTCCCCAGATCACCGAGAAGCCGAGCATCATCACTGCATAAAACCCACCGAGCATGATGCCGTTGATCAACGCTTGGAGTGCCAGGTCCATGAGCCCGTCCTTGCCTTGGTGGGGGCGGAGAAGCCTCCGCCCCCACTTCTGGTTCGTTACCTCTCGTTCCAGGGGAGCATCGGATACCTGAGGTCGGCAACCGCTGCCTCGACCGGCGCGACCACGTTGATGACACCGTCCTGGATCTGGATGGAACCCATCGGCTTTGCGACGTTCTTGCCTGTCTCGTCGAAGTTGATCGGGCCGTAGAACGTCACGACGTCGAGGTCGTAGAGCGCCTGACGGACCGCGTCCGTGTCCAGGCTTCCTGCTGCCTCAATGGCCAGGTGCAGAGCAAGCGCAGTGGCTGTGGACTCTGCGGCCTGGTAGGACGGCGGCTCGTTCCACATGGCCTCGTACCTCTTCGCCCAGTCCTCCGCAGTGCCGAACCAAGGGTCCTCCCAGGACATAGTCCGCTCCCACTGGGTGGGGCCGATGATGTACTCGGCGTCGGCGCCGACCTCGGTCACGAACTCGGGGTTCGAGGGACCGACGGTGATCACCATCGCATCCGGAGTCCAGCCCTGTTCCTTCGCCGCCCTCACGAACAGCAGTGCGTCGTTGAAGTGGCCCCCACCAACGAACACGTCCGGGTCGAGGTTCTTGAATGTCGTGATGATGCTCGACACGTCGGCAACCTCGAGGGGGTACGTCTCGATGGCGAGCACCTCCATGCCGTATTCCTTTGCCCACTTCTCTGCGCCGATGGCGACCGAGGTCGGGAAGGCGGTGTCTTCATAGGCGATCACGGCAGTCTTTGCGCCTTTGTCCGCAAGCGCCTTCAGCGCCGACTGCGTGTAGTTCCCGGCCGGGGTCAGCACCGCGAAGATGTTCTTGAACCCGCGCTCGAAGATGGACTCGGATGCGCCGTTGCCCTCGACCATGAGCACGTTGTACTTCTCGGCGATGGCGCTCGTAGACATCGTCAGACCACTCGAATATGGGCCGAGTAGGAAGTCGACTTCGTCCTCGGTGATCAAACGCTCCACCAGGTTGGCTGCGGTGTCGGAGTCGCCTTCGTCGTCGTAGTAGACGATCTCGACTTGGTATCGGTCTTCGCCGACTTTGACGCCCCCGTACTCGTTGTTGACCCAGTCGAGCCACAGGTCGTAGCCCTGACGGGTGTCCTGGCCTTCTCGCGCGAATCGACCTGTATCGGATACGGCTGCGCCGAAGAGGATCGTGCCGACGAACATCGGCTCTGCGCCGGTGGTGGCCGTGTCACCTGCCACCGTGGTGCCGGTCGTCGCGGGTGCTGCCGTGGTGGTGGTTTCTTCAGCGGCTTCTTCGCCGCCGCCGCAGGCGGCAGCAACCAATGCCAGCGCCGACAGCAGGATCAATAGGCGGAATCTGCTCTCCCTCATGTCTCCTCCGTCCTTGGGGGCTCAGGCACCGTACCAACCGAACTTTGGCGAAGTCGGGCCAAGGTCTGACCGAGGAGAAATGATGCAGATGCATCAGAGGGACGGAGGCGTGCATGCCGTTGGCCCCGGATCAGGCCTCCTTGGAGATCCGATACACGTCGATCGCGAACGCGAGGTTCATCAGCAGGACGCTGGCGAACATGATCCCGTAGAGCGTGGGCTCTGGCTCCCGGATCCCGAACTCGACGTAGGTGAGCCCGATGACGCCCACCAACCATAGCCCGGCGATTCCTCGCTTCACGCCGGCGATCAGATACCCCGCACCGGGGAGGAAGAAGTTGGCCACCGTGGCCACCACAGTCTTGTTCATGG
>JBFGJH010000088.1:0-9965 GCA_041577335.1 Acidimicrobiia bacterium | reverse complement strand
GCGCTTTCTCGACCTGCTGGACCGCTGCCAAATCAGCCTGTTCGCCATCGACGAGGCCCATTGTGTTTCCCAGTGGGGTCATGATTTCCGGCCCGAATATCAGCGCCTCGACCTACCCGCTGACCAACACCACGATCCGGCGGGGCCCCGCTGGTACCCAGTACGCGACACTGCCGTATTTCTTCATCGAGCGATACATCCCGAGCTACGTCGCCCAGTGGGAGGCATTCGCGGAAGCAGTACGCGGCGGTCTTCCGTCCCCGGTCACCGGCAACGACGGCCGGGCTCCACTCCTCATCGGCTTGGCGGCGTGGAAGTCGATCCGCGAGAAGCGTCCCGTAAACATCTCTGAGGTCACCTGATGCGCGTGTGGTTGACGGGTGGCACCGGGTTCGTCGGCAGCAACATCGTCCATGCCGCCGAGCAGGCCGGTCACACCGTCATGACGACGGTGCACAGTTTCGTTCCAGCCGATAGCACCTACCTGGTCGATCATGTGGACATGCTGGATGCGGCGGCAGTGCGGGGCAGCGTCGACGGCTTCGGTCCAGACGTCGTGATCCACTGTGCGATCCTCAACGACTGGGATCGTATGTACGCCGACCGCCAATTCGCCTGGGACACCTACGTGTCAGCGACGCGTTTCACAGCGGCCGCGGCCGAGGAGGTCGGCGCGGCATACGTCGTGGTGTCCACCGATTGGGTATTCGATGGAACTCAGGCAGGCGCCGACGAAGGCACGGCTCCGAACCCGGTGAACCTCTATGGCGTCCTCAAGCTCGCCAGTGAGATGGTGGCGTTGGAGAAAAATGGTGCGGTAGCTCGGGTGTCGGGCGTGAACGGCGTCCATCGGGCGCGGCCCGACACCCCTCGGAGTCAGGATCCTGGCTTCGGGTATTTCGTGGCTTCGATCGTCGACAATTTGAAAGCCGGCAGACCTTTCACGGTGTGGGAATCGGACTCCATCAACATGGTGGCTACGCCGTCGCTGGCGACCGAATGCGGAGAAATCATGTTGGAGATCGGCGCCCGGAAATTGACAGGCGTATTCCACTGTTCCGGTGCCGATGCAGTGTCCCGTCGACAATTGGCCGAACTGACCTGCGATGTCTTCGATCTCGACGCCGGACTTCTTCGTTATGCCGAGCCGCCTCCGTCGGCTATGCCACCGGGCGGTTCGGTTCCATATGACACGTCACTGACGACTCCGCGTACCGACGAGCTGCTCGAGCGGACCGCCACTCCGATCCGAACCCTGCTGAGTCGGTTCCGGCGAGAGTATGAGATGTAGGCCGGCCAGTGGGTGGGCCTTTCGGCCTCAGAGCTTGATTCCGTCGAGGTATTTCACGCTGGTGATCGCGTCGGCGATGGGGCCTTCGCCCGGGGCAGGTTCACCCTTCAACGACACATCCTGTTCGAGAACGTACCAGCCGTCGAAGCCGATCGATTCGAGATGGCGGATCACGCCGGCGATGTCGACCGCTCCTTCACCCAGGGGCACGAAGAGGTCCTCGATCACTGCCTGACGGAAAGGTGTTGCGCCGGTCAGCACGTCCTGCGCCTTGGCCTCATCGACATCCTTGAGGTGAACATGGACCACCCGTTTCCCTGCCTGTTCGGCAATCGCAACTGGATCTCCCCCCCCGAGGTAGATGTGACCAGTGTCGAGGCAAATGCCGGCGTCTGAGCATTCGAGCAGCCGATCTATGTGCTCAGGCCGCTCCACCGCCATGCCCCAATGGGGATGAACCGCGGTGGTGAGGCCGTCTTCCTCGTTGATTTCAACCACCCGCTCCAAGTTTTCGAAAAAGAGATCCCACTCTTCTTCGGAGAGCGTCACAGGTGTGTCGTAGCCGTCGAGATGCGACGACGGGCCCAGAACCATGATGGAAGATCCGGCGCCCGCAAGCGTTCCCGACGCACGGCGGCAGTACGAGAGCGTTTCCGAGGCGAGCTCGGCCCGGTAGAGGGTGAGCGGAACGAAAGCCCCAATCAGGCTCAGCTCGTAGCTCTCCAAGAGGGTTTCCAGCTCGCGAGGCTCGGTCGGGAGGTAGCGGTCGGGGCCCAACTCGGTGGCGTGGAGGCCAACGGAGCGCATCTCGTTGAGCACGCGGGTTGGGTCCATCAGATATCCCCAACCAGGTGATCCATCAACGCCCCACGTGATGGGTGCTCCTGCGATTCGGTCGAGAAAAGCCATATCACGTCCCTGAGCTCGTCGGTTGGAACGTTCCAAAGCTTGCCTCTACCGGAGTCGGTTGTCAATCGGCCGTTGGTCGAATTCGGCGATGCCTTGTGGCTCTTCATCGTCTGCGGGCTGGCCTCTTGGCGGGCTCAACGCGAGCTGTCGCACCGTCTACTATCGGCCAATGCCGGGAGATCCGATTTTCGACGTCACCACGTCTCTCGGTGAGTGCCCGGTGTGGGATCACCGTATCCAGAGGCTGTGGTGGGTCGACATCGACGGAGCGACAGTGTGGCGAGGCGATCCTGCTTCCGGAAGGGTCGTTGCCTTTCCCTGTGAGGGACGGCCGGCCGCCGTTGCTCTCACGGCGAATCCGGAGGTCGTTCTCGTTGCACGGGAAGGAGACCTGGCCTGGCTCGACCACGGTTCATTCCGAGCATGGATCACGCTCGAGGACCTTCCCGGCAATCGGCTGAATGACGGGCGAGTTGCGCCCGATGGGTCGTTTTGGGTGGGCAGCATGCATGCGGACACGTCGCTTCGCAGAAGCACAGGTGTGTTGTACCGGGTGTTGCCGTCTGGGCGATCGACTGTCGCTCGCACGCATATCGGGGTGACCAATGGCCTGGCCTTCTCTCCTGGCGGTGAACGGATGTACTTCGCCGATACGTTCACCGATACGGTCGAGGTGTACGACTACCCGACGTCGTCGGTTGTCGACGGTACGCCTTTTGCCAGCCTTGCCTCTGCGGATGGTCGGCCCGATGGAGGTTGCGTCGACAGCGAGGGAAACTACTGGCTGGCAGCCGTTCACGGCAGCCGGCTGGTTTGTTTTTCACCACAGGGTGAGCTGAGACAGATCATCGAGGTTCCCCTCGCCCGGCCGACTCGGGTGACATTTGGCGGGCCGGAGCTCGCGCAGATGTTCGTGACGTCAATCGGTCCCCGGCCCGGAGATCGTGAAGATGGCGACGGGCTCGACGGCCGCCTGCTGGTTCTCGACGCGGGTGTCACGGGTATTCCCGAAGAAGTGTTCGGTGGAGCGGGAACACCGGAATAACCAGGACTGCGTCGTAAGATCGAAGCATGGACAGACTCACAGGACCCGATCGAGGTGCCGGGGGCACGCCCGGAGGCATCGCTCGCTTCTTGCTCGGCATAGCGATGGTGATCGTCGGGGTGTATTTGCTCCTCAACGCCATCCGGGTGGTTCACGGTTTCGGCTTCGGCCGGGGCCTCTACGCGATCGGCGGATTCGGGATCACCAGCGGGATGATTCTCATCCCATTCATCATCGGCGTTGTCATCATCTTCTACGACCGGGACAAGTGGTACGGATGGCTGCTCGGGGTCGGTTCGTTGCTTGCGCTCATCGTGGGAGCCATCGCCAGCATCCAGTTCTCCTTCCAGGGCATGAGTGCCTTCGACATCATCGTGGTGTTGGTTTTGCTCTTCGGAGGGTCGGGGTTGGTGCTCAGTTCGCTGGAGGATTTCAGCGAGTCGGTGAGTCAGCAGGACGCGTAGCTCGACACCGCCTCCACGGGTATCGATTGGTGCATCACTGGTCCTTGGAACGTTCCAAATGGCTATAGTCCGACGGATGACGCTGCCCCGTGTGTGGTTTGAAAGGGAGCCCGTGGCGCCGTACCGGCAGCATGTGCTCGAACGGGTGACAACGCTAGGCCCGGCCGCGGCGACACCGAATGACCCCTTCTCTGCATTGGCGGAGGCTCAAGGCATCGTGGCGGGCGCCCTCAAGTACACCGGAGAGGTCATGGCTCGAGGTCCGGAGGTGCTCGTGATCGGGCGCACGGGCATCGGTGTTGACGGCGTTGACCTGGAAGCGGCCACCGAGCGCGGCATCGCTGTCTGCAACGCACCTGACGCACCCACCATCTCAACAGCCGAACACGCCGTGACGTTGATACTCGCCGCGGCCAAGCGTTTGGAGCGTGCCCAGACGGGACTGCGTCAGGGCGCTGTGGATCTCTATGACGTTCACCACGGCCTCGAGCTTGCCGGCAAGCGCCTGGCCCTTGTCGGATATGGGCGGATCGCTCGGCGAGTTGCCAGGGTGGCAATGGCGCTCGACATGACGGTTGCCACCTACGACCCATACGTGGCCGATGCGCCAGAAGGCGTCGAGGCCGCCGACAGCATCGATCAGCTGGTAGCCGTGGCAGACGTGATCTCGGTGCATGTGCCGCTGACAGCCGAGACGGCCGGGCTGTGTGGAGAAGACTTCTTCTCCCGATGCAAGCGGGGGGTGGTCTTCGTCAATACGGCTCGGGGAGGTCTGGTCGATCATGATGCACTCTTGGGGGCGCTCGAGGCGGGCATCGTCGGGGCGGCCGGACTCGACGTGACCGATCCCGAACCGCTTCCCAAGGGCCATCCGCTCCTTCACCGCGACGATGTCGTCGTGACGCCGCACGTCGCCACCGCCACCGATTTGGGACGGGTGAAGAACTTCGAGGGGGGCTATCTCCAGGTGCTCGATGTGTTGGCCGGGCGGCGTCCCGCTCATCTCGTGAACCCCGAGGTTTGGCCGGCCGTGCTGGCGAGACTGGAGCGTGCCGGTTGAGGCGTATCGGTGTCGGCGTCATCGGGTTTGGATGGATGGGCCAAGCTCATTCCCGAGCTTATCGGGCCATTCCCACCTATTTCCCTTCCGAGGGGATACGCCCCGAGTTGGTGGCGATCGCCGATACCGTCGCTGCCCGCACCGACGAGGCAGTCGACAACTTCGGTTTCCGGCGCGCGACCCATGACTGGCGCACCCTCCTCGAGGATCCTGATATCGATGTGATCGACATCACCGCGCCCAATGCGATGCATCAGGAGTTGGCCGAGGCGGCGACCGCCGCCGGCAAGGCCGTCTTCTGTGAGAAGCCGGTTGGTGTGAATCCGGCTGCAACCGCCGCCATCGAATTGGCGGCCCGCCGGGCCGGCAGCATCACTGGATGTGGCTACAACTACCGGTGGGCTCCTCTGGTGCAACACACCAAGGCTCTCCTCGACGAGGGCCGATTGGGTGATCCGACTCACTACCGCGGCCGCTTCTTCTCGATGTACGGTCGAGACAGGCTCGGTGTGCTGTCCTGGCGTTTCAAACAGGAAGAAGCAGGCTTCGGAGCACTCACCGACATCATGACGCATGCGGTTGACATGGCCCTCTACCTCTTCGGTCCGATTGCCCGGGTGGTGTCGGTGAAGGAGATCTTCGTCAAGGCGCGTCCGATTCCCGCGCCGGGGAAAGGAACCCACTACGACCGCGGCCAACCCGGCGACCCGACCGGTCCGGTGACCAACGAGGACTACGTTGGGGCCATGATCGAATTCGCCAACGGCGCCCGGGGCGCTCTCGAGGCCGACCGATCGATCTTTGGACCGCAATCACAAATGGCGTTTGAACTCAACGGGAGCAAGGGAGCGGCCTCGTGGGATCACGAGAAACTCAATCAGCTCAGCCTCTTCCTTCCCGAGGAACAGCCACTCGATGGCTTCATTGAAGTGCTGGCCGGAGATTCATTCCCAAACCAAGGCAACATTGTGCCGGGCGGGGGGAACTCCATTGGGTACGAAGATCTCAAGGTGATCGAGGCGCTCGAGTTCCTGAAAGCAGTGCGGGACGATCGGCAGCACGAACCGGGTTTTCGCCAGGCGCTGGATGTCGCCAACGTTCTCGATGCGATGACCCGTTCGTGGGATTCGGAGCACTGGGAAGACGTACATGATCTGGCGTTGCCGGAATAGAAGGAGGAGCAAGTGGAAACAGTTCGATTGACGATGGCCCAGGCGGTTGTCCGTTGGCTACTTGCCCAGCGCACGGTTGTCGACGGCGATGAGGTGGCGCTCTTCCCAGGTGTGTTCGGGATCTTTGGTCATGGGAATGTGACGTGTCTCGCCGAAGCGCTCGAGCCCGTCAAAGATCAGCTACCGACGTGGCGCGGCCACAACGAGCAATCGATGGCGCTCGCCGCGGTCGGCTACGCCAAGGCCAAACGCCGTCGACAAATCATGGTGGCGACCTCTTCGATTGGCCCGGGATGCACCAATATGGTCACCGCAGCAGCTGTTGCTCACGCCAACCGGCTTCCGCTGTTGCTGTTCTCAGGCGACACATTTCAACACCGCATCGTTGACCCGGTGCTCCAGCAGGTCGAGAACTTCGCCAACCCCACAGTGACTGTGACCGATGCGTTCAAGCCGGTGACTCGCTACTGGGATCGGATCACCAAGCCGGAGCAAATCATCCAGTCCCTTCCCCAGGCGCTCGCAGTGATGCTCGACCCGGGAGAATGCGGCCCCGCGTTCATCGGCCTTCCCCAGGACGTTCAGGCCGAGGCCTACGACTATCCCACCGACTTCTTCAAGACGAAGGTCCATTTCATACGCCGCCCCGGTCCCGACCAACGTGAGATCGCGGCGGCCGCGGCGGTGTTGGGACGAGCCGAGAAACCGCTGATCATCGCCGGTGGGGGTGTCCACTACTCCGGTGCTGTTGCTGAGCTCACCGATTTTGCGGAGCGCCGAAATATCCCCGTGGTCGAGACGGTGGCCGGGAAGGCAACCTTGGTCCACGACCATCCCAACTACGCCGGGCCCATCGGGGTCACCGGCTCGGAGGCTGCCAACGCCGTTGCGGAAGAGGCCGATGTGGTGGTTGCTGTTGGAACGCGGCTCCAGGACTTCACCACCGGTTCGTGGTCCGTGTTCAAGAATCCGGCGGTTCGCTTTGTTGCCATCAATGCAGCCCGATGGGATGCGACCAAACAGCATGCGGTTGGGGTGATCGGCGACGCACAAGTGAGCCTTGGCCTTCTCGACGAGGAACTCGGCGATTTCGCCGCGCCGTCCGACTGGCTGGGGTTCGCGCAAACGCAGATCGCTTCGTGGCACCGGTATCTCGACTCGTGGCGTCGAAACGACATCGATCCGCCTGCGTATGCCCAGGTCATTCAGATCATCAACGATCTGGCCGACGATGACGATTATTGCCTCTCGGCGGCAGGCGGCCTGCCCGGTGAGCTGACGATGGGGTGGCGTTCCAAAGGCGTCGGCACGTTCGACTCGGAGTACGGCTACTCCACCATGGGATACGAAATCGCCGGCGGTTGGGGCGCCAAGATGGCCCGCCCCGACACCGATGTGATCGTGTGGACCGGCGATGGCTCATACCTGATGATGAACTCCGACGTCTTCTCGTCCGTGTTCACCGGCCACAAGCTGATTCTCATGGTCTTGGACAATGGCGGCTTCGCCGTCATCAATCGCTTGCAGGTGAACACGGGCGGGGCGGAGTTCAACAATCTGCTGCAAAGCTCCAAGCATGAAGACCTTTTCCGGGTCGATTTCGTCAAACATGTCGAGGCGATGGGGGCCACTGCCGAGCGGGTTACATCTCTCGACGACCTTCCCGATGCCTTTGCGCGGGCGAAAGCGTCGCCCAAGACCTACGCCATCGTCATGGACGTCAACCAGTACACCTGGACCGAAGGCGGCGCATGGTGGGAGGTCGGGGTCCCTGAGGTGTCGCCGCGAGAACAGGTGAGGATCGCTCGGGCGGAGTCAGACGCCGAGAAGAAGCACCAACGCGTCGGCGTCTAGCAATGGCGTGGCGCACACCGTGATCTCCGCCCCTTCAGAATTTGCCGGTTACTCGGTGATCGTCACTGGTGGGTCATCACTGATCGGGACTTCGATCGCCGCCGGGTTCCTCGATCGTGGGGCGGCCGTTGTCATCGCCGACACGAAAGTGTCCGAGGGCAACGACGCTGCGGCAGGGCTCGGCGAGCGCTGTGAGTTCGTTGCGACCGACCTGCGTCTTGATGACGACATCGATCGGGCGGTGGGCATCGCAACCGGCATGGCGCCTATCAAGGCTGTGATCAACAGCGCCGCGGTCTTCGTCGATCACCAGCTGGAGACGGACCGGGCAACATGGCTCGATGCGTTCAACGTCAATGTTGTATCCGGCGCCATCCTGGTGCAACGCTGCCGCGACCAGCTCGCGGCCGCCAAGGGAACCGTGGTCAATGTTTCGTCGGTCAGCGGACGCGTTTCGCAGCCGCACCGCCTCGTCTACAACACGACCAAGGCGGCCATTCTGCAGATGACGAGGAACCTCGCCCAGGAGCTTGCGGCTGACGGAGTGAGAGTGAATTCGGTGTCTCCAGGATGGACGTGGAGCCGCAACCTCGAGGCTCGCTATCGCGACCGAGCTCATGCGGATCGCTTTGCTGCCGAGTTTCAACCGCTCGGCCGTATGGCCGATCCCGACGAGGTTGCCGAGGCGGTACTGTTCTTGGCGTCCGAACGAGCTTCGTTCATCACCGGCAGCGACCTCAGGGTTGACGGCGGCTACGGAGCGCTCGGGCCCGAGGCCCTTGGCCAGGCTGCTGCCAAGATCCCGCCCTCGGAGGACCGGTGAGCGGAATGTCTCCTGCGATTGACCTCGTCACCATCGGCCGGGCAAACATGGACCTCTACAGCCGTGATATTGGAGCGTCCTTCGCAGACGTGCCGTCGGGGTTCGACGCCATGGTCGGCGGCTCGCCGACCAACATCGCCATCGGCGCAGCACGGCTCGGGCTCACGACGATCGCCCTCACTGCGGTTGGAGATGACGAGATTGGATCGTACGTGAAGGCGTTTCTCACCCGTGAGGGCGTCATCACCGACTACATACCCACGAAGCCGGAGGGCAAGACGGCGGTGGCGATCCTCGGCGTGATGCCGCCAGATCAGTTTCCTCTGATCTTCTACCGAGACAATGCCGCCGATCTCTACATCGATCGAGCGGACGTTGACCAGGTCCCACTTGCCGCTGCCAAGGCACTGCTCTTGTCTGGCAATGCCTTTGCCAAAGGCCCTTGCCGAGATGCCTCGCTGTATGCCGCGGAGCGTGCCGGAACCCTGGGACTGACCCGGTTCTGCGACCTCGACCTGCGGCCGGACCAATGGTCGTCACCCGGCGCGTTCGCCGAGACGATGCGCAGGTTGCTCCCATCCCTGGACGTTGTCATCGGAACCGAGGAGGAGTTCCATGCGGCACTGTCGCCGGGCGTATCCCCTGCAATGAGCGGTCAGCCGCTGACTGCGGCAGAGCGGGCAGAGGTCGACGACCTCGTCACCGACCTGGCCAACACCATCGAGATGGTGGTGGTGAAACGCGGCTCGGCGGGGGCCTCGTTGGTTGATCGTGGCGGCACCCACGACATTCCCGGTTTTCCGGTCGAGGTCGTCAACACGGTCGGAGCCGGAGATTCATTCGCTAGTGGACTGATCACCCGTCGATTGGCGGGGGACTCCTGGCCCGACGCTGTTCGCTACGGCAACGCCTGCGGAGCGATCTGTGTCACCCGACACGGATGCTCCTTGGCAATGCCCAAGCCGGGCGAAGTCGAATCGTTCTTGGGGGAATGGCAGTGACATCACTGGGCGTGTATCGCCGGCTCCAGACGCTGTCGACCGCCGACGGCCACTTCAACATTCTCGCGGTTGATCATCGTGATGCACTGCGTGCTGCCGTCGACCCCGATGATCCCAGCTCGGTGCCCGACTCGACGTTGGTCGATCTGAAGATGCGGCTCGTCGCCAGTCTCGGCGGCTACGCCAGTGCGATCATGTTGGAACCGGAATTCTCCATGGCCCAGACGATCGCATCAGGAATCCTGCCTCCGGATTGTGGGTTCACGGCCGCCATCGAGGCACAGGGTTACCTCGCCGATCCCTCGGCTGCGACGAACGCAACACTGCCTGGCTGGAGTGTGGAGGC
>JBFGJH010000087.1:0-10042 GCA_041577335.1 Acidimicrobiia bacterium | reverse complement strand
TCTCGCGACTCCGGATGTTGCGCAAAGATGTCGAGGATCACCGCAACGCGATCTACGACGTCGCAGTGGAAGATGTCGTGGAGGTTGCGCTGCTGGGCCGGGGAGAGGTCATTGTCGAATACCACCACATCGATGTCGAGGGCTTGGCTCAGGACGGCGAGATCGGCGGCCTGACCAGACCCGATGAACGTTGCCGGCCGGATCTCGTTGCGTTTCAGCGCCTCGACATGAACGGGCTCCGACCCGGCCGTGTCTGTCAACCTCTCCAGCTCGGCGAGCGAGTACTCAACCGCCTCCGTGGTCATCCCGGGGGTCTCGACGGAGACGAGGAGCGCTCTTTGACGAGTTACCTCGAGGTCGGTGGTCGTAGCTGTCAGCCGTCGTCTTTGCCGGCCTTGCGAGGTCAACTCAGGTCCTTTCGACTGATTGGACCGTACCGGCGAGTGGCGGGAAACGTCGCCGAAATAGGGAATGGGCAGACGGTCAGAGGTACTGCCCTTCTTCGATGGAGTCGCTGTCGGTTTCCTGCTCGGCGATGATCTGCGAGTCGCGAACTGCGACCACCACCTGACCGGTCGGCGGCCACAAGAAGCGCCACGAACCAGTGGGAACCGCCCAGAAGTGTTGACCCGTGACGATGTCGACCAGTGTCAACGCATCTCGATGGGAGTCGGTCCCGGCGGGCACGAGTAGCCCAGATCTCGTGGACTCCTCCAAGGTGGCTCCCACCCGCCAGCCCGGCATAACGTTATAGGTGCTGTCGCTCATTGGGATGAATCTGCTCGCGCTCTCTCTCGTCGGCCCGCGCTTCTGTACGCAGCAACCGGTCGATCTCTGGTGTCATTATGGCGGAGGCGGACGGGAATCGAACCCGCCGGGGACCTTTCGATCCCCCACTGGTTTTGAAGACCAGGGAGCCCACCAGGCGCTCATTCGCCTCCGCCCGTGAGGCTAGTGGCGGTGCCGGGCAAGGCGGGCCTGGGGCGAGTTCTGTCGGGCGGCCCTTCGGTCTTGTTGGTCGGCCGACTTCGGTCTGGCCTCGGATCGCCTTTCCTGTTGTTGGTCCAGTCGTTGCTCAAGGGTTCGTGAGTATCGGCCTTCAGCCGTTACTCTGACTGGACTTCTATGGAATTAGCCGAACTCATCAAGGAGCGCCGCGCTCAGCTCGGTATGACGCAACTGCGTCTTGCCGAAATGCTGGGCCGGTCAGCCAGCACCATCCGTTCGTGGGAGCGAGGTGCAACCGCGCCTCCGCCCGAAATACGCGAAGCGCTGGCCACAGCGTTGGGCGTGGAACCGGATGCTTTGGAGTTCAACGTTGCGGACGTGGCCGAGGCGGAGGGTGAGCCCGACTCCGGCAACGCGAGCGCAGACCTTCTCGAGTCTGCTTTGGGCGCGGAGCCGGATGCTGTGGATTCCAACGTTGCGGGGGTGGCGGACAAGGCGGATGCCGAGCCCGACTCCGACATCGAGGGCGCAGATCTTCTCGAGTCTGCTTTGGCGAGCGAACCGGTCGAGCCGGTTGTGGATCAGACGACCGTGATGGCGGAGGGCATTGCCATGGCCATGCCGGTCGATTCCGAGCGAGGCAACGATTGGGCCGACGAGCGCGCGAGCGCCGAGCCGCGTGAGGTGGAGCCACTGGAAAAAGCAAGGGCTGGGGAAGATGCTGCAACGGATGATACGGGCGACAAAGCCGACGCATTCGTGGACCGCGACGAAGACACCGACGAATCCGACGTCATAGTTGCGGTGCCGGTCGACGCGTCGGCAATGCCCCGCCTTCTCGGTACTGCCCTTTCCACGGACGTCGTGCCCGATCTGGAAGAGACGAAGGTTGCCGCACCTCTCTCGGCAACTCAGGTCATTGGGCGCGGAACATCCTCGACAGTCGCGGCGTCGCCCTATCCCGAGGCGCAGGGCGCTGCCACAGTCATGCCGGTCGGATCCTCGGAGACCGACTGGAGCGAGGTGAGGACATACCAGACGAGGCGGATCCTCACGATTGCCGCCTTCGTCGGCTTCATCATTCTCCTGCGATGGTCGATGGGGGGCTTCGCCGAAGGTTTCGCAACCCTCAAGGACTCGATCATGTCCAACGTGAATCTGTAGCGATTCCGTTTTTTGGTTCCGTTTCTCGGCATCGTGTGGCAGACTGGCGCCACCAGAGAAAGGAGGTGGTCCGACTTGCATTCTGATTTATTGAGGACTCTGGAGGTGGCCGAGCGCTGAGCAGGCCACGAAGTGGCCGCTCTTTGGTGGCGACTTCATCTCGGACCACCGAGTTCATCGACCCGCATGCTGGTCCTCATGCGGCACACCAGAAGTGTTGATGTACCAGAAACGGGCGCCGTTCAGGCGCCCGTTTCTCATGGGCGGACGGCGAAAGGGGCGACTGCTCGAGGCCGGAAACCAGCCGACCTCAAGAGGCGTCGAGATTGGGTGAACTCTCCCACACCGCTGGAGCCCTATCCTTCGGACTCATGGTGGAACACGACATCGTCTTTCGTATTCGCACGGTTCAGGTGCCCGGCACTTTGGGCCGCGCGCTGGAGAATGTCGCCCGATTCGGCGCCAACATCGGAGGGATCGAAACGGTCCTCACCACGCACGAGTTCAATGTTCGCGAACTGACGGTCATTGCTCCCACCGCCGAGTCGGTTTCTGATATTCGCGCCGCTCTCGCTGCGACCGACGGCGTCGAGGTGATCTCTCAGCACGACGGCGTCTTCCATGTGCACCACGGCGGCAAGATCGAAGTCCGTCCAACGGTCGAGGTCCGAACGATTCGTGACGTGCGGGCCGTCTACACGCCGGGAGTGGCGCGTGTTTCGCAAGCGATCGCCGACGATGTCTCGCGTGCCAACGACCTCACGTGGAAAGGCAACACCGTTGCCGTGGTGACGGACGGAAGCCGTGTCCTCGGCCTGGGAGATGTCGGCCCAGAGGCGGCCCTCCCGGTCATGGAAGGCAAGGCTCTGTTCTACTCGATGTTGGTAGGCATCAACGCGGTCCCGATCGTGCTTGGCGTGCACGAACCGGCTGACATCATCGCAGTGGTCAAGGCGATTGCTCCGGGTTTTGGTGGTATCCACCTCGAGGATATTGCCTCTCCGGGTGTGTACCGAGTCGAGGACGAGCTCAAGGAAGCGCTCGACATCCCAGTCATGCACGATGACCAGCATGGAACGGCCGTCGTGGTGTTGGCAGGCGTGCTCTCCGCGGCCAGGAAATCGAATCGTTCGCTCGATGAGCTCGTGCTGGGCCAAGTAGGTCTGGGAGCTGCCGGCTCGGCGATTGCGTCGCTGGCGTTGGGGTTTCCCTTCGCGCGGGTGCTGGCCTTCGATCCGGTCGCCGATGCGGGGGCACGGATGGCGTCGGTCGGCCATGATCATGCAGATCGCCTCGAGATTCTCGGAGGTGGAGAAGGCTTTGGTGAGGTCGTGAAACGCTCGGATGTGCTCATCATGACGAGCGGCAGAGCCGGTCTGCTTTCTGCCCCCGATGTCCGGGCCGGCTCGATCGTGTTTGCGCTCTCCAACCCCGTTCCAGAGATCGACAGGCGAGAGGCTCTTGCCGCCGGCGCGGCGGTAGCCGCGGACGGCTCCATCGTGAACAACGTCTTGGCCTACCCGGGCCTCTTCAAAGGAGCGATGATGTCTGGCTCCTCATCGATCTCGTTCGCGATGAAGCTGGCTGCCGCGGAATGTCTCGCCGAGCTGGCGGGTGAAGAGTTGTTGCCCAACCCGCTCGATACCGCAGTCCACAGTGCGGTCGCAGCCGCTGTGTCGGCCGCTGCCGGCGCTCCCTGACCCGCGGCTTGCCTATCCCAACGCCCGGTCGAGGTCGGCAATGAGATCATCGATGTGTTCGATGCCAACCGACAAGCGGATGAGCTCAGCCGGGACCTCGAGGTCGGTGCCGGCCACCGACATGTGAGTCATCGCGGCGGGAAGTTCGATCAGGGACTCGACCCCGCCCAAGCTCTCCGCCAGGAAGAAGAGCTCGGTGCGACTCGTGATCTCACTGGCTTTCTCGGCGGAGCCTTTGGGCACGAACGAGACCATCCCGCCGAAATCGCTCATCTGACGCCGGGCCAACTCATGCTGTGGATGCGACTCCAGACCTGGGTAAAAGACACTCTCGACGCGATCGTCGCTTTCGAGGAACCTGGCGACCGCTGCGCCGTTGATGCTGTGCCGTTCCATTCTCAACGCCAGGGTCTTGACCCCTCTCAGAACCAGCCACGCATCGAATGGCCCCGCTACGGGGCCGGCGGCATTCTCGAAGAACTTGAGCCGTTCGAGAAGAGCCGGTTGATCGGTCACGAGGGCGCCGCCGACAACGTCCGAGTGCCCGCCCATGTACTTGGTCGTGGAATGCAGGATAACATCGGCCCCGGATTCGAGCGGCCGTTGCAGAAAGGGGGTCGCAAACGTGTTGTCCACAACCAGCAAAGCGCCCGCGTCGTGCGCCAAGGTTGCGGCTTCCTTCAGGTCGACGAGGCGCAGCAGGGGGTTGGTGGGCGTCTCCACCCAGATCACCTTGGTGTTGGGACGAATGCCGGCAGAAAGAGAAGCGGGGCTGGTCATATCCGTCGATGAGTACTCGACGCCGTGCTCGCCGAGCACTCTGGCGAAGAACCGAAACGTGCCGCCGTACGCGTCGTTGGGAAGAAGGACATGGTCGCCAGGAGCGAGGAGCCAGCCAATCAGTGATGTAGCGGCCAGCCCCGACGAGGTGATGACCGAGCCGCCTCCTGGCCCGGCGCCCTCCAGGGATGCCAGAACATCGGCGAGGGCTCGGCGTGTGGGGTTGTCGGTCCGGGAGTATTCGTAGCCGGCGTGCTTCCCGGGAGCCTCCTGGACATAGGTGGAGGTGGCATAGATCGGCGTGATGACTGCCCCGGTCGTCGGGTCGGGCTCTTGGCCCACGTGGATCGCCTTGGTCTCAAACTTCATTCCGTGCCCCGAATCCGTTGTCGCGCATCCAGTCATCATTGAAAACCTTGGACAGGTAGCCGCGACCCGAGTCCGGGAGGACGACCACGACGAGGCGGTCGTCGAGACGTTCGGCAACCTCGGCGGCGGCCACGACGGCCATACCTCCCGACCCTCCGGTGAGGATGCCCTCGTCGGACGCCAGGCGCCGGGTCATGGCGAACGATGCTTCGTCTCCAACCATGATGAACTCATCGATCATGGCGAGGTCGATCGTCTCTGGCCAGAAGTCCTCGCCGACTCCCTCCACCCGGTACTGGTGGACGGCCTCCATGGATGGGGCGGTGTAGATCGAGCCTTCCGGATCGGCGCCGATGATGAGGACGCCCGGATCCTGTTCCTTGAGGTAGCGGCTGATCCCGCTCAACGTGCCGCCCGTTCCGGCGCCTGCTACCACCGCTCCGACGGTGCCGTCAGTCTGTTGCCAGATCTCAGGCCCCGTTGTCTCGTAGTGGGCTTGGGGATTGAAGCGATTGGCGTACTGATCCGGCCGGAATGCTCCGGGAATCTCGTCAGCCAATCGCCGGGCAACTCCGTAGTAGGAGTCTTCATCCTCCGGAAGCAGGTTGGTCGGTGTCTCGATGACCTCCACCCCGTAGGCCCGCAAGAGATCCTGTTTCTCCTTGGATACCTTGTCGGGCACAGTGCAGATCACCCGGTACCCGCGGACCGCGCCCACGAGTGCGAGTCCCACGCCGGTATTTCCCGACGTCGGTTCGATGATTGTGCCGCCCGGCTTCAAGAGCCCTGCCTCTTCGGCCGCGTCGATCATGCACACGGCGATCCGCTCCTTGATCGATCCGCCCGGGTTCATGAATTCGAGCTTGGCAACCAGATTGCCATGCGGGTGAAGGCGGCCGAGTCTGACCAGTGGCGTGTGACCGATGGCGCCCAGCACGTCGTCATGGATCTGCATGCGGTCATGGTAGGCGGCGGTGCAGGGAGGGAAGCGCCGTAGACTTGGCTCATGGATCTGCGGACACCGACGACCCGCTACGCCATTGGCACGCTCGCCTACACGCTCGGCGTCATATTGCTGGGCGCCTACGTCCGGGCGTCAGGCTCAGGGGCGGGATGCGGCCGCTCTTGGCCCACCTGCCAAGGGGAGATCATTCCCCGGGGAGCAGAAGGCGCCCAGGCGATTGAGTTCGCCCATCGAGCGACTTCGGGCCTCACCGGCGTCGTGATCATCGGCCTCGTGTTGGTGGTACGGAGATCGTTCTCGGCCGGCCATCCGGCCCGCAAAGCCGCTCTGTGGTCGTTGGTGTTCGTCATCACCGAAGGCCTGTTCGGAGCAGCGCTCGTGCGAGGCGAGTGGGTTGCCGACGACGCTTCCTTGGCTCGCGCCATCATCGTTCCCGCCCACCTCGTCAATACGTTGTTTCTGCTGGCGGCACTCAGTCTCGTTGTCTGGTTCGCGGCGGGCGGAGATCGGCCAAAGATCAGCACGGACCGCACGCTGGCGGGCCTGGTCGCGGGCTCGGCCGGGGCGATGATTGTGCTCGCCGCCAGCGGCGCCGTCACTGCGCTTGCCGATACGCTGTTTCCCTCGGAGTCGCTCGTCTCGGGATTCAACGCCGATTTCGATACGACGTCGGCCTGGCTGACGCGGCTACGCGTCGTTCACCCGGTGTTGGCGGTTGCCGTCGGCATCTTTGTGGCTTGGGTCGTGATGCACTACGGCAAGCGTATGGGAAGGGGCGAACGCCCGGCGTTGGCAGTGATGTGGTTGGTGGGGATCCAGCTGGTGGCGGGCGTACTCAATGTCGTGCTGCTCACACCCATCTGGCTGCAGTTGGTCCACCTCTTGCTCGCCGATTTGTTGTGGATCAGCATTATTTGGTTCGGAGCCGAAACGCTCGCTGAATCATCAGCAAGGTACACCGAGGTGGGGCACGGGCTGGGATTGGCGCCCGACTAGTCGGTCTTGAGCCTCATGCGGTGCGTGAGCCGTCGAGCTCGGATCGAAGAGCGCCCGGGGACGTGACCGGCAATCGGCACACAAATCCTTCGCACACGTAGGCCCGCCCGGGCTGGCGATCGGCCAACAACGGCACCGCTTCGTCGACCGTGCCGTCGGGAGCATAGGCGACGACCAGATTCGGCCGGTACCGATCCCAGACGACCGCGTGGAGTTCCTCTGCATCTGGCCCAACGATCGCCACCTCGTCGTAGCCGGCGACGAGGGAGGAAAGAACCGCCAGCAGGTGGCCGGCGGCGGTTGGATACGACTCAGCCAGGCGGGCGGATTCCCGGATGATCTCGTCGGCTATCTGCCTTCGCTTCGAGTCGCCTCGATAGAGGCTCGACCACAGGAGCGCCTCGACGGCCAGCGAGGCTCCCGAGGGTGCGGGGTTGTCCATCTGGTCTTTGGGTCGGGTGATGAGTGCTTCGGCATCGTCCGCTACCTGGAACAATCCGGCGTCGGAATCCCAGTAGTGAGCGATGATCGTTTCCACGAGTTCCTCGGCCGCTCGATACCAGGCAACGTCGCCGGTCACCTGGTAGAGGGTGTACAGGCCCAAGGCATATGCGGCGTGGTCATCGAGGAACCCGTCGGTCGAAGTGCCATCCTTCCAAGATCTTTGCGCTCTGCCATCTGCGATGAGGCGGGTCGTCACGAACTCTGCGTTGGCTATGGCCGCCTGCAAATACCGGGGTTCTCCCAGGACCATTGCTGCCTCTGCCATTGTTCGCAGCATCAGGCCGTTCCAACTGGTGATCACTTTGTCGTCTCGGCCCGGACGTACTCTGGTATTTCGCACGAGCAGCAGCTTCTGCTTGGCCCGCTCGACGGCAGCGGCGGCGTCTTCGGCCGTGATATCGAACTCACCTGCGACGAGTGCCAGTGGTTTCGCCTCGTGCAGGTGATTGCTGCCTTCGAAGTTGCCTCGGTCCGTGACTCCGAAGTAGGCGCCTGCGATTGACGCATCCTCTCCCACGATGGAATCGAACTCGCTCTTCGTGAAGACGTAGAACTTCCCTTCGTGACCCTCGGAGTCGGCATCTTCGGCGGCGTACCAGCCTCCGTCAGGATGGCTCAGATCCCGGAGAACGTAGTCGAGGGTCGACCGCGCAACCTCATCGAAGCGCTTGGAATGAGGTCCCCCCAACTGGGCTGCGCGGAGGTAGAGATGGGCGAGCAGGGCGTTGTTGTAGAGCATCTTTTCGAAATGGGGGATGAGCCACACCTGGTCGACGGCGTACCGGGCAAAACCGCCGCCGAGATGGTCTCGGATGCCGCCAACTGCCATTTCCCGCAGTGTGGCGCGCAGCATGTCACGCGCCTCTGGTGCCCATGGCTCATCAACGATCCTGAGAAGGAATTCCAGGACCGGTTCTTGGGGGAACTTCGGCGCACCTCCGAAACCGCCGAAGTCGTCGTCGAATGCTCCCACGAGCGATCGATAGGCCGCCTCCACCGAATCCTGGCCGGGAACGGCGGATCCCTTGGGAATTGTCTGGCTGATCGACTTCGTCAGCTGCTCGGCGCTCTCTATCGCACGGTCCCGGCGATCCCGCCATGCCTCATCGACGGCCGCCATCACCCGGCTGAACGCCGGCATTCCCGAGTGATCGACCTTCGGAAAGTACGTTCCGGCGTAGAACGGCTTGCCTTCCGGAGTGAGCCAGACGGTCATGGGCCAGCCACCACGCCCGGTCATTGCCTGGACAGCGTTCATGTAGATGGCGTCGACGTCGGGGCGCTCCTCGCGGTCGACTTTCACGTTGACGAACAAGTCGTTCATGACCGCAGCCGTCTCGCGATCCTCGAACGACTCGTGCGCCATGACGTGGCACCAGTGGCACGACGAATACCCGACGGACAGCAGGATCGGGCGCTCGCGAGAGCGAGCCTCCGCGAAAGCTTCTTCGCCCCACGGATACCAGTCCACTGGATTGTCGGCGTGTTGGAGCAGGTACGGGGAGGTTTCTGCGGCGAGACGGTTCATTGAGGCTCACGTCGGTTGTGGATACGGGAAGGGTAACGGGCGGGCCGCACAACCGAATCCACGCCGTCATCGGTGCCGGGAGCCGCCGGAGCGAGGCTGATCCACGCCCCTGCTCGCCCGGTCGCGCTGGCCTGGGTGGTCCGTTTACCATATCCGCCAGCCCTCACCGGAGGGATAGGAGTGTGCCCGGATGACTGGGCGCCACGAAAGTAAGGAGCCATATTGGTTCAGGAATTCAGGGACTTCATTCAGCGCGGAAACCTGGTGGAATTCGCCGTCGCGTTCGTCATGGGTATCGCCTTCGCGGCGGTTATCGGTTCATTCGTGGATCGCATCGTCAACCCGTTGATCGCGATGGTCTTCTCGTTGGACGGCATCGACAACATCGGTACGTTCGGTGACGGAGTTGGCGAGGACGGCGTACCACTCGGTTCGGTCGGTGCATTCGTTGGGGCGGTGATCAACTTCTTGATCGTCGGTCTGGTGATGTTCTTCGTCGTCAAGGCATACAACAAAATGCAGGCGGCCGAAGAGGAAGAAGAAGCAGGACCCAGCGAGGTCGATCTGCTCACCGAGATTCGCGACAACCTGACCAAGTAGCCCATTGGCGCTCAGCGCCTCCAAGACGGAAAGCGGCCCCGCACGGGGCCGCTTTCTCGTGTCCAGCGGGGCGCCTCCATGGCGTTGGCATCTCGTCCGACGTCATGCGCACGGCAATATCACAACAGAGGTGAGTATGACCGCTCGCTCCACTACGCTCAGTGTTTGGCCGAATCGAAGAGGAGTTGGCATGCCGGTGTTGGAGCTTTCTTGGGCGATGCTCATGTTCTTTCTGTTTGCGGCCTGGATAGCTGCGCTTGTGCTGGTAGTTGCGGATATTGTCGTGAACAAGGAGGTCGGCGGCGTTGCCAAGGCCTTGTGGATCCTTTTCGTGATCGGCGTCCCATGGGTGGGCCTTGTGGTGTACTTGATCGTCCACGGCCACGGGATAAACGAACGCAGCCACTACCGAGGGTACGCCAGGTACCCGCGCTGAACCAACCGGCGTGCATCCGTTGGTCAGCTGGCCCAACGGCGATGGAGAAGCGG
>JBFGJH010000086.1:0-10068 GCA_041577335.1 Acidimicrobiia bacterium | reverse complement strand
TAGCGATGGCGCGGCCGCGGCGGCACTCAGACAGCCCCCACCGGAGCCCATCGGACGCGGCTATGTCCCTCGCCTTTCGGGAGAAACTCGGCTGGCAATACAGAGCGCCAGGCCTCCCCCATTGCTCACAGCGCCGGCAGCTGAGATAGGGCTCTCTCTGATCGAGCTAGGCCTTGTTGTCTGCGTAGACGATGAAGAAGTTCGTGATCTCGGCAGCGACTTGGGCGATGGCACCGTCGGTCCATCCACCTGCCCGAGACACCGACAAGGCGTTCGAATAGACGTAGACGAGGCGGATTGACTCGTCCTGGCGCATCAGGCGCTCAGCCAAACCGGCCGGATAGGTGCTTCCACTACTCGCGTCTTCGATGGTGGCGTAGGTCTCGCCTTCCATTCCGCCGAGACTCCGATCGGTGTCGAAGATCGCCACCTCACCGATGACGCTGGTGCCCAATACTTCGATTCGTTGTCCCACGGTCCCTCACTGTCGTCGTGGTCGGGGTGGCTGGCGCCAGGATAGTGTGCGGGAGGCACAGCTCGGGCACCAGGAGCTCAACGCGGCGGACGGACGCCCCGTGCCCTTTCGCCAATCGTATGGATCTTCATGAGGTTGGTGGATGCTTCCTCATTGGGAGGTATGCCGGCGACCATCACGACTCCTTCGCCTGGCTCGCACAAACCGCTCTTCTCCAGGTATTTCTCGGCGGAGGCGATCATCAAGTCGGTGACGTCGCGACGCTCGAATGGGATAGCGTCCACACCCCAGAAGAGCGCCATGCGCCGCTGCGTTGCGGGTTCAGGGGTGAAGGCAATGATGCGGGATTTGGGACGGTATTTCGATAGCAGCAGAGCCGTCGAGCCGGTCTCCGTGAATGCCACCACGGTTCTCAGGTTGAGGTTGTCGGCAACTTCCACGCTGGCCTTGGCAATTGCCGACGCGAACGTACGGTGACTCGTGAGGAAGTCAACGGCATCATCTACGTCGAGGCCCGACTCGGCTTCCCGACAGATCCGGTCCATGTAGTCCACAGCCGCGATCGGATAGTCCCCTACAGCAGTTTCGCCAGACAGCATGACCGCATCGGTCCCGCTCAGCACCGCGTTGGCGACATCCGTCACCTCGGCTCGGGTAGGGCGCGGTGACGATGTCATGCTCTCGAGCATCTCGGTCGCCGTTATCGAGATGCGTCCGGCAGCGTTGGTTCGGCTGAGGATGTCTCGCTGCACGAGCGGGAGCTTCTGCAGCTCCATCTGCACGCCGAGGTCTCCCCGGGCAACCATGGCGCCGTAGGCCGTGCCGAGGATCTCGTGCAGGTTTTCATATGCGATCGCCAACTCGATCTTGGCGATCACCGGTGTGCCGCCCGCCAGCGCAGATACCTGTTCGACGTCGGATGCGGATCGCACAAACGAGGCGGCCACGTAGTCGACGCCGAGATCCTTGCCGAACTCGAGATCCTCTCGATCCTTCTCCGTGATCGAAGGGACTCTCAGGACCGTTTCGGGAAAGGCGACGCCCTTGTTGTCCGACAAGACACCGCCAACGACAACGCGAGCGCTCAATGAGTCGGACAGCCGCTCCTCGACTTGGAGCCGGATGAGGCCGTCGGCGAGCAGAATCACCTCCCCTGGGACGACGTCGTCCAACAGGTGTTCATAGGCCAGTGACAAAACCTCCGAAGAGCCGGCGCCATCTCCTGGCACGAGCCGGATGATCGAGTTTTTCTCGAGTGACACACTCCCGCCGGGAAATGAACCGACCCGCAGCTTGGGGCCCTGGATGTCTTGCAGGATGGCTACGTTCCGCCCGTGCTTCGCAGCGGCGTCGCGCACCCATCCCGCCAAGATCGTCTTCGTCTCGTGGTTCCCGTGCGAGAAGTTGAGTCGCGCCACATCCATGCCCGCCCCAACCAGATCGCTGATGGCCTCGGCACTGGCCACGGCCGGCCCGAGCGTGGCGATGATCTTGGTGCGGCGCATCCCAGCACGTTACCCCCAAAGGCAGCGCTGCCGTCACCAATGGGCGGCCGCGCCCCTATGAAGGATCAGCCGGTGACTTTGATCTCGCCCCAGAACGCCACGTGGTTGGCGATCTCGGCCGCAGCATCCTTGGGGGCCGGGTAATACCAAGCAGCAGCCGGGCTGGTCTTGCCGTCGACGGTCACGTCGTAATAGCTGGCAGTCCCCTTCCACGGGCACACCGACGTCTTTGGGTTCTCTGAGAAGTACTCCAGCCTGACGCTCTCTGGTGGGAAGTAATGGTTCCCTTCGACGATCACGGTGTCGTCGCTTTCTGCGAGCAGTACCCCATTCAGTGTTGCAGTTGCCATGTGGTTGTCTCCTTGTGGGTCGAGCGTTAGAACGGTATGGCGAGCGCCAGTATTCCGCGCGACATTCAACGCTGGTCGGCACACCTACGGTGATAGCCGCTTGAATGCCTCACCGAGTGCGTAACCGGCCGGAGCGCCCTGGGTCTCGGCCCATTCACGAAGCCGGGCACGAAACGCTGTCAGCTGATCCTCGTGGTCCTGGGCGTTCCCCATGGTGGTCTGGCCCTGCGTGGAGTGCTCGAGCAGTGCCGCGACCTTTGTGTCGAAGGTGGACGAAATGTCTTCCCAATGATCGACCTCATCGGCGCTCCACAACAGCACAGCGTCCGGCCGGTGCTTCTCGAGGCCGTCGCCGAGCTGGTCGGCGAAGAACAGATGATCCCGAGCTGCGACCACCGCGTCGATGGCCGCCATGCCCGTTGCGCGGTGATCGGGATGCATCATGTAGCGCTTCCAAGGGTCGTGGGTGAAGAGCACGGCCGGCCGAGCCGACCGGATCCAGAAGCACAGTTCTTCGCGGAGGGCCGGGGTGTTCTCGAGCTCTCCGTCGACATGATCCA
The DNA here is from genome assembly GCA_041577335.1 of Acidimicrobiia bacterium. GTDB lineage: Bacteria > Actinomycetota > Acidimicrobiia > Spongiisociales > JAENVV01 > JBFGJH01. Next base: position 7,178 of record JBFGJH010000086.1, on the reverse strand, counting down.
ACATGATCACGTCCGACGCTCCGAGCCGCTCAGCGGCTCGACGCTGCTCGCGCATGCGCGACGTGACGAGTTCTTCTTGCGAGAGATCTGGGTCCCACGTGCCTTTCGATCCATCGGAGACGACGAGCACCGTCACGTGGGTTCCGGCGGCCGCCCACCCGGCCAGGGTTCCTCCGGCTCCAAATTCCGCGTCGTCCGGGTGGGCACCGATGGTCATGGCTCTCGCAGGAGGCTCGATCGGCGTGACGTCCTCGGCGCGAGCGTCTGAATAGAGATTGCGGGCGGTCATGAACGGCGGAGCCTAGGCGAGAAGACGGCGAACATCATCTGCGGTGTCCACGTCCAGCAGGAATGCCCGCCGGATCAGCACCTTCGATTCCGGCAAACGGGCCAGATGGCGACGGAAGCTGCCGGGGCCATAAGCAAAATCGATCGGTCGATGGCTCCCGATGAGGCTCGTGCCTCCATCGTGTGTGGGGGCGAGCAGCGAAACGCCGCCGTCCAGGATGTCCACCACTTCGTGGAGGTCGCGGGCCGTGACGAGGGGTAGGTCGGCGTGGATGACAGCCCACTTGCCGGCGGCGGCGATTCCGGCAGACGCCGCCGCGTTGAGCCCGCCGGACGCCGGCTCAGCGAGCGCCTCGGCTCCCGCCCCTGCCGCGAACTCAGCAACTTCCCGGGAATCTGACACGACCAGGACGTCACCAGCGGACTGGGCGGCAGCAATCACTCGACGAGCCAGCTCTCGGGCAATCGATCGGCGGTCGCTGTCACTGATCGATGGGCGGAGTCGCTCGAAGCCGGTCGCGAAGCTTCGGATCGGCACGACGAACCTGGTTGCCGTGCCATCAGCCACCACCGAAGAGAAGGCGAAACGGTCAGGTTGTCGACCTGATCAGTACAGCGCCGCGCCGTCTTTGGTGAAGAAGTGCAGCTTGGACGTGTCCACGATCAATCGCACGTTCTGCGGCCCCCGCGGCGCAAAGTCCGGATTGACACGAGCGACCAACTTGGACTCGTTCCCGAGGCTGGAAGCGTCCGATCCTTCATCCTCCAGGAGCTCTTGAATGTCAGGCGTCACGACGGGCGGCATCGGCTTTGTGAAGTGCAGGAAGGCCTCCGAGCCGAGTTGTTCGACGAGATCCACGTCGATGTTGATTCCCCTGCTCTCATCGACATGACCCTGGATGGCTTCTTTGATTTCGAAGGTCTCGGGACGAAGACCCACCACCAGCTCCTCACCGAGATGGTCGTTGAGGGATGGTTTTGCCTCGAGCAACGAACGAGAAATCGCCAGGCGATCGTCGCCGAACGCGACTGACAAGTTGTCTCCTTCGCCTTCGATCTTGCCGTAGACGAAGTTCATGGACGGGCTGCCGATGAAGCCTGCCACGAAGAGGTTCACGGGATGGTCGTACAGCCTGCGTGGTGTGGCGGCTTGCTGGAGCAGGCCCTTGCGCATCACGGCAACCCGGTCGCCCATGGTCATTGCTTCGACCTGGTCGTGGGTGACATATACGGTGGTCGTCTTCAATCGGGAATGGAGGGTTCCCAGCTCGGAGCGCATCTGCACACGGAGCTTGGCGTCGAGGTTGGAGAGTGGCTCGTCCATGAGGAACGCTGCCGGCTCGCGCACAATGGCTCGACCCATGGCGACACGCTGCCGCTGGCCACCGGACAATGCCTTGGGCTTGCGCTGCAGATACTCGGTGATCTCGAGCACTTTGGCTGCTTCTTCGACGCGACGGCTGATCTCTTCTTTGGGCATCTTGCGGAGCTTGAGGCCGAACGCCATGTTGTCGAACACGGTCATGTGCGGGTACAAGGCGTAATTCTGGAACACCATGGCGATGTTCCGATCCTTGGGCGGGATATCGTTGACGACGGTGTCGCCAATGACGATCTGTCCCTCGGTGATGTCTTCGAGGCCGGCGATCATGCGAAGCAGCGTCGATTTTCCACAGCCAGACGGTCCCACCAAGACGACAAATTCGCCGTCATTGATCTCGAGATCCACACCTTCAATGGCACGGGTACCACCTGGGTACACCTTTCCTACATCCGTCATTGTGATGCCGGCCACGCTCGTCCTCCTATTACCACCGTCGACGAACGCTCAAACTACCATGACGGAACGTCGATTGATATTGGGAGCAAGGTTTGGAACCGGTGGTTGTTATCACAGGAGGCACTGGCGGCCTCGGAACGGCTCTCTCCCAGCGTCTGGCAGCGTCGGGAGCGCGCCTGGCAGTGACCTATCTCATCCCCGACGAGGCCGAACGATTCGAGTCAGTCGTGAACATCGACGAGGACCGCCTCCTACTCAGCCGTGTCGACGCGGGCGATTCCGAAGGTGTGAAGAGCTTCTTCCAGAAGGTTGTCGACCAATTCGGGCATATGAACGCGATGTGCTCACTCGTCGGCGGTTGGGCCGGAGGCCGCGACATCGTGGAAACGGATGATGTGCGGCTCGACCGCATGCTCGACCTGAATCTTCGCTCCGCATTCATTGCCACTCGGGCAGCGATTCCTCACCTCCAGGCCGCCGAATGGGGACGGATTGTGCTGGTAGGCAGTCGGGCGGCCGCCGACACTCCTTCCGGGCAAGCCGCCTTCAATATCGCCAAGGCGGGCGTCGTTGCACTGGGCGCCTCTGCCGCGCAGGAGTTGGGCGACACGGCGGTCACCGCCAATGTCGTGATGCCGTCTGTGATCGACACTCCTGCGACGCGAGCCACGCTCCCCTACTCCGACTACGTCACCTGGCCGACACCCGATCAGATCGCCGCAGTCATCGAATTCCTGATCTCGCCCGACTCTGCTGTCGTGTCCGGTGCCACCGTCCCGGTGTACGGCAACAGCTGAGAGAGTTTGACGGACTGGCGGATCGCCTCCCGACGCCACCCAGCCGCAACGGCGAGGTAGGGTCCGTCGACAGCAGTTCACTCACCACCGGGAGTGCCAAGGAGGTCTGTGTGGCGCAGCAACGAGGCTTGCTCTCGATCGACACCCTCGAGAGCATGGTCGCCGGAGGCGAGATCGACACTGTCATCACTGCATTCACCGATCATTACGGGCGCCTGCACGGAAAGCGGTTCGACGCCGAGTTCTTCTTGGAGTCGGCCTACAAGACAGGCACCCACTGCTGCGACTATCTGCTGACCGTGGACATGGAAATGGAGCCCGTGCCGGGCTATCGCTACGCCAACTGGGAGCTCGGGTACGGCGATTTTCACATGATGCCCGATTTGGCGACGCTTCGCATCGCCTCGTGGCTCGACTCCACCGCCCTGGTCTTGTGCGACCTGCACGATCCCCATGACCATGATCTCGTGGCGGTGGCGCCTCGGACGATCCTGCGGCGCCAGATCGAAGATCTGGCAGAGATCGGCCTCGTCGCCAAAGGGGCGTCGGAGCTGGAGTACTACCTCTATGAGGACTCATATCGCCAAGCAGCCACCACCCGCTATCACGACCTGCGGCCGGCAGGCTGGTACATCGAGGATTACCACTTGCTGCAAGGTACCCGGGAGGAGTTCTACACCCAGCAGGCCCGTCGACACTTGTCCCGGTCCGGTATTCCGGTTGAGAACTCGAAGGGCGAGTGGGGCCGCGGGCAGCACGAGCTCAACATCAGATATGCCGACGTCCTCGACATGGCTGATCGGCACAGCATCATGAAACTCGCCATGAAGGAGATTGCCGAGCAACTCGGCGTCAGCGTCACCTTCATGGCCAAGCCCGACGCAGCCGAGGCCGGGTCGAGTTGCCACGTCCACCTCTCGTTGTGGCGCGGCGACGATGCTGCATTCCCCGGAGACCAGCCCGTCGGGCCTGTTCAGGCATCCGACACCTTCCGATGGTTTCTCGGCGGGTGGATGGAGCACGTGTCCGAGCTGATGGTCTTCTTTGCGCCCACGGTGAATTCGTACAAGCGTTACCAGGATGGATCGTGGGCGCCGACTCGGATCGCCTGGAGCTATGACAATCGCACAGCCGGCTTCCGAATCGTTGGGGCAGGCGACGCACTTCGCATCGAGTGTCGCATGCCGGGAGCGGACGCCCATCCCTATCTCATGTATGCCGCCGCACTGGCGGCAGGAATGGACGGGATCCGCCGTCAGATCGAGCCGCCAAACATATTCGAAGGCGACGTGTATCAGGCAGAAAGCCTGCCCAAGGTCCCGGCAACGCTGGGTGAAGCGATTGACCGGTTCGAAAAGAGCGTATTTGCTGTCGAAGCATTCGGAGCGGACGTGCATGAACACTACGTCCACTTCTTCCGAACCGAGCAAGAAGCCTATGACAAAGCAGTCACCGACTGGGAGAAATGGCGCTACTTCGAGCGCATCTGACGAGGGAGCGGTTATGAAAATGGCAGGCAAGGTGGCACTGGTCACCGGGGCAGGATCGGGCATCGGTCGCCAAACCAGCCTGTTGCTCGCAGACGAGGGGGCGGCGGTCGTGGCCGTCGATGTCAACATCGACACGGCCGCAACGACCGCAGGCGACATCGAGGCTCTCGGCGGCGCGGCCGTGGCGGTCCAGGCCGATGTCGCATCAGATGAGGCATGTCGATCAATGGTCGCGACGGCCGAGGCCACGTACGGAAAACTGGACATCCTCTTCAACAATGCCGGCATCAGCCATGCCGACGACAGCGATTCCGTCGCTACCTCCGAAGATGTCTGGGACCTCACTTTCGCCATCAACGCCAAGGGCGTGTTCCTGGGCTGCAAGTACGGCATTCCCGCGCTGCGCAAGGCGGGCGGAGGCTCCATCATCAACACGGCCTCGTTTGTGGCCAGGCTCGGTGCGGCCACTCCGCAACTGGCTTACACCGCATCGAAGGGCGCTGTCGTCGCCATGACCCGAGAACTGGCCGTGATCCACGCCCGCGAGAACATTCGGGTCAATGCACTGTGTCCCGGCCCTCTCAACACCGAGCTCTTGATGAAGTACCTGGACACCGACGAGAAGAAACAACGCCGCCTCGTGCACATCCCGATGGGCCGCTTCGGTGAGGCCGAAGAAATGGCGCGAGCCGTGCTGTGGTTGGCCTCTGATGACTCCTCATTTGTCACCGGGACCGAGTTCATGGTCGACGGAGGAATCACCGCTGCCTACGTAACACCGGACTGAACTAGGCCCGCCGACAGGGGACGTTTGGCCCTCGTAAGGCCGCCTCGCGCTCGCTAACACTGGGAGAGACAGGAAGGTTCTATGACGGCGCAGATCACGATTCAGACGGAGAATCTCACGAAGCATTATGGGGACGTGGAGGCGTTGATAGATCTGACCCTCGACATCCATGCCGGGGAGGTCTTTGGTTTTCTCGGGCCAAATGGAGCGGGAAAGACCACCATGATCCGCACGATTCTCGATGAGATCCGTCCCACCGCCGGCCGGGCGTCCATCCTGGGCATGGACTCACATCAGGACTCGGTCGCGATTCGCCGCAAGATCGGCTACGTGCCGGGCGACCTGGCAATGTACCCCAATCTCACCGGCCGAGACACACTCACCTACTTCGCCAATCTGCGAGGTGGCGTCGACTGGTCGTACGTCGATCAACTGGCCGAGACGCTCGAAGCCGACCTTGCGAAGAAGGTCGGAGACCTGTCGTCGGGAAACCGCCAGAAGGTCGGTTTGATCCAGGCTTTCATGAACCGCCCCGAGGTCCTGATCATGGATGAGCCCAGCTCCGGCCTCGATCCGCTCATGCAGCGGGCATTCCAGTCGATGATGCGCGATGCGGCCCACGCCGGCCGCACCGTTTTTCTCTCCAGCCATACGCTTTCCGAGGTGCAACGGGTGGCCGATCGAGTCGGCATCATCCGGCATGGGCGCCTCATCGCCGTCGAGTCCGTATCGGAGTTGCGGTCGAAAGCCATGCGTCGAGTCGAACTCGAGTTCGGCACCGACGTGGACGCCGCCTACTTCGAGGCTGTGCCCGGCGTGAGTGATGTCATCGTCGACAACCACCGTGCCGTCTTCTCATACGAGGGCAAAATGGCCGGGCTGCTGAAGGTCGTCGCCGACCGCTACGACGTGGTCGACATCAGCACCCAGGAGGCCGACCTGGAGGAGATCTTCCTCACGTACTACCGGGACGAGGAGGTCACGGCCTGATGCTGGCCACCATCTGGACCAAGACCATTCTCGATCGGTGGAAAGCAACCCTGATCGGGGCAGGCACGATGGGTCTCCTCCTGCTGTTCGGGATGTCCGTCTACCGCGACATCGATCTGGCCGTGTACACGACGCTTCCGGAGGCGCTTCGGGCGCTCATGAACATCCCGGCCGATGCCGACGTCGGCAGCCTCGCCTACGGCGCCATCTACGCGTCCTATGGCGCCCTGACCCTGGCAGGCCTGGCCATCTCGCTCGGATCAGCCTCCATCGCCGGCGAAGAGCGGACTGGGACGATGGGTTTGCTCCTCGGCAACCCCAAGAGCCGCACGACCGTCATCGTCTCGAAGGCGCTCTCGATGGTCGTTCTCACCAGTGCCGCAGCAGTGTTGCTATGGGGGTTTGGGGTCCTGGCACCCGTCATGCTCGACGTTGACATCACTGGCATCCACATCGGTGCGTTGATCATCCATATGGCATTCGTCGCGTTGTTCTATGGATTCGTGGCACTCGCCTTGGGAGCCTGGACGGGAAGAAACTCCATCGCCTCTGGTGCAAGCGCGGCATTGTTGGTCGTGTCGTTCTTTGCCGTCGGCCTGCTTCCCCTGTTCGAGAATCTGGCGGATCTCACCCGCCTGTTCCCGTGGCACTACTACCAGTCGAGCCAACCCGTCACCAACGGCGTCGACTGGCCCGACATCGCCGTGCTCGGAATCGGCATCGCCGTCTTGGCCGTGGCGTCGATCATCGGCGTCAATCGCCGCGATTTGCGCAGCCAATCAACCGGAGCATCACTCGTCGATCGGCTGCGCAGCAATCAATTGACGGAGAAGGTGGTCGACCGGCTGGCGGGATCAACACGGGTCTCCCATATCTGGACGAAAACGGCCTCCGAGCATCAAGGACTCCTCATCGTGACCGCCGCCATCATGTTCTTCCTGATGGGCATCATGATCGGCCCGATGTACGCCCTGCTGGACCAGACACTGCTCAGCTTCGCCGACCAGTTCCCCGAAGAAGTCCTCGCCCTCGTCGGCGGTGGCGAC
>JBFGJH010000085.1:0-10763 GCA_041577335.1 Acidimicrobiia bacterium | reverse complement strand
TCCGGCTGGTTTGCCCAGGAAGTCGTCGTCGGCGACCAGGTCGAGCGCGTCATCGGTTATCTGGAACACGATGCCCAGCTCCCATGCCCAGTCCGACAACGCTTCGGTCACCGCGGGCTCGGCGTCCGCGGCGAGTGCTCCGAGGCGAGCGGATGCTCTGATCAAGCTGGCGGTCTTGCCGCCGATCACGCGGTAGTAAGCATCTTCTCCGTGACCCAGATCGAAGTCGAGTTGCAACTCCCTCGTTTGGCCCTCGACGAGGCTGGCGTAGGTCGTCGCCAAGAGGTGAACCGATTCGAGGCCGAGGTGAGTCGCGGCGACCTGGCTGGCCCTGGCGAGGAGAAAGTCTCCGGCCATGATCGCCAGTGAGTCGCCATACAAAGCGTTGCCCGACGGTTCGCCGCGGCGGACCATGGCATCGTCCATCACGTCGTCGTGATAGAGCGAGCCGACATGGATGAGTTCCACTGCGACGCCTGCTTCCACCCTGCGACCGTCGTCCTCGGGGCCGAACTCGGCAGCCAGTTGGGCGAGCAGTGGCCGAAATCGTTTCCCACCGGCCACCAACAGGTGCTGAGCGATCTTCGTCAGGAACGGATCGTCGGCTTCGGTGGCTTCCAGCAACCTGCTTTCGACCGCGTCCATCTGTTCCCAGATGTGATTGAGGGGTACGAGATCGCGAATACTCGGAGCGTCCATGACCAAATAATCGTACAGGCGCCTGGGGTGGATGCCGAAATGACTAGGACGGTTGCCCCCACATGGGGGGCGACGGCCGTAGGGCCGGTGTCGAGCTACCAACGGGCGCTGGCTATACTGCCCTGGCATGGCTCCCCTGGGAGTCTGAGTCACAAGGAGACTTGCCGCCGTGTTTGAGCGATTTACAGACAGAGCTCGCCGGGTCGTAGTTCTTGCGCAGGAAGAGGCGCGGCTCCTCAACCACAATTACATCGGAACCGAGCACATCCTTCTCGGTCTGATCCATGAGGGTGAGGGCGTCGCCGCCAAGGCGCTCGAATCGCTCGGCATCAACCTCGACAACGTGCGTTCGCAGGTCATCGAGATCATCGGACAGGGCCAGCAGGCACCGTCTGGTCACATTCCCTTCACTCCCCGAGCGAAGAAGGTCCTCGAGTTGTCCCTCCGCGAGGCGTTGCAGCTCGGGCACAACTACATCGGGACCGAGCACATCCTGCTCGGCCTCATCCGTGAAGGCGAAGGCGTCGCCGCCCAAGTGCTTCAGAAGCTCGGCGCCGACCTGCCCAAGGTCCGCCAAACCGTCATCCAGCTGCTTTCGGGTGCGCAATCCGAAGAGCAAGGAGCGGGCGCCACGGCCGGCACTGGCTCCGGGAGTGGGCGAGGGGAGAGCGCCGCCACTGGGTCGACCGTGCTCGACCAATTCGGCCGCAACCTCACGCAGGCCGCCCGAGATCGCAAGCTCGATCCAGTCATCGGTCGTCAACGCGAGATCGAACGGGTCATGCAAATCCTTTCCCGGCGCACCAAGAACCACCCGGTCTTGATCGGCGAGCCCGGCGTTGGCAAGACCGCCATCGTTGAAGGACTGGCTCAGCGCATCGTGGCCAACGAGGTGCCAGAGACGTTGAACGCCAAGCAGCTCTACACCCTCGACTTGGGTGCTCTCGTTGCCGGCTCGCGCTACCGCGGAGATTTTGAGGAGCGGCTCAAGAAGGTGCTGAAGGAGATCCGCACCCGGGGCGACATCATCATCTTCATCGACGAAATCCATACTCTCGTGGGAGCAGGCGCCGCCGAAGGCGCCATCGACGCGGCCAGTATCCTCAAGCCCATGCTGGCGCGTGGCGAGCTGCAAACCGTCGGTGCCACAACGCTCGAGGAGTATCGCAAGTACCTGGAGAAGGACTCCGCGCTCGAGCGCCGCTTTCAGCCCGTGCAGGTGGACGAGCCGACGGTTTCCGACACCATCATGATCCTCAAGGGTTTGAAGGACCGTTACGAGTCCCACCACAAGGTCCGCTTCACCGAGCAGGCGCTCGTGAATGCCGCCAACCTCGCCGACCGATACCTGTCCGATCGTTTCTTGCCGGACAAGGCCATCGACCTCATCGACGAGGCGGGATCGCGGATGCGGATCCAGCGCAAGGCGGCCAGCCCCGAAATCGCCGAGATCGACGAGAAGATCTCCAAGATTCGAACCGACAAGTCCGAGTCTGTGCAATCGCAACAGTTCGAACGGGCCGCCCAGCTGCGCGATCAGGAGCGGGGCCTCGTCGCTGAGCGTGCCACGCGCGAAAGCGAGCTGCGCCAAGCCGGCGAAGACGTTGACTGGGTCATCGACGAAGAAGAGATCGCCGAGGTCTTGGCCATGTGGACCGGCATTCCCGTGCACCGCCTCACCGAGGAGGAAACCGCCCGTCTCGTCCACATGGAAGAAGAGTTGCACAAGCGCATCATCGGCCAGGAGGACGCCATCGGAGCCGTCAGCCGGGCGATCCGGCGAACCCGGGCGGGTCTCAAGGATCCGAAACGTCCGGCGGGCTCGTTCATCTTCTTGGGCCCATCGGGTGTTGGCAAGACCGAAACAGCCAAGACGCTCGCCGAGTTCCTGTTCGGTGACGAAGACTCCTTGATTCAGCTCGATATGTCCGAGTACATGGACAAGCACACGGTGTCACGCCTGGTCGGTTCGCCTCCGGGATATGTTGGATATGACGAAGGTGGACAGCTGACCGAAGCCGTGCGGCGCAAGCCGTTCTCGGTCGTGCTCTTCGACGAGGTGGAAAAGGCCCATCCCGACGTGTTCAACACCCTCCTCCAGATTCTCGAGGACGGGCGCCTGACGGACTCGCAGGGACGGATTGTCGACTTCAAGAACACTGTCATCATCATGACGTCGAACCTCGGTACCCGTGACCTTCGCAAGAAATCGGTCGGCTTCTCGGCGGATTCGGATGAGGTGACGTACGAGAAGATGAAAGAAAAGGTCACCGACGAGCTCAAGCGCCATTTCCGGCCTGAGTTCATCAACCGGATCGACGAGATCATCGTCTATCACGAACTGACCCTCGATGAGGTGAAGCAGATCGTCGACCTGATGCTCATCCGAGTCGTCAAACAGCTCGGCAGCCAGAGCCTCGATTTGGTGCTCTCCGACGCCGCCAAGGAATTCCTGGCGACGGAAGGATACGACCCCGAGCTCGGTGCCCGACCGCTGCGCCGATCGATTCAGCGGCTCCTCGAGGACACGTTGTCCGAAAAGGTGCTGCTTGGCGAGTTCGAAGCGGGAAGCACGATCGTCGTCGATCTGGACGAAGAGAATCAAGAGCTGACCTTTGAGACGTTCGCCAGTCCCGATGTTCCACCGGTGGAGCTGGCGGACAACTAGCGACCGTTCCGATTCGATATCGGGCCCTGCTACCCGGGCCGAATGACACTGTTTCCTCGTCATCGCCCTGTTTTGAGCGAGGTACCCTGCAAATCCGATAGACTTCCGACCGCTTCCAGGCGGCTTCTGGGAGTTCCGAAATCAGGAGGAAGCTATTTCATGAAGAAACGAACTTGGTTCGCGCTGCTCTTGGCGTTTGCCCTCATTGCCGCGGCGTGCGGCTCTACGAGCGACACCACCGAAGCACCGACCACCGAAGCACCCACGACGGAGGCCCCGGCAACGACGGCCCCGCCCGCCACAGAGGCCCCTGCCACCACTGCCCCTCCCACGACTGAGGAGGTGATGGCGCAGGCGATCTGCGAGGTCACCGACACGGGCGGCGTCGACGACAAGAGCTTCAACCAGCTGGCGTTTGACGGCGCCAAGGCCGCCGAGGCCGAGCTTGGTTGGGAGGCTCGCGTACTCGAATCGAGCGCAGAAACCGACTACGAGCCGAACATCAACCAGTTTGTCTCCTCGGACGAATGTGAGCTGATCGTCACCGTTGGCTTCTTGCTCGGTGACGCCACTGGCATTGCGGCCACCGCGAATCCCGACCAGGAGTTCGCGATCGTCGACTTTGCCTATGACCCGCCCTACAACAACGTGCAAGGCCTCGTGTTCAGCACGCATCAGGCGGCTTTCTTGGCCGGCTACGTGGCCGCTGATCAGACGCAGACGGGCGTCGTTGGCACGTTCGGTGGCATCAACGTTGGCCCGCCGGTCACCGACTTCATGGAAGGCTATGCCCTCGGTGTCCAGTACTACAACGAACAGAAGGGCACTGACGTCGTGGTCCTCGGTTGGGACCCGGCCACCCAGGACGGCTTGTTCACCGGCAACTTCGATTCACTCGAGGATGGCCGTGCATTCGCCGAGAACCTGGCCGATGAAGGTGCCGACATCATCCTGCCGGTTGCCGGTCCTGTCGGCCTCGGCTCTGCTGCCTTTGCGCAGGAGCTGGGAACCATCCGGATCATCGGCGTCGATGCAGACTGGACGCAGACCGCTCCAGAGTACGACGACATCATCCTGACTTCCGTGTTGAAGAAGGTCGATGTGGCCGTGAACGATGCAGCTCGCAATGTCGCCAACGGCACCACGACCCCGTTCCTCGTTTCCACGCTGGAATCGGGCGGCGTCGACATCGCTCCGCTCACCAACGCGCTCAAGGACAATCCGGACTTGGCTGCCGAGTTGGAGGCAATCAAGGCGTTGATCATCTCTGGCGAGATCGACACGAACAGTGCTGACTGAAGCCACGGCTTGAGTCACTGAACAAAAGGACCCCCTCGGTGACCGCCGAGGGGGTCCTTTGCATAGTAGGGTCCGATTCGTCGCTCGCCCGAGGCGGAAGGAGAACGGAGTGAGGCTCGAGCTCAGGGGAATCACCAAACAGTTTCCTGGAGTCCTTGCCAACGATTCTGTCGACCTCGAAGTCGAGTCGGGCGAGATCCTGGCGCTGCTCGGAGAGAACGGTGCGGGCAAATCGACCCTCATGAACATCCTCTACGGTCTCTACGGAGCCGACAGCGGAGAGATTCTCATCGACGGTGTCGTGCAGCATTTTGAATCACCCTCTGACGCAATCGCCGCCGGAATTGGAATGGTGCATCAGCATTTCATGCTCGTCCCGGTCTTCTCCGTCGTCGAGAACGTCGTCCTCGGTGACGAGCCGACCTCCTTCGGCGGCATCCTCGATCTTCGCCGTGGCAAGAAACGCCTGACCGAGATCTCCGAAGAGTATGGCCTGGCCGTCGATCCCGATGCGATCATCGAGGACCTCCCGGTGGGCGTGCAGCAGCGAGTGGAAATCATCAAAGTGCTGTTCCGGCATGCTGAGTTTCTCGTTCTCGATGAGCCGACTGCGGTCCTGACCCCACAAGAGGTTGACGACCTGTTCGAGATTCTCCGGGGATTGCGGGACAGCGGCAAGGGCATCATCTTCATAACCCACAAGCTCCACGAAGTGTTGGATCTGGCTGATCGGATCGGCGTGATACGACGGGGCAAGATCGTTGGTTCTGCCGACCCGTCGACGACCAACCCAGAGGAGCTCGCCCAAATGATGGTGGGGCGGCCGGTCGACCTCGTCGTCGAGAAGTCGGTGGCCGAGCCGGGCGAGCCCATGCTCGCAATCAAAGATCTCTTGGTCGTGGACGATCGCGCTCATCCGGCCGTCAACGGCGTCTCGCTGACCGTCCACTCGGGCGAAATCGTGGGAGTCGCCGGCGTGCAGGGAAATGGTCAATCCGAGCTCGTTGAAGCGATCACCGGCCTGCGGGTGCCCATCGGAGGCTCAATCCTCATCGACGGCGCAGAGACGTTGGACAAGCCTCCTCGGTGGCTCCACCACAATGGTGTTGCCCACGTGCCCGAAGATCGACAGAAGAGCGGGCTGGTACTGGACTTCACCATCGCCGAGAACATGGTGCTCGACAGCTACTACGACGCGCCGTACTCCAAGGGTGTGATGATGCAATGGGACGTCGTTCAGTCTGACGCTGCCGAACTCGCCGAGCGCTTCGACGTGCGAACACCGTCGATCGACGTTCCCGCCAGCACCTTGTCCGGTGGCAATCAGCAAAAGGTCATCGTCGCCCGGGAGTTCAGCCGCGACGTCAAGCTCATCGTCGCCAGCCAACCGACTCGCGGGCTCGACGTGGGATCGATCGAATACATCCACAGCCAAATGGTGAAGCAGCGCGATGCCGGGGTGGCGGTGCTCCTCGTGTCCACTGAGTTGGACGAGGTCCTCGCCCTCAGTGACCGCATCGCCGTCATGTTCGCAGGCAAGATCGTCGTTGTGCTCGACGCCGCCTCCACGGATGCGACCGAGCTCGGTTTGTACATGGCCGGGGGAAGCCCCGAGGAGAAGGAGACGGCGTGAGTTCCGACACCGAGCAGCCGGCGGTTCCGCCCCACGAGCCTGGGTTTCTCGAAGATCTGACCGGTGTCAGATCCAGCATGCGACAGGCGATCATCCTGCCGCTGCTGGCCGTGGTCACGGCCCTCATCGTAGGAGCCCTCATTCTGGTGATCACCGATCCGGATCTGTGGCGACTGCTGCGTGAAACCCCGGGAGAGTACCCCGCGGCTGCGTGGGAGTCGGTGAGATCATCCTTCACGGCACTGTTCGTCGGCTCTTTTGGCTCAACTCGAGCAATCTCCGAGACGTTGGTATCTGCCTCACCCGTGATCCTGGCCGGGCTGTCGGTGGCGGTGGGGTTCCGAGCTGGGCTGTTCAATATCGGCGGCGAAGGACAGATCATCGTCGGTGGCATGATGGCCGTGATGGTGGGGATCAAGCTGACCGCGCTTCCTTTCCCGCTGCACATGCTGGCGGCCATCGCCGGCGGAGCGCTCGGTGGGGCGATCTGGGGAGGCATATCTGGGCTTCTCAAGGCTCGCACCGGCGCCCACGAGGTCATCACCACGATCATGCTGAACTTCATCGCAGCATTCGGAGCGCTCTACCTGCTCACCACGGACTTCTTCCGAGTGCCCGATCGGGCCGATCCGGTTTCGCAGTCGATCCCCGAAAGCGCTCGCCTGCCTCGACTGCTGGGCTTCGTCGACGGTCAACTGAGGGTTCACGCCGGCATCATCATGGCGTTGCTGGCGGCAGGCTTCATCTACTGGTTGCTCTTCAAGTCGACGATCGGGTACGAGTTCAGAGCTGTCGGATTCAACCCCGACGCGGCACGGTATGGCGGCATGCGGGTTGCCTTTCTCTATGTCGCGGTGATGGGCGTGGCGGGCGCCCTCGCCGGACTGGCCGGCGCCGACACCGTTCAGGGGATCCTGTATCGGGGCACCCCCGGATTCTCGGCTGGGATCGGCTTCGATGCCATTGGGTTGGCTCTCCTGGGAAGGTCGCACCCCGTCGGCGTCGTGCTCGCCGGCCTCTTGTTCGGCGCCCTCGAGGCAGGTGGACGCGAGATGCAAGCGACCGTCTTCATACCTGTCGACCTGGTGCAGGTGATCCAAGCCCTCGTCATCATCTTCATTGCGGCCCCGGCGCTGATCCGAGGGCTCTACCGACTGAGCTTTGACGACGAAGGACCGACCCAGCTCACGTCTGGATGGGGAGCATGACCGCAGCCGTTGCGACAACGACCGCCGAGGTCATCCGGACGCCTGCCGAGATTCGGCGTGCCCGAGTTCTCGGGATCTTGTATTTGGTGATGGCGGCATTCGTGTATCTGGTGTTCACGCTCGGCGTTGAGTCGGGCTCGGTGGCGACCTTCGGCTTGTCGCGGCCAACCGACACGGTCTCGGTTCCTGATTTCATGGTGGGCGTTCGCCCGCTCACCACCCTCATTGCGGTGATTTTTGCGTTCCTGGGGGCCACCCAACTCGCTCGGGGATTCGGTAAGAAAGCGAACGTTGTCCTTGGTGTGGTCTTTGGCTTGTTCATACTGGCGTTTCTTGCCTGGGCGGCTGCCGACGGTAAGTTCTCGCTCGTCGGCATGCTCAACGCGACGGTGGTCCAGGCGGTTCCGATCGCCCTCGGTGCTCTCGCCGGAGTTTTGTGTGAGCGGGTGGCGGTCATCAATATCGCCATCGAGGGCCAACTGCTCGGTGGTGCCTTCGTGGGCGGCGTCGTTGGATCGGCAACCAATATCTGGCTGGGAATCTTCTCTGCGATGCTGACCGGTGTTCTTCTTGGCTGGGTACTGGCGGTCCTATCCGTCCGCTACCGAGTGGACCAGATCATCTCTGGCGTGTTCATCAACATCTTTGTTCTGGGCCTCACGTCTTACCTGACTTCGCGGATCCTCGTAGAGATCCCCGATCTCAACAACAGCGGCCGATTCCTTCCCATCAAGATCCCGCTGCTCGGGGACATTCCGATGATCGGTCCCATCTTCTTCGACAACAACATCTTCGTCTACGGCATGTTCCTGGCGGTGATCGTGTTGCAGTACGGGCTCTTCAAGACCCGTTGGGGACTGCGATCGAGGTCGGTGGGTGAGAAGCCGAAAGCTGCCGACACCGTCGGCATCAATGTCTATCGGATGCGGTACCTCAACGTCATGCTGGGTGGCGTTGTCGCCGGATTCGGCGGAGCATTCTTCACGCTCGGCTCCGCTGGTCGGTTCGAGGAGAACATGACTGCCGGCCTCGGATTCATCGGCCTCGCCGCCATGATCTTCGGCCGCTGGAAGCCCGTCGGGGCGCTCGGCGCCGCCCTCGTCTTTGGCTTCGCCGACTCACTGGCCGGCAAGCTGGCCATCCTGCAGACGCCCATTCCGTCTGAGTTCCTGCTCATGGCTCCCTACGTGGCCACGATCGTTGTGGTTGCCGGCATCGTTGGAAGGGCCCGCCCACCAGCCGCCGACGGCCAGCCGTATGTAAAGGAATAGTTTCGATCCGATCAGGATCGGATCGAGCTGCGCCTCGCCTTCGGCTCGGCTGCGTCCTGGAGGAGCGGCCCTCCGGCCGCCCTCAACGTGTCGACCGGGGCAGGCCCCGGTCGAGTTTTCTGGTCGTGCCGCCCTTCGGCGGCCCTCACAATGTGGATGACGCCGCGCAGGTCGCCGCCATCCACGAATGAGGGGGCGGCAGGAGCCTTTCCCCTCAAACTCCCCAATGAAGCGTCTGTCGATTGGAGACCTCAAAGAAGGGTCGTTTGGCGGTCCTAGTTGAGTCTGAGGAGGGGGTTCTCCAAGTGATGCGGATGGCAGACTCGGGGGAAACCGAGAGAGGGAAGCCGATGCCATTTCGCACCATCATCGAACCGTTCAAGATCCACAGTGTGCAGGCCATCAGCCTTCCAGGCGCTGACCAGCGGGAGGCCGCGCTGCGTCGCAACTCCTGGAACCTCTTCGGCCTCCATTCCGACGAGGTCATCATCGACCTGCTGACCGACAGCGGCACCGGGGCGATGTCCGCCATGCAGTGGGGGGCGGTGATGGAGGCCGACGAGTCGTACGCCGGGAGCCGGTCCTATTACCGGTTCAAGGCAGCCGTGCAGGAGGTCACCGGCTTCGCGGAGGTGATTCCCACCCACCAGGGAAGGGCCGCGGAGCGAATCCTGTTCTCGGAAACCGTGCGACCCGGGCAGGTCGTGCCCAACAACACCCATTTCGATACGACTCGGGCCAACGTGGAGTATGCCGGTGCCGAGGCTCGTGACTTGCTGCCCGAGATCGGCCGTATCCCGTCCGCCAAACATCCCTTCAAGGGGAACATGAACATCGCCGCACTGGAGGGGACCATCGCCGAAGTCGGAGCCGACCACATCCCGTTGGTGATGGTCACCGTCACCAACAACTCCGGCGGCGGCCAGCCTGTTTCGATGGCCAACCTGAAGTCGGTGTCGGAGCTCTGTCGTCGGCACGGAATTCCGTTCTTCCTCGATGCGTGCCGTTTCGCCGAGAATGCCTACTTCATCCAGCAACGCGAAGAGGGCTACTCCGATCGGACTCCCCGACAGATCGCGCTGGAGATGTTCTCGCTGGCCGACGGTGCGACGTTCTCCGCGAAAAAGGATGGACTCGCCAACATCGGCGGGTTCTTGGCTACCAACGACCCGGAGTTGGCGGCGCGGTGCCGGAACTTGCTCATTCTCACCGAAGGATTCCCCACATACGGCGGCTTGGCGGGGCGGGATCTCGAGGCAATCGCCGTGGGACTCGAAGAGGTCCTCGACGAAACGTACCTCCGCTACCGGATCCGTTCGACGGCGTACTTGGCCGACAAGGTGGCGGCGGCGGGAGTCCCCATCGTGCAGCCTCCCGGCGGCCACGCCGTGTACCTCGATGCGTCTGCGCTCCTGCCGCATCTGTCCCCGGCACAGTATCCGGCGCAGGCGCTGGCCGCTGAGCTGTACCTCGAGGGAGGTGTGCGGGGCGTGGAGATCGGTTCGGTGATGTTCGGCAAACCTCGCGCCGATGGCACCGAGGAACCGGCCCCACTCGAGCTGGTGCGCCTTGCGATCCCTCGCCGTACCTACACCCAGAGCCATATTGACTTCGTCGCAGAGGTGGTGATCGCCGCGGCAGACCGAGCTGCCGACCTGCCCGGCTACCGCATCGTCGAACAGGCACCTTGGCTGCGCCACTTCACGTGCCGTTTCGAGCAGCTCTAGTTTCGATCGAATCAGGATTCGATCGAGTTTTCTGAAGGTGCCGACCTTCGTCGGCGCTCATCCTGTCGGTTCGGCGCACGGGTCGCCGAACCTCCTGAATGAGGGGCCGGCGGAGCCGCCCCTCAAACTCCCCAGCAATGCGTTTGCCGACCGACCAGCGAGAGGGCGGCCGTAGGGCCGCACGAACAGATCGGAGCCGAGCCGAAGGCGCGGCGCAGCTCGACCCAAATCCTGATTTGGGTCGACTACTGGCTGACC
>JBFGJH010000084.1:0-10776 GCA_041577335.1 Acidimicrobiia bacterium | reverse complement strand
GGACGGGGCACACGAGTATTTCGATGAATCGATGCTCGAACTCGTGGCGATGGCATGAGCCGATTAGGGAACCGGCGCCGTCAGGCCGACGTCTCAAAGGCATGAAGAAACTGATGATATTGATAGCGGTGCTTGCCATCGGTGCGGCGGCCTGTGGCTCAGGTGTCGGAGACATCGACGCGCCGACCGATGCGGGCCAAAGCGCCACAACCTTGGTCGACACCGCCGATTCCACAGTTTCCCCTGACAATGGAGCTGCCCCAGGTTCGACTGTTGCCGAGCCGCCCGGAGTGCCGAGAGCCGACCCCGTGAAACCGCCCGTCGAGAAGGGTGTCTTCACTCTGAGCTCGGCCGACGTCCTCGTCATGGAGAGCTATCCGATCCAGGTGACCGTGGTGGTTGACGGGACCATCCCCACTCCCTGCGACTCGGCGGGGTGGAAGGTCGAAATCGTGGGCGACGAGATCCTCATCGAGGTGTACTCGATCCCGCTGAACGATCCTGCCGCCTCCTGCATCGCTCAGGTCGAAGACGTCGAGGTCACCGTGCCGCTCGGGTCATTCCAAGACGGCGCCTACACCGTGATCGTCAACGGCGAAACCGTTGGTTCCTTCGAGGCGTGAAGCACCCCGTCAATCGGCAGCCGTGCCCGCCAGCCGGCTCAGCCATGATTCGGCCACGGAGTGAAACGGCTCCTCTGATCGGCTGATCCGGTCCGCCATCTCGGCGGCGGTCTCCGGGACCTTGGTGATCCACAGGTCTGGGTAGTGGAGGGTTCGTTGGTGCTCGGCGAACTCATCCTCGTCGTCGATGTAGACCGTGCCTCCGACCTCGAGGATGACATCGAGATCCAGGTCGGTCATGGTGACGAGCTCAGCGCTCTGCCATACCGGCGGAGTGATGATGTCGATGTAGAAGCGGATCCTGGTCGGATCGTTGGCGATGAGCGTCCACCATGAACCAGGTTGAAGGAGTTGCACGAAGTGCCACGGCGCCCGCTGGGCGGGTTCCGCGCCTCGCTGGATCGTGGACCCTCGGCGCGCTCCCAGCCAAACGCCGTATTCGTCCTCACCGAGGCGCACCATCTCATGCCGCCAATGAAGGGTATCCGGATGCTTGAAGTATTGGACGGTGACCGCCGACATTGCCGGGTACGGTAGCTCTGTGGACATCGCCGGCCTGCTCTCGTACGTCGACAATCAGCTGGCGTCTCACGCCGACCTCGAGCGAGCGGCGGCGATGGCGGCCTACATGAAGACTGACATGCCGTTCTATGGGGTCGGCTCGCCCGACCGTAAGCCGATCGCTCGCCACCTCAAGACTGCCTATCCGCCCGCCGGCCAGGAAGACTACGAGGCGGTTGTCCGGGCGCTGTGGGAGCGGCCGACCCGTGAAGAGAAATACTTGGCCATCGACTACGCCACGGCCCACAGACGATTTGTCCAGCCCGCCTCACTGAGCCTTTACGAGACTCTGGTTCGAGAAGGGGCATGGTGGGACTTCGTGGATCAGATCGCTGCCGACCTCGTCGGCGGCGCCTTTGAGAAAGATCGCGAGCGGGTCGAGCCCGTGATCCGTCGCTGGATCGATGATCCCCATATGTGGATTCGCCGGACAGCCATCCTCTCCCAACTCCGCCACAAGGAGGAGACAGACCGCGACCTGTTGTTCGATTTGTGCCTCCGCCGCTGCCACGAAACCGAGTTCTTCATCCGGAAGGCAATCGGCTGGGCGCTCCGCACCTACGCCAGGGTCGCCCCCGAAGAGGTAGTGCGCTTCCTGGTCGACCATCGCAATGCCCTGTCCGGCCTGTCGTTCCGTGAGGCGGCCAAGCACCTCGATGTCCCCAAATGAGGAGGTCCGCCGGGATTCTTCTGTATCGCTTCAGTCCCCATCTCGAGGTGCTCGCCGCCCACCCGGGCGGGCCGTTCTGGGCGAAGCGCCATGAAGGGGCCTGGAGCCTCATCAAAGGCGAAATCGAAGACGGCGAAGACGCCGAGCACGCGGCCCGTCGGGAATTCGAAGAAGAAACCGGAATCCCCGCCCCCACCCACCTCACTCTGATCGGATCGATCCGTCAAAAGTCGGGCAAAGAGGTCCTGGGATTCGCTGCCGAGCTCGACGTGGATCCGGCAGATCTCGGCTCCAACCTCATCGAGATCGAATGGCCGCCCAAGTCGGGGAGGACGATCGAGATCCCCGAGATCGATCGGTTCGCCTGGTTCGGCATTGACGACGCCCGTATCGCCCTCAACCCGGCTCAGCGGGAGTTCGTCGAGAGGCTGGTCGAACTCACGGAGTGACTCAATGTCGGCGGGGCGACGGGCGACCAATGCTTGGTTGGGCTACTCGACCACCCAGGTGCCGAGGCTGCGGATCAGCTTCGCAAGGTCGCCCGCTCCCTTGTTGGCGTGAGCCCCGGCGAGTTGCTGATCGACCTCCGACTCATATGTCGGTCGGCTCCGATCGACGAACACGCCGAGGGGCGTTGGGCCAGATGGCCCGTGGCTGAGTCGGCTGAGTGCAAAGGACTGGCTCACGTTGGTCTCGTCGTGCACGAGAATCTCGGCGGCGCCCACACTGGCGGTCTTGGTGATCGTTGCCAGGCCGTTGCGCATGACCACGCACGATTCGTCGTCCACACCGAACACGATGGGCTCGCCATGGTTCAAATAGATGCGGTTGTGGTTCCGTTCGTCCTTCCCGGTGAGATGGATGAACGCATGGTTGTTGAAAACGTTGCAGTTCTGATAGATCTCCACGAACGCCGCTCCCGTGTGGTTGTGCGCCGCTTCCAGCATGGCGCCCGTATGTTTGGCGTCCATGTCGATGGTTCGGGCGACGAAGGTCGCTTCGGCGCCTAGTGCCAGCGAAACGGGATTGAACGGATGGTCGATGGAGCCCATCGGCGAAGACTTGGTCAGCTTGCCCTGTTCGGACGTGGGGGAGTACTGACCCTTGGTGAGGCCATAGATCTGGTTGTTGAACATGAGGATCTTGATGTTGACGTTGCGGCGGAGGGCATGGATGAGGTGATTGCCGCCGATCGACATCATGTCGCCGTCGCCTCCCACGACCCACACGCTCAGGTCAGGCCGCGCCGTGGCGAGGCCGGTGGCGATGGCCGGGGCCCGACCGTGAATCGAGTGGAGCCCATACGTCTCCATGTAATAGGGGAAGCGAGCCGCACACCCAATACCGGAGATGAAGACTACGTTCTCCCTGGGGATGCCCGCTCCTGCCATGTACTTCTGCATCGAGGCCAGGATTGTGTAGTCGCCGCACCCTGGGCACCAGCGCACCTCTTGATCGGTTTGGAAGTCGGTTCGTGTGTATTCAGCGGTCGTCACGACAACATCTCCATGACTCGGTTCTCGACTTCGGTGATCTTGAATGGTGTGGCGGCCGTCTTGTGGATCGAGGCGGCGTCCACGAGGAACTCTGCTCGGAGCAGCCGAGTCAACTGGCCCATGTTGAGTTCGGGAATGAGGATTTGTTCATAGCTGCGCAGAACTCCTTCGAGGTTGGGGGGAAAGGGGTTGAGGTGGCGAAGATGCGCCCTGGCCAGCTTGTGGCCATCCTTGCGAAGCCGATTACATGCGGCTCGAATGACCGCATACGTCGAGCCCCAGCCGAGGAGGAGGATCTCTGCCCCGTCGTCGGAGTCCACCTCGAGTGGCGGAATGTCGTTGGCGATATTCGCCACTTTCCAGGCGCGAGTATCGGTCATCAGCTGATGGTTCTGCGGGTTGTAGGAGACGTTGCCGGTGACTTCTTCTTTTTCCAGACCGCCGAGCCGATGTTCGAGACCGCGCATTCCGGGCACCGCCCACTGACGGGCGAAGGTCTCCGGGTCGCGCACATACGGGAGGAACCGCCCATCGGCCGAGTTGGGGCCCTCAGCAAACCGCACGGACATGTCCGGCAGCTCGGACAGGTCAGGAAGTCGCCAGGGCTCAGCCCCGGTTGCCACCGTGTTGTCGGAGAGCAAGATCACGGGCGTCATGTATTTCAGGGCCAGGCGGGCCGCCTCGATGGCTGATGCGAAGGCGTCTGAGGGGCTGGCGGCGGCAACGATGGGAAGGGGCGACTCACCATGGCGACCATACATCGCAAAAAGAAGATCCGATTGTTCCGGTTTCGTGGGAAGGCCGGTCGACGGCCCGCCGCGCTGAACATCCACCACCACCAACGGTAGCTCCGCCATGAACGCCAATGAGATGGCCTCCGACTTCAATGCCAGCCCCGGCCCGCTGGTGCCTGTCACCGCCAGGTGACCGCCAAAGGAGGCGCCGATGGCTGCCCCCACGGCCGCGATTTCGTCTTCGGCCTGGAATGTCCTCACACCGAAGTTCTTGTGGCGAGCCAGCTCGTGAAGGATATCCGAGGCGGGTGTGATCGGATACGAGGCATAGAACAGCGGGAGTTCCGCGGCTTGTGACGCCGCGATCAACCCCCAGGCCAGCGCCAGGTTGCCCGAGATGGTTGTGTACTCGCCGGGCGCCATCTTGGCGGGCGCGACCTCAAACGGGGTTGTCTTGGTGGCCTCCGTGGTGATGCCGAAGTTGTATCCGGCTTTGAGAGCCGACACGTTGGCGTTCTTGACCGCTTCGTTCCTTCCGAACTTGGCGGTGATCCACTCAACCGTGGGCTCCAGTGGGCGGTGGAAGAGCCACGCCATCAACCCGACCGCGAACATGTTCTTGCTGCGCAACACGTCCCGACCGGTGACACCGGAGTCCTTGACGGCCTCCTTGGTGAGGCTCTCCATG
This sequence comes from Acidimicrobiia bacterium, assembly GCA_041577335.1. Taxonomy (GTDB): domain Bacteria; phylum Actinomycetota; class Acidimicrobiia; order Spongiisociales; family JAENVV01; genus JBFGJH01. Next base: position 6,004 of record JBFGJH010000084.1, on the reverse strand, counting down.
GGAACCTCGATCACCTTGTAGCCGTTGAGCGATCCGTCGGTGAGCGGGTTCGATTCGTATCCGGCTTTGGTCAGATTCCGGTCCTCGAAGGCTTCGGTGTTGATGACGAGGGTGCCCATCGGCTGCAGATCGGCGAGGTTGGCTTTGAGGGCAGCCGGATTCATCACGACCAGCACATCGGGCTCGTCGCCTGCGGTGAGGATGTCGAAGTCGGCGATTTGAACCTGAAATGAAGACACGCCTGGCAGGGTCCCCGCGGGCGCCCTGATCTCTGCCGGGAAGCTCGGGAAAGTGGCGAGGTCGTTGCCGAATGCGGCCGAGGCATCCGTGAATCGGTTCCCGGCGAGCTGCATGCCGTCACCGGAGTCGCCGGCGAAGCGAATGACGACCTTCTCGAGTTTCTTCCGTTCGTCGATCGTCGCAGTTTCCTCTGCCACCCTGCGTCCTTTGTCGATTTGCCGATTTGGCGGTGTCAGGTTACCGGGGTGCGGGCGGTAACAATGCCAATCAGGCTCCTGGTGGCCGAAATGCGACGATCTCGGCTCGTTCGAGTTGTCGCCCGAACTCCAGCAGCTGCGGCTCCGACCAACGCGGTCCAATCACCTGGAGCGATGGGGGCGGCGATCCCTCCACATTGACGGGCATGACCAGTGCCGGCGAGCGAAGGTGATTGACCAGCGCCGTGAAGCACGACAAGACAGATCGATAGTGGTGAACTGTGTCGCCAACGACCATGTCATCCTCACCGATGACTTTCCGCATCGCTCCCACCGTCGGTGTCAACAGCACATCGACGCCGTCGAACACGGCTCGTGCCGCCGTGTTCGCGGCCGCCCGGGATGCCCTCGCCTCGGCGTATTGTTCCATCGTGACCGCGAGGGCCTGCTCGATTCGAGGGGCGACTTGGGGTCCGTAAGGCTTGCCTTCTTCGAACCACGACCTGTGGACGGAGGCCACCTCGGCGTAGGCGGCCGTCGTGGTGTCGCCGCGAGATGTCAGAAGAGGCTCGTCGATCTCGACCACCTCGTGGCCCGCCTCGGCAATGGCGGCGACGGCACGCTCGAATGCAGAGCGGACGTCGTTGGAGACCGCGCACTCTTCCAACCACTGCATCGGGACGCCCGCTCTGAGGGGTCGCGAGACCGGCAGGATGGCCGTCGGCGGTCGCCTCGACCAGCGGTCGGCCTCGTCATATCCGCGCATCACGTCGTATGAGATCTGCAGATCGTCGATGGAGCGGGCGATGGGCCCGACAGTGTCGATCGACGGCGCCAGCGGGAAGACGCCGCTCAACGGGATGCGCCCATGGGTGACTTTGAGCCCGTAGACACCGCACAAAGCGGCAGGGACGCGGACCGAACCTCCCGTATCGGTGCCGATGGCTATCGGAACATGACCGGCAGCTACCGTGGCGGCCGACCCTCCCGATGAGCCACCTGGCGACGTCGCCGGGTCCCAAGGGTTGCGAACAGGCCCGAACCAGTGATTCTCGGACGAGAACCCAAAAGCAAACTCGTGCAGCCCGGTTCGGCCGACGACGATTGCTCCCGCTGCTTCGAGCCGGCGGACCATCGTCGCCGACCGTACCGGTGTGCCCACGTAGAAACCCGAGCCACAGGTTGTCGTATGGCCGGCGTGGTCGATGAGATCCTTCAGGGCCACCGGTACGCCGGCCAGCTGCCCGGATGCTGCTGCCGGTTCCGACTCGCTCAGCGAGGTGTACGCGTTGAGCGGGTCGGTTCCGATGAGGGCGCGGGTTTCGTCGCCGACGGCGGCAGGCGTGAGTTCGCCGGCTCGGACCTTGGAAGCGATGCCGGCTGCTGAGTTCACCAGCTCACAGTTCGGCTGTCAGGGAAAACCGAGATCCATGGCTTGCCGGGAGGCACGGCGATCGTATCGCCGGCGGCGTCGGCCAGTGCGAATGGTTCCTCGATCGTCTCACGGGCCCACATGCCTTCGATCACGGTGCCTTCGGCGAACACCAAAGCGATGCCTTCGCCCACCGTGTCCATCGCCGGGACGGAAGACCCCGTGCTGCCCGACGCCCAGTAGCGGGGCGCAAACAGCACAACGAGGGTATCCGCCGAGATGGGCTCCTCGGTTTCGCCGTCTTCGCTCCGCCAGTTGTGGGCGAGGTCGCCGAGCATTCGCTCGTACGCCTCGCCGGTCCACACCCAGGTCACCCTGGTCGCCGATGACCAGTCCATGAATACCTCGGTGGCGGCTTCCCCGCCGTCGGTCAAGGGCCCCCACTCGAAGAGGTCAGGGGGTGGCTCATTGCTATACCCGCGATCATCGGCGACAACCCGCAGCTGTTCGGTGTCGACGTACAGGTTGTGTGGAGCCCGTCGGCTCGAGATCCGGAAGGTGGCGGGCCGAACCTCGCCGATGAGCGGCACGCCGGCGCGGTTGATGACGCCCGATACCCAGGGCTGCGCTCCCGAAATCGTGAACGTACCTCCGGTCTGCTTGATGAGCGTCGGATCCGTTGGCCGCCCAGAACGCATAGGGCCGAGAAACGTCGCGTCGTTGTCATGGAACATCGCAATGAACCGTGTGAGGTCGGCCTCTACGAGCAGTTCGAAGACGGCGTCGGCGTCTTCGATGCCGGACTGCGGCCGCGCATTCCAGTGGTTGTCGATCTTCACGGCAAGGACGCGCCTGTCGACGACCTCGGGGTCCTCAACGGCAAGGCCGTTGAGGGGCGACACGACGGGAGGAAGGGTGGTCGTCGTGCTCGTGGTCGTTGTCGTGGTCGCCGGAACAGTCGAGGGAGCCGCGGTTGTCGACGGGGCCTGCCGGTTGACGGTATTGCCGGTTACTTCGGCGTCGCCCGAGCACGCTCCCAGAACCAGGAGGGAGGCGAGGAGGATGGTGAAGATACGCACGGCCGACAGTGTAAGGATCCCCTGGCACACTGCGAAGTACCACCGCCCGTGCGGTGGCATCGTCCGAGGCGCCTACAACGCTTGCAGGAGATGCTCGGCTGGTTCGGCCTCCGCCACTACGAGTGCAAACTCTTGGCCATCGGCATGCGAGTTGAGTAGGTAGAGCGCTTCGATGTTGACGCCGCTCGAGGCCAGTTTCCGGGTGAGCCGGGCCAACGACCCGGGCTCGTGAGATATCACCGTTGTGAGAATCGAACGTTCCGAGAACGCCAGTCCGGCTTTGCGGAGGGTCCGGCGTGCTGCAGATGGGTCAGCGACGATGATTCGCACGTACCCTTCTTCGTCGATCCCGAACGCCGCCAGTGCCTCGATATTGACGCCGGCAAAGGCCAAGGCCTCGGTGAGCTCTGCGAGCTGACCCGGCCGGTTAGCCATCCTGACGGTGAACTCTGTCATGGGAATGAGACTACGCGATAACGCCGGGTTGCGCACTTGAAACGGGGGTTGTCCGGGCGTCCGATATGCTTCTTTCTCAATGGCGTGGTGGAAGTTGGGACGGAGCGAGACCGGGACAGCCGCTCGAGATTTGAAAGACGTGACCAGTCACTTGATGCTCGATCTCCGAGCAGAGACTGCTGATCCGGAGCGTCCCGCGTTCATGGCGCCGCCTCCCGAATCGCCCCCGTTCCACGGATTCCGAGTCTTGGAGGACGTCTGCGTCGACGGCTTCTTGTGGGGCGGTATCACTGATTTCGAGCGAGAGCCCGGCCGAGTGAGCGGCGATGCCTTCATTGTTGCCCCCGATGGTTCGCGGGCGGGCCTCGAATGGCGTATCGACCGGGAAGTTTGGTTGCTCGAGATGGCGCCGCCCACCGACGAGCGCTGGGGAGTGTATCTGGCAGGGATCAGCCACCCGATGGTCGATCGAGCATCGGCCCGTCAGAACCTGGAAGATCTTCTTCCGTACTTGCGCGATGCCTGGGAGAAGTGGTCGTCGGCAGAGCCGAGCTGAGCCACTCCGAGATCGCCCCCACAACGGCTCGGGTGCGTGGTGAGGAAATGGCATCGAACGCATGCTGACCGCCTCGAACCCGCATGTACTGGACGTCGTTGTGAGATGATTGTCGAAGGGCGGAGACGAACTGGGCCGACTCTTGGGGAGGTACCAGCGAGTCGAATGTGCCATGAACCACCAACATCGGCGGAGCGTCGCGGTGCACCTGATCGAGTGGCGAAGCATCCCGGTACAGCGCAGGGTTCTCGGCGAGCCTGGCACCGAGCACCGCTCGGGGAATGACCTCCCAGTGTGGTCGCGTGTTGTTCCGGTTGGCGAAATCGAACACTCCATAGAGGGGCACGCACGCCGCCGGCGCATCGGACAGATTCCCGGCTGAGAGCCGAAGCGCCGCCAGGGTGGCCAGGTGCCCACCGGCCGATCCGCCCGCCAGGACGACGCGATCGGCATTGATCTCCGGACGGTCCCGCACCCACCGCACGGCCTCCATCACTGCTTCGACATTGGCAGGAAAGGTTGGCGTCGGAGCGAGCGGATATCGGACCGCGAACACCTGCCAGCCGTTGGCGGCAAAGTGGTGAAACAGGGTGCGGCTCTGTTGATGGGGATCGCCCGATGTCCAGCTGCCTCCGTGTACGTAGATGAGCGCAGGTGCCGGACCGTTGTTCGCCTGTGGCCGGTAGACGTCGACAGCGCCTCCGTCGAATTCCACATTGCAGACCAGCTCCGTTCCGGACGGCAGAAGCGTGGGCCGACGAGTGAGGCGCTCGCGCCACGAGTGCGCGCGAACGCGGTGGGCAGGCGCGAGCGCGCTCGTGAGGCGGCGCGCCTCTGATCTCGACAGGAGCCAGACCAGCGCCAGAACCGCCTGCCCCAACGCCATGAACACAAAGCCGACCACGCCGGCAGTGTTGTCGAGCGCTCCCAGCAGGATGAGACCGCCGGTGGCAGCCAATCGCAAGACCAACAATGGCCCGGCGTACTCGCCGACCAGCATTGCCCACAGCCAGATAGCCGGGAGACGCGCAGTCGGGTTGGTCACAGGCCGAGCGGCGTTCAGCGCCCCGAGGAGCGAGATGAACCCATAAACCATGAGGAATGCGCCGGCCATGACCACAGGATGATGGCAGGATTCCGGATCGATCGAGCCGCCTCCGTTACGAGGCGGTCGGCTGCGGGGGCCTCCACTCCACGCGGCGCCGCGGGCGACGCGAGTTCTTTGTGGATCCGGGCGGGCTTCCTGTCCCGGCGTCGATCTGCTCCGATACTCGGTGACGTCAGGCCGGCGCAATCAATGAAGGGCGGACGGCCGTACCGGCCCATCCGGGGGGCAGACGTGAGCCTGCTCGCGCTATCCGACCAACTCCTCCTCGAAATCCTCTTCGAAGAGGTGGGCGTTGTGGAGGAAGCGCTTGAGTGTGAACCGCCGTTCGGCTTCGTCGTGGTGGGGCGGGAACACCAGGAAGGCCGCCAGCGCGCCGACGATGCACGCAGCGCCACACAGTCCGAAAGCGAGCGGGAAATTGCCGAGGTCGCCGAGCCAGCCGCCGGCGATCGGGAAGACGATGCCCCCGAACCCGTAGGCCAGAAAGACCCACGGATAGTTGGCGCCTACCGACTGGTTGCCGAAACGATCGGCGGTGATCGCCGGGAAGAGTGCGAAGTTGCCGCCGAAGTTGAAACCGATCAAGGCTGCCGCCACATACAGCGTGTAGCGATTACCGGCCATGGGGATGAAGGCGAACATCAGTAACCCCTGCGTTGCCGCCATCACGATGAGGGAGAGCTTGCGGCCCAGCGTGTCGCTGAGCGTCCCCCAGGCGATCCGGCCGATGCCATTGGCGAGGCTGAAAAAGACCGCCATGGCCGTTCCGGCGATGGCACTCGCCTCGAGATCGGTGAAGCCCGACTCGGTCAAGGCTTCCACCGGGTAGAGCTTCATCAAACCGATGGCCATGAGCCCCGCACCGGCGCTGGCCGCGAAGGTGAGGGAAATGAGGTGAAACTGCGGAGTGCGGAGCATCTCGCGGGCGGTGAAGTTGATGGTTCCGGCAGCGGCGCCCGTTGGAGCCACGAAGCCCTCCGGCAGCCAGCCGTCGGG
>JBFGJH010000083.1:0-11522 GCA_041577335.1 Acidimicrobiia bacterium | reverse complement strand
GCGCCTCCTCCGCCCCCTCCGCTTTCGCCTACCGGCGAAACCACCTCCGTGCAGTTGCGACGCAACTGCATTCGAGAACGCTTCGCGTTCTCGCCCCAACAGCTCACTTCGTTCGCTGGAGGAGGAAATCAGGGGGCCGGGCCCAAAAACCGGTCGACCAAGAGCGAACGAAGTGAGCGGGGCTGGTTAGCCTCGCTCGGTCATGGCGAGCCGTCTCTTAACCCGATCCTTCGTCTTTGCGTTTCTTTCGCAGATGCTGATGGGCCTCAGTTTCGCCCTCTTCGTGCACTTCGCCGCGTTTCTGGTGGAACTGGGGGCCGACGAAGTCCGGATTGGGCTGGTGATCGGGGTCGGCTCGATCGGCTCTTTGATCCTGCGACCCTTCGTGGGCGTGCTCATGGATCGTATTGGGCGCCGACCGCTGATTCACGCAGGCAACATCATCAACGTCCTGAGCGCCGGCCTCTACCTGACGGTCGATTCGTTGAGCTGGTGGGTCTATGCCCTCACCATCGTGCACGGCATGGCCGAGGCGGTGCTTTTCACGGCGCTGGCGACTTATGGCGCTGACATCATCCCCGAAGATCGCCGCACCGAAGGGCTGGCCTTGTTCGGAGTGAGCGGACAGCTCCCGATCGCCCTCGGTGGGCTGATCGGCGACTTCGTCCTCCGGATCGGTGACTTCGAGCTCTTCTTCATCGTTGCCACCGGCTTCGCGGCGCTGGCACTGATCGCAGCATTGCCGCTCCGTGAAGCCAAAAGACAAACCAGGCCTACCGGCGGCTTCATGCAAGCGGTGGCGCGAAGGAGTCTCCAGCCGATCTGGCTGGTTTCTGGCGGCTTCGCGGTGGCCATGATCTCGTACTTCGTGTTTCTGACGACCTACGTCGACGCCACCGGCATCGGATCGGTTGGAGCGTTCTTTGCGGTCTACTCGGGAACGGCGATCACGCTGCGCATCCTCGGAGCGCGGCTGCCGCAACGGGTTGGGGAATTGAGGCTCCTCACTGCCTCCATGGTGGGCATGGTGGTGGGTCTGTCGTTGTTGGCCATTGCACCCGGTGACATCCTGTTCCTAGGCGCGGCCATCCTCACCGGTGCGGCGCACGGATACGCCTTTCCGATCCTGTACTCCCTGGTGGTCACCCGCACACCTGTCGAGGACCGCGGTGCGGCATTGAGCGGGTTCCTGAGCTTCTTCCCGCTGGCCAGCCTCCTGGCCGCGCCCGTTATGGGATGGCTCATCGATCTGGGCGGCTACACCATGATGTACGCGTCGGTGGCCGGATTCGTGGCACTTGCCACAGCTGGCTTCGTCTGGGCGGAGACGCGCCGCCCCCATCAACTCGCCTACGTCAGCGAAGCCAGATAATCCTGGCGCCACCCTTCCGTGGTCTCGCACTGGTTGAACGTGTAGATGTGCGCACCTTGGATGTTGGCGCTCGAGTCGGCCAGGTACGGACCCAAGTCCTCCAGCAACTCAGCGGGGCTGTAGCCGCCGGGCTTGGCGAACTTGCCGATGAGACTGGTGTTCTTCTTGAGGAAGCGCACTGAGTCGCCGACACCGATCCGAGCCGAGATCGTGAGCAGCTTCAGACGATCGGCAACGCCGGGCAGGCCGAGCACTACGGGGAGCACGATCCCCATGGCCCGCATCTCGCCCAGCCACGTCTCGATTGCTTCACCATCGAAGCACATCTGGGTGGCCATGTAGTTGGCGAACGGCTGCTTATCGGCGAGCGCTTGATTGAGAGCGCTCGTAGGAATCACTGCATGGCCCTCCGGATATGAGGGCACGCCGATCTCGGTGAACGGATAGCCAATGTCCCCGAGATCGTTCAGGAGGGACAAGCCATCGAAATAGTCGCCGGGATCTTCGGCGTCGCCACCCACGACAAACGCCTTGTGGATGTCGAGATCCGCAAGGCGTTTCACGATCGCCTCGAGGTGGCTCCGGTCGCGCGTGAGGCGGGCCGAAAGATGAGGAACCACGTCGAAGCCCATCTGTTGCAGCTGCTCAGCCAGATCGATGGTCGCGTCGAGACCTTTGGCAGGTGACGCCGTGACCGACACGGTTGCGCCCTCAGGGAGGAAGCGGGCCTGCTCGAGCACATTCTTGAGGGGAATGAGCTCGAACTTGGCGTGCTCGAGTACCCGGCGGAGGGCCGCCTTGGTCTCGGAAGTCATGGGCGGGCGTTGCCTAGACATCGGAATCCGGAAACGAAGCCTTTTTGCGATCGATCCATTCACGGAGTGCCTCGTCTTGGGCTTCATCGATGGCAGGCTGCTGGTATTCCTCGAGGCGCTTCTTCCATACGCGATTGGCACGTGTGATCGAATCTTCGGCGCCTTCGTCCTGCCATTGCTCGAAGCTGTTGCTGTCGGCCAGGGCCGACACCCAGAACGCCGTCTCGAAGTTGGCAAGCGTGTGGGCGGTTCCCAGGAAGTGCTGGCCCGGGCCATTGGTGAGGATCGTTTCCAGCGCCTGACCGTTCTCCGACATGTCGACGCCGGCGACGTACTTGGCTGCCGCTCCAGCCTGGTCCTCGTCGAGTATGTACTTCTCGTACCCCATGGTGAGGCCGCCCTCCAACCAGCCGGCCGTGTGAAGCAAGAAGTTCACGCCCACCTGAATGCCGGGGAGGAAACTGGCCATGGACTCGTATGCCGCTTGGGCGTCGGGGGTCTTGGAGGCGGTGAAATTGCCGGCCGATCGAAACGGCACGCCGAGCCGCCTAGCCAGCTGTGACAATGTGATGAGGAGCAACATCGGCTCGGGTGTCCCAAAGGTCGGGGCACCCGATTGCATCGACATCGAGCTGGCGAACGAACCGAAGATCACAGGCGCTCCTGGCCGCACGATCTGTGTGAAGGCCATGCCGGCCATGGCTTCGGCCAACGTCTGCGCTGCCGCCCCGGCCACGGTCACTGGCGACATGGCGCCGGCCAAGATGAAAGGCGTCACGAGCACGGCTTGGTTGGCCTCGGCATATGCCTTGGCCGAGCCCAACATGTTGTAGTCCCAGCCCAAGGGCGAGTTGGCGTTGGCGAGACCGATGACCACCGTATGGTCCTCGAGGTAGTCAGCGCCGAAAAACACCCGACACATCTCCACGGTGTCGCGAGCGCGATCGGGGTGGGTGACCGATCCCATGAATGCCTTGTCGGAATACTTGATGTGTGCGTAGATCATGTCGTAGTGGCGCTTGTTCACCGGGAGATCGACCGGCTCCACCAGCGTCCCCCCGTTGTGATGAAGCGTGGGCGAGGAGTAGGCGAGCTTCGAGAAGTTCACGAAGTCCTCGTAGGTGGCATAGCGTCGGCCCTTGTCGAGATCTCGCACGAACGGCGACCCATAGGCAGGCACCAAGACCGTGTGAGGGTCGCCTATGGTCACCGAGCGGGCCGGATTGCGAGCGGTCTGCACGAACGATCGCGGAGCTGAGTTTTGGATGAGCTCCCGGCACATGCCACGCGGGAACCTCACCCTGGTGCCGTCGACCTCGGCGCCTGCGCCGGAAAAGATCGTCAGCGCTTCGTCGTACCCCATGATCTCCATGCCGACCTGCTCGAGAATGGTCTCGGCGTTGCGCTCGATGATCGAGAGACCCTCTTCGTCGAGCACCTCGATCGGCTTCAGCTTGCGGGTCAGAAACGGCTCGTGTTCGAGAACGATCGATCGGGCTGCTTGGCGAGCGGAACGCCCCCCGCCGCGGCGGCTCCTACGTTCGGTCATACGTCCTCCTGTTGGGATCGTCGCCTCGAGCGCCGCCGCGTGGCAGGCACAGTTGTGCGTTCTGGCAATTGAACAACACGCGAGAGGTGTGGGTAGGCCGCGGTCTTGTGGGGTATCGCCATTGCCTCTACGAAGTGTTCCTGAAAACGTGGCTCCGTGGCAGTCTCGATCTTCTCGATCTTGCGAACAGCCGACTCGATGTCACGGCGGGCCGCACCCGACAGCAGCGCGATCAGGGCGCCGGCGCCGGCAGCGTTGCCGGACGACAATACGTGCTCGAGGTCGCAGTCGGGCAGCAGGCCCAGCGCCATGGCGTATTTCACGTCGATGTGGCTGCCGAACGCGCCGGCGAGGCGAATGCCGTCGACTGTGTCAGAACCGAGATGATCCATGAGCAGGCGAATGCCCGCGTAGAGGGCGGCCTTGGCGAGTTGGATGGCGCGTATGTCGTTTTGAGTAACGAGGATGTCGCCCCACAGCCGATACGAGAACGTTCGCCCATCGGCGATCACCCGGTCGGTTCGTTCCACCGCCGACCCTTCTATGACACCATCGCTGTTCATGACCCCAGCCAGCATGAGCTCGGCGACAGCCTCGATGATCCCCGAGCCACAGATCCCATTCACACCGATCTCGGCAACAGCCTCCTCGAATCCTTCCTCATCGGACCAAATCTCGGACCCGATGACACTGAAACGCGGCTCGAGCGTGTCTCGGTCGATGCGCACCCGTTCGATGGCGCCCGGCGCGGCGCGCTGACCACTGGATATCTGGGCGCCCTCGAAGGCAGGGCCCGTGGGGCTCGAGGCCGCCAGCAAACGTTCGCCGTTGCCAAGCACGATTTCGGCATTGGTGCCGACGTCGACGAGCAGCTGCACGCCGGCTCGATCCTGCGGGCGATCGGCAAGGATTGCGCCCGCCGTGTCCGCTCCGACGTGCCCGGCGATGCATGGCAGAAAGTAGGCGCGCGCTGCTGGATGCGCTTCGATGGCCAGTTCGGACGCCGGGAGCGAAACGGCTCGATCAGTGACGAGCGCGAACGGTGCCTCACCGAGCGGTCGCGGATCGAGGCCGAGGGCGAGATGATGCATGATGGGGTTGCCGACGAGGGTGATCTCCAGCACATCGCGCCGATCGACACCCGCTTGCTCGACCAGTTCGCCAACCAACTCATCGAGTGCCGCTCGCACCGCAGAGGTCAGCTCGATCTCTCCCCCAGGGTTCATCATCACGTAGGAAACCCTCGACATGAGATCCTCGCCGAACCGAATCTGTGGGTTCATCCGCCCTGCCGATGCCAACACATCGCCGGTGCGGAGATCGGCAAGGTGTCCGGCGATGGTCGTGGAACCGACATCCACCGCCACGCCGAGCTTCACGTCGTGATAGCCCGGCCACGCCGCCACTACATCGCGTCCGTCTCGCACTGCCACGGTTACCGCCCATGCCCCCTTCCGGAGGGCCTTCTGGAGCTCGAGAAGCGCCCGGACCTCCACCGCGATCCCGACGAGATCCCACTGGTCGGCCAGAGCGCGAAGGAGCCGTTCGACATCGCCGGTCGGATCGTCGAGTTGGGGCTCGGCGACTTCCACGTAATAGAAATGCAGCACGGGATCGACCTCAACGCTGCCGAGATCCACGTCTTTGCGCACGACTTGGCGATGTACCTGGCTCTCGGCAGGCACATCGACGAGCAGCGCGCCGGAGATTCGAGCCATACACCCAAGCCGTCGGCCCTCGGCAAGCCCTTTTCGATCGCGGTAAGCCACCTCGACTTCCCCGAGAGCCGACAGGTGTGATGGTGATGACGTGAGACCATGTTTCTGGAACTCACCATCCATCGGCATCACCTGGCAACGGCCGCAGATGCCGCGCCCTCCGCACACGGAGTCGAGATCCACCCCGAGACTGCGCGCCGCATCGAGCACGGACGAGTCGTCGGCGACCGTGCCCCGGCGGCCAGACGGAGTGAAGACGATGAGGTGGTCAGGCAGTGGGACCACCTCTTCGACGCCCGCTACGGCGCCTGCCCCGATCTTCGGAGCCTGGTTCGCGATTGGCGGCGATCCATGCCGCGGAATCGCGGTCGTGGCCGAGGAGCACGTCGCCCGCCATGATTGCCGCCTTCACGGACGAGTGGAGCGGATTGGTGATTGCGGAGGTCATGCCCGCCGCCATTGCCATGGTCAGGAAAGCCGCGTTGATGCCATCACGGTTGGGTAGCCCGAACGACACGTTGGACGCGCCACATGTGGTGTTGACGCCCAGTTCTTCTCTGAGTCTTCGGACGAGGCGGAACACCTGTTGCCCAGCCGTTGCCATCGCCCCTATGGGCATCACCAGAGGATCCACCACCACGTCGTCCCTGGAGATGCCGTGGTCGGCGGCGCGGCTGACGATCTTGCGAGCGACCTCGAAGCGAACATCGGGGTCTTCGGAGATGCCGGTCTCGTCGTTGGAGATGGCAACCACTGCCGCGCCGTATTTGGCCACGAGCGGGAGTACCCGCTCCATCTGCTCGTCCTCACCGGTCACGGAGTTGACCAACGCCTTGCCCTGGTACACCGAAAGGCCCGCTTCGAGCGCTTCCACGATTGACGAATCGATAGACAGCGGCACATCGGTGAGCGACTGCACCAGCTTCACCGTGGCGGCCAGGATGGCAGGCTCGTCGGCAAGGGGGATCCCGGCGTTGACGTCGAGCATGTGAGCACCCGAAGCCACCTGAGCGAGGGTGTCGGACTCAACCCGACTGAAATCGCCTTCCTTCATCTCGGCGGCGAGCAGCTTCCGACCCGTGGGATTGATGCGCTCTCCGATGATGACAAAACGCTCATCGAAACCGATGACCACTTCCTTGGTGGCGCTACTGACGACGGTGCGAGTCATGGTTCCTTCCCAGTCAGGCGGGGGTGAGGCCGCCGTTGACGACGTATTTCTGAAGCAAAGCTTGTGGGAAGGCGGCCTCCAACGCTTCGGCAGCCGCTTCAACTTCGGCTTGCAGATCTTCTCCAGGCGTGTCCGACGTTTGCCGGTGCCACTCGCCCAAATAGTCGTCGGTGGTTTCCAACCCGGCGGTAGCCGCAGCACGATCGATCGCAATCTGGAACCGATCCTCGAGTTGGACACTCGCCTTGCGTCGACCGTCCCGGGCCGTCACTTGAGCGGGGATATCGCGCCAATAGATGGTGATGAGCTGCGCCATCATCCGGCCTTCCGGTGAGTGAACTCCACAACAGTCGATTGCAGCTCGCCGTAATCCGTCGACCGGCGCTCGAAGCGCAGGCCGAGGCGGGCGGCTGCCTCTTCGGCCTGCACCGTGAGAGCCGAGTCATCGGTCTGGGCCAGGTAGAGCAGCCGGGTGTAGTTGCCGAAGTATGCGTCCCGCAGCTCGGGGTGGCGGTCGAGGCCCAGGCCCCGAAAGATCAGCCGATCGAAATGCCGCACGAGGTAGTCGGTGAGGTACAGCGTGCCAATCTCCGCCTCGTGGAGTTCGCTGAACACTGGGCCGGTGGCAAAGAACTCGTAGCAATGGGAGCCCGGAAGACGTTCAACGCCTCTCTCGTCCAGCACCCTGTCGAGCATGCCACCCGTGCCACAGTCTGCGTAACCAACGAACACATGATCAAAGTGGCCAGCTACCGAGTCGAGTCGTTCCGCAACCGCTCCGGGGATTCGGTCGGGGTGGTTGTGGAGAATGGCCGGTAGGCACTCCACCTTCACATGGTCGAAATCGTTGATCTTCACGATTTCCAGCAGTTCCCGGGCGAGTGCCCCACAGGCAAGAACGAGAACGGTGCCGGCCTCAGGCATCTTCGGCCATGAGCTTGCGCCGCTCCAGCACCAGCCGCTTGGCAGTCTCGGCAGCGACGGCGGCATCACGGCAATAGGCGTCTGCGCCCACGGCGTCACCGAATTCCTCGTTGAGCGGAGCGCCGCCAACGAGCACGATGTACTTGTCGCGAAGGCCTTGCTCCTTGAGCGAGTCGATCACGACCTTCATGTATGGCATTGTGGTGGTGAGAAGCGCAGACATGCCCAGGATGTCGGGCTGGTGCTCCTCGAGGGCGGCGAGGTAGTCCTCGACGGGGTTGTTGATTCCCAGGTCGATGACCTCGAACCCGGCACCTTCCATCATCATGGCGACGAGGTTCTTGCCGATGTCATGGATATCGCCCTTGACGGTTCCGATGACAACCTTGCCAATGGGCTCGGCACCTGTTTCGGCGAGCAGCGGCCGCAGGATCGACATTCCTGCCTTCATCGCGTTGGCCGCAAGCAACACCTCGGGAACGAACAAGATCCCGTCTCGGAAGTCGATCCCGACGATCCGCATGCCCTCGACGAGAGCATCATTCAAGACCCGGTCGGGGCTCCATCCGCGGCCGAGCAGAATATTGGTTCCTTCGGTGATCTCGTCGGCCAACCCGTCGTACAGGTCGTCGTGCATCTGCTCGGTGAGCTCATCGTCGTTCAGCGACGACAGGTCGAGTTCTTCTTCTTCGCTCATTGGCCACCTCGACAAGATTCCACGATGTGGAACGACGGTTGTTGGGCGCAGAATACCGGCGCCACGGGTCACTTGTCCACCAAAACACTCCCATTCTCATTGACCGAGCGAGGTTCGACAGCGCTGGAGGGCGCACGGTAAGCTGCCTCCTGTTCTCAGACAGATTCCGCATCGTGGTGTGCGAAGAAACCTTCGCCTCGGAAGGAGCCTCGGGTGACTGATCTTCCCCAGCAAGCAAAAGTCGTCGTCATCGGCGCCGGCATCGTCGGCAACTGCCTCGTCGGCCACCTCGCGGACCGGGGATGGACCGACATCGTCCAGATCGACAAGGGCCCGCTCCCCAACCCGGGCGGTTCGACCGGCCACGCATCGAACTTCATCTTCCCGGTTGACCACAACAAGGAAATGACGATGCTGACGCTCGAGAGCCAGCGCCAGTTCGAGGAGATGGGTGTCCAAACCACCTGTGGGGGCATCGAAGTTGCTCGTACCGAAGAACGAATGGAGGAACTTCGCCGCCGTATGACATCGGCGACATCGTGGGGAATCGAGGCCTACCTCCTCACGCCGAAAGAAGTCAAAGAAAAGGTGCCCTTCATCAACGAAGAGATCCTGGTCGGCGGCTTCTACACGCCGAGTGTGTCGGTGGTCGACTCGCTGCGGGCAGGCACGATCATGAGAGAGAAGGCACAAGCAGTCGGGGCCACCATCGTCCCCAACACCGAGGTTCTGGATCTCGAGACGACCGACGGCGCAATCTCTGCCGTGGTCACCGACAAGGGTCGAATCGCAGCTGAGCACGTCGTGGTGGCCTGCGGAGTGTGGAGCCCTCGCATCGCCGAAATGGCGGGGGCCACCATCCCGCTGACGCCGGCCGTGCACCAGATGATCGACGTTGGCCCGATCGACGTGCTCCAAGCGACCAACAACGAAATCGGCTATCCGATCGTCCGCGACATGGATACGTTCTGCTACGAGCGCCAAACCGGTGGCTCCATGGAAGTCGGCTCCTACGCACACCGGCCCATCTTCCATCACCCCAACGACATCCCCTCGATCGCCGAATCGCGGCTGTCGCCGACCGAGCTGCCCCTCACCATGGATGACTTCGACCCGCAGCTCGAGCAAGCCCTGGAGCTCATGCCCGAGATCCTGTCGACGGCCGAGATCAAATACGGCATCAACGGGCTGTTGTCACTGACGCCCGACGCAATGCCGCTGCTCGGCGAAACAGTTGAAGTCCGGAATCTGTGGTCGGCAGCTGCGGTGTGGATCAAGGAGGGGCCGGGCATTGCCGAGCTGGTCGCCGACTGGATGACCAACGGCTACCCGGAGCTCGATCCGCACTCGTCTGACGTTGCCCGTCTCTACGACCACGAGCGCTCCGAGGAGCATGTCCTCGCCCGATGTGCGGAGCACTTCAACAAGACGTATGGAATCGTGCACCCCCGAGAGCAATGGGCGTCACGGCGCGACGTGAAGCAGGCGCCGTTCCACGATCGGACGGCCGCGCTCGGCGCCGTGTACTTCCTGGCCGGAGGCTACGAGCGCCCGCACTGGTACGAGTCGAACGCTCCGCTGGTCGAGAAATATGGCGTCGAATCTCGACCCCACGAGTGGGACGCACGCTGGTGGTCGCCGATCCAGAACGCCGAACACCTGGCGATGCGGGAGAACGTCGGTATGGTCGACCTGTCGGCCTTTCAGATATTCGACTTCGTCGGCGAAGGCACCCGAGATTTCATCCAGCACATGACGGTGAACCAGATCGACAAGCCGATCGGGTCGGCCATCTACACCCCCTTACTCACGGAAAAGGGCGGCTTCAAGTCGGATCTGACCGTGATGCGCCTCGGCGACGAGCACTATCGGGTGATGACCGGGGCGTTCGACGGTCCTCGCGACAAGTTCTGGTTCCTCAAACACAAGCCGAACTCGGTCGACTTCACCGATCGCAGCGACGAGATCACCACGATCGGTGTGTGGGGACCGAAAGCACGCGATCTGGTGCAGAGTCTCACCGAAGCCGACCTCGGCAACGATGCCTTCCCGTATGGCACCACTCAGGAGGTCACCATCGCCGGCATCGCCACGAGGATGTTCCGAATCTCATATGTCGGCGACCTCGGATGGGAGATCTACACGGAGTGGGCAAAGGGCCCGGCCCTGTGGGATGCACTGTGGGAGGCCGGCCAGGGTCACCACATCGTGCCTGTCGGAGCGGGCGTCTACGGCACCACGGGCCGTATCGAAAAGGGCTACCGCCTGATGGGCGCCGAGCTGGAATCGGAGTACAACCCGGTCGAGGCCGGCCTGGCGCGCCCCCGGGTGAAGTCGGCCGACTTCATCGGCAAAGACGCGTATCTGGCAGCCCGCGACGCCGACGTGGCCGCCACGCTCTGCACGCTCACAATGGAGGACCAGACCTCTGCTTCGGGTATCAAGCGCTACCCGATGGGCAACGAGCCCATCCTCACTGCTGAGGGGGGCCGCATCGTCGACAGTCATGGGAGGCCTTCGTATGTGACCACCGCCGGTGCAGCACCATCGCTGGACGCCTATTTGCTCCTTGCCTACCTTCCCCCCGAATACGCGGTCGAAGGCACATCGCTCCAGGTGATGTACATGAACGAGCTGTTCCCGGTGAAGGTGGCTCGCGTCGGTAGCCAGCCCCTCTTCGATCCTGACGATGAACGGATGAAGCAGTAGCGATGCGGGTGCTCGTTTGTGTGAAGCGTGTCCCGGCTCCCGGAGCGCGCATCCCGCTGATGGCAGATGCCCGGTCGATCGACGCCGCCAATCTCGGCCACACGGTGAGCCCGCACGAAGAGTGCGCCATCGAAGAAGCCGTCCAGATCGTCGAGCGCCTCGGAGGCAGCGTGACCGTGCTCACCCTCGGGGACGACGCCTCGATCGAGCAACTCCGAACCGCGGTATCGGTCGGCGCCGACCACGCAGTGCTAGCCATCCGCAACGGTGAGGATTGGGATCCTCAGGCAACGGCCCAGGGACTCACCAAGGTGATCGGCGACCTGGAGTCGGAAGGTGGCACTTTCGATCTGATCCTCTTCGGCAACGACTCGGCCGACGCCGGCAACTTCCAAGTCGGGATCAGGGTTGCGCGCGCACTCCAACGACCCGTCGTAAACGGCATCAAAGGAATCGCCCTCGACTCGGAATCGGCCCGTGCCAAGCGCCAGACCCCCGCGGGGTTTGAGGTGTACTCGGTCCCTCTTCCAGCGGTCATCGGCGTCAAGGAGGGCATCAACCTCCCTC
>JBFGJH010000082.1:0-11645 GCA_041577335.1 Acidimicrobiia bacterium | reverse complement strand
GGTGTCGCGAGAAGGGATGCTCCAAGTCGAGCTCGCTTTGCTGCAATACCATCTGCCCCGCCTGCGCGGCAAAGGAACTCAGCTGTCGCGTCAAGCCGGAGGCATCGGCACACGCGGGCCGGGCGAAACCAAGCTCGAAACCGATCGGCGCCGTATCCAACAGCGAATCGCCCGATTACAGCGCGAGCTCCAGGGGCTCTCCCAGACACGCGCCACGCAACGGAAGTCGCGCCAACGAGCCGAGCTCCCGCTCGTCTCTCTCGTCGGATACACGAATGCGGGGAAATCGACCCTGCTGAACACGCTCACCGACGCCGACGTGCTCACCGAGGATCAGCTGTTCTCGACGCTGGGCAGCACGGTGCGCCGCTCGGCACTGCCGGGCGGCGACCCGATCCTGTTCTCGGACACGGTGGGGTTCGTTCACCGCCTTCCCCACCAACTCGTCGAAGCGTTCCGTTCCACCTTGGAGGAAACGCTCGAAGCCACTTTGCTTCTCCATGTGGTCGATGCCTCCGACGCCGCGGCCGAAAAACAGATCGAAGCCGTGCGCGAGGTCCTCTCAGAAATCGGCGCCGCAAACGTCGACGAGCTGATCGTTCTGAACAAGCTCGATACGGCCGACCCGGTGGCTGTCACGAGACTGCGTGCATTGTTCCCCGATGCCGTGGCCGTCTCCGCTCTCACCGGTTTGCACATCGAGGAACTCACCAGAGCGGTCGAGGACCGTTTGCTTGGCCAAATGGTCGACATGAAGCTATTCGTTCCGTACGCCCAAGCCGAGGTGTTGGCGGCCCTGCACCGGGCAGGTGAGGTGGTCTCCGAAGACCACGGTCAGGAAGGAACGACCGTCAGGGTGAAGCTCTTTCCCGCAGATGCCCGGCCATTCACGGCACTGGAGATCGCCTAGCAGCTATCACGCCCCGCCGTACCGTCATTTTCGGGGACTCGCCAGTGCCGCCCCGACAATGCCGGCCTCGTTGCGGAGCTTGGCGGGAACCACCTTGGTTGCGACCTGCAATCGGTCACGGAATTCTGAGTACTGCTTGGAGATGCCTCCGCCGATCACGAACAGATCCGGCGAGAACAAGCGCTCGAGATGTCGCAGATACTCGGCGACCCGATCGCCCCATTCATGGAAGGACAACTCCCCTTCTTCTCCTTCGTGGAGGCGACCGGCGGCATAGTGCTCGGCGGGGATGCCCTTGAACTCCAGGTGGCCCAATTCTGTGTTGGGCACGAGGGTTCCGTCGATGAACATCGCCGAGCCGATACCGGTGCCAAACGTCAACAGGATCACCAGACCCTTCTCCTTGCGGGCAGCCCCGAACTCGAGCTCGGCGAGCCCGGCGGCATCGGCGTCGTTGAGAAGTGACACCTTTCGGCCGGTGATCTCGGAGAACAAGGCGGCGCCGTCCACGCCAATCCACGATTTGTCGATGTTGGCGGCCGACTCCACGATCCCGCGACGCACCACCGAAGGCATGGCACAACCAAATGGCCGCTGCCACTCGAAACGATCGAGGATCTCCTTGACGACCTGACCGACAGCTCGCGGGGTGGAAGGCTGTGGGGTGAGGATCCGAAACCGCTCGGTGAGAAGCTTGCCCTTGTCGAGGTCGACGGGCGCACCCTTGACGCCCGAGCCGCCGATGTCGATCCCAAACCGTTTCATACGGTGGTCAGGGTACCGCGGCCGCCGATCGTGAACAGCCAGGGAGCGCCCAGCGCGACCCAAGCGGCCGATACGCCATATCTGATCGCCTCGGACCAGTCGGCCGCCCCCACCCACAGCGCATTCATTCCCCAAAAGACGGCAGCAAGCACGGCCATACCAACCACGTACCGGGCGAGTCGCATCGCCAGGCTCCCCGACACCGTGAAACCGACCCAACGACGCTCGATGACGATGCCGGTGAGCAGCCCGATCATCGCTCCACCCACCGAATACCCTCCTTCGTCGGGCCGAACCAGCATCGCGAGCGTCCCCGGCAGGATGGCGAGAACCAGCCGGGGGCTGAAGTCGAGGCGAGCGAACCATGCGCCCGCTCGCGGTCCCACTCCGTACGCCGCCCACAGAACAGCCCCGGCGACGACAGCACCGCCGATGACGTCAGTCGGGAAGTGGACTCCGAGGTAGACGCGACTGAGCGGTACACCGATGGTCATGGCGATCGCCGCGCCCCTGACCAAAGGATGGGGCCATCGCCACCATCCGTATCCGGCCAGAACCACTGCCGTTTGTGAGTGTCCGCTGGGGACTCCGTACCCTGACGAATCCACCAGTGTTGTCACCGCCGAGTCGTAGTCGGCGGGCCGGGGCTGGCCAAGCAAGGATTTCGTCAGGCTGTTCACGACGACCGACGCCAGCACGATGAGGATGATCTGCACACCCGACCGACGATCCACCGACCAGTAGACGCACGGTATCACCAAGATCAGGAACAGCTCGTCTCCAAGCAGCGTCACGAGGATGAAGAACTCGTCGAGCGCCGGGCTTCCCAGTTGGAGCCACTCGATGACCGAGATCCCCCAGTCATACACACCGTCCATGACCCGCACGGTAGCGAGGAGAGAGCACAGAGCAGGCACTACAATCCCGTGGTTTGTTCGCCACGTGGGAAACCAATCTTGCTCGACAATCCACATCGCCTGCCCCGCTCCGTGATACCGCGCCGCTACGACATCACCATCGAGCCCGACCTGAGTTCGTTCACGTTCCGTGGATCACAGATCGTCGAGATCACCGTGGAGGAGGCAACCGACCTCCTCATCCTCAATGCAACTGAGCTCGTGATCGAAGAGGCGTTCATAACGAATCCGGCGGGTGAACGCCTCTCCGCGGTCGTCAGTTACGACGAGCCGGCCGAAAGAGCTCACCTCAGCTTCACCGATCGGGCCCCTCAGGGGTCGTATGAGCTTCACCTGTCGTTCACAGGGACCATCAACGACCAGTTGCGCGGCTTCTATCGAAGCACGTTCACCGACGTGGACGGCGTGGAGCAGACCATCGCCACGACGCAGTTCGAGGCCACCGACGCCCGGCGCGCCTTCCCCTGCTGGGACGAGCCCGACTTCAAAGCGACCTTCTCGGTCAGCCTGATAGTGCCGAGTCATCTCCTGGCGGTATCCAACGGGCGAGAAATCGAGCGCCATCCGCTGCCTGACGGGAGGGTCAAGGTCGTGTTCGCCGAGACCATGCGAATGTCCACCTACCTGGTCGCATATGTGGTCGGACCGCTCGAGGCAACGGACGCCATCGACGTCGACGGTGTGCCCTTGCGGATCATCGCGCCCAAAGGCAAGCATGACTTGACGCAGTTCGCTCTCGAAGCCGGCGAGTTCTGTTTGCGTTACCTCGTTGCGTACTACTCGATCCCCTATCCGGGCGACAAGATCGATTTCATCGCTGTGCCCGATTTCGCCTTTGGCGCAATGGAGAACCTCGGAGCGATCACGTTCCGAGAAAGCAGCCTGCTCGTCGATCCCGCCGCGACCAACTTGGCCGAACAGAGGCGGGTTGTCGACGTCATCGCCCATGAGCTTGCCCACATGTGGTTCGGGGATCTCGTCACGATGGGCTGGTGGGAGGGAATCTGGCTCAACGAAGCGTTCGCTTCGTTCATGGAGATGAAGACGACTGACGCCATTCACCCCGAATGGCAGCGTTGGATGGCGTTCGCCGTCGACGGCGGCGCGGAACGATCCGATGCTCTCGCCGTCGACTCATTGTCGACCACCAGGCCCGTGGAATTCCCGGTGGACTCCCCCGATGAGGCCAACGAGATGTTCGACGCGCTCACGTACGGAAAGGGCGCAGCCGTGCTGCGGATGATCGAGCAGTACCTGGGCGAAGACGTGTTCCGGACCGGTGTAGAGCGCTATCTGAAGGCGCACGCCTACGGCAACACCGTAACCGCCGACCTGTGGGCGGGTCTCGACTCGGCATCAGGTGAGCCGGTCGGGCCTCTCTTGGACACCTGGATATTGCAGGCGGGATTCCCTCAGATCGACGTGCAGCTGTCGGGCTCAACACTGACGCTCCGCCAGCGGCGCTTCATGCTGGTCCCGGATGCGTCAGATCACACGCTCTGGCAGATTCCCATTCAGGTCAAGTTATCCACCGACGGCGCCCTGCATCTAGCCAAACTGGTGATGACCGAACCTGAAATCACGATCGAGCTCGATGCGCCACCGGACTGGCTCGTCGCCAACGCAGGAGGCCATGGGTTCTACCGAGTCCGATATGAGCCCGCGATGCTGCAGCGGCTCGTCTCGGCGCTGGCCGATCTCGACCCGTTGGAGCGATTCACGATTCTCGACGACACGTTTGCGTTCGTCACGAACGGGCAACTCACGTCGGAGGACTTCTTCGCCCTGGCTGCTGCGTACGTCGACGAGCCCTCACAACCGGTTTGGCAGATGCTCATCGGCCACCTTGGGCGTTTGCGACATATCACCGACGACTCACTCCTCGGGGGTTTCTCAAAGCAAGTGATGTCCCTGGTCGGTCCGGCGGCTGGCCGCATGGGCTTCTCGCCGGCGGATGGCGAGTCCGACCTGGACCGGCTGTTGAGAGGCCAGCTCATTCGAGCCATGGGAGTCATCGCCGAGGATCGTGCCACCATCGAGAAGGCGGCGGACGCCGCCGAGGCATACATCTCCCAGCCATACGGAATCGACCCTGATGTCGGGCAGGCCGGTTTGTTCGTTACCGCCGGCCAAGGCAAACTCGCCCATTTCCGGCAATTCGTCGCCGCCCACGACGCTGCGACCACACCGCAGCGGGAGATGCTCTTGCTCCAGGCGCTCACCGAGTTCGATTCCAAGGAGGCGGCCGACGAACTCTTCGACAAGATCCTCGACGGGAGGATTCGCAACCAGGACAGCTCATGGGTGTTGATGCGCATGCTGAGCAACCGCTCCCATGGCATCTACGTGTGGGAGAAGATTCGCGATCATTGGCAGAAGATCATGGAAACGGTGCCTGCTCTCACGGTGCGATACATCCTCGCCGGACTGCCGGCACTGAGCCATCGAGGCATCGCCGACGAGATCGAGGCGTTCCTGGCCGAGAACCCGATTCCCGGAGCAGCCAAGACCCAGGCGCAGAGCATCGAACGCCTGCACGCCAACGTTGCCATGCGTGAGCGCGAAGCGCCGGTTCTCCGCGGCTTGCTCAGCTGAGACGAATACACGCAAACCGCCCAACCGAGAACCACGCGCCTGACGCAAAGGACCCACGAATGACTTATCCCATCCGCATCGCTGTCCAGATCCAGCAACAGCACGCCGACTACGCCGCCATCCGCCGCGCGGTAGCCACCACCGAGGAGATGGGAGTCGACGTCGTCTACAACTGGGACCACTTCTTCCCGCTCTTCGGACCAGCCGACGGTGCTCACTTCGAGTGCTGGACAATGCTCGCTGCCTGGGCAGAGGCGACGGAGCGCATTGCGTTCGGTGCCCTCGTGACCTGTAACTCCTACCGCAACCCGCAACTGCTCGCCGACATGGCGCGCACCGTCGATCACATATCCGGAGGACGGCTGATCCTCGGCATGGGATCAGGGTGGTTCGAGCGCGATTACGTCGAATACGGCTACGAATTCGGCACGGCGCCGGGCCGCCTCCGCAACCTCGATCGTGACCTGCCAATTCTCAAACAGCGCCTCGATCTGCTCAATCCCGCACCGATCGGGCCGCTTCCGATCCTCATCGGTGGCGGAGGCGAGAAGGTCACGCTCCGGATCGTCGCCGAACACGCAGACATCTGGCACACCTTCGGAAGCCTCGCAACAATCGGCCGCAAGAACCAGGTACTGAACGAATGGTGTCTGAAGGTCGGCCGTGATCCCGCAGCGATCGAGCGCTCCACCGGTTGGACCGAGCTCGGCAAAGCGTCGGTCACCGCCGCCGATGAGCTGGCCAATGCCGGCATTCACCAATTCACGCTCGGCGTTGACGGAAGCAACTACGACGTTTCCGCCGTGCAGGACTTCCTCGATTGGCGCGACGAGCGCAACGCAACAACAGAACCCGGAGCAGGATCACCTGACCGAGCTTGACGATGCGTGCACCGCCGGCTCTGGCGTCTCTCGGCGCAGCACTAAGCTCCGCGGCGATAATGTCGATGACCGAGCCAACTCGGGCCAGGGCGCTTCCCATGATGCACCCAAATGATCTCCTTCCAACGCTGGATCTCGTGGCTGACCTTCCGGCGTCGGGGGCAGGAATGTGTGGCGAACGGGCGCGGCTGAGAAAGGGAACAGTGTGCGTATCGGAGTGCTGACTGGCGGGGGCGACGTTCCCGGCCTCAACGCGTGTATCAAATCCGTCGTCGGCAGGGTGGCCGATTTCGGTCACGAAGTCGTGGGCATTCGCCGCGGCTGGGGCGGCCTCGTCGACGCCAACCCGGACGATCCGGCGTCGATCGGGGATCACGTCATGGTCCTCGACCCCGCCAATGTCCGCACCGTCGACCGCAGCGGCGGGACTTTTCTCCACACCTCACGGACCAATCCGGCCAAGGTGAAGGACCGTGAGGTCCCCGACTTCCTCAGAGATCAGGTAGTCGGAGACGGGCCCCATGACCTCACCGCCCATGCACTGAGGGTCATCGAATCGCAGGGAATCGATGCCCTCATCCCAATCGGTGGCGACGACACGCTCTCCTATGCGCTCCGCATGCACAAGGAAGGGGTGCCGGTCATTGCCATACCCAAGACGATGGACAACGACGTGCACGGCACGGACTATTGCATTGGCTTCTCAACGGCCGTGACTCGCGGCGTCGAATTCATCCACAATCTCCGCACGAGCGCCGGATCGCATGAGCGCATTGCGGTCGTGGAGCTGTTCGGACGATATTCGGGAGAGACGTCCCTGATCACTGCCTACCTGGCGGGAGTAGACCGGGCGTTGATCTCCGAGGTGCCTTTTGACGCCGAGAAGGTTGCTGACCTCATCATGCGCGACAAGCGCAGCAATCCGAGCAATTACGCAATGGTCACCGTCTCTGAGGGCGCCCAGATGCTGGGCGGCGAGATGTTTCTCCGGGGCGAGGCCGATGCATACGGGCACCGAAAGCTCGGCGGTGTCGGCGAAGAGCTCGGCAGAGCCCTTAGAGCGATCACCGGCGAGGGCATCATCTACCAGCAGGTGGCCTATCTGATGCGCTCCGGTCGGCCCGACTCGCTCGACATGATGGTCGCCATCAACTTTGCAGTCATGGCTGCCGACCTTGCCATGGACGGCTCGTCGGGACGCATGGTTGCGCTCAGAAGTGGTACGTACTCAAACGTGCCCATCAGTGTCACCGGCGAGGGCGTCAAACGAGTTGACGTCGACGAGCTCTACGACTCTGACGCTTACATACCCAAGGTGCGCCATGTCGGCGGCAAGCCGATGTTCCTCTACTGAGATGGCGACCGGCACCATGATCAGCGAACTCGAAAAAGGCCTCGCATGCCCGTCATAGGAGTGCTCACTGCCGGCGGCGATTGCCCCGGGCTCAATGCCGTCATCCGCGGCGTCGTGACTCGTGCCGTCGAACATCACGATTCCGAGGTCGTCGGCATCCTCAATGGATGGGATGGCCTCATGGAGGGACGAACTCGATCTTTGGGCCGCAACGATGTTCGCGGGATCCTCCAGCGTGGTGGCACCATTCTGGGCACCTCCCGGCGGGACCCCTACGTCCATGGCGATGGGTGGGACAGCTGCGAACCCACCATCCGCCGCAACGGCATCGACAGGCTGATCGTTATCGGCGGAGATGGCACGCTCCGTACTGCGTTGCGGCTCGCCGACGAGGGCCTCAACGTCGTCGGTGTGCCCAAGACGATCGACAACGACATCAGCGGAACCGACATCACCTTCGGTTTCGACACAGCGGTGCAGATCGCCACGGATGCGCTGGATCGGATCACGTCGACCGCCGAAGCCCACAATCGGATCATGGTCGTCGAAGTGATGGGGCGCACCAAGGGGTGGATTGCTGTTCATGCCGGCATTGCCGGCGGCGCCGATTCCATCCTGATTCCCGAGCTCGAGTACGACCTCGAAGAGATCGCGAGCATCATCCAGCGACGCCATCGCCGGGGCCGAAACTACTCAATCGTCGTCGTCGCCGAAGGTGTCACGCCTCCTGTTGCCACCGAGCTCAAGAAGGATGTGTTCGGGTTCGAGCGGCTCGGTGGTGTGGCCTACCAGATTGCCCCGGCGCTCGAAGACCTGACCGGATTCGAGAGTCGTGTAACCGTGCTGGGGCACGTGCAACGAGGGGGAACCCCGACTGCCTTCGACCGCGTCCTGGCGACTCGGCTCGGGACGGCAGCGACCGACATGGCCGTTGCCGGCAAGACGAAGGTGATGGCTTCGCTGCGAGGTATGGAGATCGTGGACGTTCCTTTGGAGGAGGCGTGCGCCGAGGTGAGATCGGTCCCGCCGGAGCTGTTCGACGTCGCCGCCACTTTCTTCGGATAGATCGAGCGCATACGCTCAACGTCCCGCTGCCACGAGAGGCGAAGGCGCTTGTACGTAACCAGCTCGCACCTCAGTAATAGGCTGGATGCACTCGACAGGGAGGTTCCGTGACGGCTCCTGCATCTGCCAAGGCCACTGCGTGGTGGGCAACCGATGCCGCCGCCATCACGGCTCAATTGGAGACCGACGCCGAGCGCGGCCTGTCCCAGTCACAGGTCATCGAGCGGCAAACACGCTACGGGCCAAACGAACTCGAAGAGGAACCCACTCAGCCTCTCTGGCGGCTATTCCTCCTCCAATTTGCCAACACCATGATCGTCGTCTTGCTCGTGGCGGCGGCGATCATGGTTGCGATCGGCGAGCCCACAGATGCGATCGTGATCGGCGCCATCGTGATCCTCAACGCCATGATCGGGTTCTTCCAGGAATACCGCGCCGAACAGGCCATGGCGGCGCTCCGCACAATGACGGCTCCCCATGCGCGGGTTGTCCGAGACGCCATGGAGACCTCGATCGTGGCCACCGAACTCGTCCCGGGCGACGTGATGGTCCTCGAAGCGGGCGACGTCGTCGCCGCCGATGCGCGACTCGTCGTGTGCCCCAACCTACGGGTGAACGAGTCGGCCCTCACCGGGGAATCCGTGCCGGTCGACAAGATCGACGAGGTGATCCCCGAGGGCGCCGCTGAGACCATCGGCGATCGTCACAACATGGTTTTCAAAGGCACCTCTGTCGTGTATGGCCGCGCCCGCGGAATAGTCACGGCGACCGGAATGGGCACAGAACTGGGACACATCGCCGGACTCCTCCAGACACACGAGGCACCGCGCACCCCGCTGCAGAAACGTCTAGCCGTGCTCGGCCGCTGGCTGGCGGTGGCCGCCATCGCTATCTGCGCCGTGGTCTTTGCGGTCGGGGTCGCCCGAGGCGAGGACGTAGAGGTCATGTTCCTCACTGCGGTGAGCTTGGCAGTGGCAGCAATCCCGGAGGCGCTGCCGGCCGTCGTCACCATCGGGCTGGCGCTTGGGGCGCAGCGGATGATCCGCCACCATGCGCTCATCCGGCGGCTGCCGGCGGTGGAAACCCTCGGCTCGGTGACGGTCATCTGCACCGACAAGACCGGGACCCTGACGCAGGGCCGCATGCTCGTGGAGAAGGTGTGGACCACAGAGGGCGTGGACGACGTCACGGGATCCGGCTACAAGCCATCTGGAGAGTTTCGGCGCGAAGGCCAATCGCGACCGGTGGAACCGGAGTCGCCCCTCGCATCGATGCTCACGGCTGCCGCCCTTTGCAACGACGCCGTCCTCGTTCCCCCGGCGGACGAAGACCATGATTGGAGCATCGTCGGGGACCCCACCGAGGGCGCCCTGCTCGCCGTCGCCAGCAAGGTGGGTTTCGACCGTGAACGAGTCAATCAGAGGTACCCGCGGACGGCCGAAGTCCCTTTCGATTCCGACCGCAAGCGCATGGTGACGATCCACCGCATACCCGGAACCGACGACCAGCTCGTGGCTGCCAAGGGCGCCACCGAGGCGATGATCGAGGCCGTCACCCATGTTGCCGCCTCAGACGGGGACGAGGAGCTCACTGAGGAACGCCGGAGAGAAGTCCTCGAGCGGGCTGCCGAATTCGCTGCCCAGGGATATCGCGTCCTCGCCATCGCCGGCAGGACCGTCCACGACGGGGAGCTGAGCCACGTGTTGGAGTCGGAACGCGACCTGGTGCTCTACGGGCTGGCTGCCATGGCCGACCCCCCTCGCCCCGAATCGCGCGCCGCGGTGGCGGCTTGCCGGTCAGCCGGTATCACTCCGGTCATGATCACAGGCGACCATCCCGCAACGGCCCGCGCCATCGGCGAGCGACTCGGCATTCTCGAATCAGGCAAGGACGTGATGACCGGGGCCGAGATCGAGGAGCACTCCAGGGACCTCGCTGAGCACGTGCCCCACGTTGCCGTCTACGCCCGAACATCTCCCGAACAAAAGCTCGACATCGTCGAGGCATGGAAAGAAAACGGCGAGGTTGTGGCGATGACCGGAGACGGCGTCAACGATGCGCCAGCGCTTCGCACCGCCGACATCGGTGTAGCCATGGGGATCACCGGGACCGATGTCGCCAAGGAAGCGGGGGAAATGGTCCTGACCGACGACAACTTCGCTTCGATCGTGACGGCTGTCGGCGAGGGCCGGCGCATCTACGACAACATCAGGCGCTTCGTGAAGTACACCTTGACATCGAACGCCGGCGAGATCTGGGTGATGTTCCTCGGCCCTTTCATCGGCCTCCCCCTGCCTCTGCAACCGGTGCAGATCCTGTGGATCAACCTGGTGACCGATGGGTTTCCCGGGCTGGCCCTCGGCATCGAACCGGCCGAGCCCGACGTGATGAAGCGGGACCCGCGTCCTCCTCGGGAAAGCATCTTCGCCCATGGGCTCTGGCAGCACGTGATCGTAATCGGCCTCCTCATGGGCTTCCTCACACTCGGGATTGGGCTGTGGGGAGAGGCAACCGACCGGCCCTGGCAAACCATGATCTTCACCACCCTGGCGCTGCTCCAACTCGGGCATGCGCTCGCCGTGCGGTCCGAGCGCCAGTCGCTTCTCTCGCTCGGGCTGACCACCAACAAGTCCCTTTTGTGGACGGTTCTCGCGACCCTGGCGCTTCAGATCGTCATCATCTACTGGGCGCCGCTCCAGTCGTTGCTCAAGACCGAATCCCTGTCGGCGAGCGACCTCGGTGTGGTGTTGCTGGTGTCGACCGGGGCGTTCCTCGGTGTGGAATTGGAGAAGTGGATCAAGCGCCGCTTCGAACGGGCGTGAGCGACGAGAATCTCCCCGGGCGATGTCCGGGGCGCCCCCGCAGCCCAATCAGCCTTCTGTGACCAAATGTGCCGCCGGACGGCTGCGAGGTATGAACCGGCGGCATGGGACTTATTCCTCTAGCGCAGGTCATCGTTCGGGCGTAACGTCGCTCACACTCAGGAGGAGGCGTGATGCGCCTCGGCTGGGACTCCTCGTTGCGGGGCCGCGTTCGCGGCCCCCTGTGTGCCATGACAACTCGTGCATGTGGGAGCATCGGAGACGTCGCATAGGCCGTCGCTGTTGTAGTCAGGCCCATCGTTGTCCGGATCCGCATCCGGGAGCGGACCGAATTGG
>JBFGJH010000081.1:0-11742 GCA_041577335.1 Acidimicrobiia bacterium | reverse complement strand
CACCACCTGTTCGGCCGCGGCCGCGGTGTTGACCCACGGGACTTGCACCCCGTGGGCGCCGGCATCGAGAAACCGCAGAATGACCGGGGCGGCATTCGTCGTTACCCGGGCCAGCGGGGTCACGTCGTGCAGCTCGCAAGCCCGTGCCAGGTCCTCCATGTCGCGTGGTTCCAACGATCCGTGCTCGGCATCGAAGAGGACAAAATCCCAGCCCTGCATCGCCAAGAACTCGGCCAGGGAAGGGGCGGCATAACGGAAGAAGGCTCCATATACGGCGCGGCCTTCTCGCAGCTTCCGCTTGGTTGAGTTCTCGAGCATCATCGCGCCGTCCTCCCGCGTCAGTCGATTCGGAGACTGACGACTTGCTCCCACTTCTCAGATTCCCATGACCGGACCATGGCGGCGGCAACCGATGCGTTGGCCAGGGCAGCGGCAAAACTCGGCTCGTTCGGCCGACCCTCGGCGACCGCCTTGATGAACTCCAGCGCCTCGATCGTCTTCATGTCCTCATACCCGATCGAGTTGCCGCTGCCCGGGACGAAGTTGCCGTGATGGGAGTAGGCATCACCCGAGAGCACCTCGATGAAGCCGTCGGTTGGCTGCTCCTCGGGCAGGTAGAGCTGTAGTTGGTTCAGTTTCTCGTGATCCCAGCCGGCGGCTCCCTTGGATCCGTTGAGCTCGAAGGCCATCGAGCTCTGCGGGCCGAAGATGGACCGATCGACCTCGAGAGTGCCCCGCACGCCGTTGGCAAACTCAACGAGGGCGCCCACGTAGTCCTCGTTTGTCACCGGTCCGGTGGGGTCCGCGGGCTTGCCGCGGTCGTAGTGGGTTCCCGCCCCGGGCGTCGGCAACGGCCGCTCCTTCACGAAGATCTCCTTGACGGAGACGACCTTCACGATCGGCCCGCACAGGTACTGCGCCATGTCGATTGCATGGGACATGATGTCCGAGAGGACGCCGTAGCCGGCTTCGTCCTGCTTGAAGCGCCACGACAGCAGGCCGAGCCGGTCCCGGCCGTACATCGAGAAGAAGCGGCCGCGGTAGTGGGTGAGCTCGCCGAAGCGTCCCTCATCGATGAGGCGCTTGGCGAACTGCACCATCGGAGCCCACCGGTAGTTGTATCCGCAGCCGGTGATTGCCCCCGCCCGGCGGGCCGCCTGCTCGATGACCGCGGTGGCCCGGGGTTCGATGCCGACCGGCTTCTCGCAGAAGATCTGCTTGCCGGCGGCCGCGGCGGCGACCGCGATCTCTTCGTGCATGGCGTTGGGGGCCGTGATATCGACGACTTCGATGTCATCGCGCTCGAGCAGCTCCCGCCAGTCGGCGGTGCCGTTCTCGAAACCGAAGTTCTTGGTTGCGAGCTCGATCCGGTCCGGGACCGTGTCGGCCACCGCGACGAGGCGCGGTTCGAGCCCGGTCTCGGAGAAATACACGGGGATGTTGCGATAGGCGCGGCTGTGGGCCTGGCCCATCCACCCGAATCCGATTACTCCCACACCGATCGTCTTGTTCACCATCTCTCCTAGCTCATTTCACCCGAGGCCGATCCCACACCTCCGGGTTGATCAGATGCGAGGGCCTCTGACCATTGAGAACCTGCATCACTTGCCGGAACGCCGACCCGAAAATCCGGCGTTTGGCGTTGGCCGTACCGGCGCCGACATGGGGGGTAACCACCACGTCGCTGCGGTCGAGGAGCGGGTGGCCCGGCGGCAGCGGCTCTGGGTCGGTCACGTCGAGCCCGGCTCCATACAGGTGACCCGAGTCCAACGCCGCCTGCAGCGCCTTCGCATCGACAATGCCACCGCGGGCGGTATTGATGAGAATCGATCCCGGCTTCATCGCTCCGATGATTGCGGAATCGAACATCCCGGCGCTGTCATCGGTGAGCGGGATGTGAATCGAGACTACATCGGAGCGCGCCAAGAGATCCTCGATCGTCATACAACGAGTGACGAGGGGTGGAAATGCCGCCACGTCGATGAAAGGATCGTAGGCGGCCACTTTCATGTTGAGGCCTCCGACAATGGTTGCCACCTTGCGGGCGATGCGGCCGAATCCGAGCAATCCGATAGTCAGTCCATCCAGCTCGATCCCGACATGCCGTGCGTAGAAGTCGGTTCCGCCGCCACGAAGCTCGGCTTCGGAACGTTTGACGTTCTTGGCGACCATCATCAGCAAGGTGACGGCGTGCTCGGCAGTGGAAACGGTGGGTGCATCGGGGGTATTGCAGATCGCGACGCCGCGGGCGGTTGCCGCGGCGATATCGACCTTCTCGTAGCCGATACCGGTGCGAGAGATCACTCGCAGCCGTGGTGCCATGTCCATCAACGTCGCGTCATAGCGATGGGTGGAGGCGACGATCCCCATCGCGGTCGGCAGGGCGCGGTAGGGATCATCGGGAGTGGCGCCTGCCGGGCCGAGGATCGAAGCCTGGGCGACAACTGACTCGACGAGGTCGGGCAGGATCTCCCGCTCGAACCACACATCTGGCTTCGACCCGCCCAACGGACCCTCCGATTCGCCTCTCCCAGCGGACTATAACGCTCACCGTTGGAACGTTCCAGACGTTTCTCGACCTGCCGGTTCAGCCGGCGATACCACCTGCCGATCGAAATGACCCGCAGGCGTTACTCGCGCAAGCGCCGCGCCGCGAACACCCGCGATCCGAGCTCTCCCTCCCTTCTGCCGTCACACGCAATCATTATCCTTGCCCGGTGCGTCGCACCATGACACTTGCCCTGCTGCTCGTTGCGGTAGCCGCCGCAGCAACCCTGCTCGCCCGCCGGGACCGCGCTCCCGAGTTGATCTACGCCGACGGCGTGCCCTCTGATTTGCGCGACCTCGGCGACGAAACCTGGGACGACTTTCTGGCGGCACACCCGGCTCGACTCGGTTGCATCACCTCGGTCACCCTCGAAGCGGCCTGGGTACTCGACACCCGGGCCGAGTACCGGCCGGACACCTCGACGCTGGTGGTGCGGGTACCGGGTACCCCGGCAACTCTGCGCAGCGAGCTCATCCACGAGTTCGCCCATCATCTCGAGTTCACCTGCACCGAACAGATCGAACTCCGCGCCGACTTCCTGAGGGCACAGGGGTTTCCGCCTGAAGCAGCCTGGTTCGAGGGAGCCACCTGGGAAACCACCCCATCCGAGCAGTACGCCGAAGCCACCGTCGAGATGATCGAAGAGAGACGCACCCACCAGGGAGGGATCCTGTTGAAGGCAGACGCGATAGAGGTCGTCCGAAATTGGGGACTGGGGTCGTGACCGGACACCACGCCCGATCACGACCAGTCCACGTCCTATTCTCCGAGCTCTTCCAACTCCGAGCCGATCTTCTTGGCCGTCTCGGCCAATGCCTCGGCTTCATCTCCGCCCTCGCGTGAGGCTGCCTCCAGCTCGTGCTGGAGGACCTCGAGGTCGGCGCCGCCGGCCATCATCTGGACCAGCTGCTCGAGTGGAAGTTCTTCCTTCGTGTAATCGCCGTACACCGTTCCCCGGCGCAGAATCACGAAGTGGTCTGCGACCGGATAGGCATGGTGCGGGTTGTGGGTGATGAAGATCACACCAATGCCGCGGTTCCTCGCCTGCAAGATGTACTTGAGAACCACACCGGCTTGCTTGACACCGAGAGCCGCGGTCGGCTCGTCGAGGATCAGCACCTTGGCGCCGAAGTAAACCGCCCGGGCAATTGCCACGGACTGGCGTTCACCACCGGACAGAGTTCCGACCGTTTGGTCGGGGTCGCGAATGTCGATTCCCATCTTGCCGAGCTCGTTGATTGAGGTCTCTTTGGCGAAATCAACGTCGTAGCGCTTGAACGGACCCCAACCCTTGGTGGGTTCCGCACCCAGGAAGAAGTTCCGCCACACCGCCATCAACGGGATCATGGCTAGATCCTGATACACGGTTGCGATTCCGTGGTCGAGAGCGTCGCGCGGCGAGCTGAAGTCCATCGACTGACCGTCGAAGAAATACTCGCCTTCGGTTGGCTTGTGGACCCCGGCGAGGACCTTGATCAATGTCGACTTGCCGGCGCCGTTGTCGCCGAGCAAGCAAGTGACCTCTCCGGCACGCACAAACGCCGAAACGTCCTGTAGCGCGATGACGCTTCCGAAGAACTTGGCGACGTTCCTGATCTCCAGCAGGGGGGTGCCGTTGCCACTCATCGTTGTGCCGCCTTCGCTCGGACGAAATTGTTGAATATCACGGCGATGATGAGGATTCCGCCGACGAATACCTGGAACCAGTCACCGTCGACGCCCGTGATGATGATGCCCTGCTGCACCATGGCAAAGATCAATGCGCCGAAGAACGCGCCGATTGCTGATCCATAGCCACCGGTGAGCAAGGTGCCTCCGATGACCACCGCAATAATCGCAAAGAACTCCTGCTGCCTTCCCCGCAGGGTGTCGGCGCCGGTGAACTGCACGACCTGGATCATCGCCACCAAAAAGCCGGCAAACGCCGTCGTCATGAAGAGCGCGATCTTGGTTCGGTCCACGGGCACGCCCTGGTTACGGGCTGAGTTCGCATCGCCACCGGACCCAAAGATCCAGTTGCCTTGCTTGGTTCGCAGCAAAACCCAGGTCGCCAGCGCGGTCAACGCTATCCACCAAAGGATGGAGATTCTGAATGATGCTCCAAACACTTTGATTTCGGCGGCAAACAGCGAATCGGCCAGCCCGAAACCAGAAACCTCGTCGGCGCCACCCAGTTGGGTGCGATTCGTCATGAGTCGGGTCACTGCAATGGTCAAGCCGCGAAAGACGAATAGTGTGCCGAGTGTGATGATGAATGATGGCAACTTGGTTGCTATCACCAACCATCCATTGAACAAACCGATCACCAACGAGAAGGCAAGGGCAACAAAGATCGCCGGCCACAGCGACCAGCCAAACCCGCCACCCTCGGTCGGAAAGACCAGAATCATTATGGTCATGCCGGCGAAGCCGACTATCGATCCGATCGATAGGTCGAACTCGCCGCCGATCATGAGAAGCGCTACTGCAATGGCAAGAATGCCAAGCGGCGCCGCCCGGTTGAAGATCGCCGCCGTGGTCACCCAGCTCACAAAGTTGTTGTCCCATGCGACGATCGCAAAGAACAGCCAGATCAGGCCGGTTCCGGCGATAGCCCCAACCTCGGGACGAACCAGCAGCCGGCTCAAGACCCCGACCTTCCTGACCCTTTCGTCGCTCGGTGGTGCCGGCGCTGTTGCCGGCGCCGTTTCAGTGGTCACGCAATCCTCCCTCCATTGTCTCGAATACAGCTGGGACCCGCCGCAGCGGGTCCCAGCCAGTTCATATGGTTAGCGGAGGCCTTGCTCCGAGAATTCGATTACATCGCCTGCGACGTCGCTGGTCACAATCTGCGGACCAGTCAAAATGACACGGTCGACACTGCCGAGTGGCAGGGCTCCAGTCTCAGAGAACTTGGTCAGCAGCACGACCGGCAGATAGCCCTGCAGGTACTGCGCCTGATCGATGGCGAACAGCATTTCGCCGTCAACGATGGCCTGGAGTACCTCTGGGCCCAAGTCGAAGGTTGCCAGCTTGGTCGTTCCCAGCAGGCCGTTGTCTTCCAGCGCGGCCAAGGTCGGCAGCGCACCGGTCGGACCGAGGGTGAGGACGCCGTCCACAGGGTTGGCCTGGAGCGAACCAGAAACCGTCTCCTGAGTACCGGTCGGATCGGAGAGATCCACCGGAATGACGTTCACCTCGACCTCGAGACCATCCTCGAAGCCCTGACAGCGGTCGTCCAAGGCCGTGTTACCAACCTCTTGGTTGATACAAATGGCACTGCCAACGCCTTCGGCCTTGAACCGCTGGCCGGCAATGAGGCCGGCCGCGTACTCCGTCTGGCCAACATGGACCAAAACGCCGAGGTCGGCGAAGTCATCGCTACCCGAGTTCATCGAGATGACCGGTATTCCTGCGGCAACGGCTGCACGAATCGAGTCACCGAGAGCGGCAGCATCGGGGATCGTCACAACCAGCCCGTCAGGCTGGGAAGCGACGGCCGCGTCGATGATCTGGCTCATCTCGACCATGTCGAACGTGCCGGGCGCCTGGTACTCGACCGTCACACCCATGTCGTCGGCCGCATCGCTGACGCCGTTGGCCGCCACCGACCAGAACGGGTCAGATGCCTGTCCATGGGAAACCACAACGAAGCGCAAGCTGCGCTGGGTTACCGCGCCACCGGCCGTCGTTGTTGTCGCATCGTCACCTCCACCTGCCGCGGTGGTTGTTGTGGCGTCGTCGCCGCCGCAGGCGGCTACAACCAGCGCGAATGCCAGCAGGATCGCTGGCCAGACTTTTCTCTGCATATCCTTCTTCCTCCTCCGTTTTGGGTGACCCACAACAGTGGGCCCTTCCGCCCCGGCTGCGGTTGCCGCCGGGACAAACCTTCCTATGTGAGTGCCTCTAGGTATTCAAAGCTCCTCTTGGCGTCCTCGATCGGTCCCTTTCCTGACGTCGGATCAGCCTCGAGGACTTTGTCTTGCTCGAGAACGTACCAGCCGGCGAAGCCGGAGTCCTCCAGGGTGCGTATAAAACCCGCAATATCGACGTCACCGTACCCAAGCGGTTTGAAGATCCCATCGATGACGGCTTGGCGGAACGCCAACTCGCCGCTCCGCACCTTCTCAGCCATCTGGCGATCGACATCCTTGAGGTGGACGTGTGCTACCCGCCCACGTGCCGCTCGAGCGATGGCAACCGGATCGACTCCGCCGAGATACAGATGACCCGTGTCGAGGCAGAACGCCACGTCGCTTTCGGCGATGAGACGCTCCATGTGACGCTGCTTCTCAATCGCCATGCCCCAGTGCTGGTGAAGCGCCACCGTAAGGCCCTCGTCGGCCGCGAGCTCAATCACCTGCTTCAGGGTATCCAGGAAGGAGAACCACTCGCGCTCCGACATCTCGATCGAGGTGTCGTAGCCGTCTAGTCCCGATCCAGGACCGAGCACGAGGACGCTCGCTCCACACCCTGCCAGGGTGCGTGAGGCACGGCGCACATAGCCCAGTTCCTTCTCGGCCCGTTCCGGATGATGTAGTACGGCTGGAACGAACCCGCCGACAAGTTCGAGCCCGTAGTTGTCGAGTTTCGCGTGGAGCTCGCCCGGATCGGTCGGCAGATAGCCGTCCGGTCCAAGCTCGGTCGCACGTAAGCCGACGTCAGCCATCTCGTCGAGAACTCGGTCGGCATCCATTAGGTAACCCCACCCGGGGGACGCGTCCACCCCCCACGTGATCGGAGCTCCTGCGATGCGCGACATCATGCTGGTCATAGGATGTCCTCCATTCGGACTGGCCGATGCTCGGCGCGCGATTCATCGCAGGCGATGGCGATCCGCAGTGCTTCTCGAGCATCCTCCGGTGTGCAAGGGCTTGGTGCTCGCCCCAGGGCGACATCGATGAATCGATCGATTTCGGCGCTATAGGCAGGGCCGAAGCGATCGAGAAAACTCTTGGGGGTGGGTTCCGCAGGTCCGGCTACCCCCGGCTCGACGGAACGAAGCGGGAGGCTGGGCTCGAGCCCCACACCAACGCTGTCACGGGAGCCAAACAGCTCCATCCGCACGTCGTGGCCGACGGGGTCATGTCGAATACCCGACATCAGAGCACGCGTGCCCTCGCTGAGGGTCAGGATGACGACTCCGGTGTCGATCGGCCGTTCCGGGCCGAAGGGCTCTGTCGTCGTGGCGAAGCCGTCGGCGTAAACCTCGACAGCTTCTTGCCCCGTCACGAAGCGAATGATGTCGAAATCGTGAATCTGGGTGTCACGGTAAATACCGGTGTCGTGGTAGCCGGGCGGTGGCGGCTCGTAATCGTGGGTCGTGGTGCGCAACGCGTAGAGGTGGCCGAGCGTCCCGTCGTCCACCAGCGCCTTGGCCGCCTGGTAGCCG
This sequence comes from Acidimicrobiia bacterium, assembly GCA_041577335.1. GTDB lineage: Bacteria > Actinomycetota > Acidimicrobiia > Spongiisociales > JAENVV01 > JBFGJH01. The sequence goes on along the minus strand of JBFGJH010000081.1, from coordinate 3,823 downwards.
GCGTCGAATCGACGCTGGAACCCGATCTGCGCCGGGATCTGCTTCTCGCGGAGGTGTTGGACGACGCCATCGGTTGCCGCCAGGTCGCCGGCAATGGGCTTCTCGCAGAAGACGGGAAGGCCTGCCTCCGCAGCAAGATGCATCATCGGGGCGTGGGCATCGGTGGCGGCGGTCACGACCATGGCATCGATGTCGGAAACCATCGAATCAACGTCGGCTACCGCCGTCCCGCCAATGTCGGCGGCTAGCGCCGCGGCCCGCTCGGGCAAGGGATCGGTGACGATGACCTGCGTCACCTCGGGATGGTTTGCCAGCGCTCGACCGTGGAGATTGCCGATCCGTCCCGCACCAATAAGACCGACCCTCATCCGTCTCCCATCAGCTGCCTTCGCCGAACGGTACGATCCGGTCGGACGTGGAACGTTCCAACATCCGAGCACGCTAAACGCTCTCGCAGCCGCCTGTCAAACGGTTTTCGCTCCGGCAAGACGCGAGCGCTGTCGGCCAACAACGTTGACAGTGCGAGTTCCGCCATATTAGGTTTGCCGCTCGACTGGAACGTTCCACTAGCGGAGCCATCTTGCAACTCCTCTACCCCGCGGGCACGGCAGAAGACGGGCGGTACTCGCTCCGAATCGACGCGGCCCGAGCCGGCTGGGCGTACTGCGGCCTGCGAGTGCTCGACTTGGCCGCGGATGCGAGCATCGAGCTCGCCACTGAATCGACCGAGATCGCCATCTTGCCGCTGTTCGGCGGGTGCACCGTCGAGATTGACAACAAGGCCTTTGCCATACCCGGGCGCCAGGGAGTGTTCTCCGGTGTCAGCGGCTTTGTCTACGCGCCGATTGACACAGAGCTCCGTATCACGTCCTCCACCGGTGGGCAGTTCGCCTTGTGCAGCGCCGAGGCAACTCGAAAGATCGACCCGTACCAAGTACCTGCAGTAGACATTTCCGTCGAGGTGCGGGGCGGCGGCAGCGCCAGCCGCCAGATCAACAACTTCCTGAGCGCCGACCAGTGGGAGGCGGACAAGCTCATTGCCGTCGAAGTCATCACGCCCGAGGGCGGTTGGTCCTCGTACCCTCCGCACAAGCATGACGAGATGTCGGATGTCGAGGTTGCTCTCGAAGAGATCTACTACTTCATGATCGCCGGGGACGGCGGCACCGGGTTCTTCAGTTGTTACACGCAGGATGGTTCGATCGACGAGACCGTGACGGTGCGTGACGGCGACACGTTCCTGGTGCCGCGCGGTTTCCACGGCCCGGCGGCGGCGACCCCGGGACACCACATGTATTACTTGAATGTCATGGCCGGTCCGTCGCCGGAGCGCGTCTGGCGCTTCTGCGACGATCCGGTCCACGCTTGGGCGCGCGCTGCGCTCGAGGAGCTAGAACCGGACCCGCGTCTGCCCTTGGCTACGGCGCGGCAATGACGAACGAAGAAGGGAATTCGATGCAGGACCTCACTTTTGTGGTCGGAGAAGACAGGGCTGTAGCCGAGATATGGGATATTCTCGGTGAGGCGTCGATTCAGATGGAAGCCTCGTGCACTTTCCCTCGGGTCGATGGACGGGTCGTTCATGTCGTGGTCTCCGACGATGACGGCGACGCCGCCCACGATGCATTGCGGGCCACCGGCTTCATGCCCCTCGACCGACGTTCGGTGCTCGTCATCGACTTCGTTCCCCGACCCGGCGCCCTGGGGGATATCGCCCGAAAGGTGGCCGACGCCGGAGCCAAGCTCTTCATCATGTACCTGGCCACCGGCGATCGGGTAGTGATCGGCGCCACCGACCTGGAAAAAGTCGCGGCCGCGCTGGATGTGCCACTTGGCTGAGCGGCACCTATCCGGCCGTGCCTAATTCACATCCGGGTTGGGGAGCATGAAGTCCTCGCGGATCACCCTGATGAGCTCATGGTAGGAAGCGATGAAGCCGCGGAGGGTGCGGACGGTCGCCCCGTAGGTGTCGAACTCGTCCGGAGTCATGCCGTCGGCGTCGTAAGCCCTGCGGAAGTCGGGGACGCGCTCGCAGAGCTCGGCGACGATCTCAGGAGCGACGGGCTCATCCATGCGCTCCCGCACCTCAACCTGCGATGAGTTGAACAGCTTCTGCCAGCTCGAGGGAATCGTGAGAATGGCGTCGGCTCCGATGAGCTCCGACCAATGGAGATGATGGCGGTAGGCCGCGGCCAGCAGTCGAGCCCGGAAGCCGCGTTGCTGGAAGATCTCGTACGCCTTCTTGAAGACGGCGACCCCGGCCCAGGGCAGATACCCCGGGTTGACCGTGATGCCGTCCCGTTTGGTGACGACTCCGATCCAGTCATCGGTCCTGCCCACCATGATCGTGCAGACGGGGCTCATGTCGTCGGTGGGGAGCCCGGCGGTGTGGCGCCGTTCGAGGCCCCGATCGACAGCCTCACCGACGGCAATCGCCTGGGCAACGGTGAAGCTGACCGTGGCGTTGATGTTGATCCCCCGATAGGTCGCTTCTTCGATGGCCACCAAACCCCGACTGGTCACCGGCAGCTTCACCTGCATATTGGGAGCGAGTGCGGCGAAGTGGACGGCCTGGTCGACCATACGACCGACATTGCGATAGTTGGAGGGATTGGTCTGTATGGACAGCCTTCCCTTCAAGCCGCCCTCGCGCTCGAATACGGGCAGCAGGAGCTCGGCGCCTTTGACACCGATCTCCTCAAAGACCTTCCACATCACGTCTTCGTCGGTCCATGACGGGTTTGATCCGATCAACTCATGAATGCGGTCCACCCACAGGTCCCGCTCGAGCCTGAGCACCTGCTCGACGATCGTCGGATTGCTCGTGGCGCCCACCGCGCCGTGCTCGATGGCGTAGGTCAGCTCGGACACCGAACAAGAATCATTCCAGAAGTCCGTCTTGGTGGTCGCCACAGTTTGGTGAAGAGGGCTCTTGAACTCGGTTTCCAGCATCTCACTCTCCCGGCTCGACTGCTCGCGTCCCAGAGACGCGTCTCCGCAGGATCATCTGGGCCCACATTAGCTTGGAACGTTCCAAGCGGCTAGAGCCGATTGCATATTCTGGTGGGACGAGGCGGGCCGGAGACGGATTCCTAGAGCTTGGGTCGGCCGGATGCAGCCTCCATCTCCGGCTCCGGCGAGATATACCGGACGATCCAAAGGCCCGAGTGCATGTCGCTGACGTAGATCAGATCGTCGGCGACATGGACGCCCCAAACCATGGCGAACGCCCGTGTCCCATCGGGTGCGTCCCAGTATCCCTGCGGGTCCACCCGGGCGGGAGGCACGAACGACCCGAGTTCCCCCGGCGCCGTCGGGTCGGAAATGTCGACGATCCGGACTCCGTCCGAGTACCAAGCCACGTATTCGATGCCGTCGACGATCTGGGCGTTGTGGGCCGAGTACCGCCCGTCGGTGTGCCGGGCGCTGCCGCGGCTATCGGGCGTCGCCCGCTCGGTCATGAAGGTGCTCAGCTCGACAACTGCCGTCGGGTCCGAGACGTCGTAGAAGCGCTGTCCGCCCCAGCCGGGGCCGTGGCGGCCTACATCGGCGTTTATCAGGTCCTGGTCGTTGCGGATGAGAAGCCCGGCGGCGGAGTCCGCGGCGACGGAGTGGGCGTTGCCCTCGGTCTCGGGGTCGAAGCCGAAGGCGGTGACCATGCTCGGCTGGGCGGGATCGGTCGTGTCGAGCAGGACCACTCCGGCGTCCCAGGCGGCCAGCCAGAGGCCCGTGCCGTCCTCGGTCCAGGTCGCGTCGTGAATGTGGAGCTCCAGGTCGTCGTAGACCGCGGCCAGCATTTCGACGACGAGCTCGATTGGGCCAT
>JBFGJH010000080.1:0-12059 GCA_041577335.1 Acidimicrobiia bacterium | reverse complement strand
GTGGCGGCGACAGCCGGCTCGTCGACCGGCTGCTCGATCTCGGCTTCGGCGACCTGACCGTTCTTGACCTGAGCGCGGTGGCGATCGAGCGTGCTCGGGGCCGGATTGGCTCGCGAGGCGCAGCGATTGCCTGGATCCATGCCGACGTGACCGAGTTTGTGCCGAGTCGGACATGGGACCTCTGGCACGATCGGGCGGTTTTCCATTTCCTCGTGACGAAGGCTCAGCGCGACGCCTACCGGGCGGCCGCCGTGCGTGCGGTCGCGCCCGAAGGGCTGTTGGTGGTGGCGACGTTCAGCAGTGAAGCTCCTGAGAAGTGCGCCGGTCTCCCCGTTTCCAGGTATGACCTCGACTCACTCCCCGCTGCGTTCGCGCCAGAATTCGACGTGGTGACCGTCAGCGCCATCGCTCCGGGCCGGTCCGCCGAAGGCGATCGGCGTCCGTACGTAGGCGCCGTGCTCCGCCGAGTTGCGCCATGAGGTAGGACTCAAAGCCGCTTCGGTTGGGAAGCCGGGGGTCTCATGCCGGCGATCTCATCCCGGCGATCAGTGTGTCGATCATCGCCGATGTGAGCGAATCCAGGTCGTGATCGGGACTGAACTTGTCGTCGAGATGGAGTTCGACGAGCCCGTGGAGGCCCGCCCAGTACAACCGCGCCAGCGTTCCCGGGTCGCCGTGGAGCCGCCCCGCCGCCACCGCCTCTCGTGCGGCGTTGCGCACGGCCACGCGGTTGCGTTCGACTTCCGCCTCCAATAGGAGCGACGGTTCCCCGTCGGGCTGGCTCATTCCGAACATGAGCCGATAGACGGCGGGCTCCGCAATCGCGAACTCGACGTACTGATGCCCGAGTTCTCGGATCCGTTCGATCACGTCATCCGAATCACCGACGCTGATGAGCCGGTCGGCGAGACGGGCGAAGCCGGCGGCCCGAACGGTGGCAATGATGTCTGCCTTGTCTGTGAAGTATCGGTAGGGGGTAGTGCGGCTGCATCCCAACTCGTCGGCGATATTCCGCATGGTCACGGCGGCAAGCCCACCTTCGGTGAAGAGACGCGTCGCTACATCGCAGAGCTCGTGACGGAACTTGTTCTCGTCGGATTCTGTCAGAAATCTTGGCACAGCTACAGATTGACATTGTCAATGGACAGTGTCAAGCTATAGATCTCAACCTGCGGTTGCTCCCGCAGGAATAGCCTCCTTGAACGAATGGACACGCCAATGCCGAACCACAACGAGCAGGAGACACTCCTCGATACCGCCACCCGCACCGCATTCCGAACGGTCAACCGGGTCGTGACGCCGGTCGTGAAAGCGGGCCTTGGTTCGCCATTCCGTGTTGGGGGCGGGCTCGTCGTCCTCGAGACCAAGGGGCGCCGATCGGGCCTTCCCCGAGAGGTGCCGCTGGCATCCATCCGCTTTGGCGATCGGGTGGTTGTCTCCACCCTCCGCGGAACCTCTCAATGGCTCAAGAATCTCGAAGCCACGCCGGAGAGCAGGGTGTGGGTGAGCGGGAAAGCCCGGCCTGCGACCGCCGACGTCCGTCGAGGCCGGCTCAGCATCGCCACCCTCGACCTCCAGCCCGCCGCCTGACAGTCCAGCGAGGGTTGGATGCCCCCCGGCGAAGCCTCGACAAGGTCGATGGCGCGCCCGACCTGCTGTGCTTCAGCGACCAGATCGCCATCGGCGCCACCCAGGTAGCACGAATTCTGGGGCGTCGCATTCCCGAGGACCTTTCCGTGGTTGGTTTCGAGGACCTGCCCTGAGCTCGCAGTTGTCCCTACGCCCAGACCTCCGAGCGACGGGTCCGCACCCTGCGTGTCACTACCCAGGCAAGGCCGGCGAACACCGCAGCGACGAGTCCAGACAGAACCTTTATTCCTCCCGACGCCTGGGTTGTTGGAGCCTCGAGTGGAGGGAGGCCCATCCTCACCAACGTGTCGGCCAGCCCCGGCGGGGCGACGAACCATCCGATGACGCCTTCGCCCCAACCCTGGAGCGACGCCTGTTCTGGTGTGTGGATCAGCATGCTGCCGTCCGACTGAACAAAGAGGTGCTGCACGATGGTGCGATCTTCGACGCTGAGGCCCGGTGGACCGAAGCTAATCCACGTGATGGCGTATTGCGTGCCGAGATCGCCAGGCGCCTCTTCGACCGGCGCCGGAAGGTCTCCGGTTCCGTACCAGAGGCCTGTCTGTTCCATCAGCAGAGTCAGCTCTTCTTCGGACGCTCCCTCCATCAGCTGTTGTGGTCCGTCAAGACCCGGCCCGGTGATCACGGCGGATTCCGGTCCTTTGGCGGAAGCCGGGATTGCCACAAGCGCCAGGGCGAGAGCGATCAGGCAGGTGACGACGATGTTGTTGGCGGACATCAGCATGTCCCGTCCCTTCTCGCTTGACAAGAATCTGCTGTCTATCAATACACCGCCCTGTGACATTCGGTTCCGCCGGATCGAGCGCGCTTCCGAGCCGGTCGTCATTCGGCCACCGAAGCTGCGAGGCGCCTTTCGCTTACACCTTTGGGGACGACAAGTGGATCTAATCCAGGCTCGTTGGGTAGGGCTAGGCCTTGTCAATTTGGGTGGGACGAATGGCAGACGGGGGCCCGTGGGGTTGTTTTCGTTGGCGATCCGAGCGAGCCCGGCATCCACGTTTCTTGGATTGGCTCTGGTGCCCGAACCGAATGCTGGCTTCTCGGCGTCAAGGGCCGATCACCTCGACTCCTGTGCTGTCGCCGAAACCTATGCTCCAATGAACGAGAGGAGCCCTCAATGTGCGTGTCCGTTGCAGCGGCACGGTTCGCTGAGACCATCGTGTACGCCGGGGAAGCCCGACAGAACGGAGAGCTCGTTCATGTCGCCGGGTACCAGAACACGGCCGAGAACCGCGTGGCCCGCGGTCCTCTTCGACGGCTGCAGCGTCGGCTGACTGGGGACGGCGGGTCGACAGGCAACGCCATGATTCTTCACTTCCCGGCAGTGGCGGGAACTATGAGCCAATCCAACGTGCTGGCCACGGACGACTGCCCGCGGATCCTGCGCGACATGGTGTCGGCATTGCAGGTGCCGGTTGCTGACCTGGCTCAGAGCGTTCCGACGACTGCTGCGACCGTGGAGGTCTTCGAATCGGGCATCTACACGGTTGTGCTGGCTGCGGATGCCCGAGCCATCCCGGCAGCTTTCGACCAGATCCCAGAGCGGAAGAGGCCGCAGCTCAATTCGGAGCTGTTCGGTTGGTACCACACGACGTTCCCGGGCTGGCCGGTCGCGTTGTGCTGCTTTGACAACACCGAGCGGATCCGAGCGACGCCGATGCTGTGGTGGTACCGCCCGACGTATCCCGACTGGCTGTTCGCGCCGGCGATCGATTGTCACACGGGTGCCATTCCGGACCTTGACTCCCAGGTGTCAGTCGACCATTGGGTGATCCTCGGATCACCGGCAATGTCCACGGATCGAGGCGTGGGGGTGACCTACCGGGATCAGGTCCCGGAGGCACTGGCCTCCTACCTTCCCGATCGGGTGACAGGGAGGTATGTCGGCGGCCGGCTGCGCAACGCCGACTTCGTGATGCCGCTGGCGGCCGTGCGCCAGGGTTTGTCCCCAATCGAGCGGCGGCTCCTGGCAGCATCTTGACGGAAGCATCTTGATGGAAGCATCTTGAAGTGCGAGCAGCCGGCGCTGAAGTTCACGCTGACGAGATCGCCGTAGCGCCGCCAATGCGCTCGGGCGTGCCCTGATGGAACTCGAGTTGCCATCCGCCCGGCGTGCGTCGCCACTGGGAAGAACGGTTGGCGACGTGAACGCCACCGTCCACGCGGGTCCGAGGATCCCACAGGGTTTCCTCGAGATCCTGCAATTCCACGGCGAAACCAGACACGGCTACTCGTGGTCCGCCGGATCGAGGCCCTCCAACCGGGCCCGGTGATGGTCGGTGAGGTCATGGCAGCCTTCCAGCCCGGCCGGGTCGACATGCACGACGGCGTCGAGCGCGTAGGGGAGTTGGTGGGCCAGCTCGTGGGCGACTCGCTCGCCGACGTCGTGGCCCTCCTTCACCGAGGCAGCGGGGTCGACGCCGATCGAGGCTGTGGTCAGCAGCCGATGGCCGGAGAAGCGCAGCCGCATTTCCGTAACCTCAAGCACACCCTCAACCTGTCCGGCGATGTCGATGGCCCGCCCGACCAGCGCCGGGTCGACGGCGTCGAGGAGCCGCCCGAACATCTTCACGGCGGTCCGCCGCAAGATCATGAGGATCATCACGGCCACGATGAGGCCGGCCACCGGATCGGCCCAATCCCAACCCAGGGCGGCGCCGATGCCCGCGGCGACCACCGACAGGGATGTGTACGCGTCGGTGCGGGCGTGCTGGCCGTCGGCTATCAATGCCTCCGACCCGATGCGGCGCCCGACTCGGATCCGGTACCGCGCCACCCATTCGTTGCCGAGGGCACCGATGAGACCGGCGGCGATGACCCACGGGATGAAGTCGATCTCGCGCGGATCGAAGAGCCTATGCACGGATTCCCAGGCAACCGCCCCGGCCGAGACTGCGATCGCCAAGACGATGACGATGCCGGCCAGGTCCTCGGCCCGGTGGTAGCCATGCGTGAACCGATCGGTGGGGGCACGCCGACCCAACGAGAACGCAATCCACAGCGGTACCGCTGTGAGCGCGTCAGTGAGGTTGTGAAGGGTGTCCGAGAGAAGCGCAACTGAACCGGTAAACCAAACGATCACGGCCTGGAGCAAGGCGGTGATCCCCAAAGCGACCAATGAGACTTTGGTTGCTCGGATGCCTTGCATGCCGGGATCGGCGACGGCTGCCGAGTCTGCATGGTCGTGGTCGTGGGGGAGCAGCTCCCGCAGCCTGGCGAGGCCCAAGCGGGCGGTTGCGGGGCGCTCGGCGCCTGCGTGATCGTGTCGATGGTCATCCACTGCCCTCCCAGACTACGACAGATCAGCTCCGACCCGGGCAACTCGGCCGAACGCGATTTCCCCGGAAATGCGCAGTTTTGGGGCGTTTCCGGGTATCTTTTCTAGCCAAGTGGGCGGAAATCAGCTGGTAGGCCGCCCCCACCAGATTTGCCGAGGAGGGCGAATGAACAAGACAGAAATGGCGCAGAAGCTTGCGAAGAAGACTGATTTGACTCAGGCGAAGGCTGCCGAAGTCATTGATGCCATCTTCAGCTCGGAGCCAGGGCACGGCATCATTGCTGTCGAGCTCGATGCCGACCGCAAGATCTCGATTTCGGGCTTCGGATCCTTCGAAACTCGTCGTCGGAAGGCTCGTGACGGTCGCAACCCGGCAACCGGCGAGAAGATTCACATTCCGGCCACCAAGTATGCGGCGTTCAAAGCTGCCAAGGGCCTGAAAGAGCGTGTCGCCGAGTAATCGGTTCACATACGGATAACCAAAAAGCCCCGCCCTGGCGGGGCTTTTTGCATGTCACAGGGAGGGCACGTTCAGCCATAGCGGGTGGGCTCATTGATTTGCCAGAGAACGAACGACCATACGGCCGCAACGCTGAGCAACAAGGCAAGTGCGGCTGTGAATGCTCCTGCAGCCGGGTCCTGCACCATCGCCGCCATCGCAGTGAGGGTGGCGGGCGCCCACGCCACGGAGACCATGAAGAAGCCATTACGCACCGACATGCGCCCGAACAACGTCGCGACCCACAACCATCCGGCCACCACCGAGATTCCGGCCAATACCGGCACGAGAGAGCGCGAGGATTCTCGGAGCGCCATACCCACCCCGAAGCCAAAAAGCAGGTGGGTGGCGAGCCATATCCCCCCGAGCGCGGACAGCGATGGCGTGAGCGAAGGCTGGTGAATTGAGCGCCACCAACCAGATTTTTTTTGCGCGATCCGAAAGCCGAGTAGCGCCACGATCGCAGCGACTACGGCAGGAACAAGCAGCATCGGCATAGGTTAGGAGGCTGTTGGGCCAGTACGATCCCGGGATGCGCACGGCTACCGACATTTATCGCATCCTCGACGGCATCGCCCCGTTCTCTGACGCTGCCCATTGGGACCCGGTTGGCATTCAGGTCGGCGACCCGGGCCGTTCGGCCGAAGTGGTGGCGGTGTGCCACGAGGTGACGGCAACCGTCGTGACCGAAGCGGCCGCGGCCGGCGTGGATGTGCTCGTGGCGTACCATCCGGTGCTCTTCGCGGCCACCCAGTCGTTCGTGGCCGGACCTACCCCCACCGGCAGGGCGCTGGCCCTGGCAACGGCCGGGATCACCCTCATCGTCACCCACACGGCGTTTGATGTGGCTGCCGGCGGGACTGCCGATGCTCTCGCCGAATCCCTCGGCCTCGACGGCGTGGAGCCCTTCGGATTCGTCGAGCGGGCGTCCGATGCGCCGGCGCCGGCTCCCGCCATCGGAAGAATCGGCATCGTTGACGAACAGTCGCTGGCGGAGTTCGCCGAGAAGGTCGCTCATCGACTGAAAAGCCCTGCGATCCGGATAGCTGGTGACCGGGCGGGGCGAGTGGCGCGAGTTGCGGTCGTGCCGGGCTCCGGCTCGGATTTCTCGTCTGACGCTCGAGCTGCGCAGGCGGATGTGCTGGTGACCGGCGACGTGAGTCACCACCGCGCCGTATCCGCCGTCGACCAGGGCTTGTCGATCATCGACGCTGGACACATACCCACCGAACGTCCCGGGATGAAGGCCTTGCGGGCTGCCCTCGGGAGGGAGCTGGGCGCCGACCCCATCGATCTCACCAGGGTCGAGGTCGACCCCTGGGCCTGACCGGCGGGCGTGAGGGTCGCGCTAGCCTGCTGACTCGCAGATGTTGCTGACGAGGAGGCCGAGTGCAGGAATTCCAAAGCCTGGCAGATCTCTTGGACCTCCAAGATGTCGACTTACAAATCGATCGGCTCCAGAATCGCCGTTCCACGCTTCCCGAGCTCGATGAGTACAAGGCTGCCCACGAGCGCTTGGTGGCATCCGAGGCGGAGCTGGCATCGCTCCAGACGTCGTTGGCCGAGGCCAACCGCGATCTCGACAAGAACGAAGGCGAGCTGGAGATCCTCGAGATCAAGATCGGCAACCAGGAGCGCCGGCTCTTCGCGGGAGGCATGGGCGCCAAAGAGACGGACAACATGCGCCTCGATATTGAATCAATGAAGCGCCGCAAGAGTGGCATGGAAGATGATGTGCTGGCAATTCTCGACCGACGCGAAGAGCTCGAAGCATCCGTTGCCAAGGCCACCCAGACCGTTGCCGACGACCAAGCGGCCAAAGATGCCCTCGAGGAGACCGTCACCAAGGAATGGAAGTCCATAGACGCCGAGGTACTTCGAAAAGAGGGGCGCAAAGAGGCGATCTTGACGCTGATTCCTCCTGACCTTCTCGAGACGTACGAGCGCCTGCGCAAGACCAAAGAAGGAGTGGCGGTGGGGCGCCTGGCCGACGGCGTGTGCGGCGGATGCCACCTCACCCTGTCGGCGGCCGAGCAGTTGGAGATCCGCAAAGAGGATCCGCCCCGTTGCCTGCATTGCCGGCGCCTCCTCGTCCCCTGAGCGAGGCTCGGCTTGTTCTTCTGGCACATCGCCGGGGCCATTCTTCTCTTTCGGTGGATCTATCGCGACCCCAAGGTCGATATCCGGTATCTGGCGCTGGGAGCGTTGCTCCCCAACCTGATCGACAAGCCGCTCGGGACGATCATTGCCCCGGGTCTTGGTTCGGATCGGCTCATCGGCCATACGCTGCTGTTTGGAAGCGTGATCATGGTGGTGGCGTTGCTGGCCACGCGGCGGGGACGACGACGTCGCAAGTTGATGGCCGTGGCGATCGGAGCGCTCATCCATCTGGTGCTCGACGGCATGTGGGCCAGCGGGCAGACTTTCCTGTGGCCGTTTCTGGGGTTCGATTTCTCTCCGGGTGTCCAGCCCTACTGGGGCGGCTTCCTTGATCGGGAATTGAATCTGGCCACGATTGTTCAGGAAGTCGCCGGACTCGCATATCTCGGCGCCCTGTGGGTGATCGCCGGCATGAACGACCCCGAAAAGCGGCGGACGTTCGTCGAGACCGGACGCCTGGCGGGTTAGTGCGATAACCTGCCCGGCGTGCGCCGTACATTTCCAATCCTCTTTGTTTTCACCGCTCTCATGGCCGCGTGTTCCTCGTCGCCGACATCGAGCACTCCGGCCGCGCCCGAGCCAAGCGAAACCGCCCTCGCCACTGCGACTGTGGAACCCAACGTTGTGCTGCTCGAGTTCCTCAACATGCTCAGGGAGGGAGATTTCGACACCGCCGACGGTCTGGTTGACGAGCCGCAGCTGCTCTTGTTGGCTGCGGTAGAAGCGGGAGATGTCTCGTTGCTGCAAGGGGTGGCCGATGGTACGGCGACGCTCGCTCCGCAGATCCGAGAGAACTTCTGGAGCTCGTTCGTAGCGGCCGTTCCCGGGCTGACGGGCTCTGAGAGCTTTTCGTTCACCGATCCGGAGGAACACGATGTGGGAGGCGACGAGTTTCAATCGATCGGCGTCACGCTGGCCGACGGAACCTCGCTCGGCATCTGGGTGCTGCGAAACGACCCGGAGATCGGATGGCGAATCGATCCGATCGCGTCGCTCGGTGGCCCATTCGTCGGGTCATACACGCACTGGGTCGAGTCGCTGACTGCCGGTCAGCGGCTGATTGGGGAGCAAGCAGCCAGGTTCTACCGGTCGAGCTGGCAGGTCCTGGCGGACCGCCAACCCGGCGACGATCCTGGGATCGCCGTCGCCGAGAGCGTCGACGACCTGTTCCAGGTGATCGACGAGGGCAGCTAGCCCGAGACCTGTTGACGCAATCGGGGCAGAACGTCGCGGCCCAACATGGCGATGAGACCCTCCTGGTCGAGTGAAGCCATCTGGAATGTCACGATGTCGGCATGGACATCGCGCACGAGCGGAAGGTAGGTCTCGACGATATCGTCGGCGGTCTCCACCAGCGAGTAGCGGCCGAGAACCTCTTCGCGGGGGAGCTCATCGGCTCGTTGGCGCAGCACCATCGGATCCACGGCTTCGAGGCGACCCGGGGCACGGAGTCCCCTCCACGACTTGAGAGCTTCCCAGGCCTCGTCATCGTTGGTGGCGTGCAGCGACCAACGCGTCGCCAGCACCTTGGGTGCTTCCACTCCCGCCTCCTTGGCAGCCACCCGAGCCGGTTCTATGACCTTCTCGAACGTCACCTCAGGTTCCTTCACCGACGTGATGATGCCCTGGGCCCGCCGGGCGGCCAGCCCGGCAGACTTGGGCCCGCCGGCTGCCAGCCAGAGCGGTACCGGGCCGAGCGGCGGGCTATAGAGCTTGGCGCGGTCGGTCCGGTAGTACTCGCCGTCGAACGTCAGCTTCTCGCCGTCGAGCAGCCTTCGCATGATTTGGAGTGCCTCATCCATACGAGCGGCCCGCTCGGCGTATGCCGGAAACGGCAAGCCCAGCGGCCCCTCGTTGAGGTTCTCGCCGGTGCCGACCCCGAGGTTGAACCGTCCGCCCGACAGGCGATCGAGGGTGGCGGCCGCCTGGGCGACCACGGCCGGGTGGTAACGGAACAACGGCGTGGTCACACCGGTGGCGAAGCTCAGTCGGTCGGTAGCCTGCGCCATCGCCCCGATCGTGGAAAACGCGTACCCGGACGCCGAATAATCATCGACCCACGGATGGAAGTGCTCTGACACGACCACCATGTCGAAGCCGGCTTGTTCGGCGAGTTGGGCATGTCTGACCAGCTCTTCTGGTTGCCACTGCTCATGCCCGGCGAAATATGCGAATTGGACCACGAGGCCGATCCCTTCGGTTGGCGAGAGACTGAATCTAGCCACCCGACGGGCCCGGTATTCCGTCAACCGATAGCCTGCACACCGGCCTATGGTTGCGGGGTGGATACGCAATCACGACCCACCACGCTGGCCGAGCTGCGGGCGAGCGGTTGGACCGACCGCACCGTCAAGGAAGAGTTGCGCGACAACCTGGTTACCCGCCTTCAGAGTGGCGCACGGTTGTTCGACGGGATCGTCGGCTTCGACGACACGGTGCTGCCTGCCCTGGAGCGGGCAGTCCTGGCGGGTCACGACATCATCTTCTTGGGGGAGCGGGGCCAGGCCAAGACCCGGTTGATTCGGCTGCTCGTCGATCTGTTGGACGATGAGATTCCCATCATCGAAGGCTGCGAGATCAACGACTCGCCGTACCGTCCGGTATGCGCTGCCTGCCGCCACCTCGTCGCCGAGGAAGGTGAGTCAGTTGCGGTGCGATGGGTCGATCGCACTCGCCGTTTTGGGGAGAAGTTGGCGACGCCCGATACTGCGGTGGCCGACCTCATCGGTGATGTCGACCCCATCAAAGTCGCCGAAGGTCGCCATCTCGCCGACGAGCTGACCATCCACTTTGGCTTGGTGCCCCGCACCAACCGAGGCATCATTGCCATCAACGAGCTTCCCGACTTGCCAACTCGAATCCAAGTGTCGTTGCTCAACGTGCTCGAGGAACGCGATATTCAGATCCGCGGCTACACCATCCGCTTGCCGCTCGATGTCTTGTTGGTGGCATCGGCCAACCCCGAGGACTACACCAATCGGGGCCGCATCATCACACCGCTCAAGGACCGTTTCGGGTCGGAGGTGCGAACCCACTATCCCAGGTCGATCGAGGACGAGATCGCCATCATGCTCCAGGAATCCCATGACACGGTGGATGCCGTGGACGTTACCGTCCCCGAGTTCCTGGATGAGATCCTTGCCGAGTTCACTCACCTGGTGCGGGCCAGCAGTCACATCAATCAACGGTCGGGTGTGAGCGTGCGTTTCTCCGTGGCCAATCGTGAAACGGTCATCGCCTCTGCCGCCCGACGGGCGCTACGCACGGGAGCCGCTCATGCCGTGGCACGGGTGTCCGACCTGCCCAGCGTCGTGCAGTCGTCGATGGGCCGCATCGAATTCGAGGTGTTCGAAGAGGGCCGAGAGCACGACATCTTGGACCGGCTGCTGTCGACGGCGATCTTGGAGGTGTTCCGCAACTGGCTGCTCGGTACCGACTTCACCGACTGGGTCGGCGCCTTCAATTCGGGCATGGAGCTCGAAACCGGTGACCTCGTCGCCGATGACGAGATCGTCCGCCAAGCCCGAGCGGTTGGCGACATCGACACGATCCTTCGCACGCTCGACCTCGATGTGGAATCTCCGGCGCACGCAGCGGCGGGCATTGAATTCGTGCTGGAAGGCCTGCATTTGTCGCGACGCCTCAACAAGACTTCGGAACGGGGCGGAGCCCGGTATCGCGGATGACGAGTCGTTACAGCCGCTGGGACGGGAGCCAGGAGCCGTTTGATCCAGACTTCGTGGACGAGGTCTTCCAGCAGTTGAGCGAAGATGTCCTCGACGGTTGGTCAGCCGACCGCTCACTTCGCCAGATGCTTCGCGAGGGCATGCCTGGTCGATTCTCCGGTCTCGACGAGTTGCGCCAGCGTATCCAGGACATCAGAGAGCGGACGCGCAACCGCGGACCGGCCGAGACCCCGTTTGGCGATGTTGCCGAGCGCCTCGAAGCCATCAAGGAGCTGGAGCGCGATGCCTTGGGTGCGTCGGCCGATCCGGCCGCGCCGTTCAAGGCGGTCTCGCTCGATGCTCTTCCCGACAACCCGGCCCGAGCGATCCGTGAGCTCAAGGGCTACGACTTCGAGTCTGCCGAGGCGGCTGCGGCGTTCGAGGAGTTGCTCGAAGAAATCCGCCGCGCGGTGCTCGACAGCCAGTTCCGCAACCTTGCCGATGCCATGCAGAACCCGTCCCCCGAAGACATGGCCCGCCTCAAAGACATGCTGGCCGATCTCAATGCGATGCTCGAGCAGCACCGTGAGGGGACAGGTCCCTCGCAGGAGCAGTTCGATGACTTCATGGCCCGCCATGGCGACTTCTTCCCCGAGCAGCCAAGCACCATCGAGGAACTGCTCGAGGCACTGGCGCGCCGAGCGGCGGCGTTCTCGCAATTCATGGCCTCGCTGACTCCTGAGCAACGGGCCGAGATGGCCGACCTCATGAATGCCGCAATGGACGACCTCGACCTTCAGTTCGAGCT
>JBFGJH010000079.1:0-12704 GCA_041577335.1 Acidimicrobiia bacterium | reverse complement strand
TTGGTGATCGTGTCACCCGCGTTACCCGACACGCTTTCGGTGATCGAACAGCTATACGAGCCACCAGCCGCGATCGTCTGCGGCACAGTGCAGTCACCCTGACCATTCAGATCCCCATAGATCGAATCCGTCAGCGAATCGATCGTCACGCTGTCGACGGCCGAAAGGTTGTTCACCACAAACGAGTAGGTCACCGACCCACCCGGCTCATCAACATTGTCCGGCGTCGCCGTCTTCACAACCTCAATCGCCGACGGCACGTCGACGATGGTCACCGTGGCGCTGTCGGAGTCGCTGACCGGGGTTCCCTCGTCGTCCGTGCCGGAGGCGGTGACCGTGTCGGTCTCCGTATCGCCGGGGTTCCCGGACACGGTCGCTGTAAAGGAACAGGAATAGGTGTCACCAGGATCTATCGTTTGCGGCACCGAGCAGTCGCCTTGGCCGTTCAGATCGCCGTGGATGTCGTCGGTCAGAGACGTGATCGTCACGGGGTCGGTGGCGTCGCTGGTGTTCTCGATGGAGACCGTGAAGGTCACGTTGCCGCCCGGCTCATCGAGCGTCGTCGGATTGGCCGTCTTGGTGACCGCTATCGAGGGCGGTCCCTCGAGCAGCGTGTTGGTGAAGGTACAGGTAACGATCTCGCCAGGCTGCAAGTCGATGGCACTGGGATCACTGCCGTCGTCGCAGGTGGCCGTGGTCGAGTAGCTCGGGTTCGCCGTTTCGGTCACCTGGTAGGTGCCGGCATCGAGACCTGGGCTCTCAAAGGGCGCCGCCGCGTCGGTGAGGCTGAAGGCGCTAATGATGGTGCCAACAGGAACGTCGGCCAGTTCGAAGTCGAAAAGTGTTGGATCACCCGATGGGTCCGTCACCTTGTCCACGACAATCTGACCGGGGACGGGGATGGCGATGCTGAAGCCCTCGTCGCAGTTGCACTTCGATGGTGCGCCGGGGTACGCCGCCAGCGGCGTCGTGCAGAGTTCGTTCGCACCGGACTGGCGCCAGCTCGTGCAATACGGCAGGTCGAGTTGGCCGTCTCCATCGTCATCGACGCAGGTGACCGTCTGGGTCAACGTCGGGAATAGCGGGTTGAAGTCTGGCTTGGAGATGTCCCCACAGGTGTCCTGGATTGGATCACCGGTGACACCAATACCGTCGCCGAACTCTTCGCAGGTCGCACCGGCGCCGAGGGCAGCTACGCATTGGGCGTCACCGGCTGCGGGGCTACCGCCGTCACAGGGTACGGGTCCTAAGGGGTCTGTGGTCCGCTGCGCGATGCTGACACCGCCGTCGGTCGAGCAGTAGCCGAAATTGTTCGAGTTCGTCGTGTTGTCGCTGGTTCCGTCGAGGTCGAGAAAATTCGGCTGGCTGGCAGCGGGGTTGGAGCCACCATAGGCCGGGGTGCTCACCGTGCACGCTCCGGTGAGGGCGCCGTCGCCATTCGGATCCCCGTCGAGGGAAATGTAGATGCCGACGTCGTTGCGGGAACCGGCGGTGACGTCGACTTGGAAGTCGGCGGTAAACGTCACCGTATCGCCGGGGAAAGCACACCCGTCGTCGAGAATCGCGATGTTGGTGGCGGTCGCCAGGCTGACATCGTTGGCCGTACAGTTGAGGCCGCCGCCCTGACCAAAAGCGTTGTAGACGTCCAACATGCAGCCGGCACCGGTCACCGTGTCGACGTTGCCGCTGCCGTCAAAGAGCATGGACGATGCCAACGCCGCCGCCGGAGCAACTGCGTGGGAGGTCGCAGCCGCGATCGAGGCATCGACAGCAGATATCGCCAGCGGGTTCTCTGCCAGGTAGAGCGAAGGTGTCGTAGACACTGCAGCAGCAGTCAACGACTCCGCGGCGGCCCCGTGCGCGGGCATGGCCGCGGCCGGCAGGTAGGCGGCGATCATCGCCAGCGTGATGAATACCGAGTGCACGAGACGTGCGGTGCGAGAACGGAAGACGCGGTTGAACCCACGGTCTACGGCGATACCTTGCATTGTGGCCTCCCAGCCTGTGTCCCTCCAGGCGGTTGGCTTCGCGAGGCTCCCGTGACCGGCCTCTCGGCCAGGCTTCCCACGGGTGGCTCCTCCGAGCACCAACCCATCGCGCGATGCGCGCGAATCCCGGACGGGACCCTAAACGAATGGTTAATGGCACGTCAAATATTCACCATGCGAAGTACAAGTGAATCAACCCCAATTGCGTGGGCACTTCCAGCACAGCAAGTGAGTGGCGCCCACTCTCAGCCCCCAGGTCACCGTCCCCACCGCTAGGCGGCGAACGACCAGCCAGCATCGAGGCGGTACAGATAGTGGTCGGCGAGATGGTTGAGCACGCGGCGGGCCGCTCGAAAGCGGGAGGCCACATCCCCAACCACAGGCTTGGCAGCGCCTTCCGAGGCAGCGGCGTTGTACCAATCAGACCCGAGCGACTCCAGAGCCTCCAGCCCTGCCGAAGGAAGGCTGCGGTCGCACAGGGCCAGCATCTCTTCGGACGTCTTGCCCAGGGTGCGGCCCAGGCGCACGGCCTCGGCGGGCTGCAAAGGGTTCGTGCCGGTGTGGTCGGGAAACACCCCGGTGAGGAACAAGCTCAGGTCGCCGAGGCGGCGCAAGAGGATCGCACGATCGCCGGGGACCGCCTGCTCGAGCCAGAGTGCGATGCCGTGCAAATCGAACGGGCCGGCCGGCACCGGCAGCGACTCAGGCGCAGCAAACGAAGAGAGCAGCGCAGCGAGGAAGAACGTCCGACCCGGGTCTTCCACGAACTCCTGCAGCGGCTCGATGTCGAACAAAGGCATCCTTGCCTTCGGGCCGATCCATTCGTCGACATACTTGGCCCCCCGGACATCGTCGGCTGTCTTGTGAATCAGAACCGCAAAAAGCAAGAACGGCGACACGACGGCGGCCGGGTGAGCGTGCCGGTCGAGCACCGCGTCGAACACTTCTTGACGGCTGAGGAGATCGTGGATGAACCACGGACGGCGACGCAGTTCGTTGGCGAGACTCTCGGGCTCAGATCCGTCAATGGCGGCGAGCGTCGCCAGGTCTCGCTCGGTCAATACATCCAGATATACCGTCATGTCCGTCTCCGGCTTCATTATGGCGGACCGCCAGGACGTCCGCCCGGCTCAAGCAGCCACCCTTCAATCATCGGCACCTCAGGCGCTCAGCTGAACAACCACGAGCCAACCCGAGTTGACCGTCCTCGTCGACCCCTCAGCCGAACTGCAAAGCGCCGTTAGCCAAGGACACTAAAGGAAGACGCCTCGTTGATCGCGCGGTTGCGGCTGAAGACGGACATGTCCAGCTCGAGCCCTGTGTGCGGCATCGTCACCTTCACGGGGTCGCGGTCGTGGTCGTGACCCGCCTCGACGGCTCGAATCAGTTCGGTGAGGCAGTAGGCAGCAATATGGGAATTCTTGAATTGGTTCCCACTGCTCCCGATAGCCAGGTAGAAACCCGCCAGGTCGGTCTTGTCGTAGATCGGGATCCAGTCGTCGCTCACGTCGTAGAGGTCGACAAGACCTTTTTTGTCGCTCGGCACCCCGAGGGCTGGCAGTCGCCGGGCGAGGCGAAGCACTTGCGCCCGCCATTGCTCGTCGCTGATGCTGCGGTCGAACTCATCCGGATCTTCCACCCAGATCTGGGGATCGCAATCGGGATCCTGGCTGCCCACGAGGATGTGATTGCCGACCTCGGGTCGAAAGTAGGTGCCCAAGTCGTCATCGCCCACCAGCATGCCGTCCTTCTCGAAGTCGAGGTTGGGCGGCGCCGGCACGTGGTGGACCTCGTGGCGCAGCGCCCTCGTCTTGATCCTCATCGAGCCGGCAACTCCGGCCATCTCGTTGATCACGAAGGAATGCGGTCCGGCCACGTTCACGACGATCGGTGCATCGAAGGAGCGCCCGTCCACCAGATCAACACCGGCCACCCGACCGTCCTCGATGCGAATTCCGGCCACCTCGGCGTTGAAAAGAAACTGGCCGCCCTTAGCTTCGGCAGCCCGTTGCAAGTTGTGGGTGGCCAGCTGCGGGTCGGTGACGTAGCCCGCTATCGGAGTGTGAACGGCACTGGTGATCTGCGTGGCAGGGTCCGCCCAGAAGTCGTCATTCTCGGGGCGCTTGGGTGGAGCGTGGTTGCCGGTGTCGATCCCGGGGAACCGGCTTTTCAACGCGTCGGTGTCCCAGACCTCATACTCAACCCCGATGTCGTCGAACAAGGGCAAGACCTTCTCCGAGTATCGCTCGTCGTCCCCAACGAAGACGCCGCCACATTGAACGAATCGAGCGTTGCCACGCTCGTCTTCGACCTCGAGGTAGTTGTCCCAGTCCTTCCAGTAGTGGAAGCCCTCGTACGCCATGGCCACTCCGGCCCACGTGGAGTAGTGGGTCCGGACGATGGCGCACGAGTTGGCGGTCGAGCCGTATCCGGCGGCAGGGAGCTTGTCGATGTTGAGGGTCTGGTACCCGGCCTTGGACATCTCGAAGCCGAGGTTGGCTCCGATGATCCCCGCCCCGATGATGATGGCTCCGTAGCTTCGGTCGTCGCTCATGGTCGCGAGCCTATCGACGATGGTCCCGACCGGCAGGAGGAAATCTCGGATGTGGACGGGTTTCCGACCGACCGCTAGCCGCGCATCGCCTGGCCGTCGGGGTCATACGGCGATGGCGGGATCACCTTGGCAGGGCGTTCCTCGCCAACGACGTGCGCGGTCAGCTCCCGACCGGGCACCGCCGCCTCCGGCGCGACCAGCGCCATCGCCAGGCTCTTGCCGACGGTGTGGCCGAACTCACCCGACGTGATGTAGCCGACCCGGTCATCACCGCTCCACACCGGCTCATACTCGGAGCCGTCGGCGTCGGTCGCGTCGATCTCGAGTGTCACCAACCTGGCCGGAGCACTGTTGCCTTGGCGCTCCTTGCCGGACGCCTCCGCGCCGATGAAGTCCTTGGACCAGTCGATCCAGCGATCCATGCCCGTCATGGCAGGGGTGTACTCCTGACGAAACTCCTTGGACCAGATGCCGAAGCTCTTCTCCATCCGCAGAGAGCCCATGGCGTTGAATCCCCACTCCACCGCGTCGACCTCTCGGCCGGCGCGGAGAAGCGTGCGACGCAAGAGGACGTGCTCGGTAGCCGGGCAGTGGATCTCGTAGCCCAACTCCCCCGTCACCGAAATGCGGCCGACTCTCGCCCGAAGCATCCCCACGTCGATCTCCCGACAGGACATGAAACCAAACGCTTCGTTGGACAGGTCCTCGTGAGTGATCGACTCGAGCAGCCGGCGAGACCTGGGCCCGGCCAGCCCGAAGCCGACCATGGCGTCGGAGATATCGCGCACGGCGACTCCCTCAAAGAGGTGGTCGTGGAACCATCTCATGTGCCAGGCCCGCAGGTAGTAGCTGCCCATGATCCACCAGGAGCCGTCTCCCCAATTCATCACGGTCAGGTCTCCCTTGAGACGCCCGTCCTCGCCGAGCATGGGAGCGAGCCTGATCCGGCCTGGCTGTGGCAACTTCGCCGCCAACAGGCGGTCGAGCCACCGTTCGGCGTTGGGGCCGGTCACCTCGTATCGGGAGAACCCGGTGATGTCGATGATCCCCACACCGTTGCGCACCTCTTTGCACTCTTCGGCGACGATGTCGAAGGCGTTGGAGCGGCGCAGCGTTGGGGTCTCTTCGAAGCCTTTCTGGGCGAAGTAGAGAGGGATCTCCAGCCCGTACATCTCGCCCCAGAAGGCGCCGTCTTCGGTCATTGCGTCGTACGCCGGCGCCATGCCCAGCGGCCGGCCCTCCCACAGCTGCTCATTGGGATAGGTCATCACAAAGCGCCGCGAATAGAACTGACCCGTCTTCTGCCTGATGTACTCCCGGTTCTCGGCGTACGGGCCGAATCGGGCCACATCCATACCGAAGATATCTTCGGCAGGCTCGCCATCGATCATCCATTCGGCCAGCGACTTTCCGACGCCACCACCTTGCAGGAATCCGGCCATCACCGCGCAGGCCGACCAGTAGTTGCGCACACCCGGGACCGGCCCCACCAACGGGTTGCCGTCTGGCGAGAATGTGAACGCTCCGTTGACCCACCGGGCGATCCCGGTGCGTTCGAGTACCGGGTATCGGGTCATGGCCATCGATAGCTCATCCGCGACGCGGTCGATGTCAGGCTGCAGCAGCTCGATCCCGTAGTCCCATGGAGCGCCGTCGATGTTCCAGTGCTGATGGTCGATCTCGTAGATGCCTACCAGCAGCCCGTTGAGCTCCTGGCGCATGTAGGTGAATCCCTCGAGGTCGATCATCATCGGGATCTCGGAATCGAGCGCCGCCAGCTCCGGGATCTGCTCCGTGATGAGATAGTGATGAGCGAGCGGCGAAAGCGGATGCTCCACCCCAGCCATCCGGCCCACCTGCTTGGCCCACAAGCCGCCGGCGTTGACGACGTGCTCGGCCACGATTGTCCCCTTCTCGGTGACCACGTCCCAGTAGCCATCCGCCCGTTGATTGAGGTCGAGCACCCGGTTGTGCTCGATCACCTCGACGCCGCGCTTGCGCGCCGACTTGGCGTAGGCGTGGACAACGGCAGACGGGTCGATGTAGCCCTCGCGATCCGCCCAGAGGCCCCCGAGAACACCCTCGGTGTTGATGATGGGGCACCGTTCCTCTATCTCGCCGGGGCTCATCAACCAGCAGTCTTCGATACCCATTGTCTGATACACCCGATAGGTCGCCTGCAACCATTCCCATCGCTCCGGCGCCGAGGCGACGGAGATGCCACCCGTCATGTGCAGACCGATGTCCACTCCGGAATCGTCGGCGATCTCAGACAGCAGGTCGATTGTGTAGGCCTGGAGGGCGGCGATATTCGGGTCCGCGTTCAGGGCATGAATCCCGCCCGCCGCATGCCAGCTGGAACCAGCGGTGAGCACGGACCGCTCGACGATGGCCACGTCTGTCCACCCGAGCTTGGCCAGGTGATAGGCGACGCTGGCTCCGACCACCCCTCCTCCCACGATCACGACCCGGTACTCGGGTTTCACTCTTGCTCCTCCGGCCTCTACCGCGAACCTAACCGAATCCTTCGGGCGATCCCGCGAGGATCACCGCCGGAAACATCGCCTCCGCCCTCACCGGCCCGGCCGCGTCCAACCTTCAAGTTCTCGTTGATCGTTAAGCAGAGCGAGAATGGCCCGTCGATGCCCTCAATGCTCGCCGCGGCGAGCGCCGACGGTGCCCTGCCATACCACTCGACAAACACAGGAGGAGCTCTCGGTCGACTGGCACCGAGAGCCACAGTCAGAGGAGATGTCTCGGCGAATCCGGCGTGTCGACACATCCCCAGCCGCCGTCGAGTTCCGCCGCCCGCCACACGTGTCCGCCAACCTGACGAGGCGCCATGCTCTCGAAGGGGACGCGAGCGACCCGAGCGTGACGCCGGCGTGACCGTTACATCGACCAAAGACAGAACAGCGGCCCGCCTCGGGGCGGGCCGCTGTTTCAATCGAATCGCTTTGTTAGGAGCTACTTCTCCAGCTGGCCGCGCAACGCTCCGGGCGGGAACGCTGCGTTGTGCACGTTCACGTAGTACTCGCCGGGGCTCTGGCGGATCGCTTTCGCGAGATCCTTGTCAACGTCGACACAGCCCGACAGTCCGTTGTTGGCAACATCGAAGTTGACCACTACCCCTCCGGCCGACCCGGCAGGCGCGGCGTGGATGTGGGCAGCGAGGATCGGGTCGACGTCGGCGACCGTTATCTCGAAGCACACCTCATTCTGACCCTGGTTGATCGTCACAGCGGCGAAACCCGAACCGTCCGGATCGCCCGGGCCCGGTACTTCGGCCGCCCCGGTCAGGGTCGCTTCGAGCGGTCGACCGCCGGTCGCCGCCGTCAGCGTCAGAACGGCTACCGCGCACGCCATCACCACAAACAGCACTCTCTTCATTGCTACTCCTCCATCCCTCGCAACATGTCGGTCACTATACGTGGCCGACTACTCGATCGGTTCGCGCTCGTGAATATTTCCGTGCCCTGGCCGAACCGAGTCCCCGAGAACCGGATCAGCAATCGCTGCGTAGTGTCACACGTGGCAAGCCTCAAAGTGCGCGTTCCTCGATTGCCGATCCCGGAGAGTCTGGGCGAGCTAGGGAGGATGCCCTCCTGGGTGATTCTCCCGCAGCTCTTCTTGGCAGCCGGCTGGATGCGCGCCGGGATCGCCAATGCAATGACCGGAGAATGGTGGAACGGTGAGAGCCTGCGTCGATTCGTCGAAACGGACACCGACCATGCGATCGTCATCTACAACGGTTTCCTCACCCACGTCGTCGAGCCTCATGCTGGCTTGGTGGCGGTGTTCGTATGCACGGTCGAGCTGGCAATCGGCGCATTACTCGCTCTGAACCGGTGGACGCTCGGAGCTCTCTTGACCGGAGCATTTCTGAATGTCCAATTCATGCTCGCCGGGGTGGTCAACCCATCGGCCTTCTACCTCGTGCTGGCGATGATCATCATGTTGTGGCGTCTCGACGCCGCGGCGTCACCTAGACGGCGACGCATCATCGGCCGTCGAGTAGCGGCGTCCGCGGGCGTCACCACTATGGCTCTCGCTCCATTTGCAACGACAGTGGATCCCGCCCAGGTCATCGAGGATCCCGCGATCGTGTTGATCTTTCTGAGCGTGCTCTTTGCGCTTGCCATGGGATGGGCCTCCCTCCGACCAGCCCATGAGCAGCCGGTCAACCACCCGGGCGACAGCGCGGCCGATTCGTGACGGGCAGCAGTGGGCGCGGACGAATACGGGTCCTTCACGAGGTTCGCGCCGTCCGCTCAATCTTGAGCTCTGTGCGCGGCTACCGATGTGGGCGTCGCCGGGTGGTGCGGCCTGGGCTAGGACAAGAGAAGAATGACCGATCCGATCGCCACGACGAGGCCGAGGCCGGCCAGGGCAATCGGGCCCCTTCGGGACGAGGCGAACTTCCCTTGATCGAGCAAGGCGGTCACCTTCGAGAAACGCGCAACTGAGTAGAGGAGCATCGCGGCCCCGAAGCCGACCATGGCAAGGCCGATGATCTCAGCGAGCAGTCCTTCGGTTTCCACGAGTTTGCCAAGCAACACGCCCAGGCCAACGACGGCCAAAGCGGTGCGAACCCATGCAAGGAAGGTTCGCTCGTTCGCCAGATGATCCCTGGCGGTACTGCCCACGTTTTGCTGCGGCTCGACGTTTCTGCCAATCACGCGAATGTCACCTCGGCATCATTCTCCCATGATCGCGGTCGACTCAAGATGAAGTCCATCCAGCACCCAACCAGACCGGATCGACGACCTCCGGCTGACGAAGCATCGGTCGCTACCCAGCTGGAGAAGATCGAAGCTCTCCAGACTCGCGTCTCGCCCACGCACGAAGCGGGAACAAGGACACCAGGTAGGCCGCTATCGAGATCAGCCAGATCCAGGTGTACTCCCCCGTCGTGTCGACGGTCCAGGCCAGCAACGGCGGCCCCACCCCGAGACCTGCCAAAAAGCCAAGCAGCACGATGCCCGATGCCCGCCCCGCCTGTCCGGTGCCCGCCACGGTGATCACGCCGAGCATTCCCACCGAGTTCCAAGACGCAACGGTGAGCCCCGTGAGCACGGCGGCAATCCACACCACCCACAAGCCGACCATTTGCGCTGTCAGGAACGTCAACGATGCGGCAACCGCCCCGATGGCGATAGCGCCCAAAGGCAGCGCAAATCGCTGACGGCACTCGGCGTAGCGAGCCCACCCGATGCGGCCGAAGAAGGCAGAGAGACCGACGAGGCCGGCCGCCAAGCCACCCAGCGCCGGCGTGCCCCCAAGAGCTTCTTCCACGAACAGGGGAACGAGGAAGGTGACTGATCCACCGAACCCGAGCAAGAAGCCGTACACGGCCATCTCTCTGATAGCTGGAGAGAGGGTGCCGGCCCGGTCGTGCCCCTCACCACCCGTCACGGGTCGGTCTGAAGGGACCACCCGCAGCACCACCGGGACGAGCGCAATCGTCATGAACGCAATTGCCGACAGTGTCCAACGCCACCCGATGGTTTCGGCGCCCAATGGGACCAGCACACCGCCGACAAAGATCACCCCTTGGACTCCCGATTGTTTGATCCCGATCATGACTCCTTGCTGTCGGGAGGGAAGGTGCAGCGATATCAGCTTGTTGGTCGCCGGATTCCCTGCAGATTGCGCGAGCCCGGCGGGGATCGCGGCGACCAACAGCACCCAGTACACAGGCGACACAGCCAGGGCGAGGAATCCTGTCGCACCCAACACGAAAATGAAGACAAAAGCCCGCTTCCCGCCCACCCGATCGGTGATTCGCCCAGCCATCGGCGACAGGGCCGCGGAGACAGCGACATTGGCGGTCGCGATCAAACCGACCTCGGCACGCGTTATGCCGAAGTCGTCGATCAGGAATGTGGCAAGGACACTGAGCACAGCGGCCGGATAGGTGGCGACACCCATCGCAATGAAGAGCAGCGAGCCAAACGCTGCCCGCCTGCGGGGGGTGGCAAAGACAGTGGCGGCGGTCATCTCGTTCCCCACTCGGGCTTGTGCATC
The DNA here is from genome assembly GCA_041577335.1 of Acidimicrobiia bacterium. Taxonomy (GTDB): domain Bacteria; phylum Actinomycetota; class Acidimicrobiia; order Spongiisociales; family JAENVV01; genus JBFGJH01. The sequence goes on along the minus strand of JBFGJH010000079.1, from coordinate 2,135 downwards.
GGGCGAGTATATGGATGCCGACCACCCCTCACGGCAAGGGTGGTTCGTCAGTCATCCACTCGCCGATGTCGTCCTCCATCGCCACCACCAGATCCGGCGTCGCTCGGTGCCTCACCCGGGCGAGGTCATCGATTCAGTGTCCGAATTCGCCTAGAATTCTCGCTACCGACGAGGTGCGCGGACTGCCGCAGTGCCTCGTATCCCTGCCGACGAGTTCGGCCCTTCCCGTGAAACGGATACCGACATGAAAACCGACGTGGTCACACTCAGTTCAGGAATGGGAGCGATTCCCGATGACAAAGGAACGACTTTTCGGGTATGGGCTCCCCACGCCAAATCCATCTGCGTTGTTGGATCGTTCAACGATTGGGCCGAGGGAGCCGACCCGCTGATCCACGAGGGGGATGGCTATTGGGGCGGATACGTCGCCGGCGCCTCGGCCGGCGACCAATACAAGTTCGTCATCGAAGCCGACGAGAAGCTGTTTCGGTTGGATCCCTATGCATTGCAGGTCACCAACAGCGTCGGCAACGCCATCATTCATCGCCGGGACAGCTACGAGTGGCTCGTTCCTGACGACTACCGGACGCCGCCATTCAATGAGATGGTGATCTACGAGCTTCATCTCGGGACATTCACGGATCCTCCCGGTGACGGACAGGGCGGCTTCGAGTCGGCGATCGAGCGCCTCGGCCACCTCCAGGAGATGGGAATCAACGTGATCGAGCTGATGCCGCCCATGGAGTTCCCGGGGACCCGATCATGGGGATACAACCCGGCACACCTCTTTGCCATCGAGACCGGTTATGGAGGCCCGGACGGATTCAAGGCTTTCATCCGGGCGGCCCATGAGGCAGGCATCGCCATCATCATGGACGTCGTCTACAACCACCTCGGGCCGAGCGACCTCGACCTCTGGCGCTTCGACGGGTGGCACGAGGGAGATGGCGGTGGCATCTACTTCTACAACGATTGGCGCAGCGAGACCCCCTGGGGGCACACCCGGCCGGACTACGGCAGGGCGGAGGTCCGAACCTTCCTCCGCGACAACGCTCTCATGTGGCTCCAGGACTACCGCCTGGACGGCCTCCGCTGGGACGCCACCTCCTACATCGCCAACGTCTCGGGAGGCTCTGACCCCGTCGCCGACCTCGCAGACGGGTGGAGCCTCATGCGGTGGATCAACGACGAGATCAAAGAGCGCCAGCCGTGGAAAGTGTCGATTGCCGAAGACCTGCGCAGCCATGCCTCGATCACGGAACCGACCTCGGAGGGCGGGGCCGGCTTCGACTCCCAATGGGACGCTCAATTCGTTCATCCCATCCGAGCGGCGTTGATCGAACGGGAGGACGACCACCGCGACATGAACGCGGTCGCCGCAGCGATCACCGCCCGATACGGCTCCGATGCCTTCCGCCGGGTTGTCTACACCGAGTCGCACGACGAGGTCGCCAACGGCAAAGCCCGCCTGCCGGAAGAAATCTGGCCGGGCCAAGCCGACGGCTGGCATGCCCGCAAGCGCTCGGCGCTGGGAGCAGCACTCGTGTTCACCGTGCCGGGGATCCCGATGATCTTCCAGGGCCAAGAGCTGCTGGAGGACCGCTGGTTCCACGACGAAGACCCGATCGACTGGAACCGCCTCGACACCCAATCCGGTGTGGCGAGGCTCTACCGCGATCTCATCGAGCTGCGCCGAAACCTGCACGGCACCTCAGGCGGCCTGATGGGCCAGCATGTCCAGGTACATCATGTGAATGACGTCGACAAGATCCTTGCCTATCACCGATGGCACAACGGTGGGGCCGGCGACGATGTGGTCGTCGTCGCCAACTTCTCGAGCGAACGTCACGAGGCATACGAGATCGGGTTGCCCGCGGCAGGACTATGGCGGGTGGTATTCGACGGAGACGCGCCGGTATACCACCCCGACTACGAGGGCAGCGGACCCCAAGAGGTCGAAGCTGCGGATGAGCCTCGTGACGGCATGCCGGCTACGGGAGCGATAGGGCTCGGACCGTACAGCGCGGTCGTCCTGGCACGCATCGAATCGACGGACTGAGACCCGTAGCCGAAAGATCCGATCGTCGGACGCCGGTTCCGGCATCCGGGAAGCCAGACACAGTGGAGGCCCGGCG
>JBFGJH010000078.1:0-13668 GCA_041577335.1 Acidimicrobiia bacterium | reverse complement strand
GTGCAGCGATGTCTCGATGTACACCGCGGACAACAGCGTGAAGATGTAGGCCTGCAGGAACCCGACGAGGAGCTCGAACAGGAAGATCCCGATTCCCACGACAAACCAGGCGAGCCCGATGCTCATCCTGCCAATGCCGATTTCTCCGTCGATGAGGCCGAGCAGGAAGAACCCGGCGGAGCCCAGGAGCAGCGCCAACATGACATGGCCGGCGACCATGTTGGCAAACAACCGGACTGCCAGCGAGAAGGGCCGGACAAGGATTGTGGACACGAGCTCGATGAGGCCGACGAGCGGTTTCAGCAGCAGCGGGACCCCCGGCGGCCAGATGAGATGGCCGAAATAGCCGAGGCCCTGCTTCATGATGCCAACCGTCACGAAGACCACCCACGTGAGGAGAGCCAAGAAGAGCGGTAGCGCCATCCGCGACGTAATCGGGAAATGGATGCCCGGGATGAGCTCCATGAGATTGCCGATCCAGATGAAGAAGAACAGCGAAAGAAGGTACGGGACGTATTTCACGCCCTCCGGACCGATGACGTCCTTGGCGATGCCGTCGCTGACGAGGCTCATCAAGCTCTCCACACTCGCTTGTAGACGGCCGGGCACCAGCTTCGGTTTGCGGAGTGCGAAGTACACGAGAGCCATGGCGGCGATTGCGGCGAACGGAATCCAGAAAAACGCAACCGAGTTGAATTCGAACAACTCCAACACGTTGGCCGGCGTACACACCACATCGTTGGCGACGTCGCATTCGCTTGCAGCAAGGATCAATTGATCCACTCGAGCTCCCTTTCGCTCCCTCTCGACACCGCGACCGATTCCCAGATCAGCAGGCCGAGATATGTGACCACCGTAGTTATTCCGAACGCCATCCGATCCAGGTCAACCACCCGTGTGATGAGCACCATCGTCAGGAGGAGCAGACCAAGCCGAACAAAGAACCCGAACAACGCAGCGGCATGATAGGCACCCAAACTGATGCGTGCCGCCACGGAGAGCATCCACCCGGTGGCGAGGAAGTTGAGAACGACGATGGCAACACCGATCGATGCACCGAGAGCGCCTGCCCAACCACCAAGAGCCGTAAAGATCCCGATCATCACCGGACCAACGAACACGGCCCGTTTTGCCGTGTGGGTGGCGAGCAGCGCCTCAACGTTCACGTCGTGCCCTCTCATCCTTTTCGCCCTGTACCTTGGCGTAGTGCCACAGGCGCATGAAGCCGGAGTACATGCCGAGGGTAACGCCGATGATGACCGCCCACGGCTCGGTCTCGAGCCAATTGTCGACGAGCAGGCCGAGCAGCAGGCCCGCCACCACCGAACCAAAGAACGAGCCACCCACATTCCAGCCGGCCGTGGCCGTGGCAATCTGCTGTGAAGTTCGTTCTTTGGCCATCATCGCCAGACGCTTGTGATTTCTTTCACAAGCGTACCAAGTTGCTGGAGAACCCTCAAATCGTGTCCTGACACAGCGCGACCTCCCGTTTACTCATAAAGCAATTGACTCAATGCCGTGTGTTCTCGTGTCAGGGCCGTCGCGTCGGCCCGCACGAGCTGGTGGTCAGCGACCACGGCCTGGCCCCCCACCCGTACGTGGCGAGCAACACCGGGAGAGCAGAAGATGACGCCGGCGACCGCGTCAGCCGAACCTGAGTAGGCAAGGTCATCGATGGCAAAAGCAGCAAAGTCGCAAGCCTTGCCCACCACCAGCGAGCCGATGTCGCTGCGCCCGAGCACGGCCGCTCCCCCGCGGGTCGCCATGCGCAGCGCCTGACGGGCGCTCAGCTGGGGGCCCGCCTGGCCCACCCCGGGGGCAACCGACAGGCGGGCCATCAACATGGCCATGCGCGTCTCGGCCAAAAGATGGCCCGAGTCATTGGAGGCTGAGCCGTCGACGCCCAGCCCGACAGGCACGCCGGCGGCGAGGTAGCGACCGATAGGAGCTATCCCCGAGGCGAGGCGCATGTTGGACGTTGGACAGTGGGCCACCCCGGTGCCGGAGGCGCCGAGCCGCCGCACTTCGTCATCAGCAACGTGAACGGCATGGGCAAACCACACATCGTTTCCAATCCACTCCACCGACTCGGCAAACTCCACAGGCCGCTTTCCATACTGGTCGTGGCAGAAGTCCTGCTCATCGGCAGTTTCCGCCAAATGGGTATGAAGGCGGACGCCCTTGTCGCGGGCCAGGCGGGCAGATTCCTTCATGAGATCGCCCGACACCGAGAACGGGGAACAGGGGGCGACAACCACCCTTTGCACGGCGCCTGGGTGAGGATCGTGGAACGCGTCGATCGCCCGAACGCAGTCCGCCAGGATGTCATCCTCGGCTTCCACCGCCGCGTCGGGAGGAAGACCCCCTGACGACTCGCCAACGCTCATCGAGCCGCGCGACGCCTCAAACCGGATCCCGATCGCCGACGCACCTTCGAACTGGTCGTCGATTCGTGACCCATTCGGCCACATGTACTGATGATCGAACGCCGTGGTGCACCCGCTCAGGGCGAGCTCGGCCAGACCCACGGCGGTCGCCGAGCGAACATGGTCAGGAGTGAGTCTCATCCAGATCGGGTAGAGCGCAGTGAGCCAGTCGAAAAGACCGGCATCTTGGGCTGCGGGCACGGCCCGGGTGAGCGACTGATAGAGGTGGTGATGGGTGTTGACCAAGCCGGGTATGACCACCATGTTGGTGGCATCGATGACCTCATCTGCCGTTGTCGGTAGCTCTTCGGCGGGTCCCACCTGCTCGATCCATCCGTCCCTGGCGAACAGGCCGCCTCGGGAGAACTCAGTGCCCTCGTCGTCCATCGTGACCAGGGCCTCGGCATTGCGAACGAGCAGGGTCGTCACGAAACGCCGGCGGCACGTAGCCCGGCCACGACTCGATCGGGGGTGAGCGGAAACTCGTTGAACCACACGCCGGTCGCGTCGAACAGCGCCGCCACGACTGCCGCCGCATAGGGGATGAACGGCATCTCGGCCATTCCGCGCACCCCGAACGGGCCGTTGGCATCATGAGACTCGACGATGACCGTATCGACGCGCCGCGGGATATCACCGATTCCGGGAATCAGGTACTGAGACAGGCGCGGGTTGATGGTTCGCCCTTCCTGAACGATGAGTTTCTCCGTGATTGCGTACCCGTGCGCCTGAACCACCGCACCTTCGGTCTGGCCGACGACCTGTTGGGGGTTGATGGCTTTGCCAACGTCAACGGCCGAGACCACCCGGTCGACCCGGATGTGTCCCGTTTCGATGTCGACAGCGAGATCGACGGTTTGGGCGACATATCCGTAACAGAAATTGGGCACCGATGGGCCACCGGCGGGGTCGAGCACCTCGGTCGGCGGCGGGACATACTGGAACTCGCCCCGCGCCGGTCGCGCCCCATCCAGCCAAGCTTTCTGGGCTTCCTCGGCGGCTCCGAGGATGGCGTTGCCGGCCATGAATGACATGCGGGAGGCAGAAACAGAGCCCGAGTCACCGGTGCGAGCGGTATCAGAGAACACAGTGTCGATCTGCTCGACGGGAAGGCCGAGTGCCTCGGCGGCCATCTGCGTCAGAGCGACGTGCGTGCCCTGCCCAACTTCGGCCGCCGAGTGAAACAGCGTCGCGGACGATGGCTCGGCGCCATCCCCATCGAGTTCGATCGCCGCCTCGCATCGTTCCGGAAACCCAAAGCTAAAACCGATGTTCTTGAAGGCACACCCGAATCCGCGGCCTGTGCGAGTTGCCGACTCGGAGCCGGGCAATGTGCGGAACGCCCGCACAGGCTCCACGGGCGGAGGCGGCTCACCCCAAGCCGCTTCGGCGACGCAGGCCTCCACGACCTCATCGATGGTCACACCCGGCGGCATGATGGTTTGGGTAGGGCCGTCGTCGCCCTCATGCAGCAGGTTGCGCCGGCGAATCTCGACAGGGTCCATGCCAAGAGCAATCGCCAGCTTGGTCATCTGAGACTCAGCCACAAATGCGCCCTGGGGCGAGCCGAAACCCCGGAACGCTCCCCCGGGAACAGTTGTGGTGTAGACGGCTCGGCTGTCGATATGGGCAGCTGGAACCCGATAGGGCCCGGTGACGGTGAGATGCAGGTTGCCGAGCACCTTGTTGGTGGTGTAGTTGTACGCGCCGGCATCCAAGACTGCATCGGCCCAGACCCCGAGGAGCTTGCCGTCGGCGTCGGCCGCCCATTTGGTGTGGATCGAGCCGCGATGTCGTTTGTGGTGACCGACGATCGACTCTTCCCGAGACCATTGGCAGCGAATGGGACGAGGGTCACCGACGGCGAACGCCTTGCGGGCCGCAGCCGCCATCACGATCTGCATGGACATGTCTTCCCGGCCACCAAAAGCCCCACCGATCGCCGGGTAGATCACCCGGACTTCGTCGGCAGGCAGCTCGAGCGCATGGGCGATTTGCTCCTGATCCTCGTGGGTCCACTGGCCCCCGATCTCGACGGTGACGCGGCCCTCCTCGTCGATGTAGGAAATGGCCGCCTCCGGCTGGAGATAGGCGTGTTCTTGGTGGGGAACCGAGTACTCCTGCTCGATGACGACGGCTGCGTTGTCCCACATTGCGCTCACGTCGCCTTTGCGGATCTTGTAGTGAACGAAAGCGTTGCCGTCGATGCCATTCTCGCCGTGGACCAGTGGGGCGCCGGCGGCCAGCGCCTGGTCGATGTCGGCCACCACCGGCAGTTGCTCCCATTCCACCTGGATCGCCTCGGCGGCTTCCCGTGCGGCACCAGCCGTCTCGGCGACGACGACCGCGATTTGGTCTCCTTCCCATCGACTGACGTCACTCGGCACGCTGCTGATACCGGTTCCGTCAACCCCTACCAGCACGGGCTGGTCAAACATCGTCAGTCCGTATTCGTTGAGGGGAATGTCGGCGGCGGTCACCACGGTCACCACACCGGCCGTAGCTTCTGCCTCTGAGGTGTCCATGGACGTCATACGGGCGTGGGGTTGGCCGCTGAAGACGATGACAGCGTGCAGCAGGTGCTCGGGCTTGAGATCGCCCGGGTAGAGCGCCGCACCGGTTGTCTTGGCGGGTGCGTCCGGCCTCGGGAGCGACTGACCAACAGTCATGATGCCTCTCCCACCGCGGCGATGGCGTCGATGATCTTGAAATAGCCGGTGCATCGACACAGGTTGCCGCCCAGGGCGTCGACGATCTCCGCACGGGACGGGTTGGGAACCTCGTCGAGCAGTGCCCGCCCCGCAACGATGAAGCCCGGGATACAGAACCCGCACTGAACGGCACCGTGCGCCACGAACGCCGACTGGATGGGATCGAGAACCGCGGGAGCTCCGAGCCCCTCGACCGTGATCACCGAGGACTGGTGTGCACTGGCGGCCGGTACCAGGCACGACATCACTGCCGCTCCGTTCAACACAACGGTGCATGCTCCACATTCGCCTTCGGCACAACCCTCCTTGGTCCCCGTTAGGGAGATCCCCTCATGCGGACCTGCCTGGTCGCGCAGCCAATCGAGAAGGGTGAGGCCGACTCCGGGGGCAGACGCCTGCCTGCCGTTCACCTCGACCGTGATCAGATCATCGATGCCCAGATCTGCCGCCGGTACCCGAACCATCGCAGAACCGCCGGCCGAGAGGTTCGGCGCCGACACTCCATCGGTGGGAGCGCCGTCACGGAGCGAGGTGATCCCTCGCGCGATCACCGTACGGATCAACGATCGACGATATTCCGCCGTGGCACGAACATCATCGATCGGCGCCAAGCTGCCCTCCGCAGTCGCCGCAAAAGAACTGATCGCCGCGTCCGACATGTCTCCATCGAGTTGGAACTCGACGATGGTCGGCGCCACCGAACCGAGCGCAACCCGAGCACGGGACGGCTCGGAACCAAGATCGACCACCAGGGCGCAATGCACCACGGAGATCGCCTGAGCTACCCGGTTGCCTGCCTTGAGGTACAACCCTCGCTCTTGATCTCCCAGAAGCCGGAATCGCAGTGCCGTCACGAGCTCATCGTCGGCGAGTGTGGTTTGGCGTACCCCGGTGTAGAAGTCGGCAATCGGCACGGTTCGGGTTGCCCCTACCGACCGGATCACAATCTCGGCATCGAGCACCCGCAGGGCCGTGATCGTGTCGTTGGCCGGGCTGGCAGTCACGACGTTGCCGACAACCGTCGCCCGGTTGCGCAGCTGCGGGGATCCGATCTCGCGACACGCTTGGACCAGCGGCAATGCCCGTCGCCGCAGCTCGGGGCTGGCGGCGATCTGGTTGTGTGTCATGAGAGCGCCGATCTCGGCATGAGTTGCCGAGATGGCAATCGCGTCGAGGCCGGAGATGCCGGAGAGATCGATGAGCAGTTCGACATCAGCATGTTGCCGCCGCTCGAACTCGAGAATCAGGTCGGTTCCACCAGCGATGATCTTGGCATCGGATCCGTGAGTCTGCAGGAGATCGGTCGCCTCTTCGATGCTGGCCGGGCGCACGTGACGTTCCGGCAGTCCGCCACGTAGCTGAACCTCATGCATCGCGGCGACCGTTGTAGATGATTTGGCCGCTGGCGGCGTACTCTTCGAGCACCGCAACCGAGGCCTCTCGCAACAGGTCGGTCGTCACTCCGATTCCCCTCTCTTCCAGAGCACCCACCCAGTCATCGACCTTGGGGCCTTCGTCAAAGCCAATGCGCCGTGCATCGGCGTCCCGGGCGCCCGTGACGACACTACGGACACCTGACCACACGATGGCCCCCAGGCACAAGGCGCAGGGCTCTGTCGAAGCCACGAGCTCCATCGACGGTAGCCCGGGCCCGCCAAGATCAAATTCTCCAGTCGCGGTGTTCGCCCCTCCGATTGCCATGATCTCGGCATGAGCAAAGGACACTGCCGCCGGGACCACCCGGTTGACGCCGGGAGCGACCAGGCGCCCCGACGCTGTTTCGAAGATGGCTGCGGCAAAAGGGCCACCCGTCTCGGCTCGGACATTGTGTCTGGCCAAATCGATCACGAATTCCATTCGGTCCGTCTGCGTTGCCGCGGAATAGCCCTCGGCAACCGACTCCTGAAGCCAGTCCGGCAGGTCGAGGTGGATCGCTTCCCAGCGCTTAGTCATGAGAGCCACGCTACCTGAATCACCGGCTGTTCCGACTGGTAGCCTCCCGCCGGGGGAATTGAACGGGCAAAACGGAGAGAGGTATATCAATGACTCGACACCTGCGCTGGGTCGCAGCACTCATGGCGCTTGCGCTTGTTGCGGCTGCTTGTGGTTCTGACGCCACCGAATCGGGAGGCGGCGATCTCGAAACCTTCGGCATGATTTTGGTCGGTCCTCAGGACGACCGTGGATGGTCGCAAGCCCACTTTGAAGGCGGCGAGTACATCGAAGCCGAGACCGGGGCCGAAATGATTGTCATCGACAAAGTGAATCCAGCCGACCGGCCGGATACATCAGTCGAACAAGTCGTCGACGACATGGTCGAACAGGGCGCCCAGCTGATCTTCGCGACGTCTGACGACATGAAAGACGGGATCCTGGCGGCGGCCGCAGCGCACCCGGATGTTCCAATGATTTGGGCGTCCGGCGACAGCGCCTGGCAGGACGGTGAGTCGTACGCGGACCTCGACAATCTCGGCAACATCATGGGCAAGATGGAATTCGGCAAGATGATCGCCGGCTGCGCGGCTGCGCTGAAATCAGAGACCGGCAGCATCGGCTACGTCGGTCCGCTCATCAACGATGAGACCCGGCGACTCGTCAACTCCGCGTATCTCGGCGCCGACTACTGCTGGGACGAGTACCGGGGCGCACCGTCGGACCTCGCATTCGAGGTCAACTGGATCGGATTCTGGTTCGCCATTCCGGGCGTGACGCTCGATCCGACCCAGGTGACGAACGAATTCCTCGATGGTGGCGCCGATGTCATCATCTCGGGTATCGACACCACCGAGGGCATCGTCCGCACCGGACAGCGGGCCGAAGCCGGCGAGAATGTATGGGCTGTGCCCTACGACTTCGAAGGTGCCTGTGACGAGGCTCCGGACATCTGTCTCGGCGTGCCGTACTTCAACTGGGGACCGTCCTATCTGGAGGTTGCCCAGGCTGTTGGCAACGACGAGTTTGAAGCGTCCTGGGTGTGGCTCGAGCCCAACTGGGATGACATCAACGACAACACGTCGACGGCCGTTGGCTTCATCGAGGGCGACGGCCTTGGCGACGCCCGTGATGATCTGAACGACTTCATCAGTGGCTTGGCTGATGGGAGCATCAACCTGTTCACCGGCCCGTTGAACTTCCAAGACGGATCACCGTTCTTGGGAGACGGCGAAGAAGCCACCGATCAGCAGATCTGGTACACCACCCAGCTACTCGAGGGAATCACCGGCGCATCGTCAGCCGAATAGACCAACCTTCACGCCAATCAATCATCGGGGGAGCCGCCACGGCTCCCCCGATGTAGTTAAGGTCACGACAACTTGACTCTCCGTATCGATCAGATCTCCAAACGGTTCGGTCCCGTGCAGGCCAACGCCAGCATCACCCTCGAGGTGCAGCCGGGGGCGCTCCATGCCGTGCTCGGAGAAAACGGGGCAGGAAAATCGACGCTCATGAAGATCTTGTCGGGTTTTCAAGACGCCGATTCGGGCACCGTGACGCTCGACGGCACACAGGTGCTGCTGGGTGACCCGAATGCCGCCATTGCGGCAGGAATTGGCATGCTCCACCAGGATCCCTTGGTGGTTCTCCCCTTTACTGCCATCCAGAACTTCATCCTTGGCACCGACCTCGACCGATCCGAAGCGCGCCGCCTGATCGTGGAGACCGGTCAACGTCTCGGGTTCGACCTCGACCCCGACCGGGTCACGAGGACGCTGTCGGTTGGCGAGCGACAGCAACTCGAGATCGTGCGGCTGCTGTCGCTCGGCGTCAAGGTCCTGATTCTCGACGAGCCCACCTCGGGGATCTCGACCGGGCAACGTGAGCTGCTCTTCGATGCCCTCCGGACGCTGGCGTCGGAGGGCCTCATCGTGCTGTTCGTCTCTCACAAGCTCGAAGAGGTCCTCGACCTGTGCCGTTCCGTGACCGTGATTCGTGCCGGAAAAGTCGTCGGGGAACGGGAGTTGCCATGCCCGCCGGAAACTCTGGTCGAGATGATGTTCGGATCCGTCCTCACCAGCTCGACGCACGCCACCGGCCGGCACGGCACTCCCCTGCTGAGGGTCGACGGGCTCGCCGTCACCGGAGGTCGCCAAACCATCAGCGACGTCAACCTCCTGGTCGATGCTGGTGAGGTGCTCGGCGTAGCCGGCCTCGAAGGCAGTGGCCAGGCTCCCTTGCTGCGGGCGCTGGCCGGTCTGGACCAACCATCTCAGGGAACCATCAACCTCGACGATGCTGATCTGACCCGCCGCAGCCATCGCGACTTCATGGCTGCCGGCGTCCATTTCCTACCGGCAGGTCGGCTCGAGGAAGGGCTCTTTCGCGACCTCACCATCGTCGAGCATCTCGAGCTGGCGCTCGGCGGGAGCAAGGTCGATTGGGGTCGAGCGGAAGAGCGGGCGGCTGCCGCCATCGAGCGGCTCAACATCAAGGGCGCCCCCTACGACTCAGTCGAGGGCCTATCTGGCGGAAACCAGCAGCGGGTCCTCTTGGCGATGATGCCGGACGAAGTGCGACTGCTGCTCATGGAGCACCCCACCCGCGGCCTGGACATCGAATCCGCCGATTTGATCTGGACCCAGATTCTCGAACGGCGCGCCCAAGGGACGGCAATCGTGTTCGTGTCCGCCGATCTCGACGAATTGGTCTCTTCCAGCGATCGCATAGCGGTGTGTTTCGATGGCCACATCCTCGACATCGTGGACGCCAACGCGGTGGACGCCAACCAGCTCGGTTCACTCATTGGCGGTCAGGTGGTGTCATGAGGCGAGCTGCCCTCTCGGCCACTACTGCCCTCCTGATCGCCTCGCTGTTGCTCCTCGCCACGGGCAACAACCCCTTTGAAGCGATCGGGGTACTCATCAGTGGCTCATTCGGCAGCTCCGACAAGATCGCCGACACCGTCATGGCTTGGGCGCCGCTGGCGCTCGCCGGTGCCGGGCTGGTGGTCACCTTCTCAGCCGGCCTCTGGAACATCGGCGTCGAAGGCCAAGTCATCGCCGGAGCGATAGCCGCGACGGCCGTTGCCAGGACCATGCCGGGCCCCGGCTGGGGGGTGATGGTGGCCGCGCTCATTGCCGGCGTCGTGGGAGGAGCTGTCTGGGGAGTGGCAGCCGGGTTGCTACGAACTCGGGGCGGAGTCAACGAGATCTTTGGAGGGCTGGGACTCGGTTTCGTGGCTCAAGCCTTCGCCACCTACCTCGTCATCGGTCCGTGGAAAAGGGAGGGGATAGCCTCGACGTCGGGAACCGATCTGTTCCGGGAAGATGTGTGGCTGCCCACCGTGGCTGGCACCAGGTTGAGCCTGGCGCCAGTCGTCGTCACCATTGGCGTTCTGTGGTGGGTCGCCTGGGTGCTCAAATCGACCAGATTCGGCCTGGAGCTGAGGGCCGTCGGCAAGAACCTGGCCTCGGCCCGTCTCGTCGGCATCCGATCGGAGCCGGTGATGCTCAGCGCATTCGCGATCGGCGGAGGGACGGCCGGCCTCGCCGGTTCGTTCGTCACCATGGGCATCCAGCACAAGCTGGTGCCGGCGGTTGCGGGTGGGCGAGGCTTCTTGGCAATTCTCGTTGTCCTGCTGGCCGCCTACGCGCCTCGCTGGGTCGGGCCGGTGGCGCTCTTCTTCGCCGCCATCTCGGTGGGCTCGTCGCAGCTCAACCTGCGCCTCGACCTCGACTCGTCTCTCGGGGGCGTGTTGCAGGGCGTCGTTGTGCTGGTCGCGGTCCTGGTCGCCGGCTGGCAACTCCAGCGCAAGATGAAGAGCGAAGAAGAGGCTCTCTGATGGAAGCCACACTCGCTTCCATCGTGGCTGCCGCCGCTCCGCTCGTGTACGCGGCGATCGGCGAAACCATCACGGAGCGCTCGGGCGTTGTGAACCTGTCACTTGACGGCTCGATCCTGCTGTCCGCAATGACTGGATTCGCGGTTGCCTACACGACGGACTCGGTGATCGCCGGTTTTGTGGCGGCGGCCGCGGCATCGATGGCGGTAGCGCTGCTGGTGGCCTGGTCGGGCATAGCTCTCAAGCTCAACCAGATCGCCGTCGGGTTCATCCTCACCATCCTGGCCGCCGACCTCGCCGGATTCCTCGGCGACGGGTTCAACCGGCTCCCCGGTCCCACCGTCACCGCTCGGCCCATTCCGGTGCTCGAAAACATCCCCGTTGTCGGCCAGGCGTTGTTCGATCAGAACATCTCGGTCTATGGATCCCTCGTCTTGATTGTTGGCGCAGCGTGGTTCCTCGCCAGGTCGCGGCGCGGCCTCGAAGTCAGCGCCGTCGGAGAACGGCCCGAAGCCGCCCACTCGCGGGGCATCGTGGTCAACCGGTATCGCTACGTGGCCACGGCGGTCGGAGGAGCGTTGGTGGGCATCTCGGGCGCGGCGTTCTCGCTCGATCAGAAAGCCGGGTGGGCCGAAGGAGCTACGGCCGGTTTCGGCTGGATCGCCCTTGCCATCGTGATCTTCGGCGGATGGCAGCCGATGCGAGTCGCCCTCGGTTGCTACCTGTTCGGGGCTCTCCAAGTCGTGGCGCTGCGCCTCCAGCCCGTGTTCCCCGGCCTCTCGCAAGTACTGCCCGCCATCCCGTTCCCGCTGATGATCCTCAGCCTCGTGGTCGTCAACTCGGCCTCGATCCGCCGGCTCGCCGCTCGCGCTCCCCGCATCGCCCGCCTGCTCGTTCCCGACCCCCCAGGGGCACTCGGCACCAACTTCGCCGCCGACTGAATGCGTGCGATTCGGCGCGGGCCTTTTGCTTGGCTCCGGAACACTTCACCGACGCGGCCCAGGGTGGGGAGTCCGGGTAGCGCTGGATGCCGGATATGCGTGGTGGCTAGACCCGGTGGCGGCCGTTGCGGTCAGAGGTTCACCCAGATTCCCACAGCTTGAGCGGATCGGCAGCAATCGACACGGCGGCAAGGTGCCCACCCACGCCTGGTGACACGGTGTACGTTCCAAGATGTGGGAGTGAGACCATTACTGATTCTGTGCGGGGTGAGTGCGTTGCTCGGCGCAAGTCTCGTGGGTTACAAGAGCCTCGCCATCCTTGCCACGAACGACCAGCCGGATCACGCATTCGAAATCGCACCGTTCTTCTTTGGCGTCTCCGCATTGACGCTCGTATACGCCTTCATCAGTGACTTACAGCGTCCAAGGTGGCTACTTCTGACACTCGGGTGGCTGGCCGCCTCTGCGGGAGTAGTGGCTGCAATCGCGCACTTTGCCGGTCGAGAAGACGACTTCGGAGACCTCGGCTATCTCGTGAACACCGTATCGACAGTCGTCCTGCTCTTCATCATCGGTCGAGACATCCGACGCAAGAGGCTTCTCGAGACATGGTCCTTCGCCCCTACGTTGCTGGCATGGAGCCTTGTCCTGGCGATACCCATCGGGGCAATACTCGAGGGGATCGACGAGCGGCTCCTTGAGATCGCCCTCCTCGGCGTCGCTGGGGTCTGGACGATCTTCGGCATTGGAGCACTTACCACCCGGCCACGATCACAAACCAACCCCGACTACGCATGACGGCACGTCGTCGTGCGTTATCCCGGAAGCTGCCAGGTCCGCAGAACATCCGCCCGATAGGATCTAGTGGTCCGCAGCAGCGTCGCCGGAGTCGGGTCCGTCGGTGGCTGCGTCGAGCCTGGCGACCCGAATCTGGGTCAACTTGTAGGCGTCGATGCCTTCGACCGTGAGCTCGTGGCCCTGCGACTCAACTCGAGCGCCCACGCGTGGCAGGGTGCCGGTTTCGGCCAGGACGAGGCCGGCAAGCGTCGTCACTCCCTCGTGCTGGAAGGTGAAGCCGTAGTCCTCGAGCAATTCGGTGAGCGTGGTCTCGCCATCGAGCGTGACCGATCCGTCGTCGTGCACGACCGCAGGAAGGTCGTGGTCTCCCGCCGGATCGTCGATCACCTCTGAGATGATGTCGTCGAGGGTGACGAGCCCGATCGTACCGCCGAGCTCGTCAACCACGAGCGCGGCGTGGCTGCGTTCGTTCCTGAACCGTGTGAGGAGGACGTCGGCACCGGTCTTGCCACTCACGGTCGGGAGCCGCCGAACGAGCGAGGTGAGGTCGACGTGATCGTTGGACTGGCTGACTCGCACAAAGTCCTTCACGTGGAGGATCCCAATGACGTGATCGAGATCGTCGACAAAGACCGGGTAGCGCGAAGTGGGCGACGCCTCGATCTGTGCGGCGATGTCGGCTCGACCGGCATCGTGTTCTATCGCCCGAATGTGACTGCGCGACGTCATCAGTTGGTCGGCGGTGAGGTCCTCGAGCTCGAAGATGTTGTGGATGATCTCGCGCTGGAGCTCGGGGAGCTCGCCACCCTGCGCCGATTCGTCGGTGACGATCGCCAACTCCTCGGAGCTGTAGAGCGACAGCGTCTTGTCGGGTTCGGGGATGCGCAGCAGTCGCATGAGCGACAACGCGATCCAGTTGAGGAATGTGACTGCAGGCCGGAAGAGGAGACTGAAGGCACGCATCACGCGACTGACCCGCAGGCTGGTGCCCTCGGGCTCGGACAGCGCCACGG
>JBFGJH010000077.1:0-14416 GCA_041577335.1 Acidimicrobiia bacterium | reverse complement strand
TGCCGGGGGGCAGGAAGAGCCGAGGGCAACGACGTGAGATCTGACCCGGAAGACCCAAACGCACGATCAGACCCTGCTGGCCACCAGACCTCGCCTTCGGCTCGGCCCCCTCCCCGGCTTCGCCGGTACTCCCCCCAACGGCGAGAACGCAAAGCGTTCTCAAAGCAGTTACCTCGCAACTGCACGCTCGCTCCGCTCGCTGGAGGGAGAAACATGCCCGTCTCCTCCCCTCGCTGGAGGGAGGACCACGCCAATATCTGGGAAATACTGGAAGGGATCGAATATAACAATTTCTTGACTTCGCATTATGCTGGCGCCCGATCGCGGACGAGCTCCGCTAATCGATCCCACCCTTGACGGAGGAACAAATGAAATATGCAAAGTGGCTAGCGCTACTTGCTGCTTTTGCCATGGTCTTAGCGGCCTGTGGCTCTAGCGACGACACATCAACAACTGTCGCTGCGGACGACGGAGGCGGCGAAGCCGCAACAAACGAGTTCACCGATGTCGACGTGTCCGGAACCGAGGTTTCGGTATTTGCCGCCCCCACGGGCGACGAAGGCGCGGCAATCCAAGCAACGTTCGATCAGTACAACGAGGCGACCGGTAGCACGGTGACCTACGAAGGCTCTGATGACTTCGAGGCCCAGCTGAGGATTCGCGTCGACGGTGGCAACCCGCCCGACATCGCGATCACTCCACAGCCTGGCTCGGTCTGCGTCTTTGCCGACGCCGGCGAGATCGTTGCCCTCGAGGACATGGGTATGGACATCGCAGCTCTCGAAGCTGCGCACGGTGCCTACTTCATGAACTTGGGTGTGTGCGACGATGGCAAGCACTACTCGATTCCGACGAACGCCAACTACAAGAGCATCGTCTGGTACAACGAGCCAGCGTTCGAGGCCGGCGGCTACGAGATCCCCGAGACGTGGGACGAGATGGTCGCCCTATCACAGCAGATGGTCGACGATGGCCAGACGCCATGGTGCATCGGTCTTGGTAGCGACGCCAACACTGGTTGGCCTGCAACGGACTGGCTCGAGGACATCATGATCCGGACCGCCGGTGCCGATACCTACAACGCATGGGCGAATCATGAGATCCCGTTCACCGATCCTGCCGTTCAAAACGCATTCGATATCTTCGGCGAAGTCATGTTTGCTGAGGGATTTGTGCTCGGTGGGGCCGACGGCGTTGCAGCCATCGACTTCCGTGATGCCCCAGACCCGATGTTCAATGAGCCGCCCAGCTGCATGATGCACCGCCAGGCGTCGTTCATTGCCAACTTCTTCCCGGAGCCCCTGCCCCGTGAGGATGCGGCGTTCTTCAACTTCCCAGCCATTGACACCAGCCTTCCAGCTGCTGCCATGGGTGGTGGAGAGCTCGCCGTAGTGTTCGACAACCGTCCTGAGGTTGCCGCAGCGCTGCTGGCATATTCGGAGCCCGCACTCCAGTGCATCCAGGCTTCGCCCAAAGGTCACGGAGTGGCCGGCATTGAGCGGATTTCCGCCAACGCCAACACGTCACTCGACTGCTACGAAAGCGACACCGTGAGGCTCCAGGCCGAGGCAGTATCCGCGGCTCTTGGTGCCAACGGCTTCGTGTTCGACGCTTCCGACCTGATGCCGCCCGAGGTTGGCCAGGGCACGTTCTGGACCGGAATGATCGACTGGACCCGAGGCACGCCCACTGCGGATGTCCTCCAGGCGATCGAGGACAGCTGGCCCACCAACTAGCCCAAGAAACCTACGAGACAAAAAGGGCGGCCCCCGACGGGCCGCCCTTTTCGTTTGGTCTAGAGTGCGAACCGAAGCCGATGGAGGACGAATGCCCGACGTTGACGAAGAAGCTCTAGGCATAGAACTCGAAACCGGAGGGAACCGGCCGATCACGCCGCTTTACGAAGGCCCGAAACCCAATCTGCTGACACAACTGATGAGGGTGGGCGTCTCTTTTGTCGTTCCAGTGGTGGCGTTCGGAATCCTGTATTGGGCAGGCACCGTGGTGCTGGACGAGGACGCCAATCGGCTTTTGGTGGTCTTCGTGGCCCTGATCGTTGGAGTGCTCGGCGTCTTCGCCCTTTTCTACGCGATGGATTGGCTCACAAACCGCCTTCCTGAGCGATACCGGCACTATGTGTTGCCGTTCGTCTTCGTAGGGCCGGCCATTGTCTTGCTGGGCGTCTTTCTTCTCTACCCAACGGTCGTGACCTTCAGGCTGAGCTTCCAGAACAACCAGGGCGAAGGCTTCGTAGGCTTCGACAACTACACGGCCATCTTCACCGATTCGGGCACCCTCGAGGCGCTCCGCAACTCCGTGCTGTGGGTCATCATCGTGCCTGCTCTTGCGGTGAGCATTGGCCTGGCATTCGCCGTCCTGTCCGACAAACTCGGCAGCAAGGGCGAAGCGATATCCAAGTCGTTCATCTTCATGCCCATGGCGATTTCGTTCGTGGGTGCTTCCATCGTCTGGCGCTTCGTCTACAACTTCCGTCCGGAGGGCTTCGGCGAGCAGATCGGGATTCTCAACGGAATCTGGACAAACCTCGGAAACGAGCCCATAGCGTGGCTCCTCCAGGAGCCGTGGAACAACTTCTATCTGATGGTGATCCTGGTCTGGCTGCAGGTGGGTTTTGCGATGGTGATTCTGTCGGCGGGCATCAAGTCGGTGCCCGATGACATCCTGGAGGCAGCCCGCATCGACGGCGCCAACGAGTTCCAGGTGTTCTGGCGGGTCGTCATCCCGATGATCTCCTCGACTCTCGTCGTCGTATTGACGACGATTGTCATCACGGTTTGGAAAGTGTTCGACATCGTGTTTGTCATGACATCCGGCGAGTTCGGAACCTCGGTGGTCGCCGAGCGAATGGTGACCGAGTTCTTCACATTCGGGAACGACGGGAAGGGCGCGGCCCTCGCCGTTGTGCTGCTCGTGGCCATTGTCCCGCTCATGATTCTCAATGTCAGACGGTTCCAAGCGCAGGAGGCACAGCGATGACCACTACGACTGCCCCTGAAACGGCTGCCGCGGCGACTGGCTACGAGGAAGAAGAGAAGGGCTTCTGGAGCCGAGTCTTCTACCGCTGGCCCATCAAGCTGGTCATCCTCTTCATCGTCATTGTCTGGGTCATCCCCACGGTTGGCGTGTTGATCTCCTCGTTCCGCCCGCCGGCGGCTGTTGATGCCAACGGGTGGTGGACAGTGTTCTCGAACTTGGGGTCCAACGAATGGACATTCGCGAACTACAGCGACGTTCTGACTTCGGAAGGCTTCGGGAACGCCTTTCTCAACAGCCTATCCGTGACTATCCCGGCAACCGTGATGCCAATCACCATCGCTGCGTTTGCCGCTTATGGGTTCGCATGGATGGACTTTCCCGGCCGGCAATGGCTGTTCGTCCTGGTTGTCGCGCTGCTGGTGATCCCACTGCAGATGGCTTTGATCCCGCTGCTCCGCCTTTACACGACGGTTGGCCTCAATGGAACATTCCCAGCCGTGTGGTTGGCCCACACCGGGTTCGGCTTGCCGTTGGCGATCTACTTGTTACGCAACTACATCGGGTCGTTGCCTTCTTCGATGATGGAGTCGGCCAGCATCGACGGCGCTAGCCACTTCGAGACGTTCACCAAGCTCGTGGTTCCGCTGTCGGTGCCGGTGCTGGCATCGTTCGCCATCTTCCAGTTCCTGTGGGTGTGGAACGATCTCCTCATCGCTCTGGTCTTCTTGGGCGGCGAGCAGGACGTGCGGGTGGTGACGCTGGCTCTGAACAACCTGAATGGCTCTCGTGGCCAGGCATGGCACTTGTTGACAGCGGGTGCGTTCATCACCATGGCCCTGCCGTTGGTCGTGTTCCTCTCGCTGCAGCGCTACTTCGTGCGTGGTCTCACGGCAGGTTCGGTCAAGGGCTGAGTCTGGTCACCATTGCTTGCCCGAGCCGGCGAACCGTAATTGGCGCGCCGTGACAGACGAAGACCGGACGCACCGCGCCGGCATCGAATCCGAACAACCGAGTTACCGGCGGTCGTGGCTGGCGATCAGCCTCGGCACGCTTGTGGTGATGGTCAGCTACAGCTCGCTGCTGGCAGCGATCGTCTCGAGCCGGGACGCATCGGACGCAACCGGACCGGTATTTGCGCTCGGATTCGCCCTGGTGCCGCTCGTGTTCGTTACGGTGGCATTCGTCTCCGGCAGAAAGAAGGCACCGATGGCCGTGCTCAAAGGCATGGGACTGTGGCTGATGGTGGCGCTTCCCTTCAGCCTGCTGAACCCGGTGTTCGGGTTGTCAGCCGGGTACGGCATCGGTGGGGTCGTCACCTTGAAGGAGGGAGACACCGACCGCTGGCAAGCCCGCACGATCGCCGTCGTCACGGTGGCGGCCTACTCCTTCGGAATCGTCATCCTGATTCCCTCGTTGACGGCGCTCGGCGTTCTCAGCGGCGGCCTCCTGGCCCTCCCGGCGCTGGGTCTCGCCGATTACTACACCCGCAACCGCGCCCAGCCCGAGGACTAGCCACCTCGGCGAACCTGGGCTCGAGAGGTCGTGTGCGTTGGGCAGCGCCTAGAAACTGACGAGCGCCACAACGAGCAGCGCCTGGGCGAGGTGGTAGGTGGCCATGATCATCACTCGGCCTCCCCGAATCGGAGCCACAAATCGGTTCCATCCCAAGATCCCGTCGGAGGCATAGAAGAAGCAGGCACCGAGGATCGCCGGGAGATTCGTGGTGGCGATCGCTGCCGCCAGCATCATCGAGATGACGACCATGTACGCGAGCACCGGCGAAGCCAGACTCGGATCCGAGCGTGCCGCGGCTCGTTGGATCCGCCTGCCGACCAACATGATGCCCCCCACGGCGGCGCCGACGCCGACGAGCGCGGCAACCAACGTGGGGCCGGGAACCACCAGGCCGACGGTGTACGCCAAATGTGCGACAAGAAACGAAGCCAAGCCCAGCACGAACCGCTCTCGTTCCAGCATGAGGAACACGTCGCCGGCCAGGCTGAAGAGGAGCGCCGCCACGAACCACGCTCGCACCTGCGGAGTGGCCGGGTCCAATGCCAGGGCGGCTCCGATGAGGAGCACCATCGTCAGCGGCTTGTTGATCCGTTCGAGCTTGCGCCGACCGGTCCCGACAGCCCACCAGTTCGTCACTGCAGCGAGGCCCGCTGCGACGAGGAGGGTTGTGGCAGGTCCGTTCACGCCCACGAAGCTAGCTGCGCTCTCCCCGCGTCGGTCACGACCGATAATGTTGACGGTCGTGGACACCGACCTGTGGACCTGTCCGGATTGCGGCCGCCGTTTCACCAACCGCAACCAGTGGCACTCGTGCATCGAGATGGCGCTCGAAGAGCACCTGGCCGACAAGTCGCCCCACGCCGTGGGCCTCTACCAAGCCTTCGAGGCGGCGGTCCGAGACTGCGGCGAGTTCCGCATCCATCCGCAGAAGAGCCGGGTGGCGCTCATCGCGTCGATGACATTCGCCGGAGCGAAACTCGCTCAGCGCTGGATCGACGTGTCGTTCATCGTGCCGAGCCCCATCAGCGACAAGCGGATCCGGACGATCGAGATGTACGGCCCCACCAGCTTCGGGCACTCGATCCGGATATCGCAGCCCGAAGACATCGACGCCGACGTCCGGGCGTGGCTGTGCGAGGCACATCGACGAGGGCTCCAGGAGACGCTCGATCGAATGGCCAAGGTCGCCCCAGTCACCGGCCTGGCGTTGCAGAGGCTGATGGTCCCCCTCCGGGCAACCGTGATCGAAGATGGCGAAGAACTGGCGTTGCGTCTGCCCGGCTATGCGGTGGCGGCCTTCGCTCACCACCCAGCGGTTGTCGCCAGGGTCGACACAGTCGAGCTGAGCGGCACTGTCGCCTCGCAAAATGGCGGCACGCTCTCATTCGCCCAGCCAGGGGCGTTGCGAGCCCTCGGCGTGGGCGTCGGAGAGAAGACCGACGCCTTTCTCCGCGCCGAGTTTTGAGGCAGCTGCAAGAGCAGCGACCTCAAGCGCCCTGCTCGGCTGGCAAATGCCTTCCGTTGAGGGTCAGGACCCAACGAGTCTTTCAACCGCCTCTTGCCGGAAACCCTTCACGATTACCCACACCGCGAACACCATCTCCTGGATGGCCAAGGGCGCGAGCCAGAGGCCGACGCCAGTCGTCAACGACAGCTCCAGGTTGTGAATATCGAACATGACGATGAAGGGTGCGACGAAGTAGAGCGCGGCACCACCGAGCCCCCAGATCGCCAGCCATCGCGGGATGATCTCGGTCTTATAGAACAGCCAGCCCAGCAGAATGGCACCAAGGCTGAAGACAATCGCCAAGAGCACTTCGATCCAATCGTTGAAGCCGAGGAGGGCGACCGACCAAGATTCGGTCTCCGCTGCGGCGAGCCCTGTTCCGACCGTGGCTATCAAGAACATGGAGAGAGCCAGCGCCAGATAGGCCACCGCTTCGAGGATCCCGCGGAACAACACGGCCCCCATCGCCAAGACCTCGTTGTACCGCCTGAACAGCGGATACATGAGGATTGGGATCATTGCCAGCGGGAAACCCATGACGAGTACCAGCACTCCTCCGGCGATCAACTGGTTGGGGGAGCTCACCGCCTCGGCCACGGGATCAGCGCTCGTCAGGATCGAATTGCCGGCGATGACGCTGCCCACCCCAGCCGCGGTACCGATGATGAAGAACAACCCGACCAAGATGGCGGTCAGGCGGTAGGGCGGCCGGGTTTTGCCGGCCGCTGCCTTGGAAGGTCGTTCGAGAAGCGTCGTCATACTGCACCTCCACGGGTAACTTTCGATGACACGTGGCCGTACTGTGCTCCAGCGAGCGCACGGCTGCCAGTGGGGAATGTCATCCTCGCCGTGCCGAAGGTCCCCTCACGCACGGCGCGCCCGGTGGGGCCCGAGCCCCCTATCCTCTGGGCCATGACCGACCGGCTTCCCGAAGACGTTGGCATCCTGTTTCTGGCCGGCTGTCCCCGTACCGGCACCACCGCCCTGCAGGAGTACCTCAACGTCCATCACCAGGTCATGGTGTGCCGGGAGCGCTACAAATGGATCGAGCCGTCTGCGGTCACTCCGACGATGTTCGAGCCCGACCGGCTGCTCGACTTCGACCGGGCGACTGAGCGTTACCGCACCGACACCCGACGGATGCACATGCAGGCCATTCTCGATTCCAAGAGCGTCGCCGAGCTCCGCTGGGTGGGAGACAAGTTTCCCGGCTACCTGAGATCGATACCGACGCTTGCCCTCGCCAATCCAGGTGCTCGGTTCATCGTTACCCACCGGGAGGTCGAGCCGGTGGTGAACTCCTACCTCGCCCGAGCGGCCAACGAGGACGACTCCTGGCTGGGCGGCAGGGACGTCGTCGACCTTGCGATCAACACGTGGAACCGATCGCTGTTGGAGTTCCTTACGGTGCTGACCGACGATGCCATCGCCGTGCTACCGGTTGCCTACGAGGCGTTTCACGCCGACCCCCGAATGGCGGCGGCACGCATTGGCGGATTCCTCGACATCGACATGCCCGACGAGCTGGTGGCCGAGTGGCGGCGTCGCTCGGATGAGCATCGCCAGGACAGGAGCACCGACCGCTACCTCACCGGCGACGTTCTCGCCCGGATCGCTCACCGGGCTGACCGCGATCTCGAGGACCGCGTGCTGGCGGCGATCGCCTCGCCGTGACGCCCGGCGACTTCTCCGCCAACGCGTCGGCTCAACCGTGAAGTGCCGCTCTCAGGGCTGCATTTCGGTCCTCGATCCACTGCTGCGAGGTGGCAGTCATGGGCGCAAACGTGTCGCTGCCGTGAAACGCCTTTGGATAAACGTGTAGTTCGGTGGGCACACCTGCGGCCAGCAGGCGCTGCGCGTGATCGATGTCCTCGTCGAGAAACAGGTCGAGCTCACCAACCGCGATGTACGCCGGCGGTAAACCGGACACATCCTCGGCCCTGGCGGCCGCCGCATACGGAGAAACGTCCGGCTCGCCCGCCCGGCCGTCCAGAAGAGCATTCCATCCCGCCAAGTTGGCCGCCCGATTCCACACCTGAGGATGGGTCACGTAGTGGCTCGAATTGGTGACGTTGCGATCGTCGATCATGGGGTAGATGAGCATCTGCCACGCCAAATCGAACTCGCCTCGGTCCCGGACCAGCAGCGCCAGCGCCGCCGCCAGCCCGCCGCCGGCAGAGGCGCCGCCGATTGCGATCCGGCCGGCATCGACGTCGAGCGCTGGAGCATTGAACGAAAACCACCGTAGGCCGGCGTAACAATCTTCCACGGGAGCCGGGTGGGGATGCTCGGGCGCCAGCCGGTACTCGACCGAAGCCACCACACAGTCGCCCGCCAGCGCCAGCATCTTGCAGGTGGTGTCGTCCCAGTCGACCTTGCCCAGCACCATGCCACCGCCGTGGATCCAATAGAGGGCCGGGAGATCGCCTTCGAGGTGATCGGGGCGATAGACGCGGACCATGACATCGGGCGCACCCGCCGGACCAGGAGCGAAATGATCGGCGGCTGTCACGCCGGGGATGTCGGGGATCATGTCGGCCATGGCTTCGAGCAGCCCATCGGCAACTGCCCGCGCCTTGGGTATGTCGCTCAGGTCGAGCAGGTCGGGCGGGATCGCCTCGAGGGCGGCTGCGTGCTCTTCATCGAGCCTCTCGTCGAACATCAACATCGGCAACTCCTGACGTGTAGCGGTGTCGCAGTCCGAATGTACCAAACCAACATCGCTCGCTGCTCGGCTTGGCGCGGCGTGAGAGCGAACTCAGGCGAGGTCGAGGCGGCTAGCCGGTCAGAAGGGCTTCCGGTACCTCCACCAACCGGCTGCGCAACCACTCCCCCAAGCTCTTGGCCTGGGCGTCCTTGCGGGTGGAAGCAGCGACCCCTTCTTCGAGAAGGCCGTGGATCACGAAGTTCATCGACCGCAGGTTGGGCAGGAGATGCCGATCCACGGCGAGGTCGGCGGTCTCCGGGAGTAGCTCTTTGAGCTTCTCGGTCGTCAGAAACGTGTCGAGCCACGCCCATGCTTCGTCGGATCTGACGAAGAGACCCAGATTGGCATCGCCGCCCTTGTCCCCCGACCGAGCGCCCACCACCCGACCCAGCGGTGCTGGGACGGTCGGGCCGGAAGGGGCGACTCCGTGGGGGGCGGATGCCGGCTCGATGTCGGCTGACCCACTCGGCGCCACCGAGCTGACCTCGGCGGTCTCACCGCCGAGGAAGTGCACGAATTGCGGCACCAGGTCGGCGGAGATGGCAGCGGGCCGGTACACCCCGAACGGGCCGGACCCGGTCGGCGGACCGCTCAGCAGGTAGAGCCCGGGAATCGATGCCAGTGCCGTGGCAATCATGGCGCTCGAGAACGCCCGACCCACCTTGCTTTCGTCCCGGTCCTTCACGGTGAGGCGCCACACGGCAGTGGCCTCCTCGTTGGTGGAGGCATCGGCACGATCGGATCGAACCACCCGACTCACCACCTGGTCAAAGGCCTCGGGGCGAAACGGGCTGACCTCCCAGAACGCAGCCTGCGCAAATGCGGCTTTCTCTTCGATGTCCAGCCCAGTGAGAGCAACTTCCACGGTGTTGCGGTAGCCGCCCAGCTCGTTGGTGGCCACCTTGAGCATGTCGGGAGGCCGTTGACCCTTCACTCCGAAGATCCGCACGCGGTCGGGTCCGGCGTCTTCGAGTTGAATGGTGTCGAACCGCGCCGTGACATCGGGGCCCAGGTAGGCGGGACCACCGATCTCGTAGAGAAGCTGCGAGGTGACGGTGCCGATCGAGACAAGCCCGCCGGTGCCGTCGTGCTTGCCGATCACCGACGATCCGTCGGCGGCGACTTCTGCCCACGGGAAGCCGAGGTGGGCGCCGCCCGGCTCGGCGTAGCCGGGGATGTCGGTGAAGAACGAGTAGTTGCCGCCGGTTGCCTGGGCCGAACACTCGATGACGTGTCCGGCCACCACGGCGCCGGCCAGGGCATCCCAGTCGTCGCGGGCCCAGCCGTGACGCCAAGCAGCCGGACCGCAGGTGACTGCCGCGTCGGTAACTCGCCCCGTGACGACGATGTCGGCGCCCCGGTCGAGGGAGTCGACGATGCCCCAACATCCGAGATATGCGTTGGCGGTGAGATAGGCGGACGGGTCGCCGAGGGGGCCCCCCTCGAACGGTTGCAGGGCTCCGGCCGTGGTGAGCTCGCCGAGGCGGGGCATGAGATCGTCGCCGTCGACGTAGGCAATCGTGGGGTTGAGACCGAGCCGCTCGGCCACCTCGGCGATGGCTTCGGCGCAGCCGGCCGGGTCGAGGCCCCCGGCATTGGTGACGACCTTGATGCCCCGGTCGAGGCAGGTGCCCATGATCACTTCGAGCTGGTTCACGAAGGTGCGGGCGTAGCCGCCGCCCGGACGGTTCGCACGGGTGCGGGCCAGGATGAGCATTGTCAGCTCGGCCAGATAGTCGCCGGTGAGCACGTCGATGGCGCCGCCCTCCACCATTTCTCGCATCCCCGAGAACCGGTCCCCAAAGAACCCCGATCCGTTGGCAATGCGAATGGGCTCACTCATCCCCGAGACGCTAGCCGCCCCACTCTTGAAACGAACCCCGGGTTGTACCCGGGGTTCAATGACGCGTTTTTGCAACGCTGGGGCCACAAGTACGCAGTGCACTGGGGTCCTGCGGCCCGTTACCCTGCTCGCCATGGATGTCACTCAGGTCCGCAGCGACCTCATCGCCGAACAGGACGCCCTCGACGACATCGTGGTGGCGCTGACTGCCGAACAGTGGGATACGCCGACTCCCAGCCCCCGCTGGACGGTGGCCGACCAGATCGGTCACCTCACCTACTTCGACAACGCGGCAGTTGCCGCCATCATCGATCCCGAAGCCTTCCAGGCGCTCGTCGCCGAGCTGTGGGAGATCGCTTCCCAAGGCGACGAGGCCGCCGACCAGCTCACGCTTGGCCCATACCGAGCCATGAGTTCCGTAGAGCTACTCGACGCCTGGCGCGCCGGGCGGGCATCGCTGGCGGACGCCTCTGCCACCCTCGCCAACGACACTCGTGTCGATTGGTACGGCCCACAGATGGGCTCGAAATCGTTCCTGACTGCCCGGCTGATGGAAACGTGGGCGCACGGCCAGGACATCGTCGATGCCGTGGGCGCAGACCGCCCCGCCACCGACCGCCTCCGTCATGTCGCTCAACTCGGATTCATCACGCGTGGCTGGTCGTATATCAACCGTGGCGAAACCCCGCCCGAAGAACCGGTGCGGGTGGAGCTCCTTTCCCCTGCAGGCGACACCTGGACATACGGCCCCGACGACGCCACCGAGTCGGTCGCAGGGCCGGCCGAAGCGTTTTGCCTGGTGGTCACCCAACGGCGCCACCTCGACGACACGGCGTTGGTTGCCACTGCCGTGGCCCGGGACTGGCTGGAAAAAGCCCAGGCCTTCGCCGGTCCAGCCACCGAAGGACCCAAAGCCGGCACTCGCCCCGAGGTGCGATAGTCGCCCAGGTCTGCTGTGGGGGACTATGGGACTTCCCAACCGCGGAGCGGTCCCGGCGCGGCAGAACCGCGACACCGAATCCTGGGTACGCCTAGCTGGTCAGGCGCCCCGTGGTCGCCGCCGGTTCCACCCCGCCGGTTTGGGATCGGCGCGTCCGCCCGGACTTGCCAGATATCACGCCCCGCAGGCCCGCCGCTCAGATGCTGATGACGAGCTTCCCGTGGGCGTGTCCCTCGCCTAGGTAGGCGAGCGCATCCGGGGCTTGCGCCAGCGGATAGGTCCGCTCGATGACCGGCTTGAGGATCCCCGACTCGAGCCAGTCGGCGAGCAGCGAGAGATCGTCTGCTTTCACCTCGGCGGTGAACCAGGTGAAGCGCTTGTCGCCGACCGTGGCCAAAGCCTTGCGGAACAGCAGGTTGCGGAACGGGCCGAGGATGCCGTGTTTCGGGCCGGTGATCGTGACATTGATTCCCCCGTCGGCCAGCACCCGACGCGTCTCGGACCACGGGCGATTCCCCACGTTGTCGAAAATGACGTCGTATCCGCGTTCGGACGCAACAAAGTCGTCGCCGGTGTAATCGATGACGTGATCGGCGCCGATGGAACGCGCCTGGTCGACCTTGCCGGTGCTGCACACGGCGGTCACGTGAGCGCCCAACGCTTTGCCGATCTGGACGGCGAACGTGCCGACGCCGCCAGAGGCACCGTTGATGAGTACCCGCTGCCCGGCACCGACCCCGCCCTTGTCACGCAGCCCCTGCAGGGCCGTGATGGCGGCGAGGGGCACGGCCGCGGCATGCTCGAAGGAGACCCCCTTGGGCTTTTTGACGATACGACTCGCCGCGGCAGTGGTGTACTCCGCCCAGGCTCCCGAACCGATGTCGCCAAACACGTTGTCGCCGACGGCGAAGTCGGTGACGTTGGGCCCCACTGCGGCCACCACGCCGGCCACGTCGGCGCCTGGGATTGGGTTCTTCGGCCTGGTCAGCCCGGTCACGGCCTTCACCATTGCCGGTGTGCCTGTGGTCAGATGCCAGTCGGCGATGTTGACCGACGATGCCCGGACCTCGATGAGGGCTTCGCCGGCGCCCGGCGTCGGCACCTCGACCGTGCCCAATGACAGCACCTCGGGACGCCCGTATCGATCCTGGGTGATCGCTCGCATCGTCTCCGGGATGGCCCGGTCATTGTCACGGTCCAACGTCTGCTCCCCTGTCGCCTCGGTGCGGTGTGTAGTCACAGTAGCCCTTTCTGTTGGCTTGCCATACACCGTAAGATACCCATACATTGTAAGGCTGTCAAGGCTTACGTTGTACGGTAGAATGCTCGCATGGCCTCCAACGCCGCTGACGATGCTCGCCGGATCCCGCTGAGTCGCGAACGGGTGCTGCAAGCCGCCATCGACCTCGCCGACGCCGAAGGCATCGAAGCGCTGACGATGCGGCGCCTCGCTCAGGAGCTCGGCGTCGAAGCGATGTCGCTCTATTACCACGTCGCCAACAAGGAGGCGCTGCTGGACGGCGTCGTCGATACCCTCATCCTCGAGATCGAGAAGGAGATGGGCGGCTTCGCCGTGGCGGCGAGTCGGGAGTGGATCCCGGTGCTCAGAGAACGAATCCTGTCAGCTCGGACCGTCATGCTGCGCCATCCGTGGGCGCCGGCGGTCATCGAGACTCGCACGAACATGCCGCCGTCGCTGGTGCGCTACTTCGACAGCATCCTCGGGATCCTGATCGAGGGCGGGTTCTCCTACGACATCGGCCATCACGCCATGCACGCGTTGGGCAGTCGCGCGCTTGGATTCACGCAGGAGCTGTTCGTTCCCGACGACCCGGCGCAGGATGACGAGTCGATGGCGATGCTGGAAGAGCTGGCACCACAACTCCCCTATCTCGTTCAGATGATGGCGGAGGTCGCCCACGACGACCCCGACACGACCCTCGGCTGGTGCGACGACCAGCGAGAGTTCGAATTCGGCCTCGACCTCCTCCTGGACGGCCTCGACCGACTCCGCAGCTGAACAACTTGCTGCCATGCCCCGAGGATGCGGACGCCGGAGACCGCCAGGGCGCCTCGGCCGTCCGGGGCCGCAACCAGGGTTGCCTCCGGACCAGCACGGCGCAGTTGGGCGCAGGGCCGATCAGCTCACCGCATTGGCCTCGCCGCGGTGCCCATGCAGGTCCGGTACATCCCGTGTCATGGGAACGGCCTCAGGACGTGACGTCCACGGCGTCGGGGTCGAGGTGACCGACGATGGTCTCGGCGATATCGCCCAGCGCCTGCAACTGCTCCTCGGTGAGCAGGTCGATCATGTGGCGGCGCACACCGGCGAGATGTGTTGGCGTGGCCGCGGCGATGGCCTTGAGCCCTTCTCGGGTCAGCGAGACAAATGCGCCCCGTGCGTCACCCGGGGCCTGTTCGCGCAGCACCAACCCTCGCTCTTCCATCCTTCGCAGGTGGTGGGACAGGCGTGACTGCGACCACTGCATTTGCTCGGCGAGTTCGGTGATCCGCCATCGCCGGTCCTCGGTTTCGGCGAGGTTCGAAAGCACGCTGTAGTCGGCCACCGACAATCCGCATTCCTCGGCCAGCTCCCGGGCGAGCCGCGACTCGAGCAGCGTGAAGAGCCTGCGGTATCCCCGCCAGGCTCGATCTTCGGTCGCGTTCAGCCATCTCGACGTCATGGATCACACGCTACCAGAAAGATGTTGACACGTCATGTAAACGTTATATGATGCGTCATATACCGGAGGTTGATCCATGACAACGAACCACACCGACATCCCGAACAGGCTGGTCCGCCTCGCGCTCGGCCTGGTCCTCTTCGGCGTGAGCATCGCCCTCATGCTCGCCGCCGGTCTGGGTGTGGACTCTTGGGACGTGTTTCACCAAGGCGTTGCCCTCGTG
>JBFGJH010000076.1:0-14750 GCA_041577335.1 Acidimicrobiia bacterium | reverse complement strand
GCTGTTGGGGCGAGAACGCGGAGCGTTCTCGAATGCAGTTGCGTCGCAACTGCACGGAGGTGGACTCGGCGGAGCCGAGGACGGAGGGGGCGGAGGAGGCGCTGTAGGCGGCGACGACGTGCGTTTTCAGCAGGAGGCCGTTGCGGTGGTGGTGGGCTCGAACCCTCCGCTTCGCTCCGGTGCCTCTGGCAGAACAAGGAGTTCTGCATTGAGTTTGCTCCGCGAACTCACTTCCCCGGCTTCGCCGTACTTCCCAAAGGCAATGAGTGGGCGGAACGTGAATGCTCCGTCCGCCCCTCGCTCATTGGTCCGACTCCGTCGAAAATCCTGCAGCGAGCAGGTCGCGGCCTACCGGATGTGATTTGCGTCAAACCGACTCTGCGCCCACGTCGAAAGAACCAAGAGTTTGCGCGAACGCCGGCGCCACCGACTTGACTCTGAGGAGACACCGTCGAGGGGATACGAAAAGTGAGCGAGTTGAACGTGGTGCTCGGAGCCGGCGCTGTTGGTCGTGCTCTCGTCGAGCGCCTTGTCGGCGAGGGGCGGCCCACTCGGGTCGTTACCCGCAGTGGCAACGCGAATGTGCCGGAGGGAGTAGAGGTCGTCGCCGCCGACATCACGGATCTAGGAGGAGCAGAGCGCGCTTGCGACGACGCCGGGGTGGTGTACGGCTGTGTCGGCCTGCCCGGGTACGAGCACTGGCCGGAGCTGTGGCCGCCGCTCATGGACGGCATGCTGCACGGTGCCGAGAGCGCTGGCGCGACCTTCATCTTCATGGACAACCTCTACATGTACGGACCGGTCGACGGACCGCGGACCGAGGATATGCCGTTGACGGCCTACGGCAACAAGCCAGCGGTTCGTGCGAAGATCACTCGCAGCTGGCAAGAAGCGCACGACACGGGCCGCGTCAAGGCGGTTGCGGTTCGCGCCAGCGACTTCTATGGCCCGGGTGTCACGCTGGCTGCGCTCGGGGAGCCCACGGTGGGTCGAATGAGCCGGGGCAAGTCAGCTCAGGCGTTCGGCGATCCCGACCAGCCGCACAGCTTCACGTATGTACCCGATATCGCCAGGGCGCTCGTTTCCGTCGCTGACGGTGGCGACGAAGTGTTGGGTCAGGCGTGGCACGTGCCCAACGCACCGGACCGCACCGTCCGCGAGTTGCTCACCGCGTTTGCTGCCGAGTTCGGCGTCGACCTGAAGATCCAGACGCTCCCCCGGTGGGCCATGACCCCGATCGGTGTCTTCAACCCGACGGTGCGTGAGTCGAAGGAGATGCTCTACCAGTGGGACCGGCCGTTTCAGGTCGACCACTCCAAGTTCTCCGCACGGTTCTGGGATGACCCGACTCCATTCGAGGACGGCATTCCGCCCACGGCCGAGTGGTATCGCAACCGCTGACTTGCATCTGCTCCTCCAGCGAGCGTTGGGGCGAGAACGCTCCGCGTTCTCAATGCAGTTGCTTCGCAGCTGAGCTGAGGTTGGCGCCACCGGTAGGCGACAGCTGAGGGGGCGGAGGAGGCGACGACGTGCGTTCTCAGCAGGAGGCCGTAGTGGTGGGCTCGAACCCTCCGCTTCGCTCCGGGCTCCCCTCGCCGTCGCCGTGCAGTTGCTTCGCGACTGCACCTCGGCCAAGGCTTCGCTGGAGGGAGAAACGGAAGCCCAGCACGCGGCTAGCGTCCATTTCATGCTCGGTGAACTGCTTGCACATCCTGGGGTGGTCGAGGACGTCCGGTTTGGGTCGGCGGTGGGCGTCATGGCTCTTCATGGGGGGATTGAGGAGGAGACGTCCGAGGTCGCTATTGAGGTGGCAGATGCCACCGGAGCGTCGCTCTATGCCGTGATCCAACCCGATGACCTGGCGTGGCACATTCCTTCGATCGAGTATCACGGTCGTCACTCTGCCGGCCTCGAGCGCTTTCTTGGCCATGTCGACCGAGTCATCAGCCTGCATGGATTTGGGCGGCCGCATCTGAAACGATCGATCCTCGTTGGCGGTGCCGACCGGCCGCTGGCAACCTCGGTGGGTGCGATCCTGCGGCGCCACACCGACGTCCGGGTCGTTGACGATCTCGCTGGAATCCCCGACGGGCTCCGTGGGTGTCATCCGGATAATCCGGTGAACAGGACAGCTCTGGGAGGCGTGCAGTTGGAGCTGTCG
Source organism: Acidimicrobiia bacterium (assembly GCA_041577335.1). Classification (GTDB taxonomy): domain Bacteria; phylum Actinomycetota; class Acidimicrobiia; order Spongiisociales; family JAENVV01; genus JBFGJH01. The sequence goes on along the minus strand of JBFGJH010000076.1, from coordinate 12,589 downwards.
GCGTCGGTCCGGTGGGAGCCCGACCGGACGGCACTCGTGCACGCGCTGAGAGCGGTGGTGGCTCAGCTCGACCCGGCCGGCGAGAGCTCATCATGAGCCCACGTCGCCTTGCCGGCGTATTGATCTACACCGCTGCTGATCGCTTTCCCGCCATGCGACGGTTCTACGTTGACACGCTCGAGCTGCCCGTGCGATCCGATCGCGACGGCTTCGTCAACTTCCAATGGGGCGCCATGCGGCTCACGGTGGCAGTCCACTCCGGCATCACGGGCGGAACGCTGGAGCCAAATCGGGTCATGGTGAACCTCGAAGTGCCCGACATCCACAAGGAGCATCGACGCCTGCTTGGAGCGTCGGTATCCTTTTCGCGACCTCCTGAGCAGGAAGCATGGGGAGGTTGGGTGGCGACGTTCTCCGACCCCGACGGCAACACCATTCAGTTGTTGGAGCTTCCCGAGACCTCAGCGGCCTCGTAGCCGAGTACCTCTTCGGGTATGGGCCGGCGAAACCTTGCATAGGCGGGAGCGTCCGCCCCGACCCTTCGCAACGCGGCTCGCAACGCAGGCGAGGTGCCAAGCCCCCAGTTCAGGAAGCCGGCAATGGCGCGACCCAGCAGAAGGCCTCCGGGGACAGCCCGGATGCCGAGGATTGTCCGGATTCGCTCCGGGATTGTTGCCGCCGCGGCGACGAACATGAGCCGATAAGCCATCCGGAGCGGCCATGAATCGAACGGAGGAGTCCTCAGGAACTTCACGACGTCGGTCATGCCGGGCGAAGGAGCAAGTGCCGGGTGGTCGGCGACCCAGGACTCCAGATCCGCCCACTTTTCTGGTAGAGGATCCGCCTGCAGAAGGCGAGCGACCCGGGTTTGCTCGGCGACGTACCGATCGAGCAGCGAGTCGTCGATGGGCCGAGGCCCAAAAGCACGAAACGTGGCTGCGAATGACTCGATCATGGCGTTGTGCACCCAGGCGGACAGCTGCGGATGTCCGGCCGAATACGTCTCGCCGCGGTGTGATGTGCCTTTCACCGGCCGGTGCGCTCCCCGGACTCTGGCAATGGCTGACTCGACCTCCGGCATGGCACCGTAAGCAGTAGCGGTGACATACGACGAGGTGCGGCTCAGCCGACCCAGCGGGTCCTCCCGATACTTCGAGTGATCATGCACACCTGCGACCACCTCGGGATGAACGGCCTGGACGAGCAGCGTCCTGATGCCTCCGATGAAGATGGCCGCATGCGCGGTAATCTGCCACGTCGCCGAGTCTGGCGAAAACAGGCCTGGGTCACCGGGATACGACAACGTCTTGAGGAGCGGGTAGTCGTCATAGGCAAACGGCCCCGCAGCCGTATCGGCAATCCTGTCTTTCAGTTTGTCGAGCATTGACATCGCGCACCCCACCGTACCTGGCTGGTCGTCAATCGGGAATACGGTGCAGGAAGACCAGCGGGATTTCGCGGCTGGAGCGCGATTGGTACGTGGCGTAGCCCTCATACGCGTTCACGACCCGCGGCCACCACTGTGCCCGTTCGGTTCGGTCGGCAGTACGGGCCGTGACGGGGTGGATCCGAGACCGGATCTTCACGGTGGCCTCGGGCTGCGCTGCCAGATTCTTGTACCACTCGGGGTTGTCGGGTCGTCCTCCCCATGACGCAATCACCACCCAGCCGTCAGTTGCCTCGAGATACAGCAAGGGCACGGTGTGGGCCCGTCCGGTCACTCGTCCGATCGTCGTCAGCAAGAGCATGTCGTTGTCGACCAGGCGCCGCCCGATCATGCCTCCGGTGAGGCGGTAGAGCCAGGTGTGAAGGGTCGACAGATGCTTCGCGGTGGAATCGCGCATGGCCGAGAAGGGTAGAGCGCCGCGGCCCAACCAGCGGCCCGCGGCTTGGAATAGTCCCCCCAACATCCGTTGGGGGGACTATTCGAGGGTCACGTCCGCCCCCTCCGGAATCGGCCATCGCCGAGTCCACCTCCCCCAGCGTCGGCTTCGCCCCCTGCGGGAGGAGACCTCGTCAGTTGTACTACCGTCACGGGGATGAGACTCACCTTGATTCGACATGGGCAGCCTCAGTGGACTGTTGATGGCAAGGGGCAGAACGATCCGGCACTCTCGGAGCTCGGGCTGGCTCAGGCGGCGTCGTTGGCCGGGGCGCTCGCTGTCGCGCCCGACCGGTTGTTGGTGTCGACCATGAAAAGGGCTGTCGAGACGGTGGCGCCGCTCGAAAAAAAGTGGGACCTGTCGGCAACCAGTCATGATTGGCTGCGCGAGATCCAGGTGCCCGACAGTTGGCACGGTGCTCCAGTGGACTGGCTCGAGGAGCAGTTCAGGTCGGCTCGCGACCGGTTGCCCGAGGATTGGTGGGAGGGTCTACCTGGCGGAGAGAGCTTCCGCGACTTTCATCAACGGGTGGTGTCGGGGTTGGAGGAGTCTCTGGCCGCTTGGGGTGTGATGCCGGCTTCGCACGAGCAGCTGTGGAGGGTCGACTCGAGCGAGCACATCGTCATCGTTGCGCACGGTGGCACCAACAGCACCATTCTGGCCCGGTTACTCAACATCGACCCCGTTCCCTGGGAGTGGGATCGGTTCGCCATGGACCATGCTTCCTTGACGTCTCTCGTGACTGCTCCGGTAGGTCAGGAGCGAGTCTTCTCGCTCGACCGTCACTCGGACGTCGGCCATCTCGGAGGCCTCGAGGTCACGGCCTGATCTCGAAGTACAGGTTCACCGGGTCTCCCAGGTCGTGCACGGAGAACTGCGTGAATCCTGCTGTGGTTGCCATAACCCGCATCTTCTCGGGGTAGAGACCTTGGTTGCCCAGGCCCAGTCCGTCTTCGGTTGCCAATCCCGACGGCAAACAAGACATGATCGATAGGCCGTACATCATGGCGAGCATGGGATTCTTGAACTGCTCCTCGAACGTTCGGGCGGTCTTGATGTCCTTCACGACCAGCAGCCCGTCATTGGGTAAGGCGGACCGTATCGAGCTCAGCGCTTGGTCCGGCCTCGACATGTCATGCAGGCAATCAAAAGCGGTTACGACGTCGGCCTGCCTGGTTTCGATCTTCTCGGCATATCCGACCTCTGCAGATGCGTTGGGCACGTCGGCGAGTCTCTCCTTGGCGCGGGCAATCGCATGCTCGGATGGGTCGATGCCCACGAACGTCGACTGGGGGAACGCCCCGGCGAGCGCTTCGACCGCCAGACCGGATCCGCAGCCGACATCGATGACCACCGCTCCATGCTCGAGACGGTCGCGGAAGCCCGGGATGGAATCGACGACCATGCCAGGGAGAACCAGGCGGGCCCAAGGCGCGTTCATACCTTCGAGCACGTCGACGAGATCTGCGCCGCCCTCGTCGTAACCGTGGCCGATGTCGTTCTGAAAAGCGCCCACCAAGCGGTCTGCCTGGGCTCGGGCATCGACTGGGGTGAAGGCGCCGGCTGAGAAGAACGGGCTCGACTCGTCGTCCGCCAATACCGCGGCGCCGGCGTCGGGCAACAAGAACATGTGGTTGTCGTATTCGAGCAGCCCCCCCGCCGCTTGGCAGCGGAGCCACTCCTCGGCGTAACGCTCGCCGACCCCCGCCCGCTTTGCCACGGCTGCGGCTGTCATCGGACCTTGCCCTGCCATTGCCTTGTACAGGCCTAGGCGATGCCCGAGATGGATCATCTGAGCCACCACCGCTCCCTGCCGATGGCTCCAGACCGTGAATGAGTATGCGTTGATCGCTTTGATGTCCATAAATGAAATCTAGTGGCTGCCGACGTGGCGATTGGGCCGTCGGGTAGTCGTGCGCATTGTTGATTGGTTTTGTCTCGGCGTACCATCACCGGCCATGAATGATTTCTTGGACACGGCGTTGGATCGCTCCATAGCGTTTGGCTACACGAACATCGGCTACAAACTCCGCAGCGGAGACTTCGCCCCTCTGCCGTCCATGAAGGGCAAAACGGTGGTGATCACGGGTGCGACCAGCGGCTTGGGCGAGGCCGCCGCCCGACAGATGGCAGCACTCTCGGCTGATCTCGTCATCGTGGCTCGCAACGAAGCGAAGGCGCAGGCAATCGTCGAGGAGCTCCGCAGCACCGGCGCCAACGCCACCTATGAGCTTGCCGACTTATCGTCGATGACAGAGGTCCGGGATCTGACCAAGAGGCTCAGCCGGCTCGATCGCATCGACGTGTTGGTGAACAACGCCGGCTTCCTGTTCGGCCAACGAGAGCTGACGGAAGAAGGTTTGGAACAGACGTTTGCCCTCAACCTGCTGAGTCAATACATACTCACAACCGGCCTTCTCCCTCTGTTGGAGAAGTCAGCACCTTCCCGAGTGATCATGGTCTCGTCCGGTGGCATGTACTCCGAGAAGATCCATGCCTACGACCTCGAATATCGACAGGGCACCTACACCGGGACCAGCGCCTACGCCAGGACGAAACGCGGGCAGGTGATCCTTGCCGAGGAGTGGGCGCAAGCCTGGAAAGACAAGGCCATCGTTGTCAACTCCATGCACCCTGGATGGGCGGCAACCCCTGCTATCGAGAAGGCGCTTCCGAGGTTTCGCAAGATCGTCGGCGGATTCTTGCGAAGCCCCGATCAGGGAGCAGACACCATCACGTTCTTGGCGGCCGCAGACGAGGCCGGCCAACGGACCGGTCTGTTCTGGCACGATCGGGTGGCCCGGCCAACTCACATCCGATCGGCCACCCAGGAGTCCTCCGAGGAGCGAGCCGCTTTCTTGGAAGAACTGGAACGGTACGCCGGCCAAGCGTGAGGGCTCTCGGTAGTAGCCGCAGAGACGGGCGCCGGAGAGTCACTCGTTTTCTCCGAGAGTCACTAGTTTTTTAGGCCATGGGCATCGATCACCTCGTCTACGGAGCGAGAAACCTGGAACGCGCAGCCGACGACATCGAAGCGATGTTGGGGGAGCGGCCCACCCCAGGCGGCCAGCACGTCGGTCTCGGCACCCGCAACTACCTGCTGGCGTTGGGCGGTGCCACATATCTCGAGATCATTGGACCTGACCTCGACCAGGGTGATCCCATCTCCCCTCGGCCATTTGGCCTCGATGATCTGGCCGACGACCGCCTTGTCGGCTGGTCGGTGGCTACCACCGACATCGAGACGGCACTGGTGGGGCTCTTGGACGAATCGATCGATCTTGGGCCGGCCCGAAGCATGGAGAGGATCGTGCCCGGCGGAGAGACACTGCACTGGCGACTCACTGCGCCAAGGAGCGGGCCGATCCCCTTTCTCATCGATTGGAGCGGTTCGACCCATCCCACCGAGACGCTGACGTCGCAGTGCAGGCTGCATAGCCTACGTGTGGAGACCCCCAATGCGGCCTCGGTGAAGCCTGTGATCGACGCGTTCGGAGTCGAGGTAGATGTACGCGGAGGGCCCGAAGAACGGCTCGCCGCCACCATCGACACACCGGCCGGCCGAGTCGTTCTCTGGTAGGAGTCGCGAATACTCTTTCTTGACATCCTCCACTTTGTCGTGCAAAGTAAAAGCGCTTTGTATCGCAAAGTTGGAGGAGTTCGTGACTGAAGACCAGATGGCTGCCGAGGCACGAGAGCTGCTGGCGAACGTGACCAGAGTCCAGAGCCATGCCCGTCAATCGATGCTCAGCGCCAGCTGGTCGATCTTCATCCTGTGGGGAGTCATCAGCGCCGTCTCGGTGGTTCCGCTGCTGCTGGGCGCAGATGACATCGGCTATTACTGGTTGGTGGCCGCCCCGATTGGCGCCATCGCCAGCTTCTGGCTCGGTGCCCGACACTCCGAGGACGTGGGAGCGGGAGAGTCCTCGCTCCCATACGCGCTGACCGCCATCGGCATCTTCGTTTTCGCATTCGCCGGGTCGATTCTCATCGATAGCCGATGGGCGATCGTCTGGGTGTTCTCGGTCGTCGCCGTGGGATTTGGAGTCTTCGCAATCCTCGATCGCCAGCGGCCCGTGCTGTACCTGGTCGGCTTGCTGGTCGTGGGGTTTGTCGGACTTGGCCTTGGCCTTGATGATTCCACGTCGTTGTATCTGAGCTGTGCCTTGCTACTCGGTGGCTCGTATCTCGGCCTCGGCGTGGGGCTGAGGATGGCTCGACCGTGACCCATCCGTCGCAAGCGCTCGACGATGTGGTGCACCAGCGAGTCCGGCTCGGAATCCTCGCAGTGCTCACCGAGGCGGCGTACGCCGACTTCGGATACCTGAAGGAGGTGTTGGGCCTCACCGACGGCAATCTCAGCCGGCATCTGACGGTGCTGGAGGAGGCGGGCCATATCACCATTGAAAAGGGTTTCGCAGGGAAAAGGACCAAGACGACGGTGAAAGCAACCGACCAGGGAAGACAAGCCCTCGACGAGCACTTGACCGCCCTGAAGGAACTCATCAAACGCGTAGAAGGGGACTGACCATGGCCGTACTCGAATGTAGAGACCTCAGGAAGACGTTCGGTGATCGTGATGCGGTGAGCGGGGTCAGCTTCTTCATCGACGCCGAGGAGACCTATGGGCTGCTCGGACCAAACGGGGCAGGCAAGACAACCACCATCTCAATGGTGTGCGGGATCCTCAAGCGTGACCGCGGTGAGGTTCACATCAACGGTCAGCCGCTAACGACGCGATCGGTAGATCCCAAGGGCATGATCGGGTTCGTCCCTCAGGACTTGGCGATCTACCCCGATCTCACCGCCCGGGAAAACCTGGCGTTCTTCGGGAAGCTCTACGGAGTCCGAGGAGTCCCGTTGAAGAAACGGGTCGATGAGGTACTCGAGATCATTGGGCTCACCGATCGGGCCAACGATCAGACTAAAGAGTTCTCCGGCGGCATGAAGCGTCGACTCAACATCGGCATTGGGCTGCTGCACAAACCCGAGCTTCTTGTCTTGGACGAGCCCACCGTTGGGGTGGACCCGCAGAGCCGGAACGCCATCCTCGAATCAGTCGAGGTCCTCTCGGGAGAGGGTATGGCCGTCCTCTACACCACGCATTACATGGAGGAGGCTGAGCGTCTCTGTGATCGCGTGGGAATCATCGACGAGGGCGATGTGAAGGCGGAAGGCACACGGCGAGACCTCGTGAAGATGGTCGGGACGAACGACAAGGTGCTACTCGAGGCGACGGGACACCTCGCCCCGGCAGCGGAGGCGGTTCGATCTGTGCCAGGGGTGGTCGACTCATCGACGAGCGACGGCACGATCACGGTGATTGCTCGCGATGCGGCGTCGGCGCTCAGTGACATCATGGCCGTCGTGGCGACAGCGGGGGCGGCCGTCAAGAACGTCACCGTGGACGAGCCCGACCTCGAATCGGTGTTCCTGCATCTCACCGGTCGGGCGCTGAGGGACTAGCCGATGAACTACCTGACGATTGCGGAAAAGGATCTCCGGCAACGGTTGAGAGACAAGTCGTTCTTCGTGCTGGGAATCGTCGTACCTCTCGCACTGACGCTCATCCTCAGTAACTTGATCCCTGGCGACGATACCGACTTCTCCACGACCCTGGTGGTTGTCGACCTCGATGGGGCCGGCACTGGTGAGCAGCTCATGGGGGCCCTCAGCGACAGTTCGCTGGAAGTGGAATCGGCCGAGACGCGCGAGGCGGCCGTTGACTTGATCAACGATGGCTCTGCGAACTCGGGGATTGTGATCCCGGTGGGTTTCTCGGCAGCCACCCAGTCGTTTTCGCCGGCGGAGATCGAGGTCCTTGGTAACCCTGGCGCACAAATCAGCACACTCATTGCGGAGGCCGTTGCCTCCGGATTGGCCTCAGAAGTCGAGACTGTCCAGCTGGCGATTGCGGCAACCGGGGGAGCTGATCCACTTGGAACCGTCGACGCGGTGGGTCAGACACCGTCTCCGATCACACTCGAGGAGGTAGCCGTTGGTGACCGTCAACTCGACTTCGTGACCTATATGTCGATCGGTATGGCCATCTTCTTCTTGTTCTTCACGGTGCAGTTTGGAATCCTTTCGATACTCGAAGAGCAACGAGACGGGACCATGGCCCGATTGTTGGCTGCTCCACTTTCACCAGCCGAGCTTCTCGTTGGCAAGTCCCTTTCCAGCGTCACCGTTGGCGTCGTGTCGATGGCGGTTCTCGTCGTCGGATCGACGCTCGTCATGGGTGCAGATTGGGGTAATCCCGCCGGCGTGGTGATCCTCTCGCTCGCCGGCATCTTCTCGGCGATGGGGATCGGCGCGTTGCTCGGGACTGTCGCCAAGACCGCCGAGCAGGCCAACAGTTACGCGGCCATCGTTGCCATCACCCTCGGCCTCCTGGGTGGGGCGTTTTTCCCTGTGGCCCAGGCGTCCGGGGCGCTGGCGGCGCTGTCGAGGATCAGCCCACACTCATGGTTACTGCGAGGTTTCGGAGACAACACGGGCAGCGGTCACATGCGCGATGTGCTCATAGCGGCAGGCGTGGTAGTTCTGACCGGACTCATACCGGGGGCAATCGCGCTCAGCCGACGCGATCGAATGGGGGTCACCACATGAAGATGCTCGACATCGCGGGCACATCGTTGAGAAGGTTCATCCGGGATCGATCCAACCTGTTCTTTGTGGTCGTGTTCCCCATGCTGCTCGTCCTCGCCATCGGCCTCGTGTTCGGTGGATCCAGTGTGCCGCGGTTGGGCGTCGTGGTAGAGGAGAGCGACGAGCTGGCAGCCGAAGTGGTCGCCTCCCTCGAGGCGAACGACTCGATCGTCGTGGAACGCGTCGGTGAGCGATCCGACCTTGAAATCGACGTCGAGCGGCAAACGCTATCGGCTGGACTGGCCTTCCCCGACGACTACGGCGAGCGGATCCTCTCAGGCGATACCGTCACGATCGACTACTTTGCACAGCCAGGCACCATAGGGTCGAACGTGGCCGTGGCCGTTGACGCAGCCATCGCAGAACAGGCCACCCGTGTCCGGGCCGCATCTGTTGTCGCCGGCGATGATGGTGAGCTCGAGGAGGCGCTGGCCGTAGTGGACGCGATCGAGGGTCCCGGCATCGAAGTACTCACCGTATCGATCGAAACCGATGGCCCTGACTTCACCGACTTCGGCCAGTTCGGCTTCGGAGCGGCCCAGGAGTTGGCCCTTTTCGTGTGGATTACGTCGCTCACCAGCGCGGCGTATCTCATCGAAAACCGGCAGATGGGCGTCGTTCGAAGGATGGCGGCTACGCCAACAGGGACAGGACGGATCCTGGTCGGAGAGCTGTTGGGCCGATTCGGCATCGCCTTTATCCAGGCGTCGCTGATCGTGGTTGCTTCGGCGCTTCTCTTTGGCGTTGAGTGGGGCGATCCGGTTGCCGTGGCTCTCCTGGTGATTGCCTACTGCATGGTGGGGACGGGCGCCGGGATGTTGCTTGGCAGTCTGCTCAACAACGAATCACAGTCCACCGCCGTGGGACTGGGGCTCGGCCTGGGCTTGGCAGCGCTCGGTGGCGCCATGGTTCCGCTCGAGATCTTCTCGGATGGCATGAAGCAACTGGCCCATACGGTGACTCCGCATGCCTGGCTGATCGACGGGATCACGGAGCTGGTAACGGGGGGAGGCGGAGTCAGCGAAGTGCTCACGGAGATCGCTGTCCTCGCCACCGCCGGCGCCATTCTCATAGGCCTGGCTCTGTTGGCCTTCCGCCGAGCGGTTACAACGGGATAGCGGTCGACCCGAGCAGGCTCGGGTCGAGTTAGCCGAGCGGCCCTTCGGCCGCGCTCATCCTGTCGGTGCGACGTACACGCCGCCGCACCTCCGTGTTTGGGGGCGGCGCAGGCGCTTCAAACGCCCCGTTGTTGCTTGTGTCGGCGAGGCGTGAAACGCCGAGCCATGCAGGCCGCCGAGCCTTGCGAAGCAAGAAGGCTATTTAGTGGAAAAATATCATCCGGTTTCGTCCGTGCATCGTATCTCCTTTAGTCAACCCCACCATAGGAGGAACCCATGAAATCCCGACGCTTGATGATTGCCGCGATGGTGATGGCGCTCAGCGCATTCGGCGGTGCCGCAGGTGCCCAGGACACCGGCAACGTGACCGTTGTGCACGGTATCCCTGACCTGACGGTTGACGTATACGTCAATGGCGATCTCACCCTCGAGGACTTCTCGCCTGGCGATGTCGCAGGTCCCCTGGCTTTGCCCGCCGGCACCTACGACCTGGCGATCACCGCCGCTGATGCCCCCATCGAAGAAGCTGTGCTGGAAGGCTCTGCCGAGCTCACAACGGGAGCTGACGTCTCCATCGTGGCGCACCTCCAAGAGGACGGCACGCCGACCATCGGCATCTTCGTGAACGACGTGACCACGATCGACACCGGCAACGGCCGTCTCACCGTCCGTCACACGGCCGCTGCGCCGACCGTCGACATTCTGCTGGCTGATGGCACCGAGGTCTTCACCGGTGTCTCGAACCCGGCTGAAGGCGTTGTCAACCTGCCGGCCGCAACCTACGGCGTGGTGATCACCCCGACCGGTGCCGGTGTGGACGGAGCCGTCTTTGGGCCCGCCGACCTCGAGCTCCCCGAGGGCACCAACCGGATCGTGTACGCCACCGGCGACCTCGCCGGCGGATCGTTCGCCCTGGTGATCCAGGACATCGGCGATCTCCACTCCGCTCCGGCAGCCGTCGACACCGGCTCTGGTGACCTCGCCACGGCCAACCCGGCCATGCTCGCAGTCGTTATTGGCTCGGCATTCCTCCTGGTGACAGCTTCTGCAGTTGCTGTCCGCCGCCGATAGCGAAGGCAATGGACCGGGGGGAGGGGCGGAAAACCCGTCCCTCCCCCCGGGCTTTCTCCCTGCTGCCGATCCCTTAGTTAGGCTCCCGACATGGTTCGACGTATCGCTCTCGCCGCGGCTGTTCTCGCAGCGGCAGTTCTCGTTTGGAGCGTGATGGCTATTCGCTCTGCGGACCCAGTGGCTCAGCGGACCACCGTCGAATTCAGCACGACTACATCCCCGTCGACGTCCGCGCCAGCGACCGTGACTTCCCCGTCAACCACCGAGACCACGGTGCCTAATGCACCTGTCCTCGAATTCTCCGTTGGCTCGGGTCGATTCGAGGAAGTGGCTGTGCAGGAGCCTGGCCGCAATCCGGTCCGGATCACGATCGACGATCTCGCCATCGATGCACCGATAAACCCTGTTGGCGTGGTTGCGGCGACCAAGGAGATGGAAGTGCCCAATCGGCACGACCTGGTCGGCTGGTACCGGTACAGCCCGGTCCCAGGTTCGCCCGCAGGCTCCTCGGTTTTAGCTGCTCATGTGGACTACAACGGTCGGCCCGGCGTGTTCTTCGAACTGGGCACCGTGGAACCGGGCGCACTCATCGCGGTCGAATTCGACGACGGAACGTCTGAACAGTTCGAAGTGATCAGCGGCCGCCAATACGACAAGGACGCCTTGCCGGTCGATGCAATCTTCGCCAAGTCAGGCGATCCTGTGCTCACGCTGATCACATGCGGTGGAGCGTTCGACAGCTCCGACCGCAGCTACGAAGACAATGTCGTGATATATGCCATACCGATCGAATCAGGATTCGATCGGAGTTAGAGCCGTTTCGATCGAATCAGGATTCGATCGAATTAGCGGAGCGGCCCTTCGGCCGCACCCATCCTGTGGGTGGCGGGTGGAGCCTTCCCCTCGAGCTTCTCCACCTACCGGCGGGCCTGTCGAGCGGAGCCGGCTTTGGGAATAGTCCCCCCAGCTGGGCTGGGGGGAAAGTACCGCAGCCCGCCGGTAGGTGGGATGGGGTAGGGGGGTGTGTCCACAGGAGATCTCGCTGAGCCTTGGTCGTGAGTCATGGGTCGTGAGTCGGCGGCGCGCGTGACGGCGACGGTGCGAAGCATCGAGCTCTACCGGGAGGAGAGGTAGGCGTCCCGTTCCCAGTCTTCGAGCTCGCCTACTGGTTCTTCGGCGTTGGGCACGGTCCAGATGTGGAGCATCTCGTTGGTCATGGGAACGGCCATGTGGCCAATGGGGCAGCCGCCCCACGGGGAGACCAGCGGACCAAGGCCGGTGACGGTGAAACAGACGTGATCGTGAGCGTGCCACACCGTGAGGGGCCCGGCAGGCGCCGGTCCGGCCTGGCGTAGTTTCTCCATCTCGAACATCACACCGAGAAGCACCGGCTCTCCTGAGTCGGCGATGCCGTAGATCAGGTTTTCGGGGCGTTCGGGATCGAACACGTGGTCGTCGCTCTTGAATGCTTCGTTGGCGGCGTGGTAGTCGCTCCCGCTGATATCGGCAACGTCGTATCCCGCGGCCGCCGCCACGGCTAGATCGGCGTACTGGGCAGAATGGCGAATGACCTCGGCCACGATCAGGTCATGAGCGGCCTGTTCGGCGGGAGTCGGGTCGCGATCGTCACCGATCGGGAGCAGGACTCCCGGCGTGGGCACATCGCCCAGATGGTGACCACCCCCGCCGCTGAACGCTCCGATCCATCCCGAAACGCCGACGAGCAGGAACAGAAAGATGGTCAAGCCATTGACGGCGATGAGGCGGAACCGGGTGCGCGTGGTCCGAGGAGCGAGGAGAATGGCCAGAGCGGTGAGCTCAGCCAGTTTGGTTGCCAAGCCGACCTGATCGGGGGTCTCCCCGGTG
>JBFGJH010000075.1:0-15645 GCA_041577335.1 Acidimicrobiia bacterium | reverse complement strand
TGCCAGCAACGTACCGTCCTCGATGGGAACGTCCGCCAAAGACATCGACGCCGGGAATCCCTGACCGTTGACGAACAGGGTCGTCGGCCATTCGTGGCCCGTTCGGTTGGTGAGCGCTTCGACGACGTCGCCGACGGTGGCGCTGCCAGAGGTCGTCAGGTGATAGGCGTGGCGGCTGCCGTCGGGGCTCAGTGCGACGACCCGCTTGGCGCCCGTTGCGGCGGTCGTGGCAACGGTGCTCACTCGGGCTCCGTTGCAGCTTCCAGCTCGGCGATTTTGTCGGCGACGTAGCCCTCCCAATACACGTCAACCGCCCACTGGGCCGAGTCGAGTTTTCCGATCCAGCCGTCGGCTTCGCCTTCCAACGTTTGTGTCACCGGGCCTTCGATCGCTTCGTCGACTCCGTTCCGATAGGTCCGGATGGCGGCCTCGGCGTCGTAGAGCCCATATTTCAGCGTGATCAGCCGACTCTGCACATACTCATACGTCGCCAGCGTTGCCATGGTGCTCGTCCCTCCTGCCCCCCCAACGGACGGTGGCAGGAGAAGTCACCCTGGCGATCTTCTCCCGCCACGCCGTTTCTCCGGTCATCAGCCTGCAGTGTTGGCGAAGTTGAAGTCGGTCGCGACCTGCGCCATGGCCGCCTCGTAACTCTGGACGTTGCTGGATGTCGTCGTCAGGTTGTCCACGAAGCTCTTCAGAGTGACGGTGCGGAACTCGTTCAGCAAGTCGCCAAACGTCTGGGCGGGGCCTCGAATGCCAGGAGCGTCCTCCCACAGCCCGGTCCGTGCCCCGTGCTTGGTCTCGAGCGCCATGAGGGCGGCGTCGAGGTCGGTCTGGCAGGTTCCGATCGCGGTCCGGAGCTCTCCCATGAAACCCGGTTCCATGATTGCCTTGATGTCGCTGGCCATGGCGTCCTCCTTGTGTAGCCGTGTGCCGTGCCTCTCTGTGAAGCGTTCTAGAGCACTATAATGATAGTTAGCGCTCTGTCAAGAAGTAGAACAATCCTTTGAGAGTATTAGAAGAGAAGAGTGTTGCTGTGCGCCTCTGGAATGTCGGGGATCTCGGATGGGATGCCTGAGTACCATGCCGCCGCATGGCTCTCTCTGACGTCCTTCCATTGACCTGGACCGATGCCGACTCACCCACGGTTGGCGGGGTCGAGCTCGTCGAGATCGCCGCCCTCCACGGAACTCCGGTCTACGTTGTCGACGAGGCGCATATTCGTCAGCGATTGGCGGTGTTTCGCGAGGCGTTTGGCACCGACGCCCGCCTGGCCTTTGCGGCCAAATCGTTCTTTTGCGTAGCGATGGCCGAGGTCTTGGCCGAGGCAGGCTGGTGGGTCGACGTGGTCTCGGCTGGTGAGATGGCCACTGCCATTCGGGGAGGAATCCCGGCCGGCCGCATCCTGTTTCACGGCAACTTCAAGACGGATGGCGAGTTGGCGACTGCGGCTGCCAATGGCGTGGGTCGGGTCATCATCGACGACCCAACCGATATCGTGCGGCTGGGCGCTCAGGCCTCCGAGCCGATGGCGGCGTTGTTGCGGCTCAACGTGGATGTTGGGGCGGACACGCACCCCCACATCCGCACCAGTGGTGCCGACGTTCACTTTGGGATGTCGGCGGACGCCGGGGACGCCTCGATCGAGGCAGCGCGCGCCGGGCCCGTGAACATCGTTGGCGTGCATGTCCACATTGGTAGCCAGATCGCCGATCCCCGGTCGCACCGAGCCGCCGCCCAAGCCGCCATCGAATTCGTCGAGGAGCGCCCCGGGGTGTTTGGAGACCGGTACGAGCTCGATATCGGAGGGGGGATGGCGGCGCCCTACGTTCGCGCCGATCCGGTAACACCCATTGCGGACTACGCAGCAGCAGTGGGCGAGGCGATCGGCGATCGGCCTGTGCGCCTGATCGTCGAGCCGGGGCGTAGCGTCGTGGCCAATGCCGGAGTGTCCCTCTATCGAGTGGGTGTGAGAAAGGACTCGGATCCACCATTCCTCGCCGTCGACGGAGGCATCTCCGACAACCCGAGGCCGGCACTGTACGGTGCTCGTTACGAGGCAATAGCGCTCACGAGGCCCGGCGAGGTCGCTGATCACGCTTTTCGACTCGTAGGTCGACACTGCGAGACAGGGGACCGGATCACGACGGCCGACTTACCGGCTGCCACCGGCCCCGGTGATCTCATCGCGGTTCCTGCGACCGGCGCATATGGTTTTTCGATGTCGAGCCGCTACAACATGCTGCCGCGCCGTCCCGTGGTGTTCGTGGCAGACGGTGCCGCCCGTGTGGCCGTCGCCGGGGAGTCGGTGTCCGACGTCGTTCGATGATCGCCGCGCCTGAGCCCTGAGTGTTGCCCGCTAACGTGCTCGCCATGTCAGTCGTTGGAGTAGGAATTCTCGGCGGGGGAACGGTGGGCGGCTCGCTTGCCCGACGCTTGATCGAAGAGTCGAATGTGATCGCCGCCAAATCGGGGCTTGCGCTGGAGCTCAAGCGCGTTTCGGTACGCGATCTGAACAAGCCGCGGCAGTTCGAGGCGCCGGCCGGGCTTCTCACCGATCAACCAGAGGAAGTTGTCAACGATCCCAGCGTCGTTCTCGTCGTGGAGCTGATGGGGGGCCTGGAGCCGGCCGGCGATCTGGTTCTCGCCGCCCTCCAGGCGGGCAAGCCTGTGGTGACGGCCAACAAGGAGCTGATCGCAGCGCGCGGCCAGGAGCTCTTCGAGGCAGCCGAGCAGGCGGGCGTGTCACTGCTGTTCGAGGCGGCCGTCGGTGGAGGCATTCCCATCATTCGCCCCCTCTCTCAGAGCCTGTCTGGTGAGAAGATCTCTCGCGTGCTCGGAATCGTCAACGGCACCACCAACTTCATCCTCACCCAGATGACCGACGAAGGCCTTGACTACCGGGAGGCTCTCGCCGAGGCACAAACCCTTGGTTACGCCGAGGCAGATCCCACCGCCGACGTATCCGGCGGCGACGCCGCATCCAAAGCTGCCATTCTCGCCTCACTGTCCTTCGGCACGTGGGTGCATGGAGCGGGCGTTTTTCGCGAGGGCATCGAATCGATCGGCGCCACCGATATCCGGCTGGCCGCCGATCTCGGCTACGCCATCAAGCTGCTGGCAGTGGCCGAGTTGGTGGACGACGGAGTGTCGGTCCGAGTCCATCCGACAATGGTCGAGCACGATCATCCGCTGGCCAGTGTTCGGGGCGCTCACAATGCGATCTACCTCGAGGGCCCCGCCATTGGGGAGCTTCTCTTCTCCGGACCGGGCGCCGGCGGTGATCCCACCGCCACCGCCGTACTCGGAGACCTCATCGATGCTGCTCGCGAGCATCTTGCAGGCGCTCCGGTGAGCCCGAAGGTCCGGTTTGGCGAAACCCCGCTTGCCGAATTCGAGGGTGTCTCCACCCGGTGGTATGTGCGCCTCGAAGTCGCCGATGCGCCCGGTGTGCTCGCCCGAATTGCCGGGGCCTTTGGAGAACACGGTGTATCGATTGGCTCTGTGTGGCAGGAGGGGCGCGGCGACTCGGCGACCCTGCTGCTCGTGACCCATCACGCTTTGGAACGGGATCTTCGCGCAGCCGTGGACGAAGTGTCCGGGCTGGATGTTGTCCGCCAGGTCGCCGCCACCATTCGGGTGCACGGCGACGAAGGCTGAGCGTGCGATACCAATCCACCCGGGGCGGCGTATCGGGGGCTACTTTCCAAGAAGTGCTGCTGGCCGGGCTTGCCGCCGACGGAGGGCTGTTCATACCGGAGGCCTGGCCCCAGATGACGGTTGCCGAGCTCGACGGACTTCGCACGCTGTCATATCCACAGCTGGCGGCCGCGGTCGCGGGCCGCTTCGTGGGAGAGGCATTCACTGCAGCCGAGCTCGATGAGGCTGCTGCGGAGGCCTATCGAGGCTTTCGTCATGACGAAGTGGCGCCCCTCACCCAACTCGACGACGACCTGTACCTGCTGGAGCTCTTCTGGGGCCCGACCTTGTCGTTCAAGGACTACGCCCTCCAGCTGCTCGGTGTGTTGTTCGACCGGTTGCTCACCCGGCGCAGCGAGCGCCTCACCATCGTCGGGGCGACCTCCGGAGATACCGGGTCGGCGGCCATCGAGGCATTGGGCGGACGGCCGTCCGTCGACGTCATCATCCTCCATCCCCACGGCAGGGTGTCGGAGGTCCAGCGCAGGCAGATGACCACGGTCAGCCACGACAACATCCACAACATCGCCATCGAGGGAACCTTCGACGACTGCCAAGATCTGGTCAAGGCGATGTTCGCCGACGCCGTGTTCCGGGATGATCTGAGTCTTTCGGCGGTCAACTCGATCAATTTCGGCCGGATCATGGCGCAAGTCACCTATTACCTCTGGGCGACCCTACAACTCGACGCCACGGAGTCGGGGCTGGGGTTTTCCGTGCCGACTGGCAACTTCGGGAACATCTATGCCGGTTATGTGGCGCGTGCGATTGGCGTGCCCATCAACTGGCTTGTCGCCGGCAACAATCGCAACAACGGTCTCAACCGCTTCTTCCGCACCGGCACACTGACCATCGACACGGTCACGCCCACCATCACCCCAGCCATGGACATCCAGATTCCTTCGAACCTCGAACGGCTGCTCTTCGAGCTCTACGACCACGACGGTGTTGCGCTGGCGAAGGCGATGGAGGCGTTCCGGCGCAACGGCACCATGTCGGTGCCTTCGGCTCGGCTCAGCACGGCCAAGAGTGTGTTCGACTCGATGTGGATGTCCGATCAGGCAGTCGAAGGCTTCATCGGCCAGGTCGCTGCGGACCACAAGGTCACGGTGGACCCGCACACGGCCATCGGCTTGGCAGCCGCCTACATGCGGCCCCGCCAGCCAGGTTCGCCATTCGTCGCGATTGCGACGGCTCATCCGGCCAAATTCCCTGATGCCGTCGAGAGGGCCACTGGCACCCGCCCCGAACTCCCTCCGGAGCTACAAGATCTGTATGAGCGCGACGAGCGATTCGACGTGCTCGACAACGATTTGAAGACGGTGAAAGGTGCGGTGCGAGCCGCCAGCACACACTGAGTGTCGTCCGGCAGGTCCCGCGCCCCTGGGCAAGCCCGACCATTGGGGATCGTGGGCCAGACTGGGGGCGGTGGCTCGAGACGGCGGCCGGCTGGGACATAGTCGAATCGGCAGCCGAAACCGGCGCCAACCCGGAAAACTTGTCGTGGCGCTCATCCCCGCCTAAAATGAAGCCTCGCACTCACCGCAGGTGCAGATTCCTTTTTCACCCGTTCATTCGGCTCATGCCTTTTTGAACGTCGCGGTGACCATGCATATCGCTCGCTGACCTTCCGGTCGTCCAGCTGGGGGAAAGGATCAAATGACCACTCGAGCAGAGCTCCAAGGGAAATCCATCAAGGATCTGCGCACCATCGCTGAGTCCGTAGGCATCGAGGCTGAGGGGCTCCAGAAGGCGAAACTCATCGGCGAGATCCTCAACTCGGATGGCTTTGACGCGTCCCCCGAGCCTGCGCCGGTCGATCTTCCCGCCACATCGGTCAAAGAAGACGATGGTGCTTCCGACACCGAGACCACCGAGAAATCCAACGGCAAGCCAGACGCCAGTTCCGCCGACGAGAAGTCGTCGGAATCGGACACCTCGCAGGCCCAGGACAAGAGCGATTCGGGCGGAGATCGTCAGTCGAGCCAGGACAGGGATTCCGGGCGAGATCGGGACGGCGGCCGCGACGAAGACTCTGGCGACGGCGGCAACCGAAACCGCAATCGCAAGCGGCGGAACCGGGGCCGTGGTGGTCAGGGTGGCGGCGGCGAGCACATTCCCGAGTCCGAGATGGAGGTCCGGGAAGGAATCCTCGACGTTCTCCCCGAAGGCTATGGGTTCTTGCGGGTAACGGGTTACCGCCCCGGCGATCAGGATGTCTACGTGTCGGCCAGCCAGATCCGCAAGTTCGGTCTTCGGCGTGGTGACATCGTCAACGGCCCTGTGCGCCCTGCTCGCAGCCAGGAGAAGTTCGCGGCGTTGACCCGCATCGAATCGGTCAACGGCATGGACATCGAGACGGCCCGCAACCGGCCGAAGTTCGAGAAGCTGACTCCGCTGTTTCCGGACATGCGCCTCCATCTCGAGGTGCAAGGGCGTCCCGATCTCGTGCTCACCCGCATCATCGATCTCATTGCTCCCATCGGCAAGGGCCAGCGTGGGCTCATCGTTTCGCCCCCGAAGGCCGGCAAGACCACCGTGTTGAAGGAGATCGCCCAGGCGATCACGGCCAACAATCCGGAATGCCATCTGATGGTGGTTCTGGTGGACGAACGCCCTGAAGAGGTCACAGACATGCAGCGGTCGGTGAAGGGAGAGGTGATCTTCTCGACCTTCGACCGTCCTGCCGAGGAACACACGCAGGTCTCGGAGCTGGCCATCAACCGAGCGAAGCGTCTCGTCGAGATGGGCACCGACGTCGTGATCCTGCTCGATTCGATCACGCGCCTCGCCCGTGCCCACAACCTGGCGACTCCTGCATCGGGACGGATTCTGTCCGGTGGTGTCGACTCCACGGCTCTGTACCCGCCGAAGTGCTTCTTCGGTGCTGCCAGGAATATCGAAGAGGGCGGAAGCCTTACCATTCTTGGGACGGCGCTCGTCGAGACCGGATCGAAGATGGATGAGGTGATCTTCGAAGAGTTCAAGGGCACCGGCAACATGGAGTTGCGCCTCGATCGCCGTCTCGCCGACAAGCGGATCTACCCAGCGATCGATATCGAGTCGTCCGGGACCCGCCGAGAAGAGCTGTTGTTCGATCGAGATGAGCTCGCCCACGTGTGGAAGCTGAGACGAGTGCTGCTGGCGCTCGAGTCAGGCCCCGCGCTCGAGCTGCTCATCGACCGTCTCAAGAAGGCGAAGTCGAACACCGAGTTCCTGCTCGAAGTGGCCAAGAGCTGACGCAAAGGGCATACTTCGGCCGAGAGGAGACCACGACGTGAAAACTGACATCCACCCCGACTACAAAGAGACCAAGGTGCACTGCTCCTGCGGCAACGAGTTCATCACTCGGTCCACCGTGAGCCAGATCAACGCTGAACTGTGCAACGAGTGTCATCCTTTCTTCACCGGCCGACAGAAGCTCGTCGACACCGGTGGGCGGGTCGAGCGGTTCCAGAAACGTGCCGCCAAAGCGAAGTCCGATGCGAAGAAGGCATCTGCCAAGCCCGACGCAGCTGAGGCTTAACCGCACCGCAGTCACCTGAAACCACCGCCTCCGGGCGGTGGTTTCATGTATTCCGGAACATCGAGGAGAATCACCCGAGTGAGCAGCGATCCCCAGAAAACCGTCGGTGGCCAGGCCGTCATCGAGGGTGTCATGATGCGTGCCCCGTCGGGCTGGGCGATTGCCGTGCGCACTCCCAATGGCCAGATCGAAACTCGGTCCGAAGAACTGCCCCGGCTCTCTTCTCGATCCCGTCTCGCCAAAATCCCATTCATTCGGGGAGTCATGGTGCTGGGCGAATCGCTGACGCTCGGTATGCGAGCTCTCACTTGGTCGGCTCACAAACAGGCCGAGGAAGAGGAAGAGGAGCTGGGCAAGGCTCAACTGATTGGCTCGATGACGGTCGCATTGGTGGTGTTCGCTCTCGTCTTCATTCTCGGTCCGGCCGCCGCCGCCGATTGGCTCGCCTCCGAGAGCGATTGGCTGTTCGCGACCCTGGAGGGGGTCATCAGGATTGCCTTGTTCGTGGGCTACATCTGGCTCATCGGCCGCCTCGAAGACATCCGCCGAGTGTTCCAATATCACGGGGCAGAGCACAAGACGATCCACGCCTATGAAGCCGGTGATCGCCTGTCTGTGGAAGAAATCCAGAAATACCGGCCTGAGCATCCGCGCTGCGGCACGAGCTTTCTGCTGATCGTTCTCCTGGCATCGATCGTGCTGTTTTCGATCATCGGTCGCGGCCCTGTGTGGTGGCTCATCACCAGCCGCATCATCTTCATTCCCGTGATTGCCGGGGCGTCCTACGAACTGCTGCGATGGTCGGGCCTGCGTGCCGATGGGTGGGCCGGGCGCATCTTGGCTGCTCCGGGCCTGTGGTTACAGCGGCTCACCACCGGCGAGCCAGACGCCGATCAGGTCGAGGTGGCCGTGGCGTCGCTGCTTGCCGCGCTTGATGACGCGTCGATCGAGGAAGTGCTCGGTCGCGGCCGGCCGGCCTACGTTCCCGCAGACGGCGAGAGTGGCGAATGACCGTTGATCCGACGCTCCTGGAGCGTCTTTCCGAGATTTCCGAGTCTTTTGCCGAAATCGAGCCTCAGCTCGCCGATCCGGCAATCCACGCCGACCAGAACGCCTATGCCGACCTTGCCCGTCGCCATGCGGAGTTGAAGCCGCTCGTTGCGGGATACGAGGAGCTCACTGCCCTTCTCAAGGACGAAGCGGAGGCTATGGAGCTGGCCGGAGCCGAGGAAGATGCCGACATGGCCGCTGAGTTCAAGCTCTTGGCCGGCGAGAAGGCGGCCGCCGCCGAGCGGCTCGCAGGGGAACTCAAGGTGGCGCTCATACCCAAGGACCCCAACGACGCTCGCGATGTCATCATCGAGATTCGGGGGGCAGCCGGGGGAGATGAAGCCAACATCTGGGCGGGGGACCTCGCCCGCATGTACCAGCGTTATGCCGAACGCCACAATCTCAGGACGGAGATCATGTCGTCCTCGGAGGCTGAGGCCGGCGGGTTCAAGGAAGTGGCGCTCGCCGTGAAGGGCGCGGGAGCCTACGGGCGCTTGAAGTTCGAGGCGGGGGTCCATCGCGTGCAGCGCATCCCCAAGACCGAGTCGCAAGGCCGAATCCACACATCCACTGCCACGGTTGCGGTGATGCCCGAAGTCGAGGAGATCGATTTCGAGCTCGACCCCAACGACGTGCGGGTCGACGTGTATCGGTCATCCGGCCCGGGAGGGCAGTCGGTGAACACCACCGACTCGGCAGTGCGGCTGACCCATGAACCGACCGGGACCGTCGTCTCCTGTCAGGACGAAAAGTCGCAGCTCCAGAACAAAGAGAAGGCGTTCCGGATTCTGCGCGCTCGGCTCTATCAGGTTCAGATGGAAGAGCAGCAAGCGGAACTCGCTGCGAGCCGGCGATCACAGATCGGCAGCGGTGGGCGCTCCGAAAAGATCCGCACGTACAACTACAAAGAGAGCCGAGTCACCGACCATCGCATCGGTCTCACCATCAAGCAGTTGCCGACCATTCTCGACGGGGACCTCGACGAGTTCGTCGAACAGCTGCAAACGTACGAGCAGGCCCGGCGCCTGGCCGAAGGGGAATGACCCGAGTCGCCCTCCTCGTGCTTGCCGTGACCCTGGCGGCGTGCGGTTTCGCCGGCGACGATCTCGGTCAAGAAGACAACGAGTTGACCGAGATTGGCCCGCACGCAACCAACTCGTCCGTGCGGATCGTGTATCCCGATATGGTCCCGCCGCTGGGCCTGGCATACGATGACCTCGCCAGTCGGTGGGCAGAGCTCGTAGAGCCGATCGGCGGCGTGCCTGTGCTCGAGCTCCAGGCCGACCCCGACGGCGGCCCTACCGCAGTGGCGCAAGACCGGCGATCCGGCGTCGCGGTGGACGTGATCGTCGCCGACGGGTCTGTCACCTTGGCGCAGCTCAGCGTGATCGACGGAGCTGGTGAAGAGGATGACGCGGGCAACGTCGCCGCGGTAAAGGCGTTTCTGGAGGCGGTGGGGCTCGACGCCACCGACGTGATCTCGCGACTCGGAGTTGACGTCGACAATCTGCATGGCGACGATCAGGATGTTGAAAAGCGCTACCTAGGGACAGCCGCCACGGTTTTCTACGCAGCCAACGAGGACACGGTGCTGGTGGGAGTCTTTGGATCATGGGACCAGTGACAACCCGAGATCTTCTACGACAAGCCGATGACTTGCCCGACCACGAGATGGTCCGCCTGGTCATGGCAGCGACCGGCCTTTCTCGAAGTGAGGTCCTGGCCGACAAGGAGATCAGCGAAAGCGAAGCGGCGGACCTAGAGGCGATGGTGACGGCGCGACGCGCCGGTGAGCCTCTTCAGTACCTGGAAGGCTCGATCCCGTTCGGTCCCGCCGAACTGGCAGTCGATCAGCGAGCGCTGATCCCGCGCCCCGAGACCGAGCAGCTCTACGAGTTGGCGTCGACCGATGTCGACCACCCTCAGGTCATCGTCGACATCGGGACCGGCACCGGATGCCTTGCCGTAGCGCTGAAGATGGCATTCCCGACAGCCCGAGTGATCGGCACCGACGTTTCGCCGCTGGCGCTGTCGCTGGCCCACGAAAACGCCGACCGCAACGGTGTGGACGTGGAGTTCCACGTGGGCAGTCTTTTCGAGGCGATTCCGCGAACAGTTGCCGGAGAGATCGACCTTTTGGTGTCGAACCCTCCGTATGTCACCACCGCCGAGATGGATGCGCTGCCTGATGAGATCGGGGAATGGGAGCCTCGCCTGGCGCTGCACGGCGGCACGGATGGGCTGGCGGTGATACGGCCGCTGATCGAAGGTCTCCCGCGATGGCTGGCGCCTGACGGAGCGGCGCTCATCGAGGTGGGTGACGGTCACGCCGACGACGCCGCGTCGCTGACTATCCCGGTGTTCGAGCGGACCGAGATACTGCCCGATCTCACCGGACGGAACCGATTTCTCAAGATCACCTTCGACAGTCGCCATTTCGCAGTGAACGGGGACGGGTAGCAGCACGCCCACACGTGGCGTGCCGATGGGGCAGTATTGACTGTTCGCACGACACGACTGGGGGAAGCGCATGTCGGCAGATATCGGCAGTATCGAGGTCTACATGGGCCCGCCCGAGGTTGGCGCGCCGGACGACCTGGAGGCGACCATCATCGGGTTCATCGCTGGAGCGCGCGATGAGCTGGCAGTGGCCGTCCAGGAACTCGAGTCTGAGCCGGTGACCAGAGCGCTGATCGAGGCGCACCTCCGAGGTGTGAATACGCGGGTGATTCTCGAGCGCATCTATCTCGGACTCGACGTCCCGCCGCTCGATCCGTTCGTCGCAGGCGGAGCGAACGATGAGAATCGACGCCTGTTTGTTGCTCTGTTGCGAGCCGGCATCGACGTCACGATCGATCTCAATCCGGAGACGTTCCACCAGAAGTTCATCGTCCGTGATCCAGACGGCCCGTCGTCGCGGGCGGCGGTGCTCACCGGTTCCACCAATTTCACTCTGACTGGGCTCCACAAGAATCTCAACCATCTGGTGATCGTTCGCGGGAAACGCACCGCCGGGGTCTATTCCGAGGAGTTCGAGGAGATGTGGACTGGAACGTTCGGAGCATTGCGTGAGCGCCACGATCCGCGACCCCGCGAATACAGCCCTTCCGGTGTTCGCGTCAAGGTGTTGTTTGCCCCCGAGCACGCGCCTGAGATGGAGATCATGAAACAGATGTTGAAGGCGGAGAAGCGTATCGACTTTGCCGTGTTCACATTCACCGACACGTCCGGCATCGACGACACATTGCGGGCGATGGCGTCGTCCGGTGTGAAGATCCGGGGGATCATGGATCGCGGCCAGGGAAACCAGGCGTGGGCGGCAACCCATGGTTTGAAGAACGTCGACAACATCGAACTGTACCTGTCCAACAATGGCGGCCCGCTCAACAAGCTCCACCACAAGCTGGCGGTGATCGACGATCAGGTGATCATTGCCGGGTCGTTCAACTTCACTCTGCCGGCAACCCGGGTCAACGACGAGAACATCATCGTCATCGGCAACATCCACGAGGAAGACCCCGACGGTGCCTTGGCCCAGGAGGCGCTGGCGATCTACGCCCGGCTGGAGATCGACCGCATGATCGCCGACTGGGGCTTTCCGGCGTAGCTTCCTGCTTTCGCAGCGCAATCAGGGGGCGCGGAAGAGCCGGGATGGGTAGGGTCGTAACTCATCGCCGATCTGGGGAGTTCCGATGCGTATCCGCATAGCTTTTGTCCTTACTTTGCTGCTCGTGGTGGCAGTACCGGTAGGCGCTGAGGAGGCACCAGAGCCGATGGACGTGTCCGAGGGGAGACAGGTTGGCCCGGCCGCCGCGACGAACTCCCTCAACGGGATCTACGTCTCACCGTATGACGGGAACGTCTATGTGGCGAGCGTCGGAGGCGACGAGATCACGGTGCACGACCCCGACACCGGCGACCTGCTCGATCGCATTGGGCCAGAACGCGGGGTCCACGGTCCCGATGACGTCTTCATCACTGACGACGGCACCGTGTACTGGACCGAGATCCTCAGAGGTTATGTCGGGATGCTCAAGCCGGGCCACGACCCGGTGCACCAGTTCGTAGGACCGGGTGTCAACCCGATCACCATGTCCGACGACGGCCGCCTTTTCGTCGGACGTCTCTTCCTCGGCGAGGGACTCTATGAGCTCGACCCCAACCTGGTGGATGATCCGCAACTGCTCAACGAGAACCTGAATGTCAACTCCTTCGATTTCGGGCCTGACGGCCACCTCTACGCTCCATCGTTCTTCACGGGCGAGATCCTCAAGATCGATGTCGATAGTGCGGTTCCGGTGACCTCCGAGATCGTGGCGAACGTCTTCGGGGTTGCTTCTGCAGCGAAGTTCAATTCGAAGGGCGAGTTGTTCGCCGTCAACATCGGCGAAGGCCTCGTCATGAAGATCGATTTCTCGGGGGCGAACAACCACGAGGTCGTACTGGACACCGTCGGCACGATCGACAACATCGCGTTCGCAACCAACGATCGGCTCTTTGCGGCGGTCGGTGCGGACAACCAGATCGTCAGGGTAGGCCCGCGGGGCAACTCGGTGGCTATCACGCCTGCCGGACTTGGTCTCCCCGCTGGCGTGGCTGTCTCGCCCGACGGCACCGTATGGGTCAGCGAGCTGTTCGCGATGCGCGGCTTCACGAGCACCAAGCGGTGGACGTCGTCGTTCTACGACCGGTTCGCTCCGCCGGGAACAGCCTTCGCCGGTTCGATGACGGTATCGGCGGATGGCGACGACCTGGTCTTGTCGAGCGGATTCGCCAATTCCGTCCAGGTGATGGACCCGGCGACAGGCGCTGTCTCGCTGGATGTGAGAACGTTGGCCGCCCCCACCAATGCGGTCCGCCACGGTGACATCATCGCGGCGGCCCAGGCCGGTGCCGGCAACGTGGTGAACGCCGAAAACACCTCCGAGGTGCTCATCGGTGGGCTCGGTCTGCCACTCGGGCTTGCCTCGGACGGCAACACGCTCTACGTGGGCGACTGGGCGTTCGGCAACATTTGGGCTGTCACCGACGCAGGCACGAGCCTCGTCGCAGAAGGGCTCGTGCTGCCAGAGGGCTTGGCCATCGATGGTGACCGCCTCCTGGTTGTGGAACCGATCCTCAAGCAGGTGACCGCGATCGATTTGGCCACCGGAGTCGCCTCACCGGCGATCGTCGGCCTCGACTACTCAGGTCGAGACCCAGAAGGGTTCTTCCCGTTCGGGCTCATGTCCGGTATCGCGGTAAACGATCAGTCGATCTACGTTGCCGACGACGGAGTCAACAAGCTCTATCAGTTCCACCGCAACCGCTGAGCGGAGAGTCTGCGGTGTGTTCCCGGGGCACTGGGGCTCCGGGAACACGCTGCGGTCGTCCTTCTCGTCCGGAGACCGGCCTACTCCTCGACCGGCGAGGCCATGGCCATCGCCTGTTCTGGCGTGAGGTCCATGTTGTGCAGTTGGCGGCCGTGCTCCTGGGTAGCAGCGACCAGCTCGTCCTCGCTTCCCTGGGTTTCCCAACCGCAATCGCAGGCGAGTTTGTATTTCATCGTTCCTCCTAATCGAGTTGCTCGAACGGAGCCGGAACATAGCCGGCCAGTTCGTCGTGCCATGCGTCCGACAACGTTTCTCGCACCACGTCATCCTCCTTGGCCAGCCACGCCAAATGCCGGAGGGCGTGCTCGAGCACTTGGGCGAAGGCTATCTCAGCCGGGGCCTCGTGTGCCGTTGAGCGGGCCAGGTCGGCTCGCGGGACCGGGATGCTGGTCATGGATCCGAGTGTCTCGGGTGGGATCACCACGAGGAATGTGAGCACCACCGACTGGCGGTCCCACCGCCACGAGGTTGAGTGCACCAGCTGTACATCATCCATGTTGCTGTGGGCCATATCCCGAACGAGATCGAGGGGGTGCTCGGACCCGGCCGTCTCGATGTGCCACGGCTGGGGGCCATCAGGTCCGGTCAGCAGCGCTTGCTGGCCATCGTGGGCGACAACGAACACTTCGGCGCGCACCTGCCCGATGACATCGATGGGCAGTCCGGGGACGAGTTCGGCTGGCATGGCGCCATTGTGGCGTGAAACCGGGTCATCCGCTCGACCGTTGTTCTCAGGGTGGAGCCATTCACAATCGAATGCCTGAACCTGGGTTCGGCCCTGGGTTCGGATAAGACCGTTCTGCGGGCTGAGTGTTGCATTTCTGAAACGCTGAACCCCGGGTTCAACCCTGGGTTCAGGAAAGACTGTTCTGCGGGCTGAGTGTTGCATTTCTGAAACACTCAACCCCGGGTTCAACCCTGGGTTCACGCCAATCAGGGCTGGGGGTTGCGTTCGCGGAGCCAAGCGGCGAAGAGGGGGTCAACCAGTTCCAGGCCCTCGGTGAACGGGCGCCATGCCAGGCCGCGGCGGACGAGGGCATCGACCGCCTTCCGCGCCGTCCCTTTGGGCAAGCCGAGCCGCTGGGCGGCCGATCCGTACAGCGGCTCGTCCCATGCCAGCAATCTCGCGGTCTTGCGCTGGCCTGGCTCCAGCCCGGCGTCGATGGCGACGAATTCGTGATAGCTCCTGCCCATTGCAACTTGGCGAGCCGAATCCCACGTCCCTTCGTCGGCCGTTCCGCTGTCGCCGGTGGCCTCCCACAGGTGATGGGCGAGAAACGCCAACCGCTGAGGATGCCCCCGCGCTTCGTCGAGCAGATAGGGGAGGGCGCTGCCCACGTCCCGCCCGGTGGCGCTGAACTTGTCTTCGACGAATGGCGCCAGCGCCTCATTGAAGAGACGCCCCAATCGGAACTGCTCGGCCTGGCCATAAAGAGGGGCGGTGTTGTCGCCGAAGATGGTGGTGAGCATGGACTGCTCCGAGCCGGCGAAAAGGTAGGAAACGTGGTCTCGTTGGTGCTGAATGGTGGACCGGATCACGGCTTCGGCGTTGGCAACGTCCGCGATCGCTTGAAATTCGTCCATCACGATCAGCACGCGGGTGCCCGTCTTGTCTGCCGTGTCGTAGGGCAGCCGCAACAGGTCTTCGAGCAAGCGGGGAGCGTCAACCTCGCCGCGCTTCACCCCAAGTTTGGCTGGGCCGATACCGATTTCGGCCGCCAGTTCTGGAGACCGATTGGCCAGCTTGCGTAGCGCCGCGCCGAATCCACCGGTGGTCAGCTCGCGGTATGAGTGCCCGATCCGGTTGGCGATATCGTCCATGGTCTGCACACCGAGCAGATCGACCAGCACCACCGTCAACTCTTTCGACTCTCCTGCTTCGAACCGGATACGGTGGATGAGGCTCGTCTTTCCGTAACGTCGAGGTGCATAGAGCATCACGAACCGGCCGTGCATTGCCCGGTCCGTGAGCGCGGCGATCTCGATGTCGCGTCC
>JBFGJH010000074.1:0-16096 GCA_041577335.1 Acidimicrobiia bacterium | reverse complement strand
GAGTATGGACATGCGACCGTGAGCCTACCCGCCGGCGCGTCGGCTGCCCGTACGCTGGGACCGGAGCAGGCGCCCATCCTTGGTGGCGACGCCTTCCTTGGCGAGGAGTTCAGCGTGTTGAATCTCGTGACCGGGCACGAGGCGCCCCGATGCGTTGACGACTCGCCACCACGGCAGTGATCCCCCCGAGTTGCGGAGGATATTGCCAACGGCCCTCGCCGCCCCTGGATAGCCCGCCTCGGCAGCGACCTCGCCGTACGTGACCACTTCGCCCGGGCGCAACGCACACAGGACGGCGACCACCGCCGATTCGAACTCGTCGGCCACGTCAGAAGGTGCCGAAGAGTCGGTCCCCCATGTCGCCAAGGCCCGGTCGAATGTAATATTTGTGGTCGAGATCCCGGTCGATCCCGGCAGTGACGACGTGGACGTCGGGGTGCTCCTGCTCCATTCGTTCCACGCCGACGGGGGCGGCGACGACGCACAGTGCGGCGATATCGGTGGCGCCTTTGTCCTTCACTTTCTGCACTGCCCACGAAAGCGATCCGCCGGTCGCCAGCATGGGCTCCAGGATCAGGACCTTGGCGGCCGAGAGGTTCGGCAGCTTGGTGTAGTACTCCTGAGGCTGAATGGTCTCCTCGTCGCGGGCCAAGCCGACATATCCGACTTTCACGTCGGGCAGCACGTGAACAACGGCGTTGAGCAGCCCCAGGCCGGCCCGGAGCACAGCAACCGCGACGAGATCTTGATCGATTCGGTATCCGGTGGTGCTCTCGAGTGGGGTCTCAACTTCCTGCTCGCGAAGCGGTGCCTCCTTGAGGGCCTCGAAAACGAGAAGGTAGGCGAGGCGGCGAGCCGACTCGCGGAATCTCTGTGGCTCGGTGGTGCGATCGCGCAGGTTGGTGAGGTAATGCTGGGCGAGAGGATGGTCGACGACGGTCGTTGGCATCAGGGCATGGCTCCGATCTCAGTTCTGGCTCGGGGCAATTGTGGTCGTTCCGATGGCATCGTGCTCCGTCAACCCGTATTCCGAAGGCCGGCCGCGATCCCGTTGACCGTGAAGAGGAGTGCTCGGCGAAGCAAGGGATCGGCGCCCTCGTCGCTTCGGGAGCGTTTGAGAAGGGCCATCTGCAAGTAGTTGAGAGGGTCGAGGTAACGATCCCGAATACTGAGGGTTCGCTGGAGAAGGGGAAGCGAATCCAGCATCGTGTCAGATTGGGTGAGCCACAGCAGCTGGGTCTCCGCCCTCACGTGCTCTGCTTTGATGATGTCGAAAACGGACCGATGCTCAGCCTCGACGAGCATATCGACGTATTGGCGGGCGATGGTCATGTCGGTCTTGGCAAGTGTCATCTCGACGTTGGAAACAAACGCCGTGAAGAAGGACCAGTCCTGGAACATCTGCCGAAGCTGGTCGCCGTATCCGGCTGAGCGAGCCGCCTCGATGCCCGTGCCGACCCCGAACCAGCCTGGAACGATTTGACGCGTTTGTGTCCATCCGAAGACCCAGGGAATGGCCCGCAATCCTTGGAGGCCAGGTTGGCTCTTGCGTCGGGCGGGCCGGCTGCCGATGTTGAGGTCACCCAACTCGTTTACGGGGGTCGACGCCGTGAAGTAGTCAACGAGCGACGGGTGCTCAACGAGTGAGCGATATGCGGTGAAGGCCGCTTCCGACACGACCGACATGATCTCGTCCCACAACGCCAAGGTTGCCGGGTCCCGCCTCGGTTCCCGGTGCAGGAGCGAAGCCTCGAGAACTGCGGCGAGGGTCAGTTCGAGGTTGCGGCGCGCCAGCTGCGGCAAGCCGTACTTGTCGGAGATGACTTCGCCCTGTTCGGTCAGCTTCACCGGGCCGTCGACCGTTCCAAACGGTTGCGCCATGATGGCAGCGTGCGTGGGCCCGCCGCCCCGGCCAACCGTGCCGCCACGTCCGTGGAACAACCGCAATACGACTCCGTGCTTGGTGGCGATGTCGCGGAGGTCGCGTTGCGCCTTGTAGATCTCCCACTGCGATGTGGTGATTCCACCGTGTTTGTTGGAGTCGGAGTATCCGAGCATGACCTCCTGGGTGTTGTCGCGCAGCTCGACGACACGCCGATATGACGGATCGGTGAGCATGTCGTCGAGGATCTCGCCGGCGATCCGAAGCTCGTCGATTGTCTCCAACAGCGGCACCAACCCGACGGTGGCGACGCCGCCATGGATGTCGATGAGGCCAGATTCGCGAGCGAGCACGGCAGCCGCGAACACGTCGAACGCCCCCCGGGTCATCGAGATGATGTAGGAGTCGATGACCTCGACCCCGAAACGAGATTGTGCTTCGCGGATGACGTCGAAGGTCGCCTTGGTGGTCGCCGGCCCATCTTCGAGCTCGAGAAACGGAGGAGAAAGCGGGCGCCGTGCGCCGAGCTCCTCGCTGAGGAGCTGGGCCTGCTCGGTGGAGCTGAGCGACCCGTAGTCGACGTTGAGGCGCTCATACAGTTCTGCAAGCAGTTCGTGGTGCTTGTCGGCGTGCTCTCGCACGTCCATCGTGGCCAGGCGAAAACCGAACGCTGCGACTGTGCGGATGAGCCGAGCAAGCGATCCGTCGGCGATGAGGAGGCCCTCATGAGCGACGAGGGACTCACGCATGAGGAGTAGGTCAGCGACGAGTTGATCGGTCGCGATGTAGTCACGTCCGGGGACGTGCCGAGAACCGTCGGCGATCCTTGTGCGAGTCCCTTGCAGCCGGGCGTGAATGTAGGCACATTTGAGCCGATAGGGCTCCTCGGCGTTCATGGCCCCGAACCGCGCAAACACCTGGGGTAGGTCGCGGCGGTCTGCATCGAGAGAATCCGCCAGAGCGGGCGAGATGCCTTTGATGGCCATGGAGGCAGACAATTCGGCCGAGAGCGCCTCGACGGCGTGGAGGATGTTGCGAAGGCCGTGCTCATGCTGCATCTCGAGCACCGCCATGGTCACGTGCGGCGTGACGAAAGGGTTGCCGTCACGGTCGCCTCCCACCCATGTGCCAAATCGGATAGGGGACACGACATCTGGAATGTCGATGCCGAGCCGCTGGACCTGCAGGTCGAACTCCTCGAGGAGATAGGGGATCACGGCGGTGAAGAGTTGATCGAAGTAGAACGCGGTGGAGCGTGCTTCGTCGAGGGGCTCCGGTCGTTCCAAGCGCAGTTCGTCGGTTTGCCAGATGAGGTCGATGATCTCGGCGACCCTCCTGTCGACGCGGCGGAGGTCGGCGTCGGTTATCCGCGGATCGAGCCGTCGTTCGAGCAGGCCAGCCAACTCGGTGAGTTTGGTGAGGATTGAGCGACGAGCCGCCTCGGTGGGATGGGCGGTGAACACGGGGCCTAGCTCGACTCGCCTGACGACCTCGCGGACCAGGTCGGGATCGAGGTCCGCCTCGATGATCCGGTCGATCGTGGCCTCCAACCATTCGCGTTCGGCCGGCGACCGAGCAGCCAGCTCGTCGACCCGGTGGGTTTGCTCGGCCACGTTGGCCAGGTGGAAATATGAGGTAAAGGCTCGTACGAGTTGGATCGACGTGTCGAGGTCGATTCCACCGAGCAACTCATCGAGCTGTCGAGCGTCGGCAGGCCGCGCATCGTCTCGGAGCTTCTTGGTCAGCGCTCTCACTTCCTCGACGAGATGGAGCAATTCCGGACCTTGTTGACGGACGAGTGACTCACCGAGCTGGTTGCCGAGCCGGCGAATATCGGCCCGGAGTGACGTGTCGCGTGCCTCTGTGACCATGGCGAGCGAGCGTACCAGGCCCGCGTTCGGACTAACCGGTGATGACGTCGAGGCGAATGATGCGGCGCCCGCGGATGGCCTCGACTCGCAGCCGCCCGCCGGCAAGCTCTACCTCGTCTCCGACTGCCGGGACCCGGCCGACCAGCCCCATCACCAAGCCACCTGCGGTGTTCCAATCACCGTCCGGGATCTCGCCGATGAGTTCCTTGAGATCCTCCACGGGCAACGACCCGTCAATAGACCAGCCCATGATCGTTTCCCGAATTGGGGCATCGTCGGTGTCGTCGGCCACGCTTCCGAGAAGCTCCTCCACGATGTCGTCGATGGTGACCAAGCCGGCAGTGCCGCCGTACTCATCAACAACGATCGCGACGTGCTTGGTCTCTGATTGCATCTCTTGGAGCAAGGCGAGGATCGGCTTTGACTCGGGCACAACGAGTATCGGTTCCACCAGTTCGCGCACCAGCGTCTCCTTTTCGAAGTGCTTCACCAGATCACGGAGCCTGACGACTCCGATGATGTTCTCAATCGTCCCGTCATAGACCGGCAGGCGGCGGTGCCCATGTTCCAGCGCCGAGGCCAGGGCGGCTCGCACCTCGAGGTCGGCCTCGACGGCGATGATGTCGAGACGGGGCACCATGACATCGTCCACTTGGCGGTCGCCGAACTTGAACGCTCGTTCAATGAGCTCGTGGTCATCGGAGGTTATCTCGCCCTCGCGGGCTGCCCGGGTCGCCAAATGGCGAAGCTCGTCTTCGGTGACAGTCGGCGAAGTCGTGATGCCTTGGCCCGGAATCTGAATATCGGCAATCCACACGAGTAGAGCGACGATCGGACGGAGGATGGCTACCAGCATGGACACCGGGACGGCGATCCACAGCCCGACCCGGTCGGTGTGGCGGACGGTGTATGTCTTGGGAATGGCCTCGCCATAGATGAAGAGGACCACTGTGAGGATCACCGACGCAATGGTGACGCCGAGGTTGCCGAACCAACGTTCGGCGAGGATTCCCGTGATCGTGGCTGCAGTGATCTGAGCCAGCAGTGCAGCCAGGAGCACGGTGTTGAGAACAGTGGGCAGCCGTTCAATGAGGTGAAGCAATCGAGCACCTCGCCGGCCGGTTTCGGCCAGCGTGCGGGCGCGGACGATGGGAAGTCGGAGCAACGCCGTTTCGGCGGCGGCCAGGAACACCGCAGCCACGATTGCGAGGCCAAGCCCGCCCAACAGCGGGAGATCACGTGCCATGTCCATTGTCTGTGAGTCAAGCATGCCAGGAGGGATGCAAAGGCGCGCTCACTAGGGTCCTTCTGGGAAGGACTTGAGTGGAAATCAGTTTTTGGGTCGATCCCATCTGAAAGTGGTGCTGGGTGACGGCCCGGTGGGTCGTCGAAAAGGTGGCTCCTGAACGCGACCTCCGGGTCGCCTGGGAGCCGATCAGCCTGCTGTTCAAGAATGAGGTGGAAGAGGGCTCTCGGGCCTACAGCCGCTACAAGCGCACCCATGACCTGCTCAGGGTGATGGAGTCGGTCCGGGCCGCGGACGGCAATGAGGGTGTCTTCGGGACCTATTGGGAGTTCGGCAAACGAATCCACCACGACCGAGAACTGAAGACCTTCTCGATCGAAGAGGCACTCGCCGAGGCGGGGGTATCCACCGATCACGCAGCTGCATACCACGAGGCTGCGTGGGACGCCGAGATCCGCAGGCGAATGGAATTCGGGCTGGCGCTCGCCGGCGATGACGTTGGAACGCCGATCATCGCCTTTGACGACGCCAACGGGGCCCGGGTTGGCATGTTCGGGCCGGTGATCAGCCGGGTGCCCGAAACAGATTTGGCGTTGCAGCTGTGGGACGGTCTCCAAAAGGTGATGACGGTTCCCGGTTTCTGGGAGCTGAAACGGACTCGTACCGAAGAGCCTGACTTCGGAGCACGACCGTAGCCGTCACAGAGGATCGCCGCCGGGACGGTATCGTTCCCACGTGACATCTATCGCCAGCACGATGACCAGGATTGCCACCGAGCTCCACGCCAAGCTGTATCAAGTGACCGGCGGAAAGCGGATGGGTGGTGGAGAGAAGCCCGCATCTGTGATCATCGTGACGACAACCGGTCGCAAGACCGGAAAGAAGCGTCCCAAGCCGCTGGCCCATCTCAAAGACGGTGACAACTACCTCGTGACTGGTTCGGCAGGCGGAGGGGACGAGCACCCCGCCTGGATCCTCAACATGATGGCTGAGCCCGATGTGACGGTCCAGGACCTCGACAAAGTCATCGAATGCACCGCCACGGTCGAGTTGGAGGGCGCAGTTCGCGACGAGTTGTATGCGCGATTCAGAGACTACGGCAGCTTCGCGACCTACGAGACCAAAACAGACCGCACTATTCCCGTCGCCGTCCTCACCCCCAAACCATGAGGCCGGCTCCCCATGACCGGGGAGCGGCAGGCGATGAGGCTCGGCTCCGAACTTGCTGTTCGCCCTGGGAGCGAAGCCTCCCTGTAGGCGAAGGCTCATGGCTGGTGGGTGGGACCGGGATGGCGGTACCTCGCCGGCCCGGTACCCTGTATGCACAATGTTTGAATCCCTTTCAGACCGGTTCGCCGGCATCTTCTCGTCGCTGCGCTCCAAGGGGCGCTTGAGCGAGGACGATGTCGACAAGGCGTTGCGCGAGGTCCGCCTCGCCCTCCTCGAAGCCGATGTCAACGTCTCCGTCGCCAAGAACCTCCTTGCTCGGATCAAGGAGCGGGCGGTGGGAACCGACGTCCACCAGAGCCTCACGCCGGGCCAGCAGGTCATCAAGATCGTCCATGAGGAGCTCATCAACACCCTGGGCGGCACCGAAGCCGGCTTCGAGAAGAGCTCGCCGCCGTTCACGATCCTCATGGCCGGCCTCCAGGGCTCCGGTAAGACAACCACGAGCGCCAAGCTGGCCAAACACCTGAAGAGCAAGGGGCGCAATCCCATGTTGGTGGCGGCCGACCTGCAGCGCCCCGCTGCCATCGATCAGCTCGAGCAGTTGGGTGGCCGGGTCGACGTGCATGTCTACGCCGATCGCAAGTCGAAACCTGCTCGTTTGGTCAAGGCTGCCTTGAAGGAAGCCCAGAAGCTGGGCCACGACGCCGTGATCATCGACACTGCCGGCCGTTTGGCCATCGACAAGGATCTCATGGACGAGCTGGCGGCAGTCCGCAAGGCGGCCGATCCCGACGAGGTTCTGCTCGTCGTGGACGCCATGACCGGCCAGGACGCGGTGAATGTGGCGCAGGGTTTCTTGGAATACACCGATCTCACCGGCATTGTCCTGTCGAAGCTCGATGGCGATTCCCGCGGTGGTGCCGCCATCTCGGTGCGCGAGGTCACCGGGCGGCCCATCAAGTTTGCCGCCGTCGGTGAGAGCCTCGACGATTTCGAGGTCTTCTATCCGGAGCGCATGGCGAGCCGCATTCTCGGCATGGGCGACGTGCTGACGCTCATCGAGAAGGCCGAGGAGGCCTTCGACGAAGAAGAAGCCTTCGAGATGGCCGAGAAGCTGCGCAAGGCCGAGTTCACCCTCGAAGACTTCCTCAAGCAGTTCCAGCAGCTGAAGAAGATGGGGCCGCTGCAAGGTTTGGTTGCTATGCTGCCGGGCGCTGCGTCGGCTTTGAAAGATGTTGACGTGTCCGACAAGGACATGGGCAGGGTCGAAGCGATTATTCGATCCATGACTCCCCAGGAGCGGCAGAACCCCCGGCTGATCAACGGCAGCCGACGACGCCGCATCGCCAAGGGGTCAGGCACGAACACTCAGCAAGTCAACGCGCTGCTGAAACAGTTCGGCGAGACACAAAAGATGATGAAGATGCTGGCGGACGGGAAGTCCATCCCCGGCCTCCCGGGAATCCCCGGCATGAAGACGAGATCAAGGAAAAGGTAGGACAGATGGCGGTCAAGATGCGCCTGATGCGACTCGGCAAGAAGAAGCAGCCGGTCTACCGCGTGGTCGTGGCCGATGGCCGCAAACCACGCCAGGGCCGTTACATCGAAGCGATTGGCCGGTATGACGCCCGCCAGGAACCATCGCTCATCGAGATCGACAACGAGAAAGCCGTCGACTGGCTCAGCAAGGGCGCCCAGCCCACTGATCCGGTGCGCAAGCTCCTCGAGATTTCCGGTGCATGGTCGGCCTACAAGGTGTCACGCGGCGAGATCTACACCGTCGCTCCGAAGACATCGCCGGCAGCCGATGCGGCCGAGAAGGTCGTCGACGAAGAGGCCGGTTCCCCTGCCGAAGCGGTCGAGGCAGCGGCCGAGCCCGAGCCCACTGAGACTGCTGAGGCCGTCGCTGATCCAGTTGAAGAGGCGGCCGAAGAGGCCGTTGAGGCTGCTGCAGAGCCGATAGAGGCAGCGGAGGGAACAACTGAAACCGCGCCTGACGAAGAGGTCGCCGCAGAGGCCGCACCTGACGAAGAGGTCGCCGCAGAGGAAGAGGACACCGCATGACCGAAATCACCGAGAAGGTCGTCAACTACGTCATCCGTGAGATCGTCGACGAGCCCGATGAGGTGGAGATCGTGATGGTCCAGCAGGGACCCGACGAGATCGTCGCCGAGGTCCGCACCGCCAAGTCCGACATGGGTCGAGTGATCGGCCGCCGGGGCCGGGTGGCTCGAGCCATCCGCACCATTGCTCAGGCCGCTGCCGACGAGGAAGGCCTCGACGCCGGCGTGGAGTTCCTCGACTGACCAGGGTGCCAGATCAGAAGGACGACAAGGTCCCGGACGGCTACGTCCGCATCGGCCATATCGCTCGTGCCCACGGCATCAAAGGCGATGTGGCTGTTGTCTTTTACAGCGATGAACCCGAGCGGTTCGGCGCCGGCACGTCGCTGATGCTGGACGATCGCCCGGTCGAGATCCAACGAGCCCGACGCGGCAAGGACGGCGTAATCGTCACGTTCGATGGAGTCACCGACCGCAACGCAGCAGAGGAGCTCAAGGGATCGCAGCTGTTCCTCGCCAAGGCCGACCGGCGAGAGCTGGAAGAAGGGGAGTACTGGCCCGAGGACTTGAGGGGGCTGCAGGTCGTCGATCAGGAGGGGAATCGGCTCGGGATCGTGGCCGACGTTGTGTTGTACTCGGCCCAGACGCGCCTCGTCATCACCACCACCGACGACCGCCCCGTTGAGGTTCCCTTCGTCGACGAGCTCGTCCCCGAGGTATCGATTCCGGACGGCACAGTGGTCGTCAATCCGGTGGAAGGCTTGCTCTAGAGACGACGAAAGTGGCTTGGGCTACCGACGGGAGGGAGAAGACGCGATGACCGTCCGGCTTGGTGCGGTCGAGGGCGATCATCTCGCCTAGGGAGGTCCCGTGGAGTGTTTCAGTCCGAGACGGCTGGTCCACTGGTAGCTACCGTCGGCCAACCGCGCATATCGCCAACCGTATTGGTGTTTGATGGTGTGGTCGTGGCGGCAGGCGGGGGCGATGTTGTCGGTGGTCGTGGCGCCGCCGGCGGCGTAGTCGTCGATGTGGTCGAGGTCACAGCTGGTGGCGGGCATTCGACAGCCGGGGAACACGCAGGTCGGGTTGGTGGCACGGACCGCGTGTTGGAGCCCAGCGGTGGGACGTCGTCGGGTGGCTCCGGCGGCGATGAGGTCGCCGGTGTCGCCGTCGCGGATCGAGTACTCCCAGCGCCGACTCTCTAGTGCCGCTTGGCGGGCGAGGTCGGCGGCGATGGGGCCGAAGCCGGCCAGCTCGCCGGCACGATCCTCCAATCCGATCAGGGTTTCGAGGTCGACGGTGATGTGAGTGGTGCCGGTGCTGGCCGTGTCCGAGCGGTGACCGCCGTCGCAGAGGAGGTCCAAGAACACATCCGCCCGGAGTTGATCCATCGTTCGGTCCTCCGCGGACGCTTTGAGGGAGCGGGCCAGCCGGTCGACCCGGCTCATGGCCTCAGATGCGCGGACCGGGTCGAGATCGAAAGCAAACACGTGGCCGGTCCCCGCCGGATCGGGGCGCAGCTCCACTCTCCGTTGCTCGGTGGCCCGCTCCAGCCGTTCGGCAGCTTGGTCGGGGTCCACTTCCAGGCACAGACGGCGCAGTCGGGCGGCGAGTTGGCCGGTGGTGAGCCGAGGAGCGTCGGCCAGCACCTGATCGACCACCTGTTGGGCGGCCTCCTCGGTGAGGTGTTCGGTACCGGACACGATTGTCTTGGTTCGGGCCACGTCGATGGCACCCGACAGGAGCGCCCGGTGGACCGCCGGCAAGCGCGTCACCAATGCCAACGCCAGGTCGACGGTGAGGTCGGCAGCACGCCGCGTCAACCGCAAGGCCGCCCGCAGCTCGGCAGCGGTAGCGCCGGTGGCCATCTCGACGTCGCCATCGAAGTCGTCTTCGAGGTATTCGTAAATCGATGCCACCCCGGCGTACAACTGCGCCTGATAATGCGACACCAGCCGCTGCAAAGCCGACACCGCCTCGACTCGATCAACAGCCGACAACCGACCGAAATCAACGTCAGCGAGCCCAGCCGCCAAAAACACACCGGCCGGCAGGTCATCGAAGCCGCCGCCCGAAGCATCGAAAACCGGGCGATGGGCGTCCGCCAGAGAAGCGTCGGGCCAATCCCACCAAGGATCGTCCGTCAGCTCGGGCCGCATATCCAACATGCAACCAACGTATCAAGCACCCGTGACACAAACTGCCCGCGGGCCAACGCGACGACTGGGTGTTTCCGGTCTTCTGACACCGGTGCCTCGTGCTGCCCGGGCTATCCTCGTTGGCATGAGCGACGTTACCGAAGCCGACGAGGATATCGAGGAGCAGGCCGAGATTGGTCGAGCGATCACGCAGGGATTTGTCCTAGGGGTGCCCGTCACGTTCTTCATATTCGCCGGCATCATGCTGGCTGCGGGGGTGGGCATCCCCCGATCGGTGGGGATCGCCATCTGGGTTGCTCTCATCGGTGGTGGGTTCTATGGCGGGGTGGCCGGTCTCTTGCTGATCCTCAACCGCCACGGCCACTAGACCCGGCCCGCCGTGCCAGCTGGTTAACTGCCTCCATGCAGTTCGATCGCGACGAAGCCCTCGCCTACCTGTCCGGCGAGATCGACCCCGGTCCGTTGTTCGCAGAGGCGCAGCGCCTGCGAGACGAAGGCCGCGGACGCATCGTCACGTTCTCGCCGAAGGTGTTCATCCCGCTCACCACCATGTGCCGGGATCAATGCACCTACTGCACCTTCGTGAAACCGCCGGGCAACGGCGGTGAGTATCTCGTTCCCGACGATGTGATGGCCATTGCCAAAGCTGGAGAGAGCCACGGGTGTACCGAAGCCCTGTTCACGCTCGGCGACGCCCCCGAGGACAAATATCCGGTAGCTCGACAGTTCTTGGCCCGGCAAGGCTGCGAAACAACCCTCGAATACGTTGCGGCCATGACCGAGATGGTCCATCGCGACACGCTTCTCTTTCCGCATGCGAACCCTGGGGTCATGCCGGAATCCGACATCGCCGCCCTGCGGCCGTCCAACCCTTCGATGGGGATGATGCTGGAGAACATCTCGCCGCGGCTCATGGAGCCGGGCATGCCCCACTTCAGCTGCCCCGACAAGGACCCTGCTGTCCGCGTCGAGACCATCGAAGCGGCCGGCCGCCAGAAGGTGCCGTTCACGTCGGGCATCCTGGTGGGAATCGGTGAGAACCACGAGGAGATCGTCGACTCGCTCATCGCGCTTGGCGACCTGCAGGAACGATGGGGCCACATCCAGGAAGTCATCGTGCAGAACTTCCGGGCCAAGGCCGACACCCGCATGCGGCTGAGCGCCGAGCCGGTGCCCCAATGGTTCGCGATAGTCGTGGCAGTGGCGCGATGGATCCTCGGCTCCCAGGTGAACCTGCAGGTCCCTCCCAACCTCACCGAGCGGTACGAGATCTACCTCCACGCCGGTATCAACGATTGGGGTGGCGTGTCACCGCTCACCATCGACTGGGTGAACCCCGAAGCGCCCTGGCCGCATCTCGACGAGCTGCGATACCGGACCGAGGCTGCCGGCTTCGAGCTCAAGCCCCGACTCCCGGTCTATCCCGAGTACCAAACCGACACGTGGCTGACATCCGAGATGCTCGACAAGGTGGTCGCTGCAACCGACGACCACGGGTACTCGATCCGACTGTCATGACCCCGATAACGCTCACCCGAAG
This sequence comes from Acidimicrobiia bacterium, assembly GCA_041577335.1. Classification (GTDB taxonomy): domain Bacteria; phylum Actinomycetota; class Acidimicrobiia; order Spongiisociales; family JAENVV01; genus JBFGJH01. The sequence continues at coordinate 4,165 of JBFGJH010000074.1, read as the reverse complement.
GGACGGGGTCCGATACCCGCTCATCGAGATCTCCGATCCGGACGATATCAGCGCGGTGGCCCTGGCGCTCGAAGCGCATGGGATCACGTGTGAGGTCATCGGCGACTTCCTGGGCGACTGGGCGCGCGATCAAACCGCGGCAACTCGTTGGGTGACCACAGGTCGCCTCGCACATCCGGAAACCGAGTAGCGTTCTGGCTTCGATGCAGATCACTTTTCTCCGTATACGGCCCGCAGAGTCGGTCAATGAGCTCACGGCGCCGACCCGGCGCCGTGAGGGCACTACCGCACTTGAACTAGCTTCGCCCGATGGAGACGACATCTCGGCAGCCTTGACTGGCGGAATCCTGCCCGTCTCGAACTCGGCTGATCACGACGGCGCCGCGTGGGCCGTGCCACCGGAAGAAGCACTCGCGCTCGACAAGCGGGGTGTCCCCGCCTGGCGGATCACAGTCGTCGACAACGAGAGCCGAGAGGCGACGCTGGACGCCGTTGCCCGCATCCACCCGGCATTCCTGAGAACCGGTCGCAGCCATGTTGCCGAAGCAGCCGATGTGGCCGGCCTTCCCGGCAACACCGGCACGTCCGTGAGCGTGTTCGTGGACACGGTCGAGGACGCCATCGCCGCCGTGACGGCCGGAGCGACCGATTTGCTGCTGCGCGACTGGGACGCCGAACGGATGGGTGAGCTCCGCCAAACGCTGGCGCCCCACCAGCTTGTCGAACGCACTGCGCTGCCGCTGGGCGTTTCCATCGGTGTAGCTCGCCGCCAGCTCGACCAAGACACATTCACTGCATGGCTCGGCCAAACCGACGGGTCAGGGGCCGCGCGGCCGCGCTACCCATGGGCGCCCGGCAACGAGGAAGATCTTCCCGTACCGGACGGCCGACTCTCGGCTGAATGGCCAGACAACGCCTGGGTGTCCGGATCCGCCCCCGAAGCCATCTCCGGTGCCGGCGACGTCCGGCCGATCCTCGAGCGCTCCTTGGATGGCATCGCACCAACTCGCAACGAGCTCGAGCTGCTGTTCACGGCCAGAGGCGACCAGGTCGATGCCGTGGCCTGGACAGCCGACCAGCTCCGGCGGCGCGCCAACGGCGACACCGTCAGCTATGTGGTCAACCGGAACATCAACTACACCAACATGTGCTACTTCCGCTGCGGCTTCTGCGCATTCTCGAAAGGACCCAAGTCGCTCAACCTACGCGGGGATCCATACCTCATGGGCGTGCCCGAAGTGGTGGCATGGGCGAAGGAAGCATGGGACCGTGGCGCCACGGAGGTCACGCTCCAGGGAGGCATCCACCCGGAATTCACCGGAGACTTCTACGTCGGTGTTGTCGAAGCCATCAAGGCAGAGCTACCCGACATGCACATCCACGGCTTCACGCCGCTCGAGGTGTGGCAAGGGGCGGAGACGCTCTGCGTCCCCGTGAAGGAGTTCCTGGCGCGTCTGCAGGACGCCGGCCTGGGGACGCTGCCGGGAACAGCTGCCGAAATCCTCGACGATTCGGTACGTGAGCACCTCTGTCCCGACAAGATCCGCACCTCACAGTGGGCCGAGGTGATGATGACGGCTCATCGCATGGGCATTCGATCTACCGCGACGATCATGTTCGGCCACATCGACGGGCCCAGCTCCTGGGCAAATCACCTGGAAGTCATCCGTGATATCCAGCGTCGGACGGGCGGCTTCACCGAGATCGTCCCTCTGCCCTTCGTGCACATGGGCGCTCCCATCTTCCTACGCGGGCGTTCGCGGCCCGGGCCCACCTGGGACGAGGTTGTGCTGGTTCACGCGATATCCCGAATCGCCTTCGACGGCCTCATCGACAACATCCAGGCGTCCTGGGTGAAGCTCGGTATCGACGGCGGTCAACGCCTTCTCGACGCCGGCTGCAACGACCTGGGCGGAACCCTCATGGGCGAGATCATCACCCGTGCCGCCGGCGCGTCACACGGCCAGGAGATCTCCCCGGCCGACTTCGAACAAGCGATCACGGCAGTCGGGCGCGTCCCTGCTCGGCGGAACACGGTGTACCGGATCCTCGAAAAGGCCTAGGCGGCCGCAAAACCCTTGGCTAGCGGTAGGGGCGATCCCTCCGAGTCCGTAGGATGCCGCCGTGTTCGCAATCTTCGCCGGTCTTGGCGCCATCATCGTCGGAGCCGGCGACTTCGCCGGAGGCGCCGCCACTCGTCGGGATCGGCCCCTGCGTGTCACCACGTTGGCCTTCGCCGTGGGCTTCGTGTTGCTCCTGGCGGTTGTTCCGTTGTTTGGCGGGAGCCCCTCCAGTGCAGATCTGTGGTGGGGCGCGGTATCGGGCCTCGGTGGGGCGCTGGGAGTGGCCACGCTGTATCGGGGTTTCCAGCGGTCGGCGATGGGTCTGGTGGCGCCGATCGCTGCCGTCGTGACGGCGGCGGTTCCTGTGCTCGGCGGCCTGGTTCAGGGCGAACGGCCTTCGCGGTTCGTTGTGAGCGGCCTTGTCGTCGGAATCGTGGCGATTGCCCTGGTGTCGATGGGCCCGAGCGACCCGTCCGGGACGCTCACTGGCTCCCGGTTGTCGGCGGTGACACACGGCCTCGTGACCGGCGTCGGGTTCGGCGGCATGTTGCTCGCGCTGACCTTGATCGGCGAGGACGCCGGTGTGATGCCGCTGGCGCTCGGTCGCTTCTCCAGCTTCGTGGCGGCCCTTCTGCTCGCGTTGATCGTGGGCGGACGCCCGATTCCCGAAGGGAGGACGGCAATCACGATTGCCATTCTCTCGGGTCTCCTCACGGCTGCCGGCAACGCCTTCTACTACTTCGCCCTGACCGTTGGACCGGTCGTCACCAGCACGGTGATCTATTCGATGTTCCCAGTGTCGACCGTCGTGCTGGCCCGCGTGTTCTACAAGGAGCGTCTGCGGGTCACGCAACTCATTGGTGTTGGCCTGGCGCTGGTAGCCACCGCTCTTCTGGTGATCTGACGACGATGGCGACCACTCCGCCGATCCGTAGGCTGTGCCTGTGCAGATAGTGGTGTTCCTGGCTGGGCTGGCGCTCATTGCGGCGACGTTGATGTCGGCAGTGAGGACCGTGATCTTGCCGCGCGGGGTCCCGAGCTTCCTGACCCGTTACACCTTCAGGTCGACTCGTCGAGTCTTCGATGTGATCGCCCACCCGTCGAGATCGTTCGAGTGGCGGGATCGAGTCATGGCGATGTACTCACCAGTGACTCTGATACTCCTCCCCGCAATCTGGGTCTTCCTGGTGGGGGCTGGGTACGCCGCCTTGTTTTGGGCTGTCGGGTTTGGAACGGTAGAACAGTCGTCGTTTGTCTCTGGTTCTTCACTGCTCACCCTCGGCTTCGTGTCCGTGGAAGGGTGGGCCCAGCACGCGCTGGCCTTTTCCGAGGCAACGCTTGGCCTCGGGCTGGTAGCGCTCCTCATCACGTTCCTTCCGGCCATGTACTCGTCCTTCGCGGATCGGGAGACGATGGTGGCCCTTCTCGACGTCCGGGCCGGCACCCCGCCATCGGCGGTGGAGTTCTTGCTCCGCTACCACCGGATCGACGGGTTCGAGGAGTTGCCAGACGCGTGGAAGGACTGGGAACGCTTCTTCGCCCAGATCCAGGAATCGCACACGTCGTATCCGGCCCTGGTTTTCCTCCGGTCGCCGCTGCCGGAGATGCACTGGATAACCGCGGCGGGAACGATGCTCGACGCTGCCGCTCTCTACGTGTCGACTTGTAGATCCGAGCCCGACCCGCAAGCCCAGGTGATGCTGCGGGCCGGCTTTCTGTCTCTTCGCCGAATCTGCGACTTCTTCGGTATCGAGTATCCAGCTGATCCAGCACCGACAGACCCCATTGCGATCACGAAGGACGAATTCCTGACGGCATCCGAGCAGTTGCGCTCAGGTGGAGTCAGCGTTTCTGGCGACCTCGAACAGGCGTGGCGAGACTACGCCGGATGGCGAGTGAACTACGACACACCGCTCTTGCGCCTGGCCAACATCACGATGGCGCCGATTGCCCCATGGTCGTCTGATCGGTCCGCTCCAAATATTTGCCGAGGTGATAGAAATACCAACCCTGGTCCCGATAGTAGGTGCCCTCGACGATGCCGGCGTGGAGCTGGCAGTCTTCCTTGATCGTGGCGCACAGGCCCGACAGGTTCGACAAGG
>JBFGJH010000073.1:0-16420 GCA_041577335.1 Acidimicrobiia bacterium | reverse complement strand
GGGTTTACAACCCGAAGGCCTTCATCCCCCACGCGGCGTCGCTGCGTCAGGCTTTCGCCCATTGCGCAAAATTCCCTGCTGCTGCCTCCCGTAGGAGTCTGGGCCGTGTCTCAGTCCCAGTGTGGCTGGTCGTCCTCTCAGACCAGCTACCCGTCAGAGCCTTGGTGAGCCGTTACCTCACCAACTAGCTGATAGGCCGCGAGCCCATCCCAAAGCACAAAAGCATTTCCTCACCAGACCATGCGGTCCGGTGAGAATATCCGGTATTAATCCGAGTTTCCTCGGGCTATCCCAGTCTTTGGGGCAGGTTGCTCACGTGTTACTCACCCGTTCGCCGGTTTCCCCACCCATGCCTTACGGAATAAGTGGTTCTCCCTCGACTTGCATGCATTAGGCACGCCGCCAGCATTCGTCCTGAGCCAGGATCAAACTCTCCAACGTAAACCCTTGGAAGATCCGAAGATCCTCGACCTGCTGCTCGAGAGCAGAAGACCTCTGCAGGGGGAATCCCCGCAGACGGAATCATTTTCTGAGTGACCCAGGCAATGTGTGTGTTCAATCTTTGACGGATCGAACTTACCTGTGTCGGCCTGCTCCTCACTTACGCTCGGAACAGGAAGACGAGAGAGCCGTCGTTGGGCTCTCTCTCTGTCTACATCTCTGCCGGACAAGCCGGAGAGATGCGGACGAACTGGTTTTTGGCATCACTGTTTAGTTGTCAAGGAGCCATTAGCTCTTTGTGTCCCAGAAGCAACCACCGAGGTGGTTCTACTGGGCACATTTGCACTCTTGGGATTCAAACCCTGAATGCGGGTGCTGCCCGAGGCACTGCAATGCAGCGCCCATTGGGGGCAGACGACAACTATATCATTTTTGTCGGCTGCGCGGCAAAACGAAAGAACCGGCGTGCCGACTGGGGTCGGAGACCGGGAGCTGTTGCTGTCGGCTACCACTGTACCGCCCCTCCCCCTGCTTGCCAACGACCACCTAGGTAGCGTGGCGGCATGCATTGGATGGACCGAATCGGCGTCGAGGTCACTCGTCGGCCGGCACTCTACGAACCGATCTTCATCGACGGATGGGGTGCTATCGACGCCGTGCCTCCAGGGTCTCCCGCGGCCGCACTCGATCGAGTGGAAGCGCGCTCCCTGCCCTCCAGCACACCAGTGCGTCCTGTGGACGAGCTCCGGTTCGAATCACCGCTTGCCAACCACCTTCCGGTACCGGCTCGCGTGGTGAATGTTCGGGTGACGCGCCCCGTCGACGCGACGCGTTTGGTGGTCCTCTTTGCGGCCTTCAATGATCACGGTTTTGGCACCCGCGCCAAGCTGGCGGGGGTGCTGGCCGACAAAGGAGTTGCAACGGCAATCCTCGAGGCGCCGTTCTACGGCGAACGCCGCACCCACCCCGGCCAAGTGATACGAACGGTTGCCGATCTGCTGACCCTGGGGAGCGTCACCGTGACGGAGGGCATCGGTCTGGCTCGCTGGTTCGCCAGGGCAGGTTGGGCACTTGGCTTCAGCGGGTATTCCATGGGCGGCTCAATGGCCGCATTGGCAGCTGCAACGATGGGCGATCAGGTTGTGGCGGTCGCGCCCGTCGCGGCCGCCTACTCGCCGTCGGTCGTCTATGTAGACGCCGTCCTATCCGAAGCAGTTGCCTGGCATCGGCTCGGACCGAACGGTCCTCAGCGACTTCACGATGTCTTGGACTCGGCTTCGATCCTCGAGCTCCCGCCGCTCCCCCATTCCGAAGTTGCAGTCTTGTTGGCGGCAGAGCGAGACGGCTATGTCCCCTTGTCGGCGACCGAACGTCTCGCTCACCATTGGCATGGATGCGACCTGCGGGTGGTGGCAGGTGGGCATGCGTCGTTGATGAGGCGCAGGGACCTGCAGAGCGACGTGATCGTCGATTCCTTCGCCAGGCTCGCCACCGTTCCGTGAGCGATCACACAGCATCGCCGGGGGTGGGCTAGGGCGCCTCCCATTTGATGATGAGATCCGAGGCGAGCCACACGGCGAGGTTGTCGGCGACGAGCAGCATCCAGGCGTCGGCCGCATCCAGCATGTCGGAGATCCGGCCGCCGGTGTCGGGTAGATGCAGAACCCCCTCGATGAGATGGCCTCCGGTGAGCGTCGTCTGCATGTGGATGGACGACTCGAGCCCGGCGGGAATGCCTCCGTCGAACTCGAAGCGCAGCGCCGAGACGGCTGCTCGGCCGAGAAACACCAGTTCGCCCGAACTACCTCGGAACGGGATCAGCCTGCGATCATCGACGAGGAGCGCTTTCATCGATGCCAGCAGCGACAGTCCCGGCTCGACGTACACCTGGCCTTCGATGTGCGATCCATCGGTCAGATAGAGGTCGGCCTGGACGGATGCCTTTTCTACGTAGTCGTCGGCCATACGCAGCGCATCATCGCAGGCCCGACCGGCGATTTCCAGGAATGAACTTCGGCGTCACGTCAACCGGACGAATCGGCGCTTGCCGACTTGGAGGACGCGGCCGGCCAAATCGGCACGCGCCATCTGCTCGTTGGCCACTTTGACTCCGTCGACTTTGACGGCTCCCTGGCTGAGCATCCGGCGAGCTTCCGAGCTCGACTTCGTCAAACCGGCCGTGACGATCAGCGCCGGAAGAAACACAGGGTCGCTGTCATCCAAGGAGACCGAGACCATCTCCTCGGGTGCCTGGTGTTGCTTGAACACCCGATCGAATGCGTCCTCGGCGGCGGCAGCTGCCGGCGCCCCATGGAAAGACGCCACGATCTCGGCAGCGAGCCGTCGCTTCGCCTGCCCTGCGTGACCGCCGAGGATACCGTCGACCTCGACCGGATCCAGGTCGGTGAGGAGCGCGAAGTAGGACTTCATCAGGAGATCGGGGATGCTCATGATCTTTCCAAACATCTCGGACGGCTCCTCGCTGATGCCGACGTAGTTGCCAAGTGACTGCGACATTTTCTGAACACCATCGGTGCCGACCAGAAGCGGCATTGTGAGAACCATCTGCCCGCGTTTTCCGTAGCGGTCCATCAGGGCCCGACCCATCATGTTGTTCCACAGTTGGTCCGACCCGCCGAGCTCGATGTCGGCGTCCACGGCCACACTGTCGTATCCCTGAAGCAAGGGGTACATGAATTCCATCGTGGAAATGGGCTGTCCCGATTCGAATCGGTTGCGAAAGTCTTCCCGTTCGAGCATCTGGGCGACAGTGGTCTTGGAGGTGAGTTCCAACACGTCGGCCATCGTCAGCGCTCCCAACCATTCGCTGTTGTATCTGATCTCGAGAGGTTCGGGCAGGAGCACACGAGCAAACTGGTCGAGCAACTCGTCGGCGTAGCCCCGCACCTCGGCTTCCGACAGGCGTCTCCGAGTTTCGCTCTTTCCGGAGGGATCACCCACCTGGGCCGTGAAATCGCCAACGATGAGGACGGCAGTGTGTCCCAACTCCTGGAACTGGCGGAGCTTGCGCAGTACGACCGCCCAGCCGAGGGTGACCGAAGGCGCCGTGGGGTCCATGCCAAGCTTCACTCGCAGGGGCTTGCCCTCCGCCAGCCGCTCACGGAGCTCCTCTTCTGGGACCACGGCATCGGCGCCTTCTGTGAGGCGCGCCAGTTGGATGTCGGGAGTCTCCATTCGGCGCCGCAGGGTAGCCGCGAAATACCCTTCTTCAAGGACTCCCCTCGGTACTCTTCCCGCCAGGAGTAAGGCATGTTTCGTCGCTGGGCTTCACTGTTATTGGTGATCGCCTTTGTTGCTGCCGCCTGCGGTGGCGACGTCAAACCACTAGAAGATCCAGGGCTCGGCGATCTCGGCCGGACTTCGATCGTCTACGCCTCCGACGGCTCGGTGCTCGCCCAATGGCACGCCGAAGAGGACCGGGTCGCGGTGCAGCTCGACGAAGTCACCGACGACCTCATCAATGCTGTCGTGGCCATCGAAGATGAGCGCTTCTTTCAGCATTCCGGCGTTGACCTGCGCGCCATCGCCAGGGCGCTGGCGGCCGACATCGAGTCGGGAGAAGCGTCCCAGGGTGCATCAACGATCACCCAGCAGTACATCAAGAATGTCATCTTGACTCCAGAGGTGTCTCTCGACCGCAAGGTGGAGGAGGCAACCCTGGCCATCAGGCTCGAAGAATCACTCTCCAAGGAGGAGATCCTCGAGCGTTATCTCAACACGGTCTATCTGGGTGACGGTGCCTACGGCGTTGGAGCGGCAGCCGCCCATTACTTCGACAAGCACGTCTCCGACCTCACCCTGAGCGAGTCGGCGCTCGTCGCAGGCCTCATCCAGAATCCGTCCCGCACCGATCCAACGCGATTTCCCGATGCCGCGCTCGCGCGTCGGAACATCGTGCTCGGAAAGATGGTGGAGCTCGGCTGGATCACGGACGAGGTAGCGGCTTCTGCCGATGCCGAAGCATTGACGCTGGCGCCGCCCCGACCTCCCGAGCAGGCGCGCTACCCCTACTTCACCGAACACGTGAAGCAGATGCTGCTCGACGATCCAGCGCTCGGGGCAACAGCCACCGACCGTTACAACATGCTGTTTCGCGGCGGCCTGCGCATCTACACCACGCTCGATCCGGTCTCGCAGGAATCGGCTGAGGCGGCGGTTACCCAGGTTCTCCCCGCAGACGGCCCCTCCGCAGCGGCGGTGCTGATCGAACCGGGCACAGGCTACGTGCGTGGCCTGGTCGGTGGTTCTGACTTCTATGGGGACGAGCCATTCGCCCAGTTCAACCTGGCAACGCAAGGTCGCCGTCAACCGGGCTCGGCTTTCAAACCGTTCGTGCTTGCTGCGGCTCTCGAAAGCGGGCTGTCGTTGAACTCCGTGTTCGACGGCGGATCCTCCATCACCATCAACACCAACTCCGGCCCGTGGGAAGTGGAGAACTATCAGGGTTCCAACTTCCCGCAGATGAGCATCGCCGAGGCCACGGTGTTCTCCGTGAACGTCGTCTACGCCCAGATGGTCAATGCCGTTGGCCCCGAGAAGGTCGTCGAAGTTGCCTCTGCTGCCGGGATCACAGCGCCGCTCGAGCCGTTTCATGCGATTGCGCTTGGCGCGCAGGAAGTCTCGGTGCTCGAAATGGCGTCGGCCTACTCGACGTTCGCCGCCGAAGGCACGCATATCGATCCCATTTTCGTGACGTCCATCGAGACCGAAGATGGCGTGAATCTCTATCAACCCGTCCCGGTGGTCACCCAGGCCGTGGAGCCCAACGTGGCGCGCCAGGTCACGGCTGCCCTCACCGAGGTCGTCCGTCGCGGGACTGCTCAGAACGCTCAGATCGGACGGCCTCTCGCCGGCAAGACGGGCACTTCCCAGGCGCACCGAGACGCATGGTTCGTCGGATATACGCCATCGCTGGCCGCAGCGGTGTGGGTGGGGTATCCGGAGGGTCAGGTGTCGATGGAGCCGCCTCGCACGGCCATCAATGTGGTCGGCGGAACCTATCCGGCACAGATTTTCCGGGCCTTTGCCGCCGAGGCTCTAGCCGGAACCGGTTTCGGTGCAATGCCGACGCCGGACGCCGACGGCTTGGTGGTTGTGGAGGTCGACTCGTCCACGGGCTATCTCGCCGGGCCCTTTTGCCCGCGTGATCATGTGATCTCGATCCAGACGCCCATCGAGGATGCGCCGTCGATCGTGTGCCCGGTCCACAATCCGGACGGCGTTGTGGCGGCAGGAGCGGGAGTGGTTCCCGACGTCATCGGTAGATCGCTCGGAGAGGCAACTGCCACCCTCCAGACTGCCGGCTACCTCATCAGCGTTGCGTGGGCAGATGGCGGTGATCTCCCCCAGGGGACGGTCTTCAACCAGACTCCGCCCGCCGGCTCCCCTGCGCAAACCGGCGCGTCGGTTGAGCTGCTGGTGGCCGGCCCGGAGCCAGGCACCACCATTCCTACGGTGCTTGGCTTCCCCGTGGATCAGGCGGAAGCGCGGCTCGCCGACAATGGAATCGGGGTCGAAATCATCATTCAGGCCGAGGCCGACCTCGAGTCCGCACAGCGGAGACCCGGCGTCGTGTGGAAGCAGGACCCGGCCGGCGGCAGCCCATCGCAGGAATCAGTGAGACTGTGGGTGAACCCCTGATCCTGACCTGATCGGACCACGCCCCTGTATGCTTGCGACCCAGCCAGTGGCCGCCCGGTCACTCGCCGTAATGGCTGCGGGAGGATCTATGAATGCCAGGGTAGGGCTCGTGCTCACCCTCGTGGCGACAGCCGTTGCCGCCTTTGTAGCGATTCCTGCACTCGCCGCCAGCCTCACGATCTCTCCGAGCACCGGCGTAGCTGGATCTTCTGCCACCGTCACCGGTGCTGGTTTCACCGGCGGATCGGAGGTGTTGGTGTGCTGGGGCTCAGCAAGCGCCTCATGCGGCAGCCTTGGCGCGGCGGGCGCGAGCGACGACGGCTCGTTCTCGATCACCGTCACGATCCCCGGCGATGCCAGCCCTGGCGATTGGACGGTCTCGGCGTGTGGTCTCGATCCGGAGACTCCCGGGTCGTGCGCCCTGACTGCGTCGACGTTCTTCGGCGTCGTGGCGCCGGCAACCACGACCACCACCACTACCACGACCAGCACAACAACGACCAGCACAACAACGACCACCACCACGCCGGTGACCTCGACAGCTCCTCCCCCCACAACGACGACGTCGACGACCGCAGCGCCGCCGCCCCCTCCGCCCCCGCCGGCGCCGCCCGTCACAACGGCGGTTGCCCCCAGTGAGGCGGCTCCCCCGGTTTCCACGACGATCGTGGCGGGCGGTCTGCCCCGGGCGAATGCCCGTAGCTCGGGCTCGACCACCACCACCAGCGCCACCTCACCCGGACCGGCTGACGCCTCGAGCGACGCCTCAGTGGAAGCGGCAGCCCCCGCCACCGGCGTTGCGGGAGCCATCGCCCAGATCGAAGACTCGGGACTCAATCTGTTCAACCCGGCGACCTTCTGGGGCCTGTGGCTGATGGCGGTGGCAGCGATCGCCGTCGTCGGCGGGGCGCTGTGGTGGGTCATTGCGAAGATTGCCAATAGAAACGCTTGAGGAAAGGGGCGCACGATGCGTGAGATGACAGGGAAACGGTTCTTCAAGCTCGCGGCGGTCGCACTCGTGACCGTGGCGGTGATTGTGCCGGCCACGGCCATGGCATTGGGTGAGTTCAGCGATGTGCCCGACGATCACACCTTTGCCGGCGACATCGCCTGGATGGCCGAGAATGGGATCACCGATGGTTGCGGCAACGGGCAGTACTGCCCCGCCGATCCGGTGACCCGCGCTCAGATGTCGGCCTTCATGAAGCGCCTCGCCACGTTGGGCGTCGTCGACGCGGCCACTGCCGTGGAAGCCGACCATGCCGCCGATTCCGATCTCCTGGAGGGTAAAGACACCGGTGAGATCGCGCCCAAGCTGAGCGCCGAGGAGGACGGGATCACCGGCTCGGTCCTGGAAAGCAACAAGGGCCTCGTCGAGGTCAATGAGGTCACGATAACGGTGCCTGAAGCCGGCGTGCTGCTCATCAGCGGCACCGCTTTCGTCGATCCGGATTCCACGGCGACCGACTTCATCCTCCAGACCAAGGTGAACGGTGTAGTCGTGGGAAGCCCTGGCTGGTCGGCTTGGTTCCGCCCTGACGACGTCAGCCAATCGTTCGAGTTGACGTATACCGTCGCTGAGGAGGTCTCGGCCGGCACCCACACGGTGACCCAATCGGTTGGCCCCCGGGTCGGGACGTCCTCGTTCTTCCACAATCACGAGACGCTGTCCGTGTTGTTCGTGCCGACCGGCCAAACGGTCTTCGAGTCGAGCACCGCATCAGAATCGGCCACGGTGGTGCCGTCGGAACTGGGTGGCGAAGCCGACTAGGTCGAGGAGCTTCGGCCTGCCCTGGTCTCGACAAGACGCCACAGTCGGTCGGTGGCTTTCGAGACGCCGACGCGAGGCGTCGATACATATTGCGGTGTCTCTGCGCCGGGCTCGAGCCGAATCTGGCCTGCCCCGAGCCACACGCCGTCATGGGCCCCCGAAATGGCCAAGGCCTCCGCGAGGTTGCCCGGTCCTGTTGCGAGCCGATCCGCTCTTCCCCGGCGCGCTACCGCCACCTCGGCTCCCGCCGTCACCACCCCGCTGCGAAGCAGTATCGCCTGTCCCGAACCGGCCGGTCCGGTGACGACGTTGGCACACCAATGGATGCCGTAAATGCGATACACATAGAGGTGGCCACCGACCAAGAACATGGATTGGTTGCGGGGAGTCGGCCCACGATAGGAGTGGCTGGCCGGGTCGTCGGCTCCGCCGTACGCCTCCACCTCGGTGATCCGCAAGCGCACGGTTGCCTCGTCGACCTCGGAGACGAGCACGCAGCCGAGTAGAACGGGAGCAAGCTCGAGGGAGTTGCCCGCGCCGAGCCGTTCGAGAAGCGTCAGCTCAGGCAAGGAGATGCAAGAGCACGGCCTTGAACGCGTGCAACCGATTCTCGGCCTGATCGAACACCCGAGAGCGAGGGTGATCCATCACCCCATCTGTGACTTCCTGGCCCCGATGGGCGGGGAGGCAATGGAGGAAGATGGCGTCGTCGGCGGCGTGGCCAAAGAGGGCCTCGTCGACCGTGAATCGGTTGAAGTCGGTGAGGCGGGCTCCCGCCTGCTCCTCTTGACCCATCGATGTCCATACATCGGTGTAGACGACGTCGGCGCCTGCCACGGCTTCCGCGGGATCGTTCGTGACCGTGACTCCGACCGAGTACTGCGAAGCGGGCTCGTAGCCCTCGGGCGCCGCCACTCGCATCGATCCGCCCAGCGCCGTCACCGCTGCTGCCAGCGAATGGGCCACGTTGTTGCCGTCACCCACGTACGCCACCACCGCATCCGACACCGGCTTGTGCTCGGCGATCGTGGCCACGTCCGCCAGAGCCTGGCACGGATGTTCGAGGTCCGACAAGAGGTTGACGACTGGGATATCGGCGTGTTCGGACATGGTCACCAGGTCTGCGTGTTCGAACACTCGCAAAGCCACTGCGTCGAGGTACCGCTCCAGGACCCGGGCGACGTCGGCGGCCGACTCGCGCTCCCCCAGCCCCACCTCTTCGTTCTTGAGGACCACGGCTTGCGCTCCGAGTTGATGGGCCCCGACCTCGCAGGAGACTCTGGTTCGTGTCGACGGCTTCATGAAGAACAGGCCAACGCTGCGGCCGGTCAGGGCGCCGCCGTAGCGCTCTGCCTGTGCCTTCACCGCCAGGGTGAGTTCGACCAGCTCGGACAACTCGGACGGTTCGGTTGTGGCGATGGTCAAGAAGTCTTTCATATCATCCTCCCTTGAGGGTGGCGCCCTCTCGCTCGATGGCGTCGATGACGGATTGGCGAACCGGCGCAACTTCTTCGGACGTCAATGTCCGGTCGGGGGCCCTCAGCCGCATTCGGATCGCCAGGCTGCGCGCCTCTCCTGCGAGAAACTCGTCGAAGATCTGAGTCGACTCTGCCAGCGAGCCAGCGGCCTCCTGGGCCACCGCAATCATCCGGGCACCGGGCAGGTCGCCTGGAACATCGAACGACAAATCGAACTCCACGGGAGGAAAGACGCTCGGTTCCTCGAACTGCCACAGGCCCGGGTCGGCGGTGAGCTGTTGCACATCGAATTCACCGACGACGACTCGACCAGAGAGGCCGAAAGCGCGCGCCGCGGCGGGGTGCAGCTCGCCAACGAACCCCACGGGCGCACCGTCATATCTGATCTCCGCCGAGCGGCCTGGGTGGAGGCCGCTGATCTCCGTTTGGTGGACCTCGAGCCGGCTCAGACCGAGTTGGTCGGCGATGTGGCGGCACACCGCAGTGGCGGTATAGATGTCGAGCGGGCGCCCGCCGCCGTCCATCCCGTCGCGGTCGAGCGCTCCAACTGCTGCGAAGGCGACCTGAACGGGCTGATGCGGCACGATGCCGCTCTCGGGAGTGTCATCGTTGAAGAACACCCTCCCGATTTCGAACAGCGCGACGTCGCTCATGCCGTGGCTCACGTTGAAACGCAACGTCTTGAGAAGCCCGACGAGGAGCGTCGTTCGCAGCAGCGACTCCTCTTCACGGAGAGGATTGGTCACCCGGATGGCGTTGCGCCGAATATCGTCGTCGCGCAAGGACAGCATCTCGAGCTCCTCGTGACCGTGAAAACTGAGCGTCACGGCCTCATGAAAGCCGGCGCCCCGCAAGGCAGAGCGGAGGCTCCTGAGGCGCCGATCTTCGATCGAGAGACCTCCCCCCGTTCCCATGGGAAGCGTCTCGGGGATCTCGTCGTATCCATAGAGACGGGCAACCTCTTCGATGAGATCGATCGAGCGGGTGAGGTCCGGCCGGAAGGTCGGGATGGTGACGATCAGCTCGTCATCGCCGACGGTCACGAGCTCGAGCGCATTCAGCAGCTCTCGCACCGTGGCGTTGGGAATGTCGACACCCAGCAGTCGGCTCACATCGGCGACCTTGAGCGTCACCGTCCACGGCGTCGCGACAACGGGGTATTCGTCAGCGCGCCCCTTGCGAACGGTCCCCCCTGCGGTGGCAAGGACCAGTTGCGCGACCCGATCGACTGCCAGCTGTCCGAGGTTGGGATCAACATTGCGTTCGAAGCGGGCCGAGGCCTCGCTGCGCAACGTATGGCGACGGCTCATATGAAGGACGGTCGGAGGGTTCCAGCTGGCGCCTTCGATGAAGATCGCCGTCGTGGTGTCGGAGACCTCCGACTCTTCGCCGCCCATCGTCCCGGCAAGCGCCGACGGCTTGACGGCGTCGGCAACCACCAGGTCGGCTCCGGTCAGCGCTCGATCGACGCCGTCGAGTGTGACCAATTTCTCCCCCGCGTGCGCCCAGCGAATGACGAGAGCATCGCCCTCGATCTTCGCTCGATCGAACATATGGGTCGGTTGGCCCAGCTCGAGCATGACGTAGTTGGATACGTCGACAACGTTGCTGATGGATCGCACGCCGGCGCGCTCGAGTCTGAGCTGCATCCACAGCGGAGATTGCTTCACCTCGATGCCGTCCACCTGGCGACCCACGAAACGCCGGCAAGCAGCTGGATCGGTGATCTCCACCGTGACATCCATGGGTGTGTCCGACTCGGTGACACCGATCTCGGGAACTCGCAGATCGACTCGCCACAGAGCAGCCAGGTCCCGGGCCAGACCCCACATCGACATGGCGTCCGGTCGGTTGGGCGTGATGGTGACGTCGAAGACCACATCCGGGAGGCCTACAAACCGGGAGAAGTCGTCGCCGACAGGCAAAGACGGATCGAGGACCATGATGCCCTCGTGGTCGTCGCCGAGTCCGAGCTCCCGGGACGAGCAGATCATCCCGTTCGAAGTGATGCCTCTGATCTTGCGGCGGGTGATGGTGAAGTCGCTGCCGAGCACCGCGCCTGGCACCGCCACCGGGACGATGTCACCCGCCTCGAAATTCCATGCCCCGCAGATGATTTCGAGTTGCTCATCGCCGACGTCTACTTGGCACACCCGAATCCGATCGGCGTCGGGGTGCGCATCGATCGATTCGACCCTCCCCACAACGACCCCGCGGAAGCCAGGCTCCAGCACCTCGAAACCCTCGACCTCGTGTCCGATCGAGGCAAGAGCGCCTTCGAGCTCATCGGGGTCCTCGGTGGGGACGTCGACGAACTCCTTCAGCCAGCGCAGCGACACCTTCATGAGAACTGCCTCAGCACCCGCAGGTCGTTGCCGACCTGAAACAGGTCGGTGTCGACCTGCACCACACCATCAACAAGGCCACCCCGCCCGATCATGAGAACTGCCTCAGCACCCGCAGGTCGTTGTCGAACAGGTGGCGGATGTGCGTGATCCCGTGGCGCACCATTGCCAGGCGTTCGACGCCGACCCCGAACGCAAAGCCACTGAGCGTGTCTGGGTCATAACCAACGGCGAGGAGCACATTGGGATCGACGAGCCCACACCCCATGAGCTCGATCCACCCACTGCCTGAGCAGACGCGGCATCCGCTGCCATCGCAGACGAAACACGACACGTGCATCTCCGCCGACGGCTCCGTGAATGGGAAGAAGTGGGGAATGAGCCTGATGCGTTGGTTCGCTCCGAAGAACTGGCGGGCGAAATGGGCGAGGGTGCCTTTGAGATCGGCGAAAGTGATGCCTTGGTCCACGGCCAGCCCCTCGACCTGGTGAAACACCGGGGAGTGGGTTGCGTCGAGGGTATCTGTCCGGAACGTCCGACCGGGTACCACGACGTAGACAGGCGGGTCGTGCTTCTCCATGTAGCGAGCCTGCATCGGCGAGGTCTGGGTGCGCAACAGCATCTCGTCCGCCGGATCGCCGTAGTCCACATAGAGCGTGTCCGACTCGGCCCTGGCGGGGTGATCGATCGGCGTGTTGAGCGCATCGAAGTTGTAGTAGCCGGTTTCGACCTCCGGGCCATCGGCCACCAGATAGCCGATGGCCGCGAAGATATCGACGACTTCGTCCATGGTGGAGGTGATGAGGTGCTGCATCCCCGAACGGATGACAGTTCGCTCGATGGTCACATCCACGCGGTCTTCTCGCAGCAGCCGATCTTCGGCTTCTCGCTCGAGTACCGCCCGCCGGTGACTGATCAGTGCGGTCAGCTCTCCGGCCACCTCGTGAACGAGGGCACCCACCACCGGGCGCTGCTCCGGGTCGAGTGTCCCCATGCCTCGCCGGACCTCGGCGATGACAGACCTCTTGCCCACCAACGACGCTTCGACGTCTTTGAGTTCATCCAGAGTTGCGGCCGCCTCGACTCGTGCGGGGGCGTTCGTTCGGACGTTATCGAGCTGCTCCATGAAGGGCGTCACCTTAGTGGCGAGGCCACGAGGTTCCGTCGGCATTGGCCACCATGAACATGGCAATGGAGCCGGCGACCGCCGCATTGAGGCTCTCCATGCCCGCCGACATCGGGATGGTCAGCTGTTGATCAGCAGCGGCAACGATCTCGGTTGGCAAACCGTGTGCCTCGGACCCGACGTAGACGACGACGGGCCTCTTGTCTCCGACGGTGGGCCGTCCCCCCTCGGAAACGGTCGCCACGGTTGTTTGGGCGATATCGGCGATGGCAGGCGGCTGCGCACAGATTCGAGTGCGGTAATGCGCTCCAGCGGCCGAACGCACGGCCTTCGGGGACCAAAGATCGGCGCCGCCGACGCTGGAAACGGCGAAGCCGAATGCAGCCGCGCTTCTGATCAGCGTTCCCGCGTTGCCGGGATCTGCAATCCCCACCATCACCAACACTGGCCAGTCTTGGGGGAATGGCTCAGGAGCCGGGACGACCGCCACGGCTACGGGGCCTGTCGGGTGCTCGGTCCCTGCCAGCTTGCGCAACACCGGCTCGGTCACCAGATGCACGGGAACGTCGGTGGATGCGGCAACCGATGCGGCGGCGGCGTCGCCGGCCAAGGCGAAGATGCGTTCGAGCTGTGCGCCATTCTCGACGCCGTCTGCCACCACATGGGGACCTTCGAGAAGGGTCTTACCCTCACTCTGACGGTGCCTGGCGCGATGAAGCCGACCGGCGGCCACGACCTTGGGGTTCTGTGGCGAGCTGATCGGCTCCATGGACGATGCCGAGCTAGCTGTTTTGGCCGGCGAGCTCCACGAGTTGGGTGAACGCGTTGGGGTCGTTGACGGCCATTTCAGCCAGCATCTTACGATCGACTTCGATTTCTGCCGCCTTCAATCCGGCGATCAAGCGGCTATACGTGGTGCCATTCTGGCGAGCGGCCGCGTTGATGCGAGCGATCCACAGGCGTCGGAAGTCACCCTTGCGGGCCTTGCGGTGGTCGTACGAGTCCTGCATGGCGTGCATGACTTGCTCGTTGGCTGTCTTGAACCGTCGGCTGCGAGCTCCTGTGTAGCCCGATGCCCGATCGAGAACTTTCCGATGCTTCTTGCGCGCATGTACGGCGCGTTTGACGCGTGCCATTGTCCCTACTTCCCCAACAGGCGCTTGACGCGCTTCGCGTCGGCCGGTGATACGTCTTCGGTTCCCTTGAGCCGGCGATAGCTGTCTTTGCCCTTGGCAAGCTTGAGATGGCCGCGGCCGGATTGACGACGCCGCAACTTGCCGGTGCCTGTCGTCTTGAACCGCTTGGCGCTTCCCTTATGCGTCTTCATCTTCGGCATCGAGTTGTCCTTCCTGGGCTGAGGCGCCTTCGTCCGGTTCGCTGTCCGGCTCCGGGCTCCCGTCGGCCTCTGGCTCCGCTTCCGTTTCCGGAGTCACGTCGCCGTCGTGGTCGCCGTCGGGCTCTGGAGATTCGGTCGGTTCCTCACTGACGTCGGAAACCGGCATTGGTTCCTCCTCTGAGGAGTCTCCTTCGGCCTCGGCCTTTTCTTGCTTCTCTTGCTTTTCTTGTTGCGCTTTCAGGGCCCGTGCTGCTGCGGTCGGAGCAATCACTGAGGTCATGGTGCGGCCCTCTTTGGCTGCCGCTTGCTCGACTGTTGCGTACTCGCCCAGATCCTCGAGGAGCCGGTTGATGAGGTTGAGGCCCAACTCGGGACGCTCGTTCTCACGACCACGGAATCTGATGGTGACCTTGACCTTGTCTCCGTCGGTCAAGAAATGCAGCGACCGACGCATCAGCATCTCATAATCGTGATCCCCGATCCGAGGCTTCATCCGCACTTCTTTGATGACCGTACGCGTCTGCTTCTTGCGGGCTTCCCGGTCTCGGACAGACTGCTCGTACTTGTACTTGCCGTAGTCCATGATCTTGCAGACCGGTGGCTTGGCTCCCGGAGCAACCTCTACGAGGTCCAGGTCGAGCTGCTCGGCCAACCAAAGAGCTTCTTCGATCTTCTTGACACCGACCTGACTTCCGTCAGGTGCCACCACCCGCACTTCCTTGGTGCGGATGTTCCCATTAACGCGTAACTCTGCGATGTTGTCTCTCCTCATTCCTAGACAATGAAAAAGCAGCCACAGAGGCTGCTCCACGTTGATCAGCTCCGCGCCGGCCGCGCCGATCGGTTGCTGTCTGTGACCACGGCGCACCTGCAATGGTGGCCGGGTGGGAGCATGTGTCCGCTTCTTCTCGGTTGTGCGTCGCCAGTATCGCCAACTGCCGACAGCAAGTCAACGCAGGCCGCCAACCGCCCGCGCCGCCACGAGCGCGGCGTGGGCCGCTTCTGCGCCCTTGTTGGCCGGTCCGGGCTTGCTTCGGTCCACGGCATGGGACTCTTTGCGCACGGTCAGCAACCCGTTGCCGATGGGGGTGGCGGTATCGAGGCTCACCCGCATCAGCCCCGCCATGCTCTGGGTGGCGACATGCTCGTAGTGATCGGTCTCTCCTTCGATGACGACGCCGAGGGCAATCACCGCGTCGTGTCTCGGGGCCAGCTCGGCGGCGAGTAAGGGAAGCTCCAGAGAGCCGGATACCTCGACCACCGTCACATCCGTGACGCCCGCGTTTGCGAGGGTCTCGAGGGCCGCGTCCCGCAGCGCAAAGGTCAGCTGGGAGTTGAAAGTCGATACCACGACCGCAACGGCCAGACCGCGACCGTCGACGTGGGGAGGCGCCTCAGCCCTCCGCATCGGGACCTGAATCGCGGTCGGGCTCATTTTCGCCGGACAGGAAGTGCCCGAGCTTCTCGGCCTTGGTTTGGAGGTACTCGCGGTTGTGATCGGTGCGGGCGGTCTCGAGCGGAACCCGCTCGGAGATCGACAGGCCGTAGCCCTCGATGCCGGCACGTTTCGTGGGGTTGTTCGTCAACAGGCGAAGACTGGTGAGGCCCAGCTCGACGAGGATCGCGGCGCCCACCCCGTAGTCACGGGCATCGGGCGGGAAGCCGAGCTCCTGATTCGCCTCGACGGTATCGAGGCCTGCATCTTGGAGCGCGTAGGCCTTGAGCTTGTGCATCAGGCCGATCCCCCGACCCTCGTGGCCACGGATGTAGAGAAGCACCCCCTGTCCTTCCTCGCCGATTTTGCGGAGGGCATCCTCGAGCTGGAACCCGCAGTCGCAACGTTGGCTGTGAAACACATCTCCGGTGAGGCACTCCGAATGAACCCGGGTGAGCACGTCCTGTTCACCGCTCACGTCACCTCTGACGAGGGCGATGTGTTCCCTCCCATCGATGAGCGATTCGAAGCCGACCGCTCGAAACAGCCCCCATTGGGTAGGTATCTCTGCTTCGCTCATCCGCCGCACCACCCGCTCGTTGGCCCGGCGGAAGGCGATGAGGTCGGCAATGGTGATGAGCGTGAGGCCGTGTTCTTTGGCGAACCGTTCGAGTTCCGGACCGCGCGCAACGCTCCCGTCGTCGTTCACGATCTCACAGACTTCGGCGCCTTCCTCGAGGAAGTCACCGACCCGTTCGTGGAACCGGTACGTCGTGAGCGTTCCCGAGATCGAGGCATAGATGTTGGAACGCCTGAGGAGATCGTCG
>JBFGJH010000072.1:0-17140 GCA_041577335.1 Acidimicrobiia bacterium | reverse complement strand
GGGCCGCGTTCGCGGCCCCGCAACTCGTCACGGCCCCCCCGCGGGCACGGGCTACCCTCGACTGATGCTTGTCGCCACCGTCTTGATCGGTCTTGGGCTCGGTCTGCTCACGGTCTCGGCCGATCGATTCGTGGTGTCGGCGGTTCGCCTCGCCGAAGCTTGGGGCGTCTCCAAGATCCTGATCGGTGCGCTCGTCGTCGGCATGGGGACCTCGGCGCCGGAGTTCATCGTCTCGGTCGTCTCTGGCGGCCGGTCGATGGACCTCGCCATCGGCAACATCGTCGGCTCCAACATCGCCAACCTGAGCCTCGTTCTGGGTGTGGGCACACTCATCGCCGTCGTCGCCAACCCCCGCCGGCTCCTGCGCAGGGAAGGTTTCCTCATGGTCGGCGGCCTCCTCATGTTCACCGGCGCCCTGGCCGATGGCGGCCTGACGCGCCTCGATGGCCTGGTGCTGGCCGCCGGGATGGTCGGCGCCGCCTACCTGTTGGTCCGGTGGTCTGCCGCTTCTCCCAATGACCTCGAGCTCGACGAGTTCGAGGGAGGCCCGATTCGCGTGGGTCGCGAGATTGCCATAGCGCTCCTCACTCTCTCAGCAATGCTGCTGGGCGCGAACTGGCTGGCCGATGGGGCGCTGCGGATGGCCGCCGAACTGGGAGTGTCGGAGGGATTCATCGGCCTCACCGTCGTCGCCATCGGCACGAGCCTCCCCGAGCTGGCGACGG
This sequence comes from Acidimicrobiia bacterium, assembly GCA_041577335.1. Classification (GTDB taxonomy): domain Bacteria; phylum Actinomycetota; class Acidimicrobiia; order Spongiisociales; family JAENVV01; genus JBFGJH01. Next base: position 16,415 of record JBFGJH010000072.1, on the reverse strand, counting down.
TCGTGGCGTCCGCCCGACGAGCCGAGATGGAATTGGTCGTCGGCAATCTCCTCGGGTCGAACCTGTTCAACTCGCTGGCAGTCGCAGCCGGTGTGGCACTCCTCAGGCCCGGCCAGACCACATCGAGCTTCGCAGTGTCGCTGGCGGTGATGGTCGGAATAGCGCTCCTGGCCGGTGCATTGTCACTCACCCGAGATCGGCTCGACACCAGAGAGGGTGTCCTGCTCTTGGTCGCCTATGGCGGGTACCTGGCCTATTCGGCGCTCTGAGTGCCTTCCAGGTCGGCCCGCTGGGCGGCTCGTGACCCTTCCAAGACCAGCTCGAATATCTTGGCGACGAGCCCGCTGTCGAGGTTGTGCTCTTGGGCGGCCGTGCGCACATCATCGAGCAGCTCTGCCTCGCGATCGGGCGCCCGCAACGGAAGACCCTTCTCCAATTTGATCCGGCCGATCTCCACGGCAAGGCGTTGCCGCTGGCCGAGTAGCTCGACGATCGAATAATCGATCTCGTCGACATCGCCTCTCATCAGGTTCACACCCAAGGAGATCATCAGATCTCCGAACGCCTCGATGTTCAGGAGCTGCTCCGAGTTCACCAATGCCTTCTCAGGGTCGGCGTGCACCTCGATGGCGAGGCCGTCGGCTCCGACTCCCTGGGCCGCCAAAGCCAGAGGGGCGACTCGACGTCGGGTCCCGGCGGCGTGCGATGGCAGAACGATGACCGGAAGATGGGTCTGCTCCTTCATCATCGGCACGGAACTCAGATCCAGCGTCGGCTCCGCCGCGAAGGTCCGAATTCCTCGTTCGCACAGCACGACCTTGTCGTTGCCTTCGGCGAGCACATATTCTGCCGCCCACAACCACTCGTCGATCGTCGCCGACGGTGCCCGCTTGAGGAGCACCGGCTGATGAGCAGCGCCGACGACTCGCAGAAGCTCGAAGTTCTGCATGTTGCCCGATGCAATCTCGAGCATGTCCACCTGGCCCGCCAGAGCCTCGACGTCTTTCGGCTCATGCACCTGGGTCACGACCGGGAGGCCCACCGACCTACCTGCCTCGGCCAGCAGCGAAACCGCATCCGCGCCGAGACCAGGGAAGCCGTACGGTGAGTGCTGAGGTATCGAGACGCCGCCGCGCAAGACGTTGGCGCCGGCATCGCGAACGACTTTGGCGAGCTCCATGATCTGGTCGCCAGACTCGATCGCACATGGGCCGGCAATTACCGGAAACCGATCGCGGCCGAAGGCGACGTCGCCTACTTCGACCACGGTGGTGTGTTCGACTTCGGTCTTCTCGGCTTTGCGGTTCATGGCTTGCTCTCTCTCAACTGCAAAGCCCGGAGCTACTGCTCCGGGCTCGAGTGCTTGTCGTTTGGTGTCAGCGACGAGTTCCCTCAGCCCGGATCGACTCCGGTAAAGCTGAAATAGGGGAACGAAAAGGTGTTCATGTGCGGGGTCAAACTAAACGCCCCGTCGACCGGGCGCAAGAGCGCGGCCTACTCGACGTCGAGATCGGAGGCCACCGCCGCTTCGTCACCTGAATCATCAGGCGGCTCCGGGTCGGTGTCCACTTCGTGGTCGCCTGACGCAGGTTGGGGTCGGCCGGCTGCCGCAGCGATGGCGTGGTCTTTCATCTCGGACACAACCGGTTGGGTCTTGCGGAATCGCCAGATGAGGAAAATGCCAAAGAAACCAGCTCCAAGTCCCGACCACTGACTCCACGTGAATGGTCCCAGAGTTGCGTCCGCCGCTGCCTGGGCGACGACCGACTGGTCGCCGGGCACCAGTCGAGAGAAGTCGATGAGGAATCGCTGGAAGCCATACCAAGCCACCCAGAACGCAAACATCTGACCGTAGTGACGAGGCTTCCAATGCTTGTAGAGCCAGAAGAGCACTCCGAGTAGAAGCGCCGCCCCCAACAGGTCATAGGCAGCACTGTGGTGGTAGACCCCACACAGACCGTCGACGGCCTCGGCTACCGAACACTCGAGCGGATCGTGCTGAGGCGCTACGTCGTATCCGGGTTTGATCCCATATCCGAGAGCAAACGTGGTTGCCGAGCCGAGATGTTCGACGATGAGGAGATCACCCACGCGCCCAACGATCGTGCCGATGGCAAGGCCGAACGAGGCGGCGTCGAACAAGGCCCACACAGGCTGGCGGAGCATCCGTGATCGGATCGCCGCGGCGATGATTCCGCCCGCCATACCGCCGAGGATCGAGAAGTTTCCGTTGATCGGGTTGAGGGCATCGAAGAATGGAGTCCCGCCCACGATGGCAGCGGGAGCCGTGAAGTACCGGGCTCCAATGATGGCTCCGACGAGCGCCCACGTGAGGATCGACTGGAACGCCTCGCCGTCAAAACCACGCCGATTGGCTCGCTTCACCGCATACTGAGCGCCGAGAAGAAACCCCAACGCCGCCATGACCCCATGAAGCGACAGCCTGACCGGCCCTACCTCCCAGATGGGAATCGGCGGGTAAGAGATCTCGAGCAGGAATTGCACCGACCAGAGGTTACCCAAGGGAAACCCCTACACCTACTCCGGGGGTGTTTGAGGGGGAGGCTCCGCCATCCCCCTCAGTTTGGAGTCACGGCGACCTGCGCGCCGTGACGACAGAGTGAGCCCGGCCGAATGGCCGGACGACCAGGTCGGAGCCGAGCCAAAGGCGAGGCGCAGCCCGACCGGATCCTGATCCGGTCGGCTACACCATCACGTCGATCCAGACCGCCGCGAAGAGGACGGCGAGGTAGATGGTCGAGGTGCGGAAGAGGCGCATTGCCAGATCATGGTCGCGGAACACGGCGAACGCATCGACCATGAACCACACGCCGAGGCCGATGGCCGCACCCAGGTACAGCCAACCCATTTCGGCTACCGGGGCCAGCACCAGCGATACCAGCACCATCACCGCCGAGTACCACAACACCTGGAGCTTGGTCGTCCGCTCCGATGCCACCACGGGCAACATGGGAATCTCCGCCTTGGCGTAATCATCCTTGTACCGGATGGCCAGTGCCCAGAAGTGGGGGGGCGTCCAGTAGAACACCACGGCGAAGAGGATCCACGCCGACAGGCTGAGACTGCCGGCAACTGCAGCCCAGCCCACGAGAACAGGCGCTGCTCCTGCGGCGCCGCCTATGACGATGTTCTGGCGAGTACTGCGCTTGAGGAGGATGGTGTACACAAAGACGTAGAACAGAAGCGCCGCCGTGGACAGGACGGCCGCGAGGATGTTGGTGAATGCCCACAGCCAGAAGAAGCCGGCGGCGCCGAGAGCGATGCCATAGCGCAAGGCGTTCAGCGGCGGCACTTGGTGGCGCGGCAGCGGTCGGCGCGACGTGCGAGCCATCAGCTTGTCGATGTCGCGGTCGACGAAGTTGTTGAGCACATTGGCACCGGCTGCCGACAACGTGCCGCCGATCAGCGTGGCAGCGACGAGCCAATAGCCCGGCCAACCGCCCGCGGCCAGCACCATCGGCGGGACCGTGGTTATCAGGAGAAGCTCGATGATGCGCGGCTTGGTCAGGGCAACGTAGGCGCCCACCACTTGCCGCCGAGTGGCCAGCGGCTGGAGCGGGTCAGTAATCACGACCGTTGGAGGTGACGAAGCAGACAACGAATACCCTCAGAGACTGTCAGCAAGGTTACCGCCGCCGTGAGAGCATACATTCGGACAGAGGTAGCCTTACGACATCATGAAGCCCTGGCCAGCCCTCGCTATTGCAATCCTGCTGCTGATCGTCGCCGGCTGTGGCAGCGGTGCCGAACCGCCGTTGGCAGTGGTGGCCAACGCCCCCGGCACCCTCACGATCAACGGCCCGCAACGGATGCTCGTCGGCTTGATATCCGAAGATGCCGAGTCGCTCGCAGCCGCCGATCGTCCCGCCCAGATCGACGTTTTCGTGGGTGAGCCTGACAACGTCCTGGGCAGTGTCGATGCGACCTACCTCGACACCATCCCCGGAGTGCGGGGAATCTACCGCTTCAATGTCACGTTCCTCGATCCCGGCAACTACGGCCTCATCGTCAGAGCCGAGGGGCTACCGGCCTCGGGCCCTGTGCCCTTCTCCGTCGCCGAAGAAGGAATCGTTCCCGACGTAGGCGACCTGGCACCGCCATCGGACACGCCGACGGCGGCCGACCGTCCTCTTGTGGAAATCAGCTCAGATCCCAATCCAGAGCCTCGCTTCTACGAGCTGTCGGTGGCGGATGCGGTAGCCAGCGGCAAGCCCTCTGTGATCGTGTTCTCCACCCCGGCGTGGTGCCAAACGGCCAGCTGTGGCCCGACGTTGGAATTCGTCAAGGAGGTCGCCGCAACGCAGAGCGACGTGAACTTCGTCCATGTCGAGGTCTACGAGAACCTGGACGCCGAACGGTTCGAAGATCTCATCGTCGCCCCGGCCGTCACGGAATGGGGTCTTCCCTCCGAGCCGTGGGTGTTCGTGGTGAACGGTGATGGGACCATTGCCGCGACATTCGAGGGCGCTATCGATCCTGCCGAACTGGCGGCGGCACTCCCCTGAGCTGGTCAACCCGAGCCGGCTCGGGCTGAGTGTCACTCGAGCTGCCCGTGGGCAGCACCCACCCCGGGGATTGCGCCGCTGGGCCCACCCGCCCACGCCGTAGGCTGATCTCGTGGATCTCACCTCGGTAGCCTCACCAGCTGTTGTACTCGCCGCCTCACTGGTGCTCGTGGCTCTCGGCGTCGGCCTGTCGATCTGGTGGCGGCTCAGTATCGAACGCACCATCGTCTGGGCAGCATTGCGTGCCGCCGTTCAGCTCATGCTGGCCGGCGTCGTCCTGGGCTGGGTCAGCGACTCGGAGCCACTCGCATGGATCTGGGTCGTGATCATGGTGATTGTTGCCGGATGGACAACCGGGCGAAGAGCGAGGGCCGGCCCGGCGGTGGTGCCCGCGGCGATCGGTGCCATCGGTGGTTCGACCGCATTGGCCATGGTGATCGTCTTCGGGCTTCGCCTCCTCCCCCTCGATCCGATCGCCATCGTGGTGACAGCCGGCATCACCATCGGCAACACACTCCCCGCCACCGTTCTCTCGATAAACCGAGTGGCTGATTGGCGAACCCTCCGCTCCGGAGAGTTGGAGGCACTGTTGGCCTTGGGCATGGGCAGGAGTGGCATCGCCCGTTTCGCCGGCCAGGATGTCGCCCGCACTGCCGTGCTCCCGCAGGTGGAGCGAACCAAGGTCGTTGGCCTCATCGCGCTACCGGGGGCGATGACCGGTTTGCTCCTGGCGGGCGCCGACCCGGCTACCGCCGTCGTGGCGCAGCTCGCCATCATGTATCTGATCCTTGGGTCGGTGGCGGTCTCCGTCGCCATCGTCAGCCTGTTTGCGCTGCGGGGCCTGCTCACCACCGATCTCCGGGTTGCTCGTTCGGCCGAGTGACGGTGCTTCGAGACGGGCGTGACTCCGTCGGCGCTTGCCTGGTACGGCAACCCTTGCCTACCCTCCTCACTCGTGCGAGTTCCCAGTGTGATCATCGTTTGTGTGCTGTCCTTGCTGTTGCCCTTGGCGGCGGGCGCTCAAGAGCTGCCCCCGGGCGGGACGTTCACCGATGACAACGGCAACACGCACGAGGGCTACATCGAGGCAATCGCCGCCGAGGCAATCACCAGCGGCTGCAATCCGCCCGACAACGACGAATACTGCCCGGCCGACGACATCACACGCGCACAAATGGCGGCATTCTTGGTTCGTGCTCTAGAGCTCACCGAGGGCGGCGGTATCGACTATTTCACCGACGATGACGAGTCGGTGTTCGAAACGGATATCAACAAGCTGGCCCATGCGGGCATCACCACGGGGTGCGGGGGAACGGAATACTGCCCCCAGAACGCTGTCTCCCGGGGCCAGATGGCCGCCTTCTTGGGCCGGGCGTTCGACCTCACCGAGGGCGCGGACATCGACGCCTTCTCTGACGACGACCAGTCGGTGTTCGAGACCGACATCAACCGGCTCGCCTTCTCGGGGATCACCGCCGGGTGCACGGCCACCACCTATTGCCCGAGCACGCCGGTCCGACGCGACCAGATGGCCTCGTTTCTGGGCCGAGCCCTCGGGCTCACAGCGCTGTTCGTCCCTCCGCTCTTCGAGCCCACACTCGACCTCGTCGCCTCCGGCTACCCGGGCGCAGTCGACGTCGATTTCCTCCCGAACGACGACCGTGTCTTCATCACCACCGTCTCCGGCGTCATCTACATCGTCGAGGACGGGCAGGAGAGCGTTTTCCTCGACATCGACGGGCCCGTGATCAGCGGAGGCGAGATGGGTCTCCTCTCGATGGAATTCCACCCCGACTATCCCGCCGACCCACGCGTCTTCGTCTACTACTCCGGAGCGACGGTGGGAAGTGGTGATCATTCCAGCTACATCCGGTCATTCGAAGTCTCGAGCGACCCCGACCAGCTCAATCAAGGCACCGGCGTGACCATCATGACCGTGGATCAGCCGTATTCGAATCACAACGGCGGCGACATGCACTTCGGTCCCGACGGCTACCTGTATGTCGGCTTCGGTGATGGCGGCAGCGGGGGCGACCCGCTCGGCCATGGCCAAAACAAGAACACGCTGCTCGGCAGCATGATTCGCCTCGACGTCGACGGCGCGTCGCCTTATGAAGTCCCGGCGGACAACCCGTTCGTGGGTGCCTCCGGCGCCGACGAGATCTGGGCAATCGGCCTCCGGAATCCGTGGCGGTGGTCATTCGACGGCGACATGATGTACATCGGCGATGTCGGTCAGGGCTCGCGAGAAGAGATCGACATCGAGCCGGCCGCAGATGGTGGCCTCAACTACGGCTGGAAGCTGTTCGAAGGCGACCTGTGCTTCAGCGGGTCCTGCTCGACAGCGGGATTGACATTCCCGGCATACGACTACAGCCATTCGGTTGGCAGTTCGGTGACCGGCGGGTGGGTCTACCAGAGTGACGAGCTCATTCAGCTCAAAGGCCAGTACTTCTATGCCGACTTCATCAGCGGCTGGATCAAGAGCTTCGAATACGACGGCGGATCGGTGACCAATCACCAGGATTGGACCAGCGAGTTCGGCAGCGTCGGGGCGGTTGCTGCCTTTGGGCGAGATGCCGATGGTGTTGTGTACGTGGTGACCTTCAGCGGATCGATCTATCGGATCTCGCCTGCGTAGGACACGTCGCGGCTGCCGCCACGACTGAGAAGCCGGCGACGATGAGGTACTCCCGAAGCGGATCAATGGTTCCCGAGATCATAGATCTCAGCAGATATCGGGCGTTTCCCCGGCGAACCGCCGGATTTCCGGCCAGAATTGGAGCGCCGCATCCGCGAACGTAGAATGCCCGACGTAGGTTGTTCTAGGAGAGGTCGACGCCGAACTATGCACAGGGCTCAATCTATGGCGACGAAACGACGTCGACCGCGATTCCGGCTCGCCATCACGCTTGGTCTCGCCATTGTCCTATCGGCGTGCGCAACCGGTGGTCCTCTCGACTCGCTCGATCCGCAAGGGCCGATCGCCGAAGACATCGATGGGCTCTTCAAAATGACCCTCTATATCGCCACGGCGATCTTCGTGCTGGTTCAAGGTGCTCTGCTGATCGCCATCTTCGTGTTTCGGGACCGCAAAGGGCGCAAGGAGCCCAAACAAACCCACGGCAATGCCAAACTGGAAGTCGTCTGGACCATCATCCCCGTCGTGATCCTCGCTGCCATCGCCGTTCCCACCGTGCAGACCATTTTCAAATACACGGATTGCGCTGACGACTCGATGAACATCGACGTGATCGGGCATCAATGGTGGTTCGAGTACCAATACGAGGACTACGACATCACCACCGCCAACGTTCTCGCCATGCCGACCGATACCGAGGTGTGCCTTCGCATGACGTCGGACGACGTGGTGCACAACTATTGGATACCGAAGTTGAACGGGAAGCGGTACCTGATCCCCGGCCAGGAGACAGTTCTGCAGCTGGAGGCCGACCAACCGGCCGAGTACTGGGGCCATTGCGCCGAGTTCTGTGGGCTCTCTCATGCGCTGATGCGGGCCAGAGTGATCGCCTACGACCAGCCCGATTTCGACGCATGGGTGGCTGAGCAGGTGGCGGCGCCGGTGATGCCGGCCGCCGGGTCGCTCGAAGAGCAGGGCTTGGAGATATTCCTGGGGAATCAATGCGCGGCCTGCCACAACATCGATGACGTCAACCCTCTCGAGAACGCAATCGGGCCCGATCTCACCCATTTCGCCACTCGATCGGTGTTTGCCGGGGCTGTGCTCGAGCTCGCCGTCCCAGGCGAGCTGGAGGCATGGCTGGCCAACCCGCCCGAGATCAAGCCCGGTAGCTACATGCCCAACCTCAACCTCTCTCAAGACGAAATCGATGCGCTTTCGGCCTACCTGAGGAGTCTCGAGTAATGGCGACGACAGCCGCCCCCATCAAAACGATATTCCGGCGCCCCGAGTCATCAACAGGATTCTGGAGTTGGATCACGACCGCCGATCACAAAAAGATCGGCATCATGTACGGCTACGTCGCCTTCTTCTTCTTCATCATGGGCGGGATCGAAGCGCTCGTCCTACGAATTCAGCTGTCGGTGCCTGAGAACACCTTCTTGACCGCCGCCGAGTACAACGCCATGTTCACGATGCACGGTACGACCATGGTGTTCCTGTTCGTGATGCCGGCCTCCGCCGCCTTCTTCAACTACCTGCTCCCGCTCATGATCGGCGCGCGTGACGTCGCCTTCCCACGAATGAACGCCGTGTCCTTCTGGATTTTCTTGTTTGGAGGAATCTTCCTCTACAGCTCGTTCCTGTTCGGCACGACCGGCCCTCCCGAAGGTGGCTACCTGGCAGAAGAGGTCAGCAGGCTCGGCTCGAGCGCCAACGGCGGATGGTTCGGTTACGCACCCAACTCGGGAGCGCAGTTCTCCACAGGCACGGTCATGGATTATTGGGCGTTGGGTTTGCAGGTGCTGGGCCTGGCTTCACTGATCTCTTCGATCAACTTCATCGTCACGGTCTTCAACATGCGCGCCAAAGGCATGACGTTCCTGCGCATGCCCGTCTTCGTGTGGATGACCACCGTGGTGGCGTTCTTGCTGCTCTTCTCGCTTCCCATCATCGCCGTGGCCCTGTTCATGATCACGGCCGATCGACAGCTCGGCACTCTCTTCTTCGACGCTTCCGCCGGCGGAGACCCCATTCTGTGGCAGCATCTGTTCTGGCTGTTCGGCCATCCCGAGGTGTACATCCTCATCTTGCCGGCGATGGGCATCGTCTCCGAGGTGCTGCCAACGTTCAGCCGCAAACCTCTCTTCGGCTACGCAGCGGTGGTGTTTGCCGGGGCCGCCATCGGTTTCATGGGTTTCGGCGTGTGGGCTCACCACATGTTCTCATCGGGTGTCACACCCATCACCCAGGCTGCCTTTGGTCTCGCCACGATGGCGATCGCCATCCCGACGGGGATCAAGATCTTCAACTGGATAGGGACAATCTGGGGAGGACGCGTGCGGCTCAACACGCCCATGCTGTTCTCGCTCGGATTCGTGGCCATGTTCGTCATTGGTGGCTTGTCGGGCGTGACCCACGCCATCGTGCCTGCCGACTGGCAACAGACCGACACGTACTACATCGTCGCCCACTTCCACTATGTGCTGTTCGGTGGGGCGATCTTCGGCCTCTTCAGCGGCCTCTACTACTGGTTCCCGAAGCTCACCGGCAAGATGTACAGCGAGGCGCTCGGCAAGATTCATTTCTGGGTGATGTTCATCGGATTCAACCTCGCCTTTGCCCCCATGCACTGGTTGGGCCTGAATGGCATGGTGCGCCGCACATGGGTATACGCCGAAGAGGCCGGCTTGGGGCCGTGGAACATGGCCGTCACGGTGGGAGCGTTCACCATCGCCGTCAGCATCCTGATATTCATGTTCAACTGGTGGTGGTCGCGGCGCAACGGGCCCGAGTCCGGTATGGACCCCTGGGACGCCCGCACCCTCGAGTGGACGCTGCCATCGCCCACGCCGGAATACAACTTCGGAGTTTCGCCGGTCGTCACGGCACTCGACGACTTCTGGGAGAAGAAATACACGACCGATGATGACGGTCGGCCGGTGCGTCGCGAGAACGCCGATCTCATCATTGCCGAACTCGAGGAAACCGGCCTCAACCCGCCTGCCCCGATTCATCTGCCCGCCCCGAGCTACTACCCGTTCATAGTCGGCGTCGGCGTCTTCGTCCTGGCGTACGGCATCGTCTACAACACACGCCCTTGGGGAATCCCGCTCCTCCTCGCCGGGGCACTCATCGTCATCGGCTCGTTCGTCGGCTGGGGTGTCGAACCGCTCGAAGAAATCCACGAAGAGCATCACGAACCCGACCACGACGGCAACAACGACGGCGAGCCGGCGGCGGACCCGACGAAGAAGGCGGCTGATGGCTGATCTCGCCCAAGCCGATATCGGCCACCACGACGAGCACGAGTCGACAGGAATCGACAACCGCAAGCTTGGGATGTGGGTGTTCCTATCGTCGGAGTTCCTGTTCTTCGGCGCGCTCATCTCGAACTACTTGCTGTTCAAGGGCCGTGATTTTGGCTATACCACCATCTTCCCGATCGAGTTGTACGACATACCGTTCACCTCGATTTCGTCGTTTGTGCTGCTGATGTCATCGCTCACCATGGTCCTGGCGCACGACGCCTGGTCGACAGGCGACCAGAACCGCACACGAACGTGGCTTCTCGCCACCGCCATGCTCGGGATGGTCTTCATCGGTGGACAAGTCTTCGAGTTCACGGAATTCGTACTCGAAGGTATGACGCTCACATCCAACCCGGCTGCCTCCGCTTTCTTCTTCCTCACCGGCTTCCACGGTGCCCACGTATTCCTCGGCATCGTGATGCTGCTGTCGCTGTACGGTATCTCACGGCGCAGTGAGGGGCTGACGGAGAAACAGGGCCTCAACTTGGAGTTGGTCGGCCTGTACTGGCACTTCGTCGATATCATCTGGATCGTCATCTTCACCATCGTCTACTTGATTCCCTGATATGGCTGATCAGACACACGCACCCCATCCGACGCCCAGGCTCTATGTCCAGATCGCGATCTTGCTGGCGGTGCTCACCGCCATCGAGGTGGGCCTGTTCTACCTGGAGCGCTACGTCGGCGAAATCGGCCCCTCTCTCACCGTGCCGGCGCTCATCATCCTGGCGATCATCAAGTTCGTCATCGTCGTGGGCTGGTACATGCACCTCCGATACGAGCACCGGCTCCTGACGAGGTTCTTCATGGTGGGCATGTTTGCGGCTCTGGCACTGTACGGGGCAGTGATCGTGGCTCTGCTGTTCACAGCGGATATCTTGTAGTGACGTCGGCACGGTCCGGCCATGCCTGACACCGTCGAAGAGGTCCTTGCCTGGCACCCTCATTGGGATATTTGGGCGGTGCTCATCTTTCTTGGAGTTGCCTACTGGTATCTCGGAGCTCGCATCGGTCCGCTGGTGGCTCCCGCAGGAACCAATCCGATGCCTCGCCGCAAAGTCCTCCAGTTCTATGGCGGTCTCGCCTTACTGTGGCTGGTCACCGACTGGCCGATTCACGATATCGGCGAAGGCGCGCTCTTTTCGTTTCACATGCTCGAACACCTGGTCATGGCGTTGGTGGCGGCGCCGCTGCTCCTCATCGGAACGCCCACATGGATGGCGCGCTACCTGCTCGGCCGGCCGGCGATCCTCTCCGTCCTGAAGCCTCTGGCACGGCCGGTGCCGGCTTTGGTCATCTTCAACGTGGCGCTGGTGGGACTGCACTGGCCGGTCATCATCGAAAGCATGATCACCAACCCGGTCAGTCACTTCGTAGTCCATGCCGTCCTGTTCTCGTCCGCCCTGCTCGCCTGGATGCCGGTGCTCTCGCCCCTCCCGGAAGTCCCCAAACTCGGCCGGCCCGGCCAGATGCTGTACCTCTTCGTCAACTCCCTGATGCCCACGGTGCCCGCCAGCTTCCTCGTATTCGGCAATACCCCGCTCTATCAGATCTATGCCGAAGCGCCTCGCGTGTTTGGATGGAGCCCCATGTTGGATCAAGGTCTCGCCGGCATCCTCATGAAGCTCGGAGGCGGTGCAATCCTGTGGGGCACGATCACGGTCATTTGGTTTCGCTGGTACCGGGAGCAACGCGAATGGGATTCGCTCGAGGCAGAATTGCGCTCGGGGTCGGCTTCCTCGCCGTCATCCTGACGCTGTCCTCCTGCAGCGTGCGATCGGCCGCGACAGGCGTTGTCGTCGATGTTGAAGGCGCGTTCAACGAGGTGACTCGGTTCACGGTGCGCACCACCGACGGCGAGGACCTCACTTTCGTCCCTTCTGTAGAGGGCGACTTTGCGTTCCCGCTCGGCCATCTCCGCGAGCATCTCGTCGCCGGGACGCCGATCTTGGTGGAGTGGGTGGACGAAGACGGGGAGCTAATAGCAACATTCATCGACGACGACGCCGCTGCGTCGCCGCACCGGCTGTCAGGGTGACGGCTGTTGGGCGGTCCCCGTGCCGAGCATGACGCAATGACCCGACTCCGCTTGCTGCGATCCGTGGCCTCCGGCAAGAGCTTTCGGCATAAAGGCGCCTCCGGATCGGTGACCGAACGCGGGCTCCGATAGCGCACGCCGAAGTGCCGATCTCGAGCACGCGGCGAGGTGCGTGTCATCGAGCTGGATTTGTTGATCGGGGCGGATGATTTCGGTGTGCTGAAGCATCTCAAGCCTGTCCGAAGCTGGAGGTGCGCCAGGTTCAGCCTTCGACGCCAAACAGAAGACCCGCCTGGCGCACATTGGCTGGAAGCTTGCGCCGCTAACCAACCTCCCGGGCCTGCGCCACGGCCTCCCGTGGATGACCGCGCCACGGTTCGCCGTGACCGGGAACAATCACATCAGCCGCCAGATCGGTGAAGCGATCCAACGACTCGATCGCCTGATCATGGTCGTAGTTGAATTGGCGCCGGATCATCTGGGGACCGCGACGACCCGGATCCCAGAGATCAACTGTGATCAGCGCATCACCGGTAATCAGCACACCCTTCTCGGGAAGATGAAGACCGCAGTGGCCTTCGGTATGGCCGGGGGTGAAGATTGCGATCGGGCTTCCGGGAACATCGATGGCCTCAGCGTCGCCGAATGTGGAAACATCGGTGACATGTTCCGGTTGCAAACCGCCGTGGCGGATCGCATTGACGGCAAATCTGAAGATCTTCGGCCGCCACGCACGGCGCAGCTCCCAAGTCGAGATCTGCTGCTTGATCTCCCCGCGGGCAAGTCGAGCCTCGCTACGGTGGCAGTAGACGGCAAGCTCATGATCAAGCCGCAGACGTTCAGCCGAACCCTTGTGATCCACGTGACCATGGGTGAGCACCATCGCCTGGACGTCAGCGAGCGACCGCCCGATATTGGCCACGGATGCATCGACCAGGTCCCCATCCTTTGGATAGCCACTGTCGACCATGGTCACGTCGGTCCCGTCGACGATCAGCACGAAGTTGGTGTGCGACGCCTCCACCCAGAACACGCCACCCGCTACTTCTTCCAGATGCATGTTGAGCCTCCCGCAAGCCAGCCTACCGCGACCAACAAAGGCTCGACCGTACTCGAGATCAGCCCGTGGCGGCGCCTGGTCGGCGCTGCCTACTTGGCGTGCGGCTGATCGAAATCCATTTCCAGCCTCCAGCACATCCCGGAAGAATGGCGCCACGACCGCTGGGGCCGAAGGCCACCCCAAATCGCTCGCCACTTCTCTCATCTTCGAGTGCCCACCCCAGCCCCACGCGGCAGCCCTGTGCCGCACTCGTAGGTGCCGTTATGGGCGGACTGACTGGTTGTCCGCCTGCGTGACTGGTAGCCCTGCACCGATCCAGCCGTAGAAGCCACCTTCGAGAGTCGCCACATTGCGGTAGCCGAGTTCCTGAAGCGTGACCGCCGTGAACGTCCCATTGCCACCGCCGTCGCACATCGTGACAATGCGTTGCTCGAAGTCCCCAAAGACACCATCAGCACGGAAGTAGGGGCTCTCGGGGTCCGCCCACCACTCCACGACTTGGCGAGGGACGGGGACCGCTCCCTCAACCCGTCCTCTCCGCTCGATCTCCGTCGGTAGTCGAACGTCCAACAGCACAACGTCGCCTGAGTCCAGTTCCTCAGCGAGGGCGGCAGGTGTGACGGTGTCGACCCGTTCGTTCGCCTCAGCCCACATCTGGAGTACGGTCTTCCTCAAAGCCCTCTCCCTCTCCGCACATGGGTGCACATCGTTGACACCAAGCGCCTGCGGCACCGACTCTACCCACTCGTTGAAGACTCAATATGTGCCGATATTCCCCACCTGGCGGAATGAGCGTTCGTGCTCTGTATTTGGTGATCGGCGCTTGCAGCGAGCGTCGGTGTGACGCCAGCTCACAGGTCAAGCCTGGTTCGAGGGTGATTGGCCGGGCTCGGCCCAAGCCGGGAGCATCGCTGCTCGAGGAAGTCGGATGGGTCCAGCCCGGTCGCTAGTCCGTCGATGATCTCCCGGTCACCGAGCGGTTCGGGCATCTCGACTGTGACGGACCGCTCCGGGTTGTTCGGACAGTCCTGGGCGCAGCGCAGTGGTCGGGCTGCAAACGCGGGTCGGTAGCATTGGCGTTATGGCTGCATTGAGTGCGGTCACAGAGCGGGTTCGCAGACGCGCGATCGTGGGCTCGATCTTGGTGATCGTGACCATGCCGATCGTTTTCGTGGTCCTTGCAGAAGTCTTCGGTGACCGTGCCGGTTGGCTGTTGGGCTTCTTGGTCTACTGGGCCATATGGGGATTCGGTTTCCCCGTTTGGCTTCTCGGCGGCCGTCGGGTACGGGAGTTGCTGTGGACGACGCCAAGGCGGCCAGGTCCGCTGTGGGGCTTGCTGCTGCTTGGCCCTCCAGCAGGGAGTCTCGCCCTTGGGTGGGTGCCACTGGCCGAGCTCAGCGTCGCTGCGGTTGCTGTCGCCATCACGTTCGCCGTTGTCAATGGCACAGCCGAGGAACTGCTGTGGCGGGGCGTCTTTATCACGTCGTTCCCGGACCAATGGTGGTGGGGTCTGATCTACCCGTCGATTGCGTTCGGTCTGTGGCATCTGGCACCCCAGATCATTGATCCAGGGGAAGGTGGATCCCTCCCGTTCGCAGTCGCTGCGGTGTTCCTGGGACTGCTCTACGGTCTGGTTGCCCGCCACACTGGCAGTGTGCGTTGGCCCGCCATCTCACACATCTTTGCCGACCTGCTCGCAATGGAGACCTTCGTCGAACTCGTTGCCTGATCGTCATCCTGAGGCGCACAGGGGTGCCGATCTCGCGCACTCTCCGGAATGTGCGTTCTGGTCCCGGATTGAGTGATCTGCGGCACTCGATTCCTATGCTCATAGGCGTAGTGTTCGGTGGCCGACAACCTCAGATCGGAGGCTGAACATTGGCCTCCTTCATGGAGCATCCAAGCAAAGCAAGCCGCTACGCCAGCGGCACTTTCATCGTCTACCCGGGCGCACTCGAGGAGGACACGACGGTCTGGTTCGCGTTCGATGCCGACAGGGAGCTGTGGGAGGGTGTACTGGCCATCCGCGAGGCGGAGGATCGAGCCCGTCTGGTTGGTGTCCCCCTCTGGACGTACGGTGTGAACCTTGACGACGTCGTGGAGCTCATCGAATCCGGCGAAGGTGCCCCCGTAGCGGTCCGAGTGGTTGATCGAAGCTCCAGCCGGACGTTTCGGGTTGTCTTCCCGGACCTGAAACCCGGGGATAACGATGATCGGTGGCGACAGATCCTCATCGACATGGAGCCCTGGGATTGCTGGTTCGACGTTCTCAGCTCCGGCTATCTCGCAATCTCTGCCCCGGAGGCAACCGCCGAGGCCGTCGAGCGGTACCTGAACCAGCGGGCAAACGAAGGGGACTTCATCTACGAACGGGGAGACACCCAGCAGGCAACCGGACCCGGCAAATCGGATGCATGACCAAGTGCCGGCGACCACGCATCGTGATCATCTCTGAGTGCGCAACCAGCGCACGAGGTGCCGGTCTGCGCACTCGATGAGTTGCGCCTAATTGTCCGGGATTTGGTGATCAGGGGCGCAATCAGTCCCGGCGCGGGCATCCGTGCCGGGATGCATCGGCATCGGCTGGGCTTGCCCCCGTCCGCCCATGGTCTCTGGTCGCGATCAAGCGAGTTGGTGTCATCGGTCGTCGTGTGGGGTTGTTTCGCCGCCTTGTCGATCGCGGGCGAATATCAGCTCGACGCCGTTGGGTCCGGTTTCCTCGGTGTGGACGGTGCCTGCTGGTATGTAGGCGTAGTCTCCGGGCCCGATCTCGAACCGTTCGTCGAGTTGATCGCCAATCTGGAAGGCGCATGAGCCGTTGACGCAGTAGGCGATGGTG
>JBFGJH010000071.1:0-17238 GCA_041577335.1 Acidimicrobiia bacterium | reverse complement strand
GCCCACCCCGACCTCCCGGCGATCTTCGTGTTCGATGAGCCGCTGCTGGCCCGGCTCCGGCTCAGCTCCAAACGGCTGGTGTTCCTGGCCGAGACTCTGGCCGACCTGGCCGAGCGCCGGCCGGTTGAAGTGCGCCTCGGCATCCCCGGGACCGAGATGGAGGACCGGCGAGTGGCAGTGACGTTCGCGCCGGTGCCCGGGTTTCAGCGTCACCGACCGTCCGTCGACGTGGCCGCACTCCATCCGTATCCGTGGCTGCGCCGACCCGGCGACCGGCCGGTGTCATCGTTCAGTGCGTGGAACCGGGCCGGCTGAACAGCCACTCAGGTCATGCAGCGCCTGCCGCAGGGTGTGAGGTGTTCTTCGAGGAGCTTCTGGCAGCACTCGGCCAGATCATGGAACGCCCGAGGTGGCAAGTCGAAGTCGACCCCAAACGCGGTATGGCGAGGTTGCAGCTGCCGGCGGTGCCAAGCCCGCCATCGAGCTCGACGACTCGCTCAGTAGGTGATCACCGGCTCGCCGGGCCTGGCGTCGCAAGGGAGCGTGGACGCCTCGCCCCGGGCCATCCGATGGGCAGTCCACGCACAGGCGGCGGCGTCGAGGATGTCATCCACCGGGACGACGCCTGCTTCACCGAGCTCGTCGGGGAGGACGATGCCGGTGTCGGCCAGCAGCCGGCGGCGGAGCTGTTGGCCGTTCCAGCTGCGCTTGGGCGATGCCAGGTGCTCTCCGGCCATCTCTTTGAACGTCACCTCAGGGTGGACTTCGAAGATGCGGCCGTCTTCGGCAGCCAGTTCCGCCATTTCGAGAACCTTGTGCCGGAGGGCGTACGCCTGCTGCGATATTCCCTTGCCCCACAGCCCATGGCACAACTCGGTGGCTTCCCGATGCGAGCCCCCCCGGTACGCCTCCTCCGGCAAGGTGGCGAACACGCTGGACCAACGCGGCCCAACGAACTCCCTTGCTTCCATGTCGGCGCGGCGGGGCGCATCTGTCGGGAAGCCGATCGGCACGTCGATGCCAACCGCCACAGCGTCCGGAACCCGAGCGAGCAGCGCCGGGAGATCGTCACTCACGACCGCATCGACAAACAAGCCATCGGTGAGAACGACTCCCACCCAGGCGGCCTTCCAGCCGTCGATACCAAGGACCGTGCGTGCCTTCACATCGCCAGGCTACGACGTAAGAGCCGGTTCAAGACCCAGCAGGGACTCACCGCCCGCGGTTGACCCGCCGATCAGGCAACAACGCTCGGGTCGCAACCACCGCAAGAGGTTGTTCATAGCGGCGCGCGGGTCTTCGGTCTGGCACTACCGAGGCGTCGAAGTAGCTGCTGCAATCTTGCTCGTGATCATCTTCGGCGCGAAGGATCTGATACGGCATCACCATCACGCGGCCCCTTGAGAAACGGCGCAAGGTTGCGCCTCACGCCTAGGCAGACTCAGTCAGCGATCTCCGACCCGAATCGAATGAGATTCGCATCGCGGTCCATGCAGGCGCCTTCGCGCAACCCGTATGACGTGTCACGAGGCTCAATCAGCCGGCCATCGATGCCGGCTGCGTTCCACTCCTCGTACAGGGCATCTGCGTCGTCGACATAGAGGTAGACGGCACTCATGTTCTTCCGAGGTTTGAGATCGTCCACTTGGGCAAGGTGGAATTCGACGGCACCCCGTTCGGCAAACGCGTAGAGGTCGGCGCCTTGGTATTCACGGACCGCAAAGCCGAGCTGCCGATAATGCTCCACCGCTTGGCTCAGATCTCGGACAGGAAAACACGGTGACGCTCGGTGGAATGTCACCTCAGCCTTGGTCACCTCGTTGGTTTCAGACACAGGACCTCCAAACAGCGTTCGTACATCGGCTGGCGCACCGGCGGATGCTCGTTCCGGATCGATTCGAGCGCCGCCTCCACTGCGTCGGGGGCGATGCCCAGTTCGGCGGCGACCTCGAGCAACTGGTCGTAGGTCAAATCGTGGTCCTGGCGCAACGCCGTAGCCCGCTCGATGATTCGACCGGTTTCTTCAACCGAGAAACGAGGGCTGGTGCTCATCCACCCATTATGCATGAACGGGCGAGTTGCGTGCACGCCCGACTCTGACTCACTTGCCGGCGATCGCAGCTTTGAGTTGTTGGAGGCTGGGAGCCGGTGCGTAGCCGTCCTCTGTCGCATAGACCCGACAAGCGAGGCCGATCGGGTCGTCGCGATTGGCGAACGGGTCGACCCCGTCGATGAGCAGGGAGGGCGAGCCCCGAAACCCGGCTCGCTCGGCCTTCTCCGGCGTCTCGATGATCTCGTAGCGAAGCTCGATGTCAGCGCCGCCGGCCCGAAGTTGGAGCAGGTGCTGTTCGACCTGGCGCCAGTTGGGACAATCGTCGAAGTACTGGATGGTGACATCAATCATGGCTTGCTCCGTTCGACAACATGGCATACGCATGACTCCGGCCACTCATCGTCGACGGCGTCAGATTCGGCAATGAGGGTCTCCAGCTCAGTGCGCACACGGGTGAGCTCGAGTATCCGCTCGTCGACTGCCACAACTTCGCGACGCATAGCTGACCGGACCACTGCGCATGGCGCTTCGCCCCGCCGCCGCAAGTCCACGATCTGCTTGATGTCGTCGAGGGGAAGGCGCAGGGCGCGAAGCCGGCGAACGAATCTGATCAGGGCGACGTCTTCCTCGCCATATCGACGATATCCAGATGCCGACCTCGCCGGCTCGGGCAGAACACCGACAGACTCGTAATAGCGAAGGGTGGCCGGGTTCATACCGGCGGCTGCGGCGACTTGGCTGATTCTCATGCCTCTACCGTAAACCTTCGAGTTACTCGAAGGTCAAGGGGCGCCGGTTGTTCGCATCGCCGCAGTCGCCATCAATAGGACGAATTTTCTGCTGAACAACGAGCCCACCACCCCCGCCTCGCATCGGAGTTCGCCTTGGGTCGCCCCCGCCGGTCTCAGCCGTGGCTCTCTGGGTTACGTGTGGTCATGCAATAGATTCTGAGTGCAAACGGCGGCCTAGTCGTCGAGTGACATGCCTCTCGGCAGGCGCTTCTCTTTGTCGAAGAACGGCAGCGCGACGACGGTTCCAGCGTGCTCGGCGCCCTCTTTGTCGACCAGGGTGACCGTCTTGCCCTCCCAGCCACCGTCGGTGGGGGCTGCGAAGCGGACGTAGCCGATGCCCGTCTCCAGGGTGGTGGGTGACCACTCACCGATCGTCATCCAGCCGACCGGTTGACCGTTGACATGAACCTCGTCGCGGGCGCCGGGGATGGCCGTGGCACACGTCAGGCCTCACAGCAGCCTGGACCGACGAAGTTGGGGTTTTCGAAGCTGACGAAACCACCCAGCCCGGCGGCGAACGGGGTCATCGTTCGGTCGAAGTCGGTCCGGTTGTCGAGCGCGGCAGCAACCACCAACAAAGACGCCAAGGCAAGAACCAACGAGAGTCTTCTCATGAGGTACCTCCCCACCTCATGGACGCCAATGGACATGGCGTCGCTCGCCAAAAGCCTGTACCTCGGACGCGCCCCATACGGACGACTTTTTTCGCAGCACCCCGCGGTTCGGTCAGGCGGCGAGCGCCACAGGCAGGACGGCACCGAGGCCGGCTGGGTCTCTCAACTGCATGATGTCAGCCGTTACAGGTTCCCTCCTGGGTTCCCGCGAACTCCCCGTCGGTGAAGGTGCCATCGATGGTGATCCAGTCGGCGAGCTCGCCGGTGGCGTCGTCGTAGAGAAAGAAGGAGGTGTTGATGTCACCGTTGACCGGCTCCACATTCCCCGGCCCAATCGGCTCGTAGGGGTTGACGACGCCGACCACCACTCGATCGAAGTCGACGGCCGACTCAACATCGAAGTAGTCGCCCGACCCGATCCACTCGAAGTACCAGTCGTCCTCGGCCTCGTAGTACAGCCAATTAGTGCCCGACTCGAAGACTGCCTTCTTCAAGTCGAAGTCTTGGGTCATTTCATAAAGCCAGCGGCCATCGGTACCTTCTCCTACATACTTGGCTTTCCAGCTCGCATCCAGCTTCCCCGAGTCCATCTCGTAGAGGACGCCAGGCGTCTCGTAGACACCCGGCTCGGTCGGCCATTCGAACTCGCCTCCACCGCAGCCGATGTTCAACCAGCCCTGGTCCTCCACCAGGGGACGGTCCCCGGGTAGCTGGTAGGTCTCCGAGAAACTCACCTTCTTCGGTGGTCCGTCGTAGAGCGGCTCGATCTCGTTCACCGTTACAAATCCGGCATCGAAAAAACCGGACGTGTGCCACTGGCCCGGCGGATTGGTCCAATAGAAGAACTCCTCCAGATTGCACGAAGGCTCGGATTCGTGAACCCCGGCACCGAGCGGACGAGACCCTCCGAATCGCCACTCGTCGGGCGCATAGATGAGAGAGCCCCACCTTGCCGACGTGTAATTGCCACCCTCGTCCGCCAAGACTTCGAGACGCCCGATCACCAAGACGTTGTAGTCGGTGTCATGGCTGGTGTTATCGCTCGGGACCACAACCATGCATTTCAGGTCGTGAATCCGCAGGCGGGTCTCGAAGGGATTGGAAACACCATCCTGGTGCGGGTGGTAGTACTCGAATTCGCCAAAGGCTGCGGTGTCGTCTCCAACCCCGTATCCGCTCATGTAGAACGTACCACTGCCGCCAGTGTGGGACTCAACATCGAACTCGACCTCATGAACGACGCCAACCGCTCCAGCAGGGAGGACTCCGATCAGCAAAATCCCTACCACAGCAAAAAGAAACCCAGTCCTGCGCACAAGAACCTCCTACGATTGCCTCACCTTTCACCATCCATCACCAGCACGCAGAGTGGTAGTGCCGAAAGTCACCTAACGGCACGAAGAAGGCGGGGAGCGTGCCGCTAGTGACCCGGCCGCTCATCACCCGGTTACGGCGGCCATGACAACAGGCCGGCCGTTGCCACCTCCGTCAAAGGTGACCACCCGAAAATGGCGGGCCAGATAGGGCAACTGCGCCTTGAAGATCCTCGAATGAGCAGCGATCACTCGGCCTCGGGGGTCATTTGACCTCAGCGGTGGCGGGTCGCCTATCGCAGCGAGTCGCCGAGGGCGGGAAGTGTGAACCACACGCGGGTTGGCTCACCCACCGGAGACGTAGCTCCGCAGCGGCCCCCGGCTTCCGTCACTGCGTACCTCACCAGAGCCAGGCCGATTCCCATACCGTCGTGTTCGCCGGTGGGGTCGACCTGATAGAACGATTCGAAGATGCGGGTAGCGTCGTTCGAAGGAAAGCCACTTCCATCGTCGACCACGCTGACCATCACCTCCTCAGCGGCCGTTTCGACATCGACCGTGATCGACTCGGCACCGGCCGTCATGGCGTTGGCCACCAACTCCTCCACCGCCAGGCTCAGCACCCGACCATCGACCTGGGTGGCGTCGTCGGCGTCGAAGCGGCCGAGCGTCGCATCCGGACCGGCCTGCTCAGCCACGACGCACTCCAGCGAGGCTCGGTCGAGGCCAACGGGGTTGATGGCCGCCGACGATCCCGCCGCAACGAACTGGATCACACGGTCGATAGACGCCTTCAGGCGTACCGCTCCGCCATCGACCAGATCGAGGAGCTCCCTGTCCTCGTCAGTGAGCCGGGGAGAGTCCCCCAGCAGTTCCACGCCTGCCTGTACCGCCGCCAGTGGTGTGTTGAACTTGTGGCTGATGGTGTCGAGCAGAGCCGCCGACGCCCGGGTGCGGAGCACCGACTCGGTAACGTCACGGACGGTCACGACCGTCGTCGACGAATCGGCTCCCGATACACGCCGGGCCTTCCATTCGAGGAACCGGCGCCCAGACCCACGCCGGGCCGCCAGCTCCAAGAGAGCCCGAGAACGAAGGTCGCCGTCCACCGAGAATCGTGTCTCGATGTGGGCGACCAACGGGAAGGTGGGAGGGAGCTCCTCGGGCATTCCCAGGAGCTGGCCGGCCGCAGCATTGGCGCGGGTGACCGTGTCGTCGGCGGCGAGGATGAGCACGCCGTCGCCGTTGATTTCTATGAGCTGATCGAGCCGGTCGCGCTCCTCGAGCATCAGCCGGTAGCGGCTGAGCCGCCCGAGGGATCGCACTCGGGCGATCAGCTCTGCCTCGTCGACGGGCTTGCTGAGGATGTCGTCGCCGCCGGCGTCGAGAGCCTTCAGCCTGGCCGACCGATCGTTGAGCGCCGTGACGAAGAGCAAAGGCAGATGCCGCCATGCCTCGTTGCGACGGAGGAGATCGCAGAGAGCGAAGCCGTCGAGCCCGGGCATCATGACATCACTGATGATCAGGTCTGGCAGGTCCTCCTCCTCGAGGACGCGCAAGACCTGGCGGGCGTCGCCTACATAGCGGACCTCGACGCCCCATCCCTCGAGCAGGGCTCGGACGGGCAGGCTGCCGTACTCATCGTCGTCGACGACGAGGACACGGTCCACGGCGAGGGCGTTGCTCATGGGCAGCCACCTAGATCGTCGAGTCGCAGGCCCGAGTCTGTTGCTTCTCGGTGGCTGGCCGTGGCACCGATGTCCGGAGCTCCGATCTCTCCCGGCAGCGGGTGCAGGTGGGGCGAGTTGCCTCCTTGGCAGAAGTTGGTGGCATCAAGCATGTCGTCGATGAGCTTCAGCAGCTGTCGGCCGGACTTGTTGATGTGGTTGACGAAATCCGACTGCTTTTCAGACAGCGGGCCGTATGCGTGGCGGGCTAGGAGGTCCGACAGTCCGATCACGGCGTTGAGCGGCGTTCTCAGCTCGTGACCCATCGACGCCAGCAGTTCGGCGTCGTCGGCCGGTGCCGCCACGGCCACGGCGCTGGGGATGATCGGTATTCGGTATTCCATGTTTTCTCCTTGAGCTGATCAGACGAACCAAAGTGAGCGGGCGATGATCACGGCAACGACGACGGCAATGGCGTAGAGGCATCGCCTCGACAGTTTCCGCTCGACGGCCAGGTCCGCGTCGAGCTCAGGCTGGAATTCGCTGCGGACGTAGTCGTCGATGGAGAAGGCGCTCATGCCGCGACCTTTCCGGTCTTGACGGTTTTGTCCCACGTCATCTCGGCCCCGCGCAGCTCGTAGCCATACGAGGCGAAGGTGACGGCGCACAGCAGCGGCCCGTAGCCGCCGATGTACACCATGAGCCGGCTGAGCAGTCGGGGCAGGCCGTGGGCTTCGAAGAACTTGCCGAGGTAAGCCACCCCCATGCAGGCCGCCACCCAGACATAGGCAAAAAAGATGATCGACTTGACGACGACGGGGTTGTTGATGTTGAGCAGGTCGAGCGCGCCGCTCGCCGCTGCGCCGAAGAGTCGAGGAAATACCGTGTAGAGAATGATCAACACCGAGATGGCACCGGGGAAGATCACCGCTTCCTTCCAGGCTCGTTTGGCGGTCTCGGTGTCGATCATGAGGCAGTACGAGGTGATGAAGATGAACGAGATGGCATTGATTATCCAGAGCTTCTTGAACGTCTCCCATGACAGGGGGAAGTCGACGAAGAAGAGGACGATCAGGCTGACCGATGACAGAATCATGAACACCGGTAGGAGGAAGATCGTGAACCAGAAGATGCCGAAGGAGATGCTTCCCAGCCGGTGTTCGCCGTTGGGTCGGAACCACAGGCTCTTGTAGCGAATGCTCACTTGGACGTTGCCCCGAGCCCAGCGCAGGCGCTGCTTCCACAGACCCACGATGGCGTCGGGTTCTTCTGCCTTGACGATGGCGTTGCCTTCAAAGACACATTTCCGGCCGCCGAGCTGGGTATTGATGGTGGTGAATGTGTCCTCGGCCAGCGACGACGTGTCGATGCGACCCCCGAGAGCTTCGAGGTTCTCCCGGGAGTGGAGCTGGGCGCCCCCGGCCAGGCACGCCATGGCTCCGAGGACGTTCTGGGAGCGGCGGGCGCCCGCTTGGGCGGTGATGTACTCGTAGGCAATGAACCGGGTCATGTAGCCTCCCGGCTCGCTGCCCTCCATGATGTAAGCGGTCACGGCGCCGACCGTCGGGTCGGCAAGGTGGCGGGTCATCTTGCGCAGTGAGTCCCTGGCATAGATGACGTCGGCGTCCATGATGAGGAGCGCCTCCATCCAGTCGTCGGACAGGATGATCTCGAGCCCATGATTGAGCGTGTGGGCCTTGCCCTGGCCACCATTCTCCCGACGGAGATGGAAGACTCGACCGGGGAATTCTTCTGCCTTGGCGAGGACCACGTCGGGAGTTCGGTCGGTGGATCCGTCGTCGACGACGTAGATGCGGAGGCGGTCGGCGGGATACTCGAGCTGGATGAGCCGGTCGATCGACGCGGCGATCACGGCGTCCTCGTTCCAGGCCGGAATGAGGATGGCCGTGTTGGGGAAGGTCGGGGCCACCTCGTCATAGTGGTTCCGGCGAGAATGGAACCCCACCAACAGATACTGGTAGACCGCCGCAGTGAGCGGCAGTGCTCCGAGCAGGACGAGCACCACGAGAGTGTTCTTCCCGACGAGTTCGGCTATCTCGAGTGCGCTCACGATCTCAGGCCGCCACGTTGGGAGTGATCAGATCGTCACCGGTGCTGTCCACGTAAGCCAACCATCCGAGGTCGGCGGCGGCATGGCTGTCGGATCCGGCGACGAGCTGCACCCCGCCCCTGGCCAGCCGGTCGGCGATGTCACGGCCGGGACACTTCCATTTCTCGTTGATCTCCACCCATGCATGAGCCCGCCGGAGCCGGCGCACCAGAACGTTGACCAGGCTCAGTGGTATGTCGTCCTCACGCATGCCCAGCTTGGGAAGAATGCTGAAGAGATGGGCGATGATCGGCTGCGCCGGCGACGCCGCCGCCGCCGCTGCCGTGGCTTCGACGATCAACTCGAACACGTCGATCTCGCCCAAGGCGCCCGCGTCCATCCGGCGGCGGATCTGCTCGGGCAGCGCAGGACCGTAGGGCGTGGGCACCCGGTGATCGGCGATCGCCACGTATTCGACGCCGAAGAGGTTCTCGGGGAGATCGAGATTGCCGTGGGTGTCGAGCATCTTCGCTTCGACCCCGCACCTCACGTCGATGGGCGCGTCGGCTCGGAGCCGGCGGATGGTCTCGACGTATTGAGGCACCCAGTCCGTGCTGGAACGCACGTGGTCGCAGATTCCCAGGGTCGTGATGCCTGCAGCGACAGCAGCCTGGATCATCGCCTCCGGCGTGTCGGATCCATCGGAGAAGGTGGTGTGGGTGTGGAAGTCCTGCACAGCTATGCCACCCGGTCCGAGGCCCCGAGGCCGCTTCTGCCATAGGAGGCAGGATCGACAATGTGGTCGGCCCACGTGCGGACCATCACCGTTTCACGGAACGCGGCTCGCTCGGGGATGACACCACCAAGCAGGTCCGTGAGAGCCAGCTCCGGCATGTTCACGCCGCTGGCCACGGTGAGAGACATCGTGCCCGGAAAGCGGGGATTCACTTCCAGCAGTGCGGGAGTTCCGTCCTCGCGGAGCTTTGCTTGGACGTTGGCAGCCGTGGTCAACCCGATGGCCTCCGCCACCGCAGTGCCGAAATCGATGAGCCGCTGGTCGCGAACCGAGCGGGCCACAACTGCGATGCCGGAGTCCACCCGGATCCTCTCCCTGGGCACCGCAGCCACGATCCGTCCGGCCTTGCCGGCAAGCACGTCGATCGAATACTCGGCGCCGGGCAGGAACTCCTGCACGATGAGGGAGCCGTCCCGTGGAAGGTCGGCGCTGATCTCAGCCGCCGCTTCAAAGACATGGACACCTCGCCCACCACTCCCGGATCGTGGCTTCACGACTACCCG
Source organism: Acidimicrobiia bacterium (assembly GCA_041577335.1). Taxonomy (GTDB): domain Bacteria; phylum Actinomycetota; class Acidimicrobiia; order Spongiisociales; family JAENVV01; genus JBFGJH01. The sequence goes on along the minus strand of JBFGJH010000071.1, from coordinate 7,451 downwards.
TTCTTTGAGCCCCGCGGGGTCGAATGACTCGTCGAATCGGTGGGTGACCGGCACGTCGACGACACCGGACAGCTTCTCGACGAGGTGTAGTTTGTCGAGGCAGACGTCGAGCGTTGACACAGAGGCGGCCAGCACATGGATGCCCTGGCGAGAGAAGTGGCGCCGGCTGCGGGCGACCGCGAGCAGTTCGCTGTCTACGGTCGGAACAACCACATCAGCACCGGCCGTCAGTGCAAGAGAGAGCAGCGCCCGGGCAAAGCTCTGGTCGCCGCCTCGGGGAAGGACCCCGCGCCGATCCGGTGGAAACAATTGGAAGCCGGGCATCAGCGGGTCCATGTCGGCGGCGAACCAATCGACCGTCCCCGGGGCGAAGGAGGCGATGAACGCCTGAGCCGCCGGACCGCCGATGCCGGTGACCAGGACACGGGGTCGCACGCCGTCAAGCCGCCACATTGCCGGCTCCTCCCGCCCGTACGGCCCGTTCCCGCACAACCTCGAATGGCTCGGCGTAGCGGCTGTCGGCGAACCGACCCCAGTAGCGGGCAGTGGCGTCGATGAGGGCTGGTTCCATGTACGGCCGTGTACTCGCCTGCGAATCGTGGGTGGCGATGAGATCGAGCTTCTGGTTGACGTGGGTATCGACTCCGACGAAGAGGGTCGGCGAGAAACCGACGGTGGCCGAGGGACTCTGATAGCAATAGATAGCCGGCACTCGACGGGCCGCCACCAAAGTGGCGCGGTGGGCGTTCCGGTGATCCTGGTGCACGTCGTTGTCGCTGTGTACGTACACAAGGGTGGGTCGCGCCTGGGCGATGGCGTCCTCGATCACCGAAACAGTGGGATGTCCTTCGCTGATTCTCGTGTCCTCGAGATCCCCGAAGATGAGCGTGGCGCCGAGCTTGCGGGCGGCCGCCTCAGCTTCGGTGGCCCTCACTCCTGAGTCGCCACCTTCCATGCCTTGCGTGAGAACGAGCATCGTGATGTCGTCCTGTGCGGACCGGTGCCGGAAGAGAGTTGCCCCCACCCCCAGCTCGATGTCATCGGGGTGGGCGCCGATCGCGAGAACTCGATTGTTGGGCCGCCGGCGGCGTGACTCGGCGATTTGGGCGCCGACTGCCGTCATCAGATCGTCAGGAGAAAAGGGCTTCCGGAGAAAACCAGCCGCCCGTGCCTGAACGGCCTCGACGGCCATGTCGACCGTGGCGAAGGCGGTGACGGCGATAACGGGCACCGCCGGCCTCGCCGGCTGGAGTCTCCGCATGAATTCGAGACCGTCCATGCCTGGCAACATCATGTCGGTGATCACCGCATCGCACGGGGAAAGCGCCAACGCTTCCAAAGCTCGTTCGGGGTCGACATGATGATCGACGACGCAGCCGGCCATCTCCTGGAGCACGTATCTCACGTACTCGGCTTGGGCTTCGTCGTCCTCTACGAGGACGATCCGTGCCCCATGCAAGTTCTCCATGTTCCGCTCCTCAATGTGCATGAGGAAACATCGGAACCGCAGGTTGCACAGACGTTGCCCGTCGGGTTGCAGTTCGGTTGCAGATCAGCCGGCGAAGCGGTAGCCGAATCCCCGTACGGTCTCGATGGGAGCAGCGTCGCGCTCGGCGAGCTTCTTTCGGAGGCGAGCAACTGTGAACTTGACCCGCTCCGGGGCGATCCCGAAGGGATCGTTCCATGCCAAATCGAGCAACTGATCGACCGACAACACCTGACCTCGATGTCGCGCCAGGGCGGCAAGCAAACGAAACTCGAGTGGTGTCAGCCGGACTTCGTCACCGTCGACGGTCACAAGCCGGGCGTCGAAACGAATAGCGACGTTTCCGGCCCGGAAGCTGGATTCGACCTCGGCGCCCCCGCTGGAGCGGCGAAGTAGGGCGTTGATACGGGAGACCAACTCGACGTTGGAGAACGGCTTGGTGACATAATCGTCGGCACCCGAGTCGAGCCCTCGCACCTTGTCCTGTTCGAGGCCTCGAGCAGTCAGCATCACGACCGGCGTGTCGGTGAAGTCACGAATCCGCTCAAGAACCTCCCAACCGTCGAGGTCGGGAAGGCCGACGTCGAGGATGACGATGTCGGGACGGTGGTCATGCAAGAGCCGTAGTCCTTCCTTGCCCTGGGCGGCCCGGATGGACTCGTAGCCGGCACGCTTCAGCACCACGCCCAATGCATCGGCGAGATCCGGCTCATCTTCAATGACGAGAACCTTGGCATCAGACATTGGCCTGCCTCTTCGGAAGGGTCACGGTCATGGTGGTCCCAGCTCTCTCGGCGGATTCCACCGCGAGGGAGCCGCCATGCAGCTCGATGAGGCCCAGCGAGACGGAGAGTCCCAACCCGGTGCCAGGTATCTGGTTCTTGCGGGCGTTGTCGGCGCGGAAGAACCGGTCGAACAACCGGTCGAGGTCTTCGGAAGGGATCCCAATGCCGGTATCGCTCACCGCGACTGTGACGGCGTCCGGCTGCTGTTCCACCACCACCGTCACCTTCCCACCGTCGGGTGTGAACTTCACGGCGTTCGAGATCAGATTGTCAAAGACCTGAGTGAGTTTGGAGCGGTCGCCTTCGACGCTCGCCGTGCGGTCGCTGTGCAGCTCGATGGGAATCGATCGGTCCGAGGCGCGCGCTCGGGCGTTCTCGACCAACTCTGCAAGCAGATCACTCACCGCCACCGACTCGCACACCAGAGCAACCGCCTTCGACTCAAGGCGGGCGAGAAGCAAAAGGTCGTCGACCAGATGAAGCAGCCGGTCGGCGTTGCGCTGGATCGCATCGACGAACCGCATCTCCTCGGGCGGATGCGCACCGGCGTGCCCGTCCGCCAAGAGATCAGCAAATGAGACAATCGACGCCAGCGGGGTGCGCAGTTCATGCGATGCCGTCGCCACGAGCTGCGTCTTAAGCTCGTCGAGTTCGCGGAGCGCTTCGTTTTGCTCCTCGACCTGGCGCCGCGTATGCCGCTCGAGCTCGAGCATCTCCTCGCGACGTTGGGTCAGCTCCAGCTCTTCGGTGACGTCGCGGTACAGCCAGATGTGTCCTTTCACCTGGCCCTGATCGGTCACCGGGACGTAATCCCGCTCGAGGAATCGGCCGTCGGTCAATGCCAGCAGCTGATTGCGCACTGGCTTTTTCTCGGCCACGTTCATCTCCACGCCTGCGACGAACCCCTCCGGGTCCTTGAAGAGAATTCGCGCTGCCTGCATAGCCGCAACACAGTCCGCCCCTGTCATCGACTCGGCCGGGATTTCGCTCCCGAACGTATCCGCGAAGGCTTGATTGGCAGCGACGACCCGCCGCTCGTCGTCCTCGACCAGAACTCCGACGTCGAGGTTGTTCATGATCCCCGCCATCTGCCCGGTTCTCAGGCGCACCGCATCGTCGGCCGCCCTTCGATCGGTGACATCCCGAGCGTGCAGAACGACTCCCTCCACCGCTGGATCGTCCAGCATGTTCACGCCTGTCGTCTCAAACCAATGCACGGCGCCGTCATTTCCAATGATTCGCAGTTCGACCGGCTCGCCAGGGCTCCTGTCTCCCGAGATGATGCTCTGCAGCGCATCGACAGCCAGTTCGCTGTCGTCGGGGTGCAAGAGGGCCAAGATGCCTCCCTCGGGTTCGAATCCCTTCTCGTAACCGGTGATGCGGGTACCCGACTCCGACGTGAATCGCCATGAGCCGTCGGCATTCAAGATGGTGATGATGTCCGAGGAACCCTCGACGATGGCGCGAAAACGTTGCTCGCTGAGCATCAGCTCTTCGCGAATCCTCGTCAGCTCGCTGATGTCACGGGCATAGCCAGTGAACCATTTCCGACCCTCAGCTTCGAAGGCCGTGATCGTCAGTTCCACCGTGATCTCGCTGCCGTCGGCGCGCCGGCCCGGGAGTTCGAGCCGTTGGTCGAGAGCGGGCCCTTCGCCGGTCGAAAAGTAGTGGGCCATCCCGGCGCGGTGGGCGTCCATCAGGCGGTGCGGGACGATCAACTCGGCAAGTTCGGTGCCGATGGCTTCCTCACTCGAGTAGCCAAAGATCTGTTCAGCGGACGGATTCCACTCCACCACCATCCCCGCCTGGTCGATTGTGATGATCGCATCCAGGGCGGCGCGGATCTGAGCGCGGGTGCGTTCACCGAGCCATTCGGAGCTCGTCGCTGTCGCTGGTTGCATCAAAAAGCTATCGGCGGTGCTTCCACGTTCCTTGAGTGTGACCGCCGTGAACAATGGGCACGCCCGGCACAACGATCGAGCCGGCGGGAACGACCCACGAAGCTTTCAGCGCGGCCATCCCCGAGGCTACCGGGGCGGATTACCCAAGCCGCGTGGCAGCAGCTTGTCGTGGTCGAAGAACGGCAGCGCCACGACGGTTCCTGCGTGCTCGGCGCCGTCGCCATCGACCAGGGTCACCGTCTTGCCTTCCCATCCACCGTCGGTGGGGCCTGTGAAGCGGACGTAGCCGATGCCCGTCTCGAGGGTCGGTGACCACTCACCGATCGTCATCCAGCCGACCGGTTGACCGTTGACATGAACCTCGTCGCGGGCGCCGGGGATGGCCGTGGCACACGTCAGTCCCCACAGGAGCTTGGTGCGGTCTGCCGTCTCCAGGGCAGCCCGACCGACGAAGTTGGGGTTTTCGAAGTTGACGAAACCACCCAGCCCGGCGGCGAACGGGGTCATTGTTCGGTCGAAGTCGGTCCGGTTGTCGAGGATGCCGGCCTCGACGCGGCGGGGGCCCATCGAGTCTCCGGCGCCCATCGTCATGTCGTACTGGTCTCCCACTTCCATGAGGTGGTCCCACAGCCGGAGATGATCGAGTCCGGTGTGGCCATACACCTCGATCCCCAGCTCGCCGGTCCAACCCGAGTTCGACACCAGCAGCCGCTGACCACCGAGATCGAAGTACTGCGCAGCAAACCAGGAGAAGTTGTCGGGCAGCGGGGCTCCGGAGGCTGCCGCCAGGAACTCGTGTGACTGGGGGCCCTGGATCTGCAGCACTCGTGAGCCAGGGTCGGTGACCTCGACCTCCATGTCGATGCCGAGGGCCATGAGCCAGTTCTCGATGTCGCCGTCGGCCTGCACGTACCAGAAATGGTCCTCGGCCAGCCGGAACAGCACGCCGTCCATAAGGATGCCGCCGTCGGGCAAACAGGCCAGCCCATAGACGCCCCGCCCCACCCGGATGGAACCGACCGGCCGGGTCATCGCCCGCTCCAGCAGCCGCACCGAGTCGGGGCCCTTGATCGATACGGGTCGCTCGGGGATGTCGTAGAGCACCACGCCGCTTCGCAGCTTCCAGTAGTCGGCGAGGGCGTCGCCGCCCAGCGTGACCGGAGACAACCGATCGGCGTACACCGAGTAGACCACGTCGGGCGACTGCCACCGTTCCCGATACGGTGACAACTCCCACCGCTTGACGGATGTCCGCACGGTCTGGAACTGGTCGGCGTGGGGATTGCTCATCTCGGTCTCCTCGGCTTGTGCTGTGATTGGTGACCGGATTGCGGCCGGTGCGATTTGTCGGGCAACGCCTGCGCGGGTCGGCGCGGAGAATACCGGACCATCACAGGTTCCCGCTCTGTGTCCTCCCGTCAAGCGGTTGCGGGCCGCCAAGCCGGGACCCCTTGCCGACCAACGGCTTCGCATCGGGTGTACGCGGCAACGAATGCAGTGAAACACGGCCCGGCCAGTTCCTTGACGGTCTAGTTCATCTAGTAAGGCTCTCAGCCTCTAGCTGGGGCACCTCCGCGGTCGTACGATGATGCTGTGCGGGTGTCGTGGGCTGTCTTGGAGTCCCGCACGTCGGGGCCGTCCCGAGGTTGCCGCTCCTCGCATCCGAACGAGGAGGTGCATCGTGAAGAAGGCACTGAAGGTCGCACTCATCGGGTTCGTTGTATTCGGATTGGTCTTCGCAGGTGCCGGCTGGTACTTCTCGAACGTCCTTCGCGCCGACTCCCTCGAAAACAGTCCGCCGGACGTCGGAGCGCTACGCCGACGCCGATCCCGAAGTCCGGCTGATCACTGTCGAAGACGCCGACCACGTCGAGTCATGGAACAACGACCCCGAGCTGTACAAAGCGGAGGTGGCGGAGTTCCTGGAGTCGATGGGCAGCCGACAAGGCAGGCAGCCCGTGGGGCACAGCCGCTAGCCGGCGATCTGGCCGGCCCAGATGTAGAGGATCGGGTCCCCTCCCACGATTTCGAGCTGAGTCGACCAGCCGCGAAGCAGATTTGGTTCCTCGAGAACGAAGAGCAGCTGCACACCAAGCGGACCGCGATACACGAGTAGGCCACCGGGAATCATCCACGATGAGCTGGGTCCATAGGGATAGTTGGGGTCAGCCTCTCCTCGGTCCATGAGCTCGGTCACGATCGAATTGTGGTCCCAACCGGCATCGATGAGCGGCATGACCTCGGCGTCCCACGCCTCACCCATATCGTCCATCAACAGCGCAAACGCAGCGCCGGAACCCTCGATCCCAGCCGCAAGGGTTGCTGCAACCTCCGGATCGGGTTCAACGCCTTCGATACGCACCGTCAGGTCCCCGTCGAGCGGAGCCCGACGCACGATCGAGTCAGAGGCAATGCCAAGGTCCCCGTCAAGGGGATCAGGGTGGCAGACCTCAGGATGTTCGGAACAGGGAACAAACCGGGAGATTGTCAGCACGATGTCGTCGGCTGCCTCATCAAATGTGACGCTCACCGCGTAGACACCATCGGCGGGCATGCCTTGAGCGGGCCACGGATCGGTGGGCGAAGCCGGGCCGGTGTAGTTCATGGAGCAGCAACCGCCGCCCACCGGCAACCCGGCATCAGGCGATGCCTCCCACGTCGTGGAGCCCGGGGTGGATGTGGCCACGTCCATCGTCGGATAGGCAATCTCTGTTGCTGCTCCGGCATTCACGAAAACCCACACCAAGTCGTCACCGGGCGACCAGTTCGCATAGGTCGCTTCAACACCATCCGCCATGGCAACCGTGGTTTGGTCGGCCACGGGAACATCGCGCAATTGCGGATTCACGTTTGTCACGGTCACCGGCTGCCCGGGATGGAGACAACACAGATCGAACTTGATGCCATTGCTGTATGCGCTATCGACCATGCCGAACCAGATGCCATCTGGAAGTGGGCCGGGGCCAGGAGCACATCCCGAGCCAAGCATTCCGCCACTCCCGGCCAGGGGCCCGATGGGGCCTGCGCCATAGGTAGCGACCGAAAAAGCTGCCGCCACCGGCAGCGTGGTCGCCGGCAACGTGGACGTCGTTGTGCTGGTTGTCGACACCGTGTTCGTGCTGGGTGCCGTCGTTGTAGTGATCGACGTTGGGTCAACGACCGAAGCTTGCGTCGCCGAACTCGCCGGCTCCTCGATGGTGGATGGCCCGGCACCATTGCCACAGGCGGCAAGTGCCAAGGCAACAGCCGAAAGGATGATCGGTATCTGCCGACCGATCG
>JBFGJH010000070.1:0-18149 GCA_041577335.1 Acidimicrobiia bacterium | reverse complement strand
GTGACGCCTCTGCCCCCTCCGCTTCCGCCCACCGGCGGAACCACTTCCCCAACGCTCGCCCAAGGCCTCGCTGGAGGAGGAAACCGGCAACTCACAACCGGCGCCAAAGCTGCCGCACCCCTGCTACCGCGTACCCGCGCAATCAACCTCCATGCAGCTGCGATGCAATTGCACTCGAGAACAAGAAAGGTTCTCACCCCTTGCAGAGACGTACGCATTTCTCCCACCAGCGAACGGAGCGAGCGTGCAGTTGCGGAACTACCACATACGAGAGGGCGAGGGGTTTTCGTGTTGGGATTACCGGCAAAGACGACCAGGGCTCCAAAGAGACGCGAGGTTCTAGCTCGGCATGCGGCACGCATGGAGCCAACCTGCGAAAGGAACGGGAAACCGTCGGACCCTCGTTGCCGCAATCGCACCGCCATGCCCCTAGGCCGAGTGGCCTCCACGATGGTGCCAACGTGCCCTGGCAGCCGGCACAGCATGCGACCGACGATAGGGCCACAACAACGTATCCAGAGTTCACACCGAAGGAGCCAATCTCATGACGAAGAGCTGGGCCGAGCCGTACAAGATCAAGATGGTCGAGCCGATCCGCATGACCACCCGTGAACACCGGCAAAAGGCCATCGAGGACGCCGGCTACAACACGTTCTTGCTGCGGTCGGAGGACGTCTACATCGACCTGCTCACCGACTCAGGAACATCAGCCATGTCGGACTACCAGTGGGCGGGCCTCATGCTGGGCGACGAGGCGTATGCCGGCAGCAAGAGCTACTACCACCTCGAACAGGCGGTGCGCGACGTCTATGGATACCAAGAGCTGATCCCAACTCATCAAGGGCGAGGAGCCGAGCACATCCTCAGCCAGATTCTCATCACGCCCGGCGACACGATCCCTGGAAACATGTATTTCACAACCACACGTTTTCACCAGGAGCTGGCCGGCGGAATCTTCGCCGACGTCATCATCGACGAGGCCCACGACCCCGCCGCACAACACCCCTTCAAGGGGAACATCGACCTCGGGAAACTCCAAGCTTTGATCGACCGGGTAGGAGCCAACCGAATCCCCTACCTCTCGCTCGAGACCAACGTCAACATGGCGGGCGGCCAGCCCGTGTCGATGGCCAACCTGCGGGCGACCTACGAGCTGTGCCGACGCCACGGGATTCTGGTGATGCTCGACGCCACCCGAGCACTCGAGAACGCTTACTTCATTCAGCAGCGCGAAAGCGGCTACGAAAACAAGTCGGTCGGCGAGATCCTTCTCGAAATCTGCTCGTATTCCGACGGAGCCACGGTGTCGTCGAAAAAGGACAATCTCGTCAACATCGGCGGCTTTCTGGCCCTGCGCGATCCGGAGCTGGCCCGTAAGGCGCGCTCGCTTCTCGTCGCGTTCGAGGGGCTGCACACCTATGGCGGAATGTCGGGACGAGACATGGAGGCGCTGGCGAGAGGCATCGAAGAAATGGTCGCCACCGATGACCACATCCGCGCTCGGATCGGCCAGGTCGAGTACCTCGGCAACCGCCTCTTCAAGGCCGGGATCCCGCTCGTGCTGCCGATTGGCGGCCACGGTGTCTTCCTCGACGCCCGCCAGATCCTCCCCCACATCCCCCAAGACGAGTTCCCCGCTCAGTCACTCACCGCCCAGCTGTTTCTCGATGCGGGCGTGCGAGGGATGGAACGCGGCGTGGTGTCGGCGGGCCGCGATCCGGTGACCGGAGACCACCACTTTCCCAAGCTCGAGCTGGTGCGACTGGCGATTCCCCGACGGGTATATACCCAGGCGCACATGGATGTCGTCGCCGAGTCGGTTTTGTCTGTGCACGAGCACGCTGAGGAAGTGCGCGGCCTGCGGTTCACGTACGAGCCGGAAACGCTGCGGTTCTTCCAGGCACGGTTCGAGCCGATCGGCTGAGCAGGACTCATCAGAGAAAGTCGCGGCGAAAGGCGGTGCCGGAGGCCGCCCGGGTACTGTTACTCCGGTGTTGAACCGTAGTCGGCCTGGGGTCCTGGCGGCCCTTTTGCTGGTAGCCGCCGCTTGCACCGCTAGCTCGACCGACAACAGCACGCTGGCGCCGGCCACGGGCGAGCAAGCGAGCTCAGCGTCGACCAGCACGCCGCCAACCGAGACGGCACCAGGGCGGGCGGGCGGCTCGGCCGAGCCGAGTTCCACGACAGCGTCGACGACGAATCGACCAGTAACCTCCGCCTCCGAGCTCGAAGTGGTGGCTTATCCGGTTCCGGCCGGCTCGCGACCTCACGACGTGGCACCGGCTGCCGACGGCGGCGTCTGGTATACGGCGCAGGGCTCCGGAGAGCTGGGCTGGCTGGACCCCGATACTGGCGAGACTCGTCACATCCCCCTGGGGGCCGGATCCCGACCGCACGGCGTGATCGTTGGAGCCGACGGGTTGGCGTGGGTGACCGACGGGGGCCTGAATGCCATCGTCCGAGTGGACCCTTCCAACGGCGAGGTCACCACCTTCGGGCTGCCTGCCGATCGGCCCGACGCCAACCTGAACACGGCCGCCTTCGACGGAGCTGGCCAGTTGTGGTTCACGGGGCAGAACGGAGTCTATGGAGTGCTCGATCCGGCCAGTGGCGACATGGAGGTCTTCGACGCACCTCGAGGTCGTGGCCCGTACGGCATTGCCGCCACACCGCTCGGAAGTGTGTTCTTCGCCTCGCTGGCAGGAAGCTACGTTGGGCTCATCTCACCCGACAAATCGGTCACGGTGCTCGAACCGCCGACGCCAAGCCAGGGAGCACGCAGGGTGTGGTCGGACTCGCAAGGCTCGATATGGGTGAGCGAATGGAACTCAGGTCAGCTGAGTCGCTATGTGCCGGAGACGGAGAGATGGACCACCTGGCCTTTGCCCGGGGCACAGCCGCAGGCGTACGCCGTGTACGTCGACGACCGCGACCTTGTGTGGGTGTCTGATTTCGGTGGCAACGCCATCCATCGATTCGATCCTGCCAGCGAGACGTTTGACACGTTCGACCTTCCGTCCGACCCGAGCAACGTACGCCAGATCCTCGGACGGCCCGGTGAGGTATGGGGAGCCGAATCAGCTGCCGACCAACTCGTCGTCATCCGCAGCTCCGACGGGTAACGATCTGATCTGAGACACCCGGCGCAGCAGGTATGCACCTGCCGCGCCGGATGTCAGGCGACTAGTCGCCTCGGTTGCGGTTGCCGTAGCGAACCACCTTGGAGTCGGTGATCGCGTGGAGCCGCTCGTCGTTGTCTCCTGCCGTGTAGATCACACGGGCACTGACACCGATCTCGGGCCACATGGATGAGACGACGGCGCGTCCCTCATCGAACGTCAGCTCCGGATTGGCGACTGCGTTCGTGACGGTCAGCTCCCCCGGCAGCGAGCGTGATGCGAAGTCCACGGTGTACTGCGGCGGGATCGCAAACCCGACCGTGGCCACCGACGACGAGTCGTCTGTGAACCCCTTGAAGAACGAGACCCACACTCGATTGATCAGGCGGCTCTGGTTGGTGATGGACACCACCGTCGCCGAGCGCATCGCCTCGTTTCTGGTCTGCGAGTTCATGTAGGTGACGAGATAGCGAGGCGTTCCTGGAATGGCCGGAAGGCCGCCCAGATCCTCGAGCTCGCCGAGCTCGATCGCCCGCTCGAGCCGTGCCAACGCTCGTTTCTCAGTCGGGACGTTCGGCCCCTTGGTGATGAGTTCCTTACTCATGTCTTCCCCTTTGCTATTGCAGGGGCCCGGCTCGTCGCCGGTGAAGACACCTGGGTCCGTCGCGTACGCCGCCAATGCCTGCCGTCGGGTGCGCGCCAGCCCAACAGGATCCTTGGATGTGCGATTGCGAGACCGTTCGGCGGCGCTCTTGCGCCCACCGCGATGTTCTCTTCCCCTGCCGGGAGGGACTGTCCCTCCCGAATGAAAGGGAACCTAAGGCAAGCCCCTTAACAAACGTTGAGTGGGAAACAATCCCAGGCCTGTCGGACGCGAACACTGGCCGGCCGCTCCGAAATCCGGAGTCGCTCCCGTGCGCGAACCCCCATTGACTGGGAACGGGCCACTACCGTGCGGAGAGGCCGGCACTCATGGAGGCACCAATGGTTGAACGTACTTACGAGACAGACTCGATTCGGGTGCACTGGAACTCGGCGCTGTGCATTCACACCGCCATCTGCCTCAAGGCACTGCCACAGGTGTTCGATGTCAACCGCTCCCCGTGGGTCCGCATCGATGCGGCAAACGCCGACGAGGTCGCCGCTGCTGTCGAGCGGTGCCCGACGGGGGCACTGACATACGAACGGCTCGACGGCGGACCTGACGAGCCGGTTCCGGCAGAGACGACAATCATCCCCTGGCCCAACGGCCCGCTGATGGTTCGCGGCAACCTTCAAGTGAGGGACGCCAAAGGCAACCTCTTCGAAGCCGGACCCCGCATGACCCTATGCCGGTGCGGCAGTAGCGAGAACCAGCCGTTCTGTGATCTATCGCACCGTCGGGTCGGCTTCCGCAACGTGCCCCGCGCCACTAGGCCAGAGAGAGCCGAAGCTCAGTCACCGCGTGATGTTTCTCCTGATGCACTGCCGTGAATGTCGCCCTGGTGGCCCAGCAACAGTCCCCTCCAGCCGCCGCACAATCGAAGCCACACCGAGTAGGGTCGGACTGGGGCGTTTCCGACGACAGGAGGGCAGGAGACGATGCTGAAGCAACTGCTCGTGGCAATCGCCGACGACGAGGACTTTCGGGCACTGTGGGAGGCCGACCCATGGAGCGCTGCGAGAGAGAGATTCCCTGGGATCGCTGACGAGGTCATCGAGATCGCCATCAGAGGTAACGTCAGAGAGATCCAGGGAGCACTAAAACGGCAGGGCGAAACCGGGATTGCGATTCCCCTAGTCATCATTGACAACTAGCAAGACCGGGCATCTCGAATCTGGACGCCTATTCGTCGTGGGCACAGGTATGCGGGCCGGCCTCCAGCTCACGCCGGAGGCGCGCCAGCAAATCACTGCCGCCGACGAGGTGTTCTATCAGGTCGGCGAACCAATCGCCGCTGCCGTCATCGAAGACCTGAACCCCCATGCGACGTCACTCGAAACGCTCTACGGAACCACCAAGCGACGAGCCGACACCTACCACGAGATGGTCGAGCTGATCCTCGACTCGGTCCGAGCCGGCAAACGAGTGTGCGCCGCATTCTACGGGCACCCCGGGGTCGTCGTTGCGCCTGGCCACCAGGCGGTTCGACGGGCTCGGGCAGAGGGCTACGAGGCAGTCATGCTCCCCGGCGTCTCTGCCGAGGATTGCCTGTTCGCCGATCTGGGCGTCAATCCGGGAGACCAGGGCCTGCAAACCTACAAAGCCAACGACTTTCTGGTCCGGCCCCGGACCATCGACATCCACACTCCCCTCGTCCTCTGGCAGCCCGTCGTCGTTGGCGAAACAAAGGCAGTTTCCAAGCCCAACTATCGCGGGATCAAAGTCCTCTCCGAACTACTGGCCGACCTCTACGGACCGGAGCATGAGGTGGTCCTCTACGTCGCAGCGATCTACCCGGTGGGTGAACCGACCATCGAGTACGTGACGATCGGCGAGTTGGCATCTGCAGACATCTCCATGAGAGCAACGCTCTATGTGCCCCCGGCCGGCGACCCGACCGTCGATCCGGAGATAGCCACACGGCTGGGACTGTCCGAGCCCGGAGACGACTCCATCAGCGTCAGCGCTGCCGGATAGCCACCAGTGACCGCCTGCTCCCACACCTCATCGGCAACCGACTCCTCCACCTGAGAACGGGCTCGGGCTACCTCCTCTCTGACTCTCCGTTGGGTCACGGCCGGAAGCTCGATCGCCAGCTCTGTCCGAATCGATTCGGCGATCCCATGCAGACGCAGTACCTCATCTGGCCGGTCCTGGCGGTCCGCCGCCGACGCCAAGGCCAGCACAGCCAGAAGTACGCCGGCACGGTTGCCGGCTTCATCGCTCATCCGCAACGAGGATCGCAAGCGTCGCTCCGCCGCTTGCGGGTCGCCTAGCTCGGCTTCCAGCCTGCCTTGCAGAAGCACGCCTCTGGCCGCGGAGCGGGCGTCATGAACCTCGCGCGCTTGCGCCAAGAGCTGATCGACCGTGGCTTGGGCTTCGTCATAGCGCTCGAGGTCGATGAGGATCGTCGCTTCGCTTTGGAGCATGTCCAGCACATTGAACGTCATGCCGACCTTGGCGAACAGCTGCCTGGCATGGCGGAGCTCGGCGGCAGCTCGCTCCAGTTCGCCCACCTGAAGCAGGATGGTGCCGCGGCAATCGGCGATGCGAGCCTCGATCGTGGGATCTTCTTGGCCAGAGGCGAGCCGTTCCAGCTCCGCGATACAACGCTCGGCTTCGGTCAGATCTCCCATCCACGTCGCCAACCACGACACTTGGGCGAGCCATTTGGCCGCCTCCGGGGTGGCGGCAACGTCGATCTCTTTGAGAGCGTCCGACAGATACTCTCGCGCCCGCGTGAAGCTGCCTCGCGTCCACGCAACTGCTCCCTGGGAGGCAAGCGATCGCGCCAGCGCCCGACTATCGCCGGTGGACTGAGCCAACCTTCGCTGGCGGGCAATCAGAGCGTCGGCCTCGTCGGTCTTGCCCTCCCAGTTGGCAAACCGAGACATATGGGCCAGCACCGTGAACAGCGTTGTCGGATCGGGATCATCAGCAGCGTCAACCGCCAAAGCAAAGAGCCGCCGAGCCTGGATATGGTCGCTGTGGAACCAGAACTCCCCCGTCGCAGCTGCGATATCCAGGGCAAGCGCGGCCGCCCCGTGAGTGACAGCCCAAGCGATCGCCGTCCTCACGTTGGCCTCGTCCGCTCTGAGACGCTCGAAGGCCGCCACCCGATCGCCGCTCAAGGCCTCTTCATCCGTCCGAACTGCCATCTCCCCGTAATACTGGGCATGCCGTTCGTGGGCGTCATCGGCTTCGCCGGCCTCGTCGAGCTTTTCGGCGGCGTACTCACGAATTGTCTCCAAAAGGCGGTAGCGGGCCGGCTCTCCTCTACCAGGCATGACCATCGAGGTATCGCACAGCCGTGTGAGCACGTCGAGCGGAGGCCGACTCACCAGGTCACCGACGCACGACGCGAAAGCTCGATAGTCGAAGCCGCCTCGAAACACTGCCAGCCTCCGTAGAAGCATCTGCTCCTCAACATCGAGTAACTCATAGCTCCAGTCGAGGGTGGCCTGAAGGGTTTGATGGCGAAGAGGCTCGGTCCGGTCGCCGCCCGTGAGAATGACGAACCGGTCGTTCAGGCCTTGCTCCAGCTCGGCAATCGACATCACGCGCAATCGGGCGGCAGCGAGTTCGATTGCCAAAGGAATCCCATCCAGGCGCTCGCAAATCCGCAGAGCGATCGCTTTGAATCGGTCATCGGGATCGAGATCACTGCGCCGTCGCTCAGCCCGGTCGACGAACAACCCAAGGGCGTCGGGAAGCTGATCGGCGTCGCCCGGGACGACCCCGAGTGGGGGCACCCGGTACGTGACTTCGCCGGGAATGCCGAGAGGCTCGCGGCTCGTGGCGAGAACAGTTACCGAGGGCGCGGCTACCAGCACCCGGTGCATGAGCTGTGCGCTCGCCGCGAGGACCTGCTCGCAGTTATCGACCACCACGAGCATGTCTCTGCGACCAAGGTACGCAACGATCGAGTCCTCAAGAGACGTGCTCGCTTCCACCCTGAGGCCGAAGGCGTCGGCGAATGCCTGCGGCACGGCCGCGGGGTCGAGAGTCGAGGAAAGATCGACCATCGTCACTCCATGTCGGTGGGCACCCGTCCGACCGGAGGCCGCCTCGATGACCATCCGCGTCTTCCCAATCCCGCCAAGCCCCACGAGAGTGAGAAGACGGTTCGATGCCAGAAGCGCCTCGATTGCCGCAAGCTCGTCGACTCGACCAATGAACCGTGAGAGATAACTCGGCAGATTGAATGCGGAGGTGGACGCAGAGGGCGAGGCCAACTCAGGCGCCTGAAGGAGTATCTGTTCCTCCAATGCTTGGAGCTCCGCCGATGGATCAATCCCGAGCTCGTCACCGAGCAACGCACGAGCGTCCTGGTACGCCTGGAGAGCGTCGGCCTGTCGTCCGGACCGATAGAGAGCGGTCATGAGCTGCGCCCGAAAACGCTCGTCGTAGGGGTGCGCGTCGACCAGGCCTTCGAGCTCGGCGATCAGCTCGCGGTGACGGCCGCATGCGAGATCGCCTTCGACCCGATCCGCAACGGTGGTGCGGTGGAGTACCGTCAGCCGGTTGATCTCCGGAATGGCGAACGCTTCGTATGCGAAGTCGGCATAGGGCGCGCCGCGCCACAGCTCAAGTGCTCGGCCGAGCACTTCGGCCGCCTGCTCGGGGTCGTCAGCGAGCTGCTTCTTGCCCGCAAATGCCAGGTCCTCGAACTCGAATACATCGAACTCGTCGCGATCCGCTTCGAGCAGGTAACCGGGTGGGTGGGTCAAGAGCCGGGCACCAGACCCAAGCGCATCTCGCAGCTTCGACACGTGATAGTGGAGTGTCTTGATCCCGCTGGCGGGCGGCTCGTCCCCCCAGATCTCCTCCAGTATCCGGTCAGTCGAGACAACCTCGTTGGCGTGGACGAGGAGCAATCCAAGAAGGCTCCGTTGGCGGGGTGCAGACAGCGCAACGGCTGCGCCCTCTTCCTCGATGCGAAGAGGGCCAAGCACTGAGAAATGCATCTGGTCCTTCCCTCCTCGGGCCGGCAGCGTACGTCAACCCTACTGAGCGGGCGTTCCATGCCCTGTCGAATATCCAACCAGCCTCGGCCGGTGCCCTAAGCGGGTGCTTATCGACTCCTAAGCGGCAGGCGGCATCTTCCTCTCATAGCCATGAAAGACATGGCAGAAGGAAAGGGAGGAACGGCGTGACCGATCTTCAAGTAAGGAAAAGCTCCCAGGAGCAGCAGACCCAAGAGCCCCGGACGAGCCTGTGGAAGGCGGTTCTCGGGGGAGTCGCGATCTTCGTGATCGTGGTCACGGCTGTGGCTGCCGTGACCGTTCGGTCGACAGAACCAGCAGGGCGTAGCCAGGCCGCAATCGAAGCCGAAGCGGCTCGGCTCAATGGCTTGGCCGAGTTCATCGCGGGCCAAGAGCCCACTGGGTTGGCCCAGATCAACGACCATGTCGCCCAGGTGCAGGCGATTCAAGCTGCACAGCGCCAAGCACAGGCGGAACTCTCCGCCGAGCGCAGCATCGCCGATGCAGCACTC
Source organism: Acidimicrobiia bacterium (assembly GCA_041577335.1). GTDB lineage: Bacteria > Actinomycetota > Acidimicrobiia > Spongiisociales > JAENVV01 > JBFGJH01. The sequence goes on along the minus strand of JBFGJH010000070.1, from coordinate 8,890 downwards.
GAACCACAGGCGCCTTCGGTGTACTACCACGAACGTGTACTCGAGAATCTCGCCAACGGGCAGCCACCTGTTCCGAGCATGTCGGAGACGGCTGACAAGGTGATGCTGGGCTACGTCGAGAAGCCGTCGGCTGCCACCTTCGACGAACTCGAAGGAGCCGACCGGGTGTTTCAGAACTCCTACTGGAACACACCCGCAGAGCCCACGAGCAAACTTGGCCCGGCATGGGACACATACGGCGACCGCTACAACGCCATCGCCGAGAACCTGGTCGAAGGCGACGGACCCGACTGAACGCCCGAACAACATCTCGGCAATCGCCGAACCTGAGGCCCGCTCCACAGAGCGGGCCTCATTCGTGGTCCACCGGCGCCCTTCCCCTTCTCTCGCAACGCCTCTCAGTCGCCCATTCGGAGCGCCTAAGCGGCCGCTAACTGGCGCCTCACCGCCCGCCCCGACCTTGGACACGTGGCCGGAATTTCCGGCTCTCACCCAGGAAAGGGGAAGAAATGTTCAGCGACATCCTGCTCGAAGCGATCCAGCAGCAACAGGCCGAAGATCGGCGGTTCGCCGCCAGGGAACGGTTGAGCGTGGCGCTGCTGAGGCAGCGCCGCAACGCAGCCGCCGAACTGCGCTTTGAACGCCGCCAACAGCGCCGCAATGACGGCAAGGGCCGCCGTTTCGCCAGGAACCCGGCATGACCGTGTTGGCTCCACCACGCAACAACGGCGGAGGGTCACTCGTGGATGCACGGGTGGCTCTCCCCTGTGGTTCACCCGTCGGCGAAGGTGGACCAGCTCCAGTGTCCCCGAGGCGGCGCCGCGTTGGCTTGCGCTGGGTTGCCCTGGCGTCGCTACTCGTCTTGTCAGCGGTGCTCCTGTCTGGCCTCGCCGAAGCCGCGTGGGTCGCTGACCCGGACGAGCGTTTGCTGATCACCGCCTCGGATCCGGACCAACGAGCGCTGGTCGACTGGGCGGTCGACCGCTTCGAGCAGGCCGGCTTGGCGCTTCCGGCGCTCACCATCTCGATCCACGAAACCCGCTCAGCGTGCGCTGGCAGCGCTGGGTTGTTCTATTGGGGGCCACCGCCCAGGGTGGAACTTTGCGCGGTTGAGACCCCTTCCGGGTCAGGTGCTCGCATGATCGTGCTGCACGAGCTCGGCCATGCGTGGGCCGAGTTGACTGCAGATCAAGCGGCCCGTGACCGTTTCCTCGCGGTCCGCAGCTTGGATACCTGGCGCGACTCTTCCGTTCCGACCGGGCGGTGGGGCCAAGAGCAGGCAGCCGAAATACTGGCGTGGGGACTCATGGACCGACCCGTTCGCCTCGCACGCATCCATGACGCTGACTCGGGTGATCTCGCCGCCGCGTTCGAGGCGCTGGCGGGGCAGCCGCCACTCGTGGCCGAACGGTTGCATGGCGTTGCCGCAGACGGTGGGTGAAGGCAGAGAACGATCATCCGGACGGTGGCGTCTCAACAACCAAGGGAGCCTCTCGACCCGAGTCTGTGCGGGCCGAGGGGCTCTACCTCCTCAGTGCGGCGTGTCAAGAGAGGCCAGTCAAGAGCGCATCGCGGCTCGGTTACCGGTCGTCAGCCGGGAGACCCGGGAAGCCTGCGGAGCGCCTCGGAGAAACGCATCGCCTCCTCGTCAGAGAGGACGTCGAAGCTGCGCTGATTCCGGAGATTCGTGTCCGTTTCGATCTCGTCCCGCAGCTGTCTCCCCGCCGGCGTGAGTCCGGGTGGATTCCCGACGGCCAAACCACGATCCACCAGCTTCGATGCTGCCGGGCTGGTTCCGTCACTGGCACTGCCATTCCACAGCGCCGTCAGCAGCGCGATCTCCTCGGCCGATATCTCGCGTGATTGCCAGGCGGCGGCGTGATCATGCTGGCGGATGTAGCGGAGCGTCAGAAGTCGCTGGTACAACCGGAGATAGCCGTCGGTGGGCTCGGTGAGCAGGCCGTGCGCGACGGCAACGACGTGGTCGCCGGAGGCGACCAATGACACCCGGCGGGCCGTCTCGCTCACCACGCCAACGTCCGAGCCGTGCTCCTCCCACAGGCTCCGTGCGATTGCCGCTCTTCCGTCGACCACTGCCTCGAGCACCGGCCGCAGAGAGGGAGTGGCGACCAACCCGTTGCGCGACAGCTCGACAAAATCACGTGCCACCAGTTCTTCGAGCCGCTGCAACACCGTGATCGGGGGCGTGTATCGCATCCGAAGCACTACCAGCGTGCTCGTCAGCGAACCCTCCAACAAGAAGTCAGCGAGGGCCACCAGCATGTCGGGAGAGTCGAGGCCCTGGCGGGCGGCAAGCTTGTCCAGCTCGGCGCCGTAGGTCGGGCCAAGAGCGGAATTGACGCTCCAAACCAGCCGGTCTACCTGAGGAGCCACCTCCTTCGCTATCTCCATCCAGCCACCATAGAGAACGGTTCGCCGGAGTGTTAGTGGTGGCGATGCGTGGCAGCAACCGATGGTGCATGAGACCACCCCTGCGAGCATCGGCGGGTTCGTGCCGGTCGTATCTCCATCCACGCCGGGTCGGCGAAAAACGCTGCCACGAATGACGAAGAACGACTCCGGATCTCGGTACAGTTCTGCGCCAACACAGGAGACACGTTTGGCGCAGCCTGAACGCAACGGCACCCTTGGAACCTTCGTCGGTGTCTTCACACCATCCATACTCACCATCCTGGGAATCATCCTGTTCCTGCGGCTGGGGTTCGTCGTTGGGAACGCCGGTCTCGTCAATGCGCTGATCATCATCGGCATTGCCACCCTCCTATCCACGCTCACATCCATATCCCTTGCGGCCATCGCCACCAACATCGAAGTGAAAGGCGGCGGCGACTACTACCTGATCTCCCGCACGTTGGGGCTCGAATTCGGCGGAGCGCTCGGTGTGGTGCTATTCCTGGCGCAGTCGGTATCCATCGCGTTCTATGCCATTGGCTTCGGCGAAGCGATGACCAGCGTCTTCGGCTGGACGTCGCCCCTGGCTTCCCAACTCATAGCCGCTGTCGCCGTCATCGGTCTGTTCGTCCTTGCCTGGCTGGGAGCCGACGCGGCGAGCCGTTTTCAATTCGGAGTGATGACGATCCTGGTCGCAGCACTCATCTCCTTCTTCGTCGGCGCATTCGATCGCTACGACTCAGACGTCTTGGCTGCCGCGTGGGCGGCGCCCACCGGGACCCTGGGGTTTTGGGTCGTGTTCGCCATCTTCTTCCCGGCCGTCACCGGCTTCACGCAGGGTGTGAGCATGTCCGGAGACTTGAAGAACCCGGGGCGGAGCCTGCCGCTCGGGACATTCTCCGCGGTCGGCATTTCGACGGTGGTCTATGTAGCTGCGGCGGTGCTCCTCGCCGCGGCGTTGCCACTGGCGCTCCTCGAATCGGATACCGGCGCCATGGAAAACGTCGCGGCGATGCCAGTCCTGGTCTCGCTCGGAGTGATTGCAGCCACCCTCTCGTCGGCGATGGCTTCGTTTCTCGGTGCTCCGCGCATTCTTCAGTCACTTGCGGCCGATCGGATCTTCCCGGTGCTGAAAGTGTTCGCCAAGGGACACGGCGATACCAACAACCCCCGCAATGGCGTGCTTTTGTCGCTGGCGATCGCGCTCATCACCATCTCGCTCGGCAGCCTCAACGTCATTGCGCCGATCGTGTCGATGTTCTTCCTCATTTCATATGGCCTGCTCAACTACGCGACGTATTACGAGGCACGCGCCTCGAGCCCATCATTCCGCCCGCGGTTCAAGCTCTACCACCAGAACGCCAGCCTGGCCGGAGCCGTCTTGTGCCTGGCAGCCATGTTGCTCATCAACTGGGTCTCCGGAGTGGTCGCCATCATCGTCCTGCTGGCGATCCAGCGATATCTCGGGCGACGTCCGCAGGTGGACCGCTGGGCTGACGCCAGCCAGGCCCACTATTTCCAGCGTGCCAAGGAGAGCATCTTGATGATGAGCCGGGAGCCGGACTCCGCCCGGAACTGGCGACCGCAGGTGCTGGCCTTCTCGGCCAACACCGATCGTCGGATCCGGCTCGTGCGCTTCGCTTCTTGGCTGGAAGGAGCGAGCGGGCTCTCGGCCGTCGTGCAGGTGGTCGTCGGCTCGGGAGCCTTGAAGCGGAGGGAGAAGGAAGAGGAGCTCGAAATCATGGAGGCCCAGATCGAGGCCGAAGGCCTCGATGATGTTCACTGCATGGCGGTATTGGCGCCTGATGCCATGGAAGCGCTCCCAGTCATCGTGCAATCTTTTGGCCTCGGCCCTCTCCGAGCCAATACGGTGATGTTTGGCTGGCCGGAGGAACCAGATGCGCTGCATTCGGACGACTACCGGAACACCCTCATGGAGATCCGCCGGCTTGGCGTCCATGTCGTTGCCGTGTCCACCGATGCCCGCCGGTGGGATCGGTTGGCGACCATCCCCCCGGCTGAGCGGCGCATCGACGTTTGGTGGAGTGACGACGACGCCGGCCGGCTGGCGCTGCTCAGCGCGTACCTGTTCACGCGAACCACCGAATGGCGAGGAGCTCCAATCCGCTTGATCGCACTCGCCGGCCTCGATATGGAGGGGGCGACACGCGATGAACTCGTCGACCTCCTCGACGAAGTGCGGATCGCAGCCGAGGTGGTGGTCGTGCCCGAGCGAGACGCCCATTCGATCGCCCAAATCTACGCCGATGCAGCTCTCGTCTTCCTACCGATAAGAATCCGATCAAACGAGATGCTCGACCCGGCCGGCGGCGATGTCGCCATATCGTTCCCCGCCCAGCCCGTTGTCGCGGCCGTTGCCGCCGGCGCACCCATCAGCCTCGATGCGGGGCCAGAGAGCGAGAAATTCACCGCAGTCACCGAGGCGGAGGAGCGCCTCGAGGCCGCCGAGCGGCGACTCCGAAAGCTCACCAACCAGCTCCAGACGGTGCGTTACGACGTCGAGGAAGCGCGCGCGGCTCACGCTGCCATGCCGAGCGAGTTGACCGAGCGGTTGCTGACCGAAGCTCAAAACGATCTCCGCTCCATAAAGCGCCGCAGTCTCAAGGCTGAGGTGGCGCGCTCGAATGCGCAAACAGCACTCGAAGCCCTGCTCGAACCGAGAAGCTGACACCGACGCCTCGAGTGAGCGGGTGACCAGGCCGACCGAGTCAGATGTTGTCCCAGATCATCTTCGCTGCCACGACCGCCAGGAGAGCCAGCACCATACGCTCAAAGGTCACCTGCGACAGTCGGCGACCAAGCCGGATGCCAAGCGGGAGAGCGATCAACAGGGGGAGGCACGCAATCACCGCTTGGATCCATCGTTCCCGGTCGTAGACACCCAAACTCGCCAACGACACGATTTGAACCGCCCCGAACAGCATGAATGGCGCCGAGACCGCAAAGACGAAACCTCCCTTCGGCAGGCGGATGGAGTGCATGTACATCACCACTGGAGGCGCTGAGATTCCGGTCGCACCCTGTAGGAGCCCGGAAGCCAGGCCCATGGGTGGGGCCATCAGTTGGGCGCCGCGGTCGGTCAAGTGCAGCTCCGGCTGGACCAAGAACGCAACGATGTAGAGGATCACGGACCCTGCCAGGGCCAAAGTCAACGCCCGTTCGTCGATCGACACCAGCAGCCACGATCCCGCCACCGCCCCGACTGCGCCGACGGCTAGGAAGACCCCGAGCAACCTCGCCAGCGAAGCCCCTTCCGAGCGATGCTCCCACATGAGCCACAGGTTCCCCATCAGCCCGGGCACTGCCACGACCGCTACCGCATGCTCGACTCCCACGAACGCCGCCGCGACCGGAATGGCCAACAGTGGACCACCGATGCCGGTCACTCCCTTCGTGAAGAAGCCCACACCGACGGCGAGCAGGACTGCCGCCAACTGTCCGGCGTCCACTGCCGCGCTCAGTGGGCGCCGGCGAGGCGGCGGGGGGAAACGTCGATCATGGCAATCGATTGTAGGGACCGATTCGCCGTGACACGGTCGAAGTTGACAGCCACACCGTGGCGGCCGACAATCGCGCCTACAATCGATTGCAGGCCGAATAGTCGGGAAAGGACCTCACATGTCGCAATACCCCCATCGCATCGGGTGGATCGGCGTTGGTCGTATGGGCTCCGCCCTTGCCACCCGCCTCCTCGAGGCCGGCGTGGACGTCGCCGTCTACAACCGAACCCGCTCGAAGGCCGAAGCGCTCGCCGAGCATGGCGCGGTGGTCGTGGACAGCCCACGCGATTTGGCAGATCGAGACATCGTCTTCACGATGGTGGCCGGGCCGCAGGACGTCCTCGACGTGACGATGGGGCCGAGCGGCGTTCTCTCGGGAGAGGTCCGGCCCAAGTTCTTGGTCGACTCCACCACGATCGATCCTTCTACGTCGGCGCGCTTGCGGGATGAAGCGGCCGCGGTCGGCGTCGATGTGCTGGCGGCTCCGGTCAGCGGAAATCCGAAGGTCGTGAAGTCTGGAGAACTCACTGTGGTTACTTCAGGGCCTCGCGCCGCACACGACGTGGTGCTTCCCTACCTCGAGAACTTTGGCCGAAAGGTCACCTACGTCGGGTCCGGGGACGAGGCTCGGTTGGTCAAGATCTGTCACAACCTGCTTTTGGGGGTGGTCACGCAGAATCTCGCGGAGATCACGATGCTGGCCGAAGCGGGCGGGGTCCGGCGATCCGACTTCTTGGAGTTCCTCAACGAGAGCGTCATGGGATCGACCTTCACCCGCTACAAGACGCCTGCGTTCGTCAACCTCGACTACAAGCCGACCTTTACGTGGCACCTGCTCCGCAAAGACCTCGAGTTGGGGCTCGGCGCCGGACGAGACCTCGACGTTCCCCTGCCCACCACTTCACTCGTTCACCAGATCGTGCAGGAGGGAATCGGGTTGGGTTACGGCGACCAGGACTTCGCTGCCCTCCTCACCAAGGAGGCCGAAGCGGCAGGCCGCAAGATCGAGCCAGAGGGAATCGACGTGTCGGACGGGCTCAGCTGAGCTGCGTCCCGTGCTGCGCCGACCCCGGTGCATCCCGGAATTGACCCGGCGTCGAGAATCCGGGCACGGCTATCGAGCTCCGCTTCGAATGAGCGTATCCATGGCCGTCAGGCGCGGCTACCGATGGCAGGATCTCAGCGGTTTGGTGGTCCGGTCGAGGCGCGGATCGACAATGTCGGCGTGAGCCGAACCGGTTGTGCCCCCAAGCTGCTGGATGAATCGCCGCCCATCACCACCATCAACAAGGACGCTGCTTCCACCCCCAGGCGTCGATACGGTATGCGGACCGACGTGAGTGCCGGCTCGACGAACTCCATGAACGGAACATCGTTGTATCCGGTGACCGACATCGTTTCTCCTATTCGGTGCCCGCGCTGGCGGGCCGCCCGGTAGCAGCCCAATGCGATTAGATCGTTGGCGGCCACGACGGCGGTGAGCCCGGGATGGCGATCGAGCAGTGCTCCTGCTGCTCGATACCCCGGCTCCACCTGATACCAGTCGGCTTCCTCGACGGCTCCTGGATCGAGGCCCGAACTCCCGATCCACGTGTCGAACGCATGCCGCCGCGCCAAGCCAGTCGACAAGGTACTGGGACCGGATACGTGCCCGATCTGTCTGTGACCGAGCCCAACCAGGTGCTCGATGGCGCTCCCGATGCCGGCGTGATCGTCACCCAGGACGGCGGGGATCGCCACCCCCTCGGCCGTCCTATTGACCAACACCGTCGGAGTCTCGCGACTGACGAGCTCCTCGACGGTGCGATCGTGGCGGCGGGCCGTCGCCATGATCAGGCCGTCGACCCGCCGCTCGATGAGCGTTCGCACGACGGTGTCGACATCGGCTTCCGATGGTTGTTGGGTATTGGTGATGAGCAGCGAGTACCCATCAGCCGCGAGGCGCTCCTCGACGCCGGCGATGATCGGCCCAAAAAGGGGATTCTCGATGTCTGGTATCACGATGCCCACGGTCATCGTCCGATTGGTTCGCAGACTGCGGGCCAGGAGGTGAGGTTGGTAGTTGAGCTTGTCGGCTGCGGCCCGGACCTTGGAAACCGTCGTGTCGCTGACAACGGATCGGGTCGCCGGGTTCAACGCACGCGACGCAGTCGAAGGGTGCACTCCGGCAGCCTTCGCCACGTCCTTGAGCGTTGTGCTGCTCATAGGTTGCGAGTGTAGGAGATGGCCGCCGAGCGATACGTCTACCGCAGCATCCCCACGACCCGTTCGGCAATGTGATGGCCGATGGTGAGGGAGGCTGTGGCGGCCGGTGAGGGGGCATTGAGAACGTGCACCGACCCTGGGCCATCGACGACGAGAAAATCGTCCACGAGAGAGCCATCCCTGGCCACCGCCTGCGCCCGAACCCCGGCACCTCCCGGCGCCAGATCGGCGGCCTTCAACGCGGGAACGAGGCGGCGGGCTTCGCGGGCATATGCCGCTCTATGGGTTGACCGCCAGAGCTCCAACGCCCCGGTTCGCCAGTATCGCCGGGCCAGCCGGCGCGCTCCCGCATACCTGACCGTATCCGCCGTATCCGACCAACTCGCTGCAGCGCCGCGATAGTGCTCGCGGCCGAACGCCGGCACGGCGTTGGGCCCGACTTCCACGAAACCGTCGATTCCCCGCGTGAAATGCACTCCTAAAAAGGGAAACCGAGGGTCTGGCACTGGATAGACGAGCGCCCTCACGAGCTGATGCGCCGACTCCGAGAGAACAAAGTACTCCCCGCGAAACGGGACGATCCTCGCCGGGGGGTCGACACCGGCCATCGCCGCCACACGATCCGCGTGCAAACCGGCACAATTGACGACCAGCCGGGCCGCAACCGAACCCGTGCTGGTGATCAGCGTTGTCACCTCTCCCTTCGCCACGATCCCTTCCACGGCCGAGCCGAGTCGAATCGTGGCAGGCAG
>JBFGJH010000069.1:0-18179 GCA_041577335.1 Acidimicrobiia bacterium | reverse complement strand
TCACTGCTGAACGTCGCCACCACCAACAGCCCTTCGGGCGCGACCGCACGCACGGCGGCCGCCCGGTAGGCGTCGCGCTGAGCCTTCGTCACGAGGAAATGGAATACCGCCCGATCGTGCCAGAGGTCCCATGTCCGACTCGGCACAAACTCGGTGACGTCGGCATGGATCCAGGCAACCGCTGAGCCTCGCGAGCCAATCCGGCCCCGAGCACGCTCGATCGCCACCGCGCTCAGGTCAAGAACGGTCAGGTCGCCGAAGCCGAGATCGAGCAGCCGGTCGACGAGCCGGCTGTCGCCGCCACCGACATCGATCACCGAGTCCCCGAGACTTGCATGGGCGGTCACCAGACCCAGCGTCGAGGGCTCCGGCTCGTACCAGCCCAAGTCGGCCGTCGGCCGCCGCGAATAGATCTTGTCCCAGTGCTCCTCGGTGCTCACGGTTTCACCGACGCAAACCCACCGGGCCTCAATGGTTCAGCCATGGCTGCAGGATCCCACAAACGCGCCGGGCGCGTCGTAGCTAGGTCTTGTCGAGTAGCCGGATAACGAGACCACTGGGGAGCTTGGGACCAAACCAGGTGCTCTTTGGTGGCATGGCACGGCCCGAGTCGGCAACAGCCATCACGTCGTCAACGGACGCCGGAAACGGCAAGAACCACGCATCGCAGGCGGGTTTAGGGCTTCTCAGCGCAGGATGGTCGGCGGTGAAATGCAGACGACGATCCTGGCGGGGGTTGGCGATGCCGAACACCGGCTCGAGGATCCGGTCCTGGAGGAGATTGACATCGAGCGAACGGTAGAAATCATCGGGCACGGCGGCACGATCGATCCGCAAACGAAAACAATGGCCGCCGATTCTGACGCCGAATTCAAACCGGCCACGCGGCCGGGCCTCGACCTCGCTCACGTCGTCGAGTTCGTACTCGGAGCGAAGGCGCTTGACAACCGTGTCGGCGTCGATGTCCGGATCGACGACGCAGCGGGCGAAAGCGCGCAGCCTCAGCTCGTCTGCTGAGAACAAACCGGCAGGGAGGTGCGGATCCATGCGACCCTCGGCGGCGGCCAGGACTGACGCAGCCGCCATTCGGTGATGCCCATCGGTGATGTAGAGGGTGTCCTCAAACGCCGCACACAGCTCATTTGCCTCGTCCCCCGCTACCTCCCACAGTGCGTGGGAGAAGCCATCTCCTGCGACGAAGCTGTAGTCGGCGTCTCGTCGCGTGTGTGCTGCGATGGTGGCGCTCATTCGCTCGTTCTCGCGGTGTGCCAGCGCTACCGGATTGCCGTAGATACGGGTCGTCCGCATATAGCGAGCCATCTTCTGTTCGGTCCTGGCAATGGTGGTTTCGTGCCGCTTGACAAGGCCGGAGTCGTACGCGCCGACTGACACGTCGGCGACGAGGCCCGTGGCAACCAGGTCGTCTTTCGCGAGCCGGTATACGAATACGGCAGGTCCCACCTCGCGGAGAACTCCTTCGCGCCGGCAGGTCTCGAGCCACTCCCTGGCCTCTTTCTGCGAGCTTCCTGCGCCACGCCCCACCACGTGTCGAAAGCTCAGAGGATCGGTGCGGGCGGCCTCGCGCTGGTCGGGAGAGAGCATCGAGACCGGCGGGCCGACCACCCGATGAGCAAACTCGACGGCAGGCACATAGCCGCGAAACGGTGTCAGAAGAGCGGTCACAGCCCCATCCTGGCAGCTGGGCGCCTGGCTGCGCCGGCCAGGTATCGTCGATCTGACGGAGCAGATAAATGACCAAGAGGTTGAGGGGGTCGGTAATGAGCGCATTCATCGCACTCGCCGTGGTTCTCGTTGCCGGCTTGGGCATGTGGGCCGGGCAACGCCGACTCATCTACTTCCCAGACGAGAGCGCGCCTTCGATTGGCGTCATGGGTGCGGGATGGGAGGAGGTCACCTACGAGACTGCCGATGGCCTCATGCTGGGGGCTTGGTACCGGGCACCGTCCCCCGGCCAACCGGTGGTGGTGGTTTTCAACGGCAATGCAGGAAACAGAGCAGGAAGAGCGTCGCTCGGCCGTGGTCTCGCCTCTGCGGGGCTGGGAGTGCTGCTCACCGACTACCGGGGCTATGGAGGCAATCCTGGTCATCCGACGGAGGCGGGTCTGGCTGCCGATGCTCGCGGGGCCGTCGCCTTCTTGCGGGAGCGGGAACCCGACCACCGGCTGGCCTACTTCGGCGAGTCGCTAGGAGCCGCGGTAGCCGTCAAACTGGCGAGCGCCGACCCTCCGACCGCGCTGATCCTGCGGTCGCCCTTCACGTCACTTTCGGCGATCGGACGGGTGCACTACCCCTGGCTGCCCGTCGCCGCCATGCTCAAAGACCGATACCCCTCTGACGAATTGATCGGGGACGTCGTTGTCCCAACGCTGGTCGTAGCGGGAGATGGGGATGCCATCGTTCCGTTCAGCCAAAGCCGTGCCATCTATGAAGCTGCGCCGGGGCTCAAGCGGCTGGTGGTGATTCCCGGAGCCGACCACAACGATGCCAACCTCGTCTCCGGCCCCGACGTTGTCGACGAGGTGGTGGCATTCATCGGCGAGGTTACGGAGCGGTAGCGCGAGCCAACAGCGCAGGTTTGTTGGCGATTGCCAACTCGTCCGCGGCCGCTCGGGCCGTTCGGCCCTAGACCGGCACCTGTCTCTGCGGATATCGTTTGAACGTGCTCGGAAGGAGCAGCGTGAAGCTGAGAGTAGCTCTTTCGGCGGTGGTGATCGCGCTGGCGAGCTGTGGTGGAACAGGCGCCGCGCGGGGTCCGCCCGCGGTGGTCGATGAGTGGCTCCTCCCGGTGGGCCTCGACGCCGACCCTGACACGATCTACCAAGAGAATCGCCACCTCTTCGACTACGACGCCGAGGCGCCGCTGGATCTCGAGCAGGCCGGCATCCGCCGTATTGACGGCGTCACCGTGGTTGACCTGTCTTATGCGAGCCCGAAGGGCGGTCGGGTTCCGGCCACCCTGTTTGTTCCCGACGGCAGCGGGGCCTTTGCCGGTCTCGTGTTGATGCACGGTTTGCCGTCTGATCGAAGCGCCATGTCGCAGCCGGCAACAGCCTTTGCGCGGCTAGGAGCGGTAGTGATCACGATCGACGCACCCTTTGCCCGTCCGCACAATGCCGGTCGCGAGGCACTCCTCTTGACTGAGAACGACCGCGACGAGCAGATACAACTGATCGTGGACCTGCGTCGCGCCGTAGACGTGCTCATCTCTCGAACTGACGTAGACCCGGACCGGTTGGCGTACGTCGGTGTCAGCTACGGCGGCGCGATGGGAGGCTTGCTGGCCGGTGTCGAAGACCGACTGGCGGCATATGCGCTGCAACTCGGTGACGGCGGCCTGGTCACCCACCTCACCGGGCCCGAAGACCAGGGCGACTATCTCTACACGGGCCTTTCGGAAGAAGCACGGCAGGCCTGGCTGGAGGCGATGTGGCCCATCGAGCCCATCCACTATGTGAGCCATGCGGCACCTGCCGCTCTCCTGTTTCAGAACGGGGCAACGGACGAGCTCGTTCCTCCTGCCGACGCCTTGCGCTACCAAGCTGCCGGCAGCGAGCCCAAAACAACCCTGTGGTACGACGAGGGCCACGGCATATCACCGGCAGCCGTCAACGACGCCTTGGCGTGGCTGCAAGACGTCGGTGGACTCAACCAGCTCCAGGCGACCACTCCCGCACTGAGCATCGATCGGGCGCTGCTGATCTGGCTGGTTCTCACCATTGGATCGCTCGGTTACCTGAGTTGGGCCTTGTGGGAGGACCAGACGACTCAATGGGGGAGCATTGGGGTTTGGCTGCTGGTGGTCGTCTTCTTCGGACCACTCGGGCTGCTCGCTTATGTGAATCTGTATCGCCGACCAACACGAGCCGCTGACGGGGCAGAGGCGGCCATGTCGGCTTCCAAACGCGCCCTCGGTTCCACCATGTGGAGCGCGGCGGGAAACCTCGTCGGGGTCTTCGTGATCGCATTGTCCAACTCTTACGAACCTGCGCTGGTCGTTCTGTTGCCGCTCGGAACGGGGCTACTGGTCTACTGGTTGTCGCGGTTTCCCAGGAGGGAAGGCAGCCGGTGGACGACGCATGCGCAGCCGTTGACAGTCCAGATCGTCTCAACCAATACGATCCTGATCGGCGCCTACGTTCTGCTCCCTTCAGCACTCGATCGATTCGACCTGTGGTACCCGTTCGGTGAGCCCATCAGAGCGATATGGGCAGTTCTCGTGCTGGGAAGTGCCGCTGCCGTGCTGACCGGCTATCCCGCTCACCGATGGATGGTGAGCCGCGGGCTCATTCGGTGGGGCCCAGCAACCGGAGACGTCGAGTCGCAGACGCGCCGCCTGTCCCGCTTACAGTCGCTCGGACTGATGTTGGCGAGTTTTGCGATTCTCGTTGCGATCGTGCAGGTGGCGATGGCACTGGCGGCAACCGGTCAGACCCCGAGCCTTTAGGTGCGAGCAAGCTTGTCTGGAATGGCCACATCCGACGAGAAGGCTTACCCTCGGCCGACAGACGTGCGGAGCGAACTCAGGCCATCAAGACCGGCCCTCGCCCAGTCGGAACCCGCCGCGGCCGGCGACAGCGATCGAGCAAACAGGAGAAAGCCATGAACACAAACGACACCTTCCGGATTCTTGCGCTGGCCGGCAGCTATCGGTCCGGGTCCTACAACCAGACTCTCATCGCGACAGCCCGTGAACTGGCACCCGCCGGCGTTGACATCACCGACTTCGATCTGCGTACCGTCCCTCATTACGACGGAGACCTCGAAGCCGCCGGAGATCCCGAACCGGTCCGGGCCCTGAAAGACTCGGTGAGAAGTGCCGACGCTCTCTTGGTGGTTACTCCGGAGTACAACAGCGGAATGCCCGGCGTCCTCAAGAACGGGATCGACTGGTCGTCCCGCATGTATCCCAACGCACCGCTTGCCAACAAATTGGTGGCCGTTATTGGGGCAACACCCGGAAGGAGCGGTACGAAGTACGCCCAGGAGCATCTCAGGCAGGTCCTCGGTCGCACGGGGGCCGTTGTCATCGACGAACCGGAACTCATGCTCGCTCGAGCCTCCGATGCGATCGAAGGCGGCGCCATCGTCTCTGATGACATCCGCGACCAACTTACGGCGGTTCTCGGATCGATCGTTCACACGGCAGCACTCTGCGCCGAGGCCGGCACCTCAGCGATTGCCGGCTGACCCAACTTGCGCTCTCTCCCCCGGGAAGCGGGACCTGTCCCGCACGGGCCACCCGACTCTTCTCCCAGCATGACCGAGACACCGCCCGTCAGTGCCAGGGAAGGTCTCCGCGTGTGGCCCAGTACTCGTCCGGTGACTCAGCCAGTGGCGGTAGTTCATCGGTCACTGCACGCGGAACGTCAAGTGCCTGCAAGTTGCTTGTCAGCTGCTCGCTCGTGGCTGCGCCGCTCAAGACGACGCTCGACCATGGCTGGTGAAGGCCGGCCGCCATTGCGATAGCGTCGGGCGACCACTCTGGGGCCGAGCCCGTGAGCCGGTCGGCCATTCGTCGATTACGCGACGTCAGCCGACCATTGGCCACTGCCTCTTTCACAATGACCCCCAGCCCGGCGTCCGCAGCCTCGGCCAGCGCTACACCTGCCGAGGTTTCCAGCAAATTCCAAGTCGCCTGCACGGTGGTGAAAAGGCGGCGCCCATCTGCCTCGATCTCGAGAGCCCGTCGGATGATGCTTGCTTGGTCAGGTCCGCTCGTGGTAAGGCCGATCACCAACCCAAGTTCTCTCAGCTCGGCGAGCCTGCCCAGCACCTCAGGGTTCTCCAGCACGCCGCTCGCCTCGGTCGCCGAGTGGATTTGATACAAGCGGAGGTGGCCGCCGATCAATTCGACGCTTTCGAGATATTGGCGATCGAGATTCTCGATCGTATGGATCTTTCGCTCGTGGACCTCGGCATCGACCTTCCACCCGGCCTCATACACGTACCCCCACTTCGAGCCGACGATCAGGTTCTCGGTCGGCATGTCGCGGGAATCGAGCCATGTCGACAGAAACTCCTCGGCCCTCCCGTACGAACGGGCGGCGTCGACGTATGTCACACCGGCCGCGTAGGCGGTGTCGAGAACCTCATGCGCACGAAGTTGGAGGGCCGAAGGGTCGGTAGCGCCGGATATATCGGCATCGTGACCAAGGGTGATGTATCCCGGTCGTCCGAGCGCGGCGAGACCCAGGCCAATTGCCGAAACAGCGATGCCAGAGCCCCCGAGGACACGGTGTTGCATCCTGCGAGCCTAGGTAGGTGAGCTGCTCTCGACTGATCCCTTCGAGCGCGCTCGACCTGGCGCTGGCCTGAAGTGACTAGTTGTTTCCTACGAAAGCGTGGCGAGCGATCTTCAGTGTGCCTCCGTCATCGACAACGGTGAACGTGGACACGCCGTCAGCGCCCTCTGCGCCGTAGCCGGGGGCGGTGAAGTGTTCGACTTCTGTCACATACCACGGCCCGTCTCCGGTCATCATCCGCTCGCCGACGACTGCGACACTCCACTCCATTGGTTCGAGGCTGTTGATCAACTCGGAGGCTCCTTCGACCCTTTCGGTGGCCGAGGCGACGCCTCCCACCATGTCGAGGGTGTAGCCAGCCGTGACGAGCTCCACGAACGCCTCCCCGTCGGAGGTGTTCCACGCTGCCAGATAGTCGTCGAGCAAGGTCTCGATCTCTGCGGTGACCGCAGTGTCAGGCACGGTGTTCATGTCATAGACGACCCAAGCACCCAACGCGATGAAAGCCACCGCCAAGATCATCGTTGTGATGGTCGGAAGACGGTTTGGGGTCTTTGCTGGCTCGACCTGGCCAGCTTCGACCTGCGCGGTGGGTTCGGTGCGAACAGTCATTGTTCCCCCTTTTGGCAGATTCATCTCCTGATCGCCACCTGTCATCATCTACCTGAGCGCTACATCGATCAAGAGGACAAGGTCACTGCCGCGGCGCGATCGGCGGATGCTCATGGAGATCCGATACACCGGTTGCCGCACGGAGGACGGTGCCGTCAGGGCCCTGCCCCGAGCTACGATCGGAAACTGCCGATGATGTCGAGCAGGAAGAGGCAAGCGGTGGAGAGTGCCATCACAGACAGCGAGCTCGCCGCGCTGTTCGTCGAAGCGGGGAAGCACCATCACGCCGCATTCATCGAATCCGATGGGGTCGATCCCGAGTGGCCGCTGTTCTACGCCGCCTACGTCCAGACCCGTCTCTGGGACAGGCTGGGAGTGCTCCTGACGCGGAGTGAGCTCGTTCATGTCCTGGTTGCCGCTGACCTGGCAATGGCATCCGGGGAGGGTACGGGCGATTGGCCCTCCTTCTATGCGGAACGGATCCGATCTTTTGCCGCTCGCAAGCTGGCGCGCTGAGCGGCTGCGCAGGTCACTGAGCCGTCCACTCGCTGGCGGCTAGGTTGTCGCCATGGGCGCCAAGCGGATCGTCATGCCAGGGGGCTCGGGTTTCTTGGGGACCAACCTGAGAGAGCACCTCGTAGCACGCGGAGATTCGGTGGTGGTGCTCACCCGGGGCGCTTCTCGTTCGAGCGCAGGATGGGAGTCGGTGCACTGGGACGGCGCCACGAACGGCGATTGGGCCAGAGTCCTCGAAGGCGCCGACGCCATCGTGCATTTGTCCGGCAAGCGGGTCGATTGCCCGCCGACGAAACGGAATCTGGCTGAGCTGATCTCGTCACGGGTGGATCCGGTGCGGGCGGTGGGCCGGGCCTGGGCCGAAGTCTCCAGCCCTCCTCCGGTTTGGGTCCAGCTTTCGACATTGGCCCTGTATGGCGATGCCGGCGAGACGCTCATCGACGAAGGCACAGTCCCCTCCTCCGAAGGCCCTCCGCAAATGGTGCAGGTGGCTACCGAGTGGGAGACGGCGTTCGCGTCGGTAAGCCGGCCGGTGCCCCGCACAGTGGTATTGCGAGCCGGCATCGGGATAGGCGGAAGCGGCGACCCAGCCACGGACCGGCTCGTCTGGCTGTGTCGTATGGGACTGGGAGGCAAGGTCGGCTCGGGCCAACAATGGGTTTCATGGGTCTCCCTCGATGATTTCATTGCGATCATGGTCCGCGCCATCGACGACGATTCCATGCGAGGCGTGTATCACGTCACGTCGCCGAACCCCATCCGTAACGAAGAGATGATGGCGACCTACCGCCGACTCGTCGGTCGCTGGTTCGGGCTCCCCTCCCCAGGCTTGGTGACCAAGATCGGCGCCCGGCTGCTCGGCTCCGACCCGGCCCTGGCACTTACCGGACGCCGTGCCGTCCCAACCCGGCTCCTGGCTGAGGGATACCAGTTCATCACCCCCGACTTCCAAGGCGCCGCCAGTCAGGCGGTGGGCACGATGGGATAGCGGGCAGCCGACCGGGCTTGCCGGCGAACATGAGGCGGCTGCGCGTAGGTATTTGGAGACGGAAGCCTCGGCGCTTGCGCGGGACTTAAGCCTCTGGCCGAACGGCCCGAATTGATGTAAATGGAGCGAGAGTTCTTGCGGCCACACCGCAGATTCAGCGAACTCGGGGGGAGGTGACAAATCGATGTTGGATTCAGCAATTGTGTTCACCTATACACGAGCCGCACTGGGCCGAGAGGAGCGCGCTCTCGAAGCTTTCACCGAGAGCATGGCATTCTTCGGGTCGGCAGCTCATGATGGCAAGTGCAGCGAGCCGATCACCGTCATGGGGACGACTGGGCACAGCTTCATGATCATTCCGGGCGAGTATGAGAAGCTCTCGGACTTGGTCCGCACAGACGAATTCCGCGAGCTCTACACGAAAGCGGTATTTGCAGTGCCTGACCTCGGCTACGAGCTCAGCGCGTTCGGCCAAGGTGTCCAGGATTACATGGCCCGCTGGGCCCGCGTTGGCGGCGAATTGGCCTTCCTATAGCCCCGGCCAGATCGAGTCGGGTGGAAGGGTCGAATCGCAAGCCGGACCGGGCTGCTGATCATCGCGGGGCCGAGCTCTGGGAGGATCCGGCAGCCTGGTCCGCGTCACGCTTCGCTTGCTTTCAGCGGCCCCTCAGCCGAATGTGTTTCATGGTGAGTCTCGGATCTGGCGCGATCTCGCCTTCTCGTCAGGTCGGCGGACCCGGCAGCATCGACACGAGCCGCCGCCGGATCCGCCCAGCCAACCCCTCTAGTTTCCGGCACCGGCCTCGAAGGCCGCGTCCCGCGACTTCGATTGCCGCGTCCGCTGCTTCGGGGGACGTGCCGGACGACCAGTGGCGCTCGCCTGGGTGGCGAGCGCGGGTGGGCCGGCATAGGGGCGCCGAGTCACCGGCTCCCTGAGGGTGGCCAACCCGGGTGGATCGTTGATCGAAATCGAGAACGGTTATCCCATTCCGGCGATACATACCGCGGCTCGGAATCGATGCACGGCCAGGTGCCGGGCGTTTCGAGCAGCGACACTGGACAACATATTCGAATGCCCGACGTCGGATACGAACGGTCCGAGTTCGGCATACCTGGTCCGTGGCGGTCATCCCCAGCGGAGCAGCAGCCTGCCGTTTTCTCCCATGTCGACGCCCGTGCCGAACGGCTGGCCTTCGCGGTTGAGCACATCCGCCAGCCACCGAGCGTCCTCGGTCGTGGCGTGGTGGAGCCGGAAGCGCTTGATCTGGAGTGGGACCATTTCGAGTTGAGCCAGCCGACCCTTGGATGCGTCAAGGCTGGGGAAGTACATCAGCGCGAGATCGTCGCGGTACCGCTCATAGCCGATGATCCCCTCGTAGTCGTTGAGGAAATCGCCGCAGCCATCCAGGACCAGCTTGCCCCGATACACCTCGATCCCCTTCACGTGATGCGATGAATGGCCGTGAACGAGGTCGACGCCGGCCTCGTCGATCAACCCATGGGCGAAGTCGCGATGTTCCCGAGGGATCTCATATCCCCAATTCCCGCCCCAGTGGACGGAGAACACCACGACGTCACCGGGCCGTTTGATCCTGGCCACTGCCTCGCCAACACCCTGGATCGACCGCTCCGACAACTCCGACAGAAACGAGACGCCCGGGCGTTGCTCGGCCGCCGCCCACTCGGGCGGGATCCCGCTGCTGGCAGTACCCGCCGAGAACACGATCACGCGTCCCCACTCCCCCGCCTCGACCACCGCCGGCGCCTCCGCCTCTACGAGGGTGCGCCCCGCCCCTGCTGTCGCCAAGCCGGCCGCGGTCAGTGAGTCCAGGGTCTCGGTCAGGCCCTCCTCGCCCCAGTCGAGGACGTGGTTGTTCCCCAGCAAACAGCAATCAATCTCGGCCGCCGTGATCACCGGCACGTTGGCCGGGTTCATCCGGTAATTGATGCCCTTGGGCAGCCATGCATCGCTGGCGGTCACCGCGGTCTCCAGGTTGATGATCCGGGCGTCGGGCCCCACCCGGCCGAGCTCGTCCAGGGCATCACCCCACACGTACTCAAAGGCCACCGGACGGTGGATCGGCCCATTGACCATCTCCGCCAGCTCGACATAGCCTTCGGCTGATGGCATGTGGCGCTCGTGCAGGGTTCCGTCGCCGGGATGAGGCAGCACCTGGTCGATGCCGCGGCCGGTCATGACATCGCCGCACAGAAAGAGAGTGGTTACGTTCGACACACGCCAAGGCTACGGCCGTTTCGGCCGGCGGGCATCGGTACCTCGACGCATCAACGCGGGCGAGCCCGTCGGTGCTCCGGCTGCTCCGGTGAATTCACGGCCGATAGTGGAGGAACCAGTCGCGGCGGGCGACGAGATCATGGGCGTGGCGGCGCGTGGCAACGCCGTTGCCGCCACCAGCGGTGTCGGGCCACATAAGGCTGATCTCGTAGGCCACCGTCCACGCTTCTTCGATCCTCGCGGGCGGATGCCGCACGACCAGCTGGAGCATTGTGCCCCAGTTGGCGGCAGGCTCGGCACCGTGGCGTTCGTGCCAGCGGCGCAGGAGCGCCGTCCGCAAGTCGGTGTGTGGGTGGCCCCATTCGTACCCACCGACAAAGGCACCGGCCTCCCACGGGACGGTGGTCGGAAGCAACAGCATCACCACGTCGTCGGGCACGAACCAATTCAGGTACCAGTCGTTGTGATCGGGGTTGTGAGGTATGCCGCGGGCGAGCTCGATGTCGAGCAGCCACCGTTCTACGCCCAGTAGATCCGGAGCGGGTCCGAGCTCGCTATGGAGTCGGGCGAGGTCAAAGCCGTCGATCGCTGCGTCATCGAGCATCGCGACGAGGTCGGCGTCGCCGGGCAGCCACTGCTCGCGCTGACGCGCCCGCTCGGCATCGAGGAGGCGATCGACATCGACCTCAGGCGCCCGGGCGATTATGGCCGATGGCGTCACATCGAGACCGTCGGGTCCTTGCATGTCCCAACGAGCTATCTCATCTAGCGGCTCGCCCCAGGTGCACGTGGCGAGGGGCCAGAGTTCGAGTTCGTCGACCGCTTCACGTAGCGACTGCCACGTGGCAAACCATGACGCTGATTCGACGTGGAATGCCAGCACGAGATCGGGTGACCCTTCGACGGGCACGGGGCGGAGACCCGCCGCGTCGATGCCGAGAGCTCCGAGCGCACCTCCGACGGACTCTAGGTTCATATCGTCGATCGTACATCTCCTGCCGAGCGTCGACATGCCGTTCGCCTCGACTGGGGATGCGGGTCGTGGCGTCTGATCAAATGATCTGGGCGTGTGGTTCCCAACGGTTGCCGGTGGCCGGTCCAAGCCGTACCAAGCCCGCTACCGCGCTCCCGATGGGCGGGAACCCACCCGACCCTTCCGACGCAAGCTTGACGCCGAGCGCTGGCTCATCGAAAAGGAGCGGGACAAGGCCCGCGGTGGCCTGGGCCGCGCTCGGGCAGATGGTGTGTTCACCGAAATGGCCCGCAAAGGTCGAGGCGACCCGCCTCAATCGCCGGCCCTCGTCACGCGTTCGCGATCAAAGCCTGCTTTCGAAGGACTGGACGAAGCTGCGGCAGACTCCTTGGATAAGGCCATCGCCCGATCTGCTGTGGGGCTCCCGCCGGGTAGAGCCACACAACGGGGCAACACCGCATGGCGCAACACGAGAAATCCCCTGCCTTAGCAGCGCATTCACCGGTGGGCGTTGACGGGCTCGAACCGCCGACCTCTTCCTTGTAAGGGAAGCGCTCTCCCAACTGAGCTAAACGCCCGGGAACGGCGACAGTGTACCCGTCTCGCTCCTAGCCACCATCCGGCCACGCTCCGTGGAGCATTACCCGGATTTTCGCGTTCTCGGAGGTACCATCGCCCCCCGCAAGGAGCTCTTGGGATATGGCGTCGCGTCGCACGACAAAAGATTCAGACAGCCGCGACCATGCGCTGCGCCAATACCTGGACGGTATTGGAACGTTCGACCTGCTCACCGCCGACGACGAGGTCCGGTTGGCCAAGGCCTTCGAAAAGGGCCGGGAAGCAGAAGCCCACATCGAACAAGGCGTCACGCCGGCTCAGAAGAAGAAGCTGGAAGCTGTGCAACGGCGTGGCGAACAGGCTCGCCAGGAGTTCATCAACTCGAACCTGCGCCTCGTCGTCTCCATCGCCAAACGCTACAACAGCACGGGCCTTCCACTCCTCGACCTCATCCAAGAAGGCAACCTCGGCCTGATCCGTGCCGTCGAGAAGTTCGAGTACCGCAAAGGATTCAAGTTCTCCACATACGCCACCTGGTGGATCCGCCAGGCAATCACCCGGGCCATCGCCGACAAGAGCCGGACCATCCGGGTACCAGTTCACCTCATGGACACTCTCACCCAGGTCCGGGCCGCTGAGAACCGCCTTCACAAGACCTTGAACCGCAAGCCCACACCCGAAGAAATCGCCGCCGACGCCGGCCTCGAGCTCAAGCAAGTCAACGACGCCCTCAAGGTCGCCCCCGAGCCGGTTTCGATCTACCAACCGGTCGGTGAGGATGACGCGGTGCTCGGTGATTTCATCGAAGACACCGAGGCTGTGGCCCCGTTCGAGATGGTCGCCCTCGGCATGCGCAAGGCCGATCTCCAGCAGTTCCTGGACCGCCTCAACGAACGCGAGCGCACGGTGTTGACGATGCGCTACGGCCTCGACAACGGCATTCCCCGGACCCTCGACGAGGTCGGACAACACTTCGAGCTCACCCGCGAGCGAATCCGCCAGATCGAAGCGAAGGCTCTCGCCAAACTCCGCCATCCCGCCAACCCGGGCGGCCTGCGCCAAATGATGGCGCTCTAGTGGTGGGTCACCACTAGCCAACCCGGGTCGGCACCCTGGCACAGTCAGGGATCGGGTGGCGAGGCAGTGTGATAGGCCATCACGCCGACTTGACCAGTTGCCACAGATCGCTGCGCTCGGCTTGCAGAGGCAGTGCGGCCTCATCCTTGCGAGGACGCCCCCTGCCCCGCCTCCGGTAGAAAGGCACACCGTCCCAGAAGATGACGCCACCCCACACACCCCACTCGGCGTCTTCTTCGAGCGCCGATTCGAGGCAAGCGATGCGAACGGCGCATCCGCCGCAGATCTGTTGAGCTTCTGCCAGGTCGTTCACGTCCTCGGAGAAGAACAAATCGGCCAGGCCGAGGTCGACACACGCTCCTTGTTCATACATGATCTCCATTTGTTGCTCCTTTCTCGTATCCCAGCAGCCAGAAAAACCAAACACCGCCGGGTTTCGGC
This sequence comes from Acidimicrobiia bacterium, assembly GCA_041577335.1. GTDB lineage: Bacteria > Actinomycetota > Acidimicrobiia > Spongiisociales > JAENVV01 > JBFGJH01. The sequence goes on along the minus strand of JBFGJH010000069.1, from coordinate 4,515 downwards.
GGTTTCTCTGCTGGATGGGTTGAGACTGGAGTGTCAGGTAACCATGTGAAGAGCCCGCCATGTGCGCACAGCATTGACCGTCGGCGTCGAACCGAGGAATGCGCTCGTGAGGATGTGGCTCTTCATCAACATGTTGCGAACGTGCCTTTCATATTCCGGTCGCTGATCGACCGGTTGCTCACCATATCGGAACGCGATCGCGGCCGTCAAGGCATTAAAAGGCGACCCGCGCCAGCCTCAGAGCCACCCGCTGCTGCGGAACGATCGGTACAGCACCAGGGCAATGACCGCCATGAACGCCAGGGCAACCGGGAAACCCCAGGATTCCGCCGCCCCCGGCATGCGCGAGAAGTTCATTCCGAAGATGCCGGCAATCAGAGTCGGGACCACGGCAATTGCGACCCAGGCCGAAATCCGACGCATGTCCTCGTTTTGCCGCACAGCCACCTGGGTGAGATTTGCTTCCAAGACACTGGTGAGCATGTCGCGGTGCTGTTCGATCTGGGAGTTGAGCCGCACCGTGTGATCGTGCACATCACGGAAGTACTCCCGCAAGTCATCCTCGACGACCGGAATGCGACCACGCATCAGGCGCTCCAGCGGTTCCATCAATGACCGGGTAGCCGTCTGGAACTCGAGGATCTCTCGTTTCAGGAAATAGATGCGCTCAGCTGGATTGGTGGCGCCCGTGGAAAAAACCTCCGACTCCACCTCGTCCACATCTTTGCTGAGCCCGGTCAGGACCGGCGCATAGTCGTCAACGACGCGGTCGACGATCGCGTGGAGGACGGCGGAAGGCCCAAGCCGGAGCATGTCGGCCCGCTGCTCGAGGTGCTTGCGGACGGCCGCCAGACTGCTGGCCTCTCCGTGACGCACCACCACCACGAATCCGGGTCCGGCCACGACGATGATCTCTCCGAACTCAACCTCTTCGCGTGCATCGATGTATCGGGCCGTCTTGAGGACCATGAGCAGGGTGTCGTCATAGATCTCGAGCTTGGGACGCTGATGCGCAGAAACTGCGTCCTCAGCAGCCAATTCGTGCAAATCGAACTGTTTCCGTACCTGCTCGAACTCGGTCTCCGACGGTTGGAACAGCCCGAGCCACACAAAGGAGCCATCTTTGCGCGCCGCAGCGGCGGCCTCCTCGATGCTCTCCGGCTGAGAAGTGCGGGCTCCGTCGACGTATTCGGCGCAGTCAATGATCACCCCACCATTGTTCCAGGTCGAGGGCGAATGCGCCTACCCCGCGGCGATTCCCAGTTCGATCGCTTCCCGCATGCCTTCGGCGCCTGCCGCCCCCGACCAGGCAGCCACCACCCTCCCATCCGAACCGAGGACGACCGTGGTGGGCGTGCCCCGAGCTCCAAACAGCGCCCAAACGTCCTGGTCTTCGTCCAGCCCCCACTGGATCCGACCCGAGGGAATCCAGTCCTCAGCGCGAGCGGCGATCTTCCCGCGGTCGCTCGAACCGCCGATCGCCACAAACGCTATGTCACCCTCGTAGTCGGTGGAGATTTCTTCGAGCACAGGCAACTCCTGGCGGCAGTGCGGTCACCACTCGGCCCAGAACATCACGTACACGGGGGTGCTGATGGCGGCTGTCGCAAAAGTGGTGCCGTCGGCCAGGCCGAACGACCAGTCGGGTACGAAGAAGTCGTCGCCCTGGCGGACAACCTGATTGGCCGTGGCCAGCGTCGAGTCAGGCGAGCCGTCGCCGACGATCACCGACGCCGCGTTTCCCCCACCGCATGCCGCGAGCAGCAGCACTAAACCAGCCAGCCATCTGCGCATGACCGTTACAACCCGGGCGAGCCCGAGTTCACGCAGGAGTGTCGGAATGCCGTCGGTGTGACTCCTGGAACCAACCATGGTGTCCGGCCATGCCAACGGCTTGCACCGGCCCCCAGGAACCAGCCTCGTAGTGATAGACGGGAAAACCAGAGTCGAGTAGGGGCGCGTAGATCCGCCATGCCTCCTCCACCTCATCGGCCCTGACGAACAGCGTCTGGTCCCCGATGATCACATCGTGTATCAACGTCTCATACGCGTCGGGGATCTCACCGAACGCCTCTGCATAGGAGAATGCGAACGGCAGGGTCTCGACGACGAGCCCATCTCCCGGCGCCTTGATATCGAACAGCAGCTGGAACCCCTCATCGGGTTGAAGTGTGATCACCAGCTGGTTGGGGCTGACATGGGGCCCCTCCCCAAAGAAACTCACCGGCGGTTCTTTGAAGGTGACGACGATCTGAGTCAGCCGCTCGGGAAAGCGTTTTCCAGTCCTGAGAATGAACGGAACGCCCTGCCATCTCCAGTTGTCCACCGAGAGACGCACGGCCGCTGCCGTCTCGGTATTCGAATCGGCCGGTACGCCGGCTTCGTCGCGATATCCCGCCATCCCGTCGCCGGCTGAGTATTGGCCCAGCACGAAGTCGTCAGGTTGGATCTCTCGAATGGCGCTGAGAACCTTCACTTTCTCGTTGCGGATCGCATCGGCGTCGAACTTCACCGGCGGTTCCATTCCGACCAACGCAACCAATTGGGTGAGGTGACTTTGCAGCATGTCCCGCACGGCCCCAGCCTGGTTGTAGTACCCCGCTCGCTTCTCCACCCCGAGGCTTTCGGCAACGGTGATTTGGACGTCCTCGATACGATCTCGATTCCACGCTCCCTCGAAGAGAGCGTTGGCAAACCGGAAGACGAACAGATTCTGCACTGTCTCCTTGCCGAGGTAGTGGTCGATGCGATAGACCTGTGACTCGTCGAACACACTGTGAATCAGCCCGTTGAGCTCACGGGCCGATTCGAGATCGCGTCCGAATGGCTTCTCGATGATCACGCGGGTCCAGCCCGGCCCTTCGGCCATCCCGCTGTCTCGAATCCCGTCCATGGCGGATGGGAACACGCGGGGCGGCAGTGCCAGATAAAACATGCGATTCCCGCTGAGATCGTGGGCTGCTTCCAGTTCGGAGATCCGGTCGGCCAGGGCGTCGTAGCCATCCTCGAGGCTTTGATAGGCCAGACAGTCAGAACACCAGTCCAAAAATTCGGTTTCATTCGGGAAAGCCTCGCTGAGCGCTTCTCTCGCCCTGAGGCGGAATTCTTCGTCCGACATTCGTTCTCGTGCCACCCCGAGAACCAGACATTGGTCCTTGTCAGGGGCGGAATGCTGCATCCGGTAGAACGCAGGTAGGAGCTTGCGCCGCGTGAGGTCGCCGGTCGCACCAAAGATCACAAACAGATGCTGCCTCACCGCGTTACCCCCTGGTGGCTGAGGTTGAGTTTGAGTTGCTCGGCGCTGCCTGGCGTCACAGCTCGGCGCGTTTGGCCTCGATCGCCTGCAGCAAGTCGGCGAAGGCTGCTGCGAAGCTGTCGACGCCCTCGGACTGGAGCTCCTCGGTGGCCTCATCGAGGTCGACGCCGACGGCATCCAGCGCGGCCAGCTGCGCCAAAGCAACCTCGACGTCGGCAACCAATGAGTCGGCCTTCACGACACCGTGGTCCTCGAAGGCCTCGAGTGTGGCGGGCGGAACCGTGTTCACGGTGTTGGTGCCGATGAGCTCCTCGATGTACAGCACATCGGAGTACTCGGGGTTCTTCGTTGACGTCGACGCCCACAGGAGGCGTTGAGGCAAAGCGCCCTTGCCCCACAAGGCGCTGAACTCGTCGCCGAACAGCTCTTGGTAGCGGCGGTAGGTGGCTTTTGAGTTGGCGACGGCGATCGTGCCCCGCAGCGCCAGCGCCTCAGGCGTGTTGATCCGCTCCAGATGCGCGTCGACCTTGGTGTCGACCCGGCTCACGAAGAAGCTCGCCACCGAAGCAATCGTCGACGGGTCGTCGGCCGCCTCGAGGCCGCGCAGATAAGCATGAGCTACGGCCTCATAGTGGTCCATCGAGAACATCAGCGTCACGTTGACGTTGATTCCGGCGGCGATGAGCTGCTCGATGGCGGGAATACCCGCGGGTGTCGCGGGCACCTTGATCATCAGATTCGGACGCTGGACGGCATCCCACAGGCGGTGTGCTTCGGCAACCGTGGCGTCGGTGTCGTGGGCGAGCGTCGGCGACACCTCCAACGAGACGAAGCCGTCCTCTCCAGGCTGGGCGTCGTACACAGGACGAAGCAGGTCCGCCGCCGCCTGGATGTCGGCAATCGCCAGCCGCCAGAAGATCGCCTCGGCGTCTGCGCCGGGATCGTCCTTCACGATCTCGGCGATGTCGTCGTCATACTGATCGGATCCAGCAATGGCCTTTTCGAAAATCGACGGGTTGGACGTCATCCCCCGCAGGCCGAGCCGGACCATGTTGGCCATCTCGCCCGACTCCAAGAGGTCCCGGCGAATGTAATCGAGCCACACCGATTGGCCGGCAGCCGCGAGCCGCTGCATCGCGGTGAGAGTTTCGGTTGATGTCATGGATGCTCCTGGTGACGTTTCGTGGGCCAACTCTACCGGCAACGCAGGAACGGCCTTCTCTCTTCCGACAATCAGAAGCGGGTGAGACCCCTACAGG
>JBFGJH010000068.1:0-18559 GCA_041577335.1 Acidimicrobiia bacterium | reverse complement strand
GGCCACATGCACGAGGGAGTGGTCTCGGCGCGCCTCGGCATGGCCGGCCTTCCGGCGCTGGCCGAAGAGCTGGTCGTGGCGCGTGATTTGCGCCTCGTTGAACTGACTGGTTGCCCCTATCACGTCCAGCACGTATCCACTACCGGGACGGTGGAGTTGGTTGCGTGGGCGAAGAGCCAGGGCCTCCCTGTGACGGCCGAAGTCGCCCCACATCATCTGGCGTTTGACCATCGCCTGGTCGAGTCGATGGATTCGGTGGCCAAGATGTATCCGCCCCTGCGCACGCATGCCGACGTCGAGGCGCTCCGCCAAGCTCTCGAGAACGGCACCATCGACTGTGTCGCCACGGATCACGCGCCTCATTCGGCGCACGAGAAAGATGTGCCCTTCGAGGAGGCACCAAGAGGAGTCATCGGCCTCGAAACCGCCGCAGCAGTGGTGCACTCTGCGGTTGGCCTCGATCCGGTGGCCCTCTTCGAGAGGATGTCGATCGCACCAGCTGCGGTCGCCGGGGTCGACGGCGGATGGCTGGAGCCCTCACGACGAGCCGATATCGTCGTCTTCGACCCACAGGCGGAGTGGACGCCTCAGCGATTCCGTTCGAAGTCATCGAACTCGCCATGGATCGGAGTCCCGTTACGGGGCCAGGTGGCAGTCACGCTGTACGGTGGAGTCGTCACGCACGAGCTTGCTGGGGAGAGGACCACATGACCTACCGATCGGCGCTGGCCGTCACTGCCGATGGTGAGGTATTCGAGGGCCGAGCAGTCGGAGCCGACGGAGTGGCGACCGGGGAGGTGGTATTCAACACCGCCATGGCCGGGTACCAGGAGATCTTCTCCGATCCCTCCTACGCCGGTCAGGTGGTGGTGATGACCGCCAGCCACATTGGCAACTACGGCGTGACCGCCGCCGATGACCAGGCCGACCGAGCGTGGACGGCGGGGATCATTGTCCGCTCCCTCAGTAGGCGAGAGTCGAACTGGCGGGCCGAGGGCACGCTCGGGGACTACCTGCAGCAGCGAGGCATCGTTGCCTTGGCGGATGTCGACACTCGCCGGCTCACCCGCCATATCCGTGACCACGGCGCCCAGCCCATCGCCATGGGCGTCGACATCTCCGAGGCGGACCTTCGCGAGATGGCCGCCAACGCGCCGTCGATGGTCGGACGATCTCTGGCCTACGAAGTCTCGACCAAGGCGCCGTACACCGTCGAGGCCATCGGAGAGACACGGGGAAGGGTGGTCGCCATGGACTTAGGGCTGAAACGAGACATCGTTGACAACCTCACCATGCGCGGATATGAGGCAGTGGTGGTGCCCGCGACGACCAGCGCCGCGGACATCCTTGATCTCGATCCGGCCGGGGTGTTCTTGTCGAACGGTCCCGGAGATCCGGAGCCTCTCACACAACCCATCGCCGCGGTCCGGGGAGTGTTGGGCAAAGTTCCGCTGTTTGGGATCTGCCTCGGCCATCAGGTCTTGGGCCTGGCGCTCGGCGCCGTGACCTTCAAGCTTCCTTTCGGTCATCACGGCGGGAACCATCCCGTGCAGCGACTGGCGGACGACAAGGTCGAAATCACCAGCCAGAACCACGGTTTTGCGGTGGATCCATGGGCGCTGAGCGAAGGCGAAGCGCCCACCGTCACCGGTTTGGCCACCCGCGACATGATGCCCGGTCTGATGAGCTCGCCGTTCGGCGAAGTGGTGCCGAGCCACCAGAACCTGAACGACGGCACCTGCGAAGGGCTGCGCTGTCTCGACATCCCTGCGTTTTCGGTGCAGTACCACCCCGAAGCAGCGCCCGGTCCTCATGATTCGCTTGGCCTCTTCGATAACTTCGTCGAAATCATGGAGAACAACTGATGGCTCGGAGAACGGACATCGAGACGATTCTCCTCATCGGATCAGGTCCCATCATCATCGGGCAGGCTTGTGAGTTCGACTACTCGGGTACCCAGGCGGCCAAGGTCCTGCGACGAGAGGGCTACCGGGTCGTCCTGGTCAACTCGAATCCCGCCACCATCATGACTGATCCCGAGTTCGCCGACGCCACCTACCTCGAGCCGATCACCGCCGCGGTCGTGGAGCGGATCATCGAAAAGGAGCGTCCTGATGCCTGCCTCCCCACCCTGGGCGGCCAGACGGCCCTCAACGTCACCACCGAGCTGGCCAAAGCCGGCGTGTTCGAACGCTACAACGTGGAACTCATCGGAGCGGGGCTCGACGCGATCGAGCGGGCCGAGGACCGCGGACGGTTCAAGGAAACCATGGAAGGCGTCGGCTTGGCTACTCCTCGGGCCACCTACGCGCGATCGATGGCAGAGGCGATGTCGGCGGCGGCCGAGATCGGCTATCCCGTGATGATCCGACCGTCGTTCATCCTCGGGGGGGGAGGCACCGGGCTGGCCTTCGACGAGGAGGACTTCATCACTCGGGCGCGGTATGGGCTGTCGGTGTCACCGGTGGGCGAAATTCTGGTCGAAGAGTCCGTCCTTGGTTGGAAGGAGTACGAGCTGGAGGTGATGCGCGATCGTGCCGACAATGCGGTCATCGTGTGCTCCATCGAGAATCTCGACCCCATGGGAGTCCACACCGGCGACTCGATCACGGTGGCACCGATTCAGACGCTGTCCGATCGTGAGTATCAGGAGATGCGAGACGAGGCGATTCGGTGCCTCCAGGCCATCGGGGTCGAGACGGGTGGATCCAATGTCCAATTCGCCGTCGACCCGGCGACCGGGCGCCGCCTGGTGATCGAGATGACTCCCCGGGTTTCACGATCGTCCGCTCTGGCATCCAAAGCAACGGGCTTTCCCATTGCCAAGATCGCCGCGCTCCTGGCGGTCGGCTACACGCTTCCCGAGATCGCCAACGACATCACGGGCAAGACGCCGGCTTCGTTTGAGCCCGCCCTCGACTATGTGGTGGTCAAAGTTCCTCGGTTCGATTTTGCGAAATTCCCATCCGCTTCCACCACCTTGGGCACCTCCATGCAGTCCGTCGGCGAAGCCATGGCCATCGGGCGAACGTTTCCTGAAGCCCTGCAGAAAGCTCTGCGCAGCCTCGAATCGGGGCACAAGGGCCTCGGGGCCACGGAAGCAGAGCGCGCCTGGATCGACACACCGGACACCGTGCTCGTGGAGATGCTCGATCGGCCGACACCCGACCGTATCTTTCAGGTTGGCGAGGCTCTCCGACGCGGCATGGATGTCGCAACGGTGGCGGCTCACACGAGATTCGATCCGTGGTTCGTCGACCAACTCAGTGAGATCACGGAAGTCCGCCACGAGATCGAGGCCGCCCAACTCCTGGCCGCGGCCGCCGACCCTGCCGTCCGTCCTTGCCTCCGGACGGCCAAACGGTACGGTTTTTCCGACGCGCAACTCGCCTACCTCTGGCAGCGGCCCGAGGACTACGTCCGCCAGCTCCGCCGCGATCTCGCTGTGCAGGTCACATACAAGACCGTCGACACGTGCGCCGCCGAGTTCGAAGCGACGACACCGTACATGTACTCGACGTTCGAAGACGAAGATGAGGTCCCGCCCGCCGAAAAGCCGCGCGTCCTCGTGCTGGGCTCAGGGCCGAACCGGATCGGCCAGGGAATAGAGTTCGACTACTGCTGTGTGCACGCCTCATTTGCGCTGCGCCAAGCCGGGTATGAGACCGTGATGGTCAACTGCAATCCAGAGACCGTCTCTACCGACTACGACACGTCCGATCGGCTCTACTTCGAGCCGTTGACAGTCGAAGATGTGCTGGCGGTGGTTGACGCCGAAAGGCCGGAAGCGGTGATCGTGCAGCTCGGAGGCCAAACTCCGCTCAATCTCGCCTCGGCGCTGGCGGAACGCGGGGTCACCATCGCGGGCACCCAGCCCGCTTCGATCGATCGGGCGGAGGACCGGGAACAATTCTCCGCGCTGTGCGCGCAACTGGGCATCCGGCAGCCGCCGCATGGCATTGCCACCAGCGCCGGCGAGGCCGAGCAAGTCGTCGATCAGATTGGCCTGCCGGTGCTGGTGCGGCCGTCGTTCGTGCTGGGGGGCCGGGCGATGCGAGTCGTGTACTCCTACGAGGAGCTGTCCGACTATCTCACTGACATCTACGGTGAAGGAATGAGCGACTCGGGCGCCGGACTCGACCTGTCGGCCGCCCCGCTTCTCATCGATCGCTTCCTCGAGTCGGCCACCGAAGTCGACGTCGATGCCGTGTTCGACGGGAGCGAGATGCTCATTGGTGGCGTGATGGAGCACGTCGAGGAGGCCGGCGTTCATTCCGGCGACAGCGCCTGCGTCACCCCACCGCCGACGATCGGGGAGGAGGCGATGGCGGCAGTTCTCAGCGCCACTGAGGCTCTGGCGCGAGCTCTCGAAGTGCGGGGGCTCATCAACATCCAGTTTGCCGTCAAAGGCAACGATGTGTTCCTGCTCGAAGCCAATCCGCGCGGCTCGCGAACCGTGCCCTTCATCTCGAAGGCGTCTGGTGTGCCACTCGCCAAGGTGGCGGCCCGCGTCATGATGGGCGCGACGCTGGCGGAGCTGCGAGCCGAAGAGGTCCTTCCCCAGTCGTTTCGGCAGGACTTCATGGCCGTCAAAGAAGCGGTCTTGCCGTGGGATCGGTTCCCTGAGGAGGACATCATCCTCGGTCCCGAAATGCGGGCCACCGGGGAGGTGATGGGGATCTCGGAGTCTGCCGGAGTCGCCTACGGGAAAGCGCTGCTCGCGACAGGAGTGGTTCTCCCCGAATCTGGCAACGTCTTCTTCTCGCTGGCCAATCGGGACAAGGCGATTGGTCTGGCGGCGGCCCAGGCCTTGAGCATGCAAGGCTTCAAGTTGTACTGCACACAGGGAACGGCTCGCTATCTCGACCATTACGGCGTGCCGAATGAGGTGGTCGACAAGGTCGGGGAAGGCCCCAACGACGGCCTGGCGCTCATCGAAGCAGGCGAGGTACACCTCGTCGTGAACACCCCGCGCGGCTCTCGGGCCCGGTCTGATGGCCGCAAACTCCGCCTGGCGGCCCAGCACGCCGGCATCCCGTGTGTCACGACCGTGCAGGGCGCGTTGGCGGCAACACGCAGCTTGCAAGCAGGACGCGACGCTCTGCATGCTCCCCGCAGCCTTCAGGACTGGCACCGTTGACGAGGCTCGACGTTCGGTTGGGGCCTCTCCATCTGCGGACCCCGCTCGTAGCCGGCTCAGGGACCGTGGGATCGATCACCGAGTGGGCTGGTGTGGCCGACGTGGCGGCATATGGCGCAGCTGTCGCCAAATCGGTGTCACGCGATCCTTGGCCCGGCCGGCCCGCCCCTCGGCTCTCGCCGACCGAGGCCGGCATGCTGAACAGCATCGGCATCCAGAATCCGGGCATCGAGCAGTGGCTGGCTCAACATTCGGAGGAGATCGCTTCGCTGGGTGTTCCGGTCTGGGGCTCGGCGGTCGGCTACAGCGCCGACGAATTCGCCGATGTGGCCGCCGGTCTGAGCAGCGCCCCCATCTCGGCCCTGGAAGTCAACCTGTCCTGCCCCAATCTCGAAGGAGAGGGCATGTTTGCGCTTGACGCCTCCGCCAGCAGCCGTGTCATCGAGGCGGTGATGGCGGTGGCGGGTGTTCCGGTGGGGGCAAAGCTATCGCCCAATTCGGAAAACATCGTGGCGATCGCCGAATCGGTCTCGGCGGCCGGCGCCGCGTGGCTCACCCTGACCAACACGGTATGGGGCGCCGCCATTGACATCGACCATCGACGCCCGGCCATCAGCGGCGTCATCGGAGGCTACTCAGGCGTCGGCATGAAGCCGGTCGCCCTCCGGTGTGTCATCGAAGTGCATCGCGCACTTCCCAACGTGCCGATTCTCGGCCTCGGGGGGGTCCGCACCGGAAGTGATCTCATCGAATACGTCATGGCGGGAGCTTCGGCAGTCGGGGTGGGAACGGCACATTTCGAGAACCCCAAAGCCGGACGTCGCATCTTGAAACAAGCCGTGCGGTGGTGCGAGCAGCAAGGAGTGGGGAGCATCGCCGAGCTCAAGGGCGTCGCACTATGACCGGTGCGTCACCCCTTAACCCGATTCTGGTGGCCCTGGACGTGCCAAGCGCCGAAGAGGCGGTGAGGCTTGCCCAGGCCGTCAGCCCCCATGTGGGCGGCTTCAAGGTGGGCTTGGAGCTGCTCATGGGCCCTGGTCCGGCGACGGTCGGAGCGCTGGCTCAGCTGGGCAAGCCTGTCTTCGCCGACGCCAAACTCCACGACATCCCCAATACCGTACGAGCTGCCGCGGAGGCGCTCAGTCGGATGGGGGCCCGCTGGGTCACTGTCCACGCGTCGGGAGGTCGCGACCAACTGGAAGCTGCCGCCGAAGGACTGGGACGTGGCGCAGGCAACCGCCCTGCCGGCGTGCTGGCTGTCACGGTGTTGACGAGCCTCGACGACGCCGATCTCGCCCAGGTCGGCGTTTCCGGGTCGGCGGGCCGCCAAACGAGTCGGCTCGCCAAACTCGCCGCAGGAGCGGGAGCGGAGGGTGTCATCTGCTCCGCCAAGGAGCTCGGTGTGGTGGCATCCGTCGCCCCCGAACTGCTCAAGGTGACCCCGGGGATCCGTCCCAGCGACGCAGCCGACGATCAAAAACGTGTCACAACACCAGAGGATGCCATGGCCAGGGGAGCGGACTATCTGGTGATCGGTCGGCCGATCACGCGTGCCGACGATCCGACTGAAGCCGCTGCTCGGATCGCGGCCGCGTTGGGCGGGTAGCCTGGTCGCCGCAGACTCCAGACGAGGTGAGGATTGAACCCCCCCGAACTTACCGACGCTCAACGGCAAGCAGCGTTGAGCAAGGCCGCAGAGGTGCGGCGGACCAGAGCCGAGCTCAAAGAGCTGTTGAAGATGGGCTCGCTCAGCTTCGCCGAGCTCATGGAAAGATCCGAAGTCGACGACACCGTCGCCGGTATGAAGATCGCCTCGGTGCTCCCGTCGCTGCCCGGCATGGGCAAAGTCAAGGCGAAACGCCTCATGGAGGAGGTCGGCATCGCTGACAATCGCCGCATTCGCGGCCTGGGACCGAAGCAGCGAGCCTCCCTCCTCGACACCTTCTCGTAAGACGCCATGTCTCAGCCCAACGACGCCGGCGGGGAGAGCGAGCCCACCGCACGAGGGACCCTGCTCGTCATCTCCGGGCCGTCGGGGGTGGGCAAGAGCACCATCGTCGAAGCGCTCAAAGAACGACGGCGTTTCGAGTTCTCGGTCTCGGTGACCACGCGGGCACCCCGCCACGGCGAGGTCGACGGGGTCGACTATCGGTTCGTGGATGACGCAACCTTCGACGGCCTCGTTGCCCGCCATGAGCTTCTCGAGTGGGCGAGATACGGGGGAAACCGTTACGGAACTCCGGCGGCAGCCCTGGTCGCGCATCTCGATGCGGGGAAGGACGTACTGCTCGACATCGAGAACTGGGGAGCTCGACAGGTCAAGTCCTCCTACCCGGACGCTGTGACGGTGTTCATCGTTCCCCCGACGATGGAAGAGCTCGAGCGACGGCTCAAAGGACGGGGAGACACCAATCCGACGGCGGTGGTCCAGCGCCTGGCAGCCGCCGCCGAACAGATCGCAGACGCATCGGAGCACTACGACGCAGTCGTGGTCGGAGATCGTGTCGAGCGGGCCACAGACGAGATCATGCGTATACTGGCCGCTCACGAAGAAGGATCCAATGCCCGATAACCCGATCGAAACCGCCCTCGACGCCATGGGTGGCCGCTTTCAGCTGGTCATTGTGTCATCGCGTCGAGCTCGCCAGATCAACGCGTACTACAACGAGCTGGGAGAGGGCATCGGTAGCTACGTTCCGCCGCAGGTCCACTCTCTCAGTCGCAAGCCGTTGACGATCGCCTTCGAGGAGATCGCCGAAGACAAGGTTTCGTTCGAGTTCGACGAGGAATAGCAGGGTGCGGGGTCGCCGCATAGTTCTGGGCATCTCGGGCGGCATCGCCGCCTACAAGTCGGCATTTCTTGCCAGGCTCCTGCTCGAAGAAGGCGCCGAGGTTCGCGTCGTCATGACGTCCTCTGCCGAGAAGTTCGTGGGCTCCCAAACGCTGGCAGGCATCACCGGTGCACCGGTGGTCGATCGTTTGTTCGGCGGGCCCGACGTCAGCCCACATACAACGCTGGGAAGATGGGCTGACCTGATCGTGGTTGCTCCAGCGACGGCACACACGCTGGCCCGATTGGCCGGAGGAGTTTCCGGCGACGCACTGATCGCCACGGTGCTGGCCTCGGAGGCGCCGTTGGTGATTGCTCCCGCCATGCACACGGAGATGTGGGAGCAGCCTTCGACGCAGGAGAACATCGACGAGCTGCGTCGGCAAGGCCATACCATCGTCGGCCCGGAGGTGGGTGAGCTCGCCGGAGGCGACACGGGCATCGGCCGGATGGTCGAACCGGAGGCCATCGTCTTGGCCTGTTACCAATCTCTCGCCGCGAATGAGCAGGATCCGCTCCATGGGAAGTCGGTCGTGGTCACTGCCGGAGGAACCCGCGAAGCCATCGATCCGGTCAGATTCATCGGCAACCGCTCGTCAGGCCGCATGGGTCACGCCATCGCAACCGAGGCGGCACGACGTGGAGCATTCGTCTCCCTCATCACCGCATCGGACCTCCCCGCTGCCGGTTGCACGCTCGTGGCGGTAGAGGATGCCGCCTCGATGGCAACCGCCACCTGGGCAGCCGCCAAGGACGCCGATGTAGCGATACTGGCGGCAGCCGTCGCCGACTTCCGCCCCAAGCAGCCCGCGGACAGCAAGCTGCGGCGCAGCGATGGTGTGCCCGAGCTCGTGCTCGAGCCAACCGAAAACATCCTGGCGGGCATCGCCGCGATGACCCCACGACCATTTCTGGTTGGCTTTGCCGCTCAGGCGGGGGATATTCAGGACGCATTTCGAAAGGCCACCACATACGGTGTCGATCTTCTCGTGGCCAACGACGTGTCTCAGGCTGGAAGTGGCTTCGCCACACCCACCAACCAGGTGACGCTGATCACACCGGAGGGTGAGGCCGATCCTTGGCCGTTGATGCCAAAACGAGAAGTTGCCGCCAGACTCCTCGATCGGGTCGCCGAGCATTTCCTGGGCCTGGCGGGCTGAACGCGGTTGCAGATATACTCCGCGGATGCGTCGCTGGAGCTTCACATCAGAGTCGGTTGCCGAAGGTCATCCCGACAAGGTCGCCGACCGAATCTCTGATTCGGTTCTCGACGCAGTCCTCGCCGAGGACCCACTCGGGCGGGTCGCGTGCGAAACCTTGGTCACCACAAACCTGGCGGTGATCGCCGGCGAGATGACAACGACCGCCCACGTGCCGTTCGAGGCCGTTGTCCGCAAAGCGGTCGCCGACATCGGTTACACCACCAATCCTGACTTCTCCGCCGACTCCATCGAGGTGTTGGTCGCCGTGGACGAACAGTCTTCGGATATCTCCGACGGTGTGAGCCAATCGCTCGAAACCCGGACTGGGAGCACCGACCCAGGCGACCAGCTCGGCGCCGGAGATCAGGGAATGATGTTCGGATACGCAACCGATGAGACCGACGCGCTCATGCCGATGCCCATCCACCTCGCCCATCGTCTGGCGGAGCGCCTGGCGGAGGCGCGGCTCGGCCTCGAGATTCCCTTTTTGGGACCGGACGCCAAGACCCAGGTGACGGTGGATTACGAGGGCGACCGACCAATCGGGGTCTCACACATCCTCATCTCCACCCAACACAGTCCCGAAATCGACAACGATGAGCTCCGAGAAGTCTTGTGGGAGCTAGTCGTCACCAAGACCGTCGACAGGAGCCTCCTCGAGGGGACCGAACTACTGGTGAATCCATCGGGCCGGTTCGTGATCGGCGGCCCCGCCGGAGACGCCGGCCTCACCGGTCGCAAGATCATTGTCGACACGTACGGCGGGTATGCCCGGCATGGTGGCGGAGCTTTCTCGGGCAAGGACCCGACCAAAGTGGACCGCTCGGCTGCCTACGCAGCACGGCATGCCGCCAAGACCGTTGTGGCGGCTGGGCTGGCGAGGCGGTGTGAGCTTCAACTGGCGTACGCCATCGGCCAGGCGCGGCCGGTATCGGTGTTCGTGGACCTGTTTGGGACCGGTGAGGTGGATGAGCGCAGCTTGGAGCTTCTCCTCAACGAGTTCTTCGACTTCCGTCCTGCCGGCATCATCACCGAGCTCAACCTTCGCAGGCCCATCTTTGCGCTGACATCTGCCTACGGTCACTTCGGCCGCAACCTTCCCGAGTTCACGTGGGAGGCGTCGGCGCGAGCCGAGGAGTTGGCTGCGGCGGCGGCTGCCCTCTGAACGCTCTCGTCGTTCCCGACGTTCCGTCGGTGCAAGTCGATCGTGGATTCTGGTATTCGGTTCCCGACGGTCTCGAGCCGGCGGTCGGATCGGTGGTGCGTGTGCCCCTCGGTGGCCGCGTGGTTCGCGGGTGGGTGACCCGCGTCGATGATTCGCCCCGAGCGGGCCTCAAGGCGCTCCGTCGTATCTCAGGTGACCATACGGTCTTCTCGCCACAGCTGCTCGAAACCCTGCAATGGGCTGCCCACCATTACGTCGCTCCCGTCTCGAGCCTTCTCAAGAAGACCTCGCCGCCCAACCTCCCTCGAAGGGCCACCGCCAAGGCTCTGCCTGAGGTGCCGGCTGAGATCGACGGCGTGTATACGCCGCTGGGCGTTTCCGCGGTCGAGGGCGCCGGCGGCCCTCCCGTCGTTGTGGTCGGCAACGTCAGCAGTGAAGCTGTCGCCTCGGCGGCCGGACCGGTGTTGCGCTCTGGCCACTCCACGATGGCCGTGTTCCCTACCGGTGTCGAGGCCCAGCGCTTCTTCGATGAGGTCGCCGGGTTGGGAGCACGGACGGTTCTGGTCCACCCTGAGATGAGCGACCGTCAAGTCACCGATCGCTGGTCACGGGTTCGCGACCAATCCGGGTATCTCCTGGTGGGCACCGAGCGCATTGCGCTGTGGCCGGTGGCGGGGTTGCGGCTCGCCTGGATCGTCGGCGACGGCCGGCGGGGGCTCAAGGCCCGTCAGACTCCAACACTCCATGTCCGGGAGCTCCTCCGCAGCCGGGCCGCCGGAGAACGCTTCTCGCTGGTGCTGTCTTCGGTCGTGCCGAGCACTGAGGCGCTCGCCGGGGGCGCCCGACTGGTCGTCCAGCCGGGGCGACTGTGGCCGCGCACCGAAGTCATCGACCGAGGAGAAGATCCTCCCGGAGGCGGGGTCCTGGGAACCAGGGCGCGTGCTGCGATTTCGGCTGCGGCCCGCCAAGGGAAGACCGCGTTTGTGTTCACCCACCGACATGGGTACGCACCAGCGTTCCGATGCGTTTCCTGTCGGACCCTTCGGGTGTGTGAGGTGTGTGAGGCGCGGGCGGTTGGCAAGACCCAATGTGCCCGCTGCGGCAGCCCCCTCGGTCCATGCCGAAAGTGCGCCGGACGGGCTTTCGAGCCCATGGGAGCGGGGGAGGGCCGCGTCCTCTCCGAGCTCACCAAGTTCGTGACGCCCGCTCTCGTCGGACCGGTCGGCTCTGACGGCCCCGTTTGGGTGGGAACGGAACGGGATCTCCCGTTGGTTGCGTCGCGCCACGTGGCGGTGGCCGTCGATGCCGATGGCCTGATCTTCGGTACGAACTATCGCGCTCCTGAGACGGCGCTGCGATTGCTGGCGCGCGTTGCCGGTACCGTTGCGACATCGGCCGGCGCTCGATTCATCGTCCAGACGGCTCGACCATCTCATCCGATCATCCAAGCGCTGCAGCGGGGCGAGCCGATTGGATTGCTCGAGGCAATGATCGAGGAGCGGCGGCAAGAGAGGCTCCCTCCCGTGGGTCAGTTGTTGGTCCTGGATATCACCGATCCGCCTTCTTGGCTGCCGGAACGCCTGGCAGAGCTTTCGGGTGACTTGCTGGGGCCCATCGAGTACGGGGATCGGCGGAGGTGGCTCCTGCAAGGGGCGTCGCTCGATCGCGACAAGCGGACGCTGCGCGGCATCGTGCAAGACGCCCGCGACGCCGGCGCGCGGGTGCGGGTGGACGCCGACCCCATCGATCTGTGAACCACCACGCGGAAGCTATCCTGCCCGGCCATGGCGATCTACCCGATCAGGACGTTTGGCGATCCGGTGCTCCGTGCCGTTGCCCAACCGGTTGCGGAGATCGACGGCGCGCTCGCCAAGCTCGTCGATGACATGATCGACACCATGTACGACGCGCCCGGGGTGGGCCTCGCCGCTCCGCAGATCGGGATCTCTCGCCGGGTCGTGGTCTTCGATGCGGGCGACGGGCCCCAGGCCTTGATCAATCCTGAGTTGGTCGAGGTTGGGGGTGGCGGCGTCGGGCCCGATCCCACTTTCGACACCGAAGAGCAGTACGAATACGAGGAAGGGTGCCTTTCCGTGCCCGGCTATTACTGGCTCGTCACCCGACCCGCATTTGCGTGGGCGAAGGGACTCGATCTCGACGGAAACGACGTCGAGTACTGGGGCAACGAATTGATGGGAAGGGTGCTTCAGCACGAAGTTGATCATCTCAATGGAACACTCCTCATTGAGCGGCTCGACCGGAAGACGAGGAAGGCTGCGCTTCGCGATCTCCGCAACGATGCATTGGGTCTCACTTGAAGATCCTGTTCATGGGCACGCCGGAGGCGGGTCTGCCGGCCCTCCATGCGTTGTACGGCTACGCCGACGAACTGGTGGTCTGCACCCAGCCGGATCGAGCGCAGGGCCGATCGCAGGCGCCTGTGCCGCCGCCGGTCAAGGAGGCAGCGACGCGCCTCGGACTGGCGGTGCTCCAACCGGCCAACCGTGGTGCTGTCTTCGACGCCGTGGCCGCGGCCGGGCCCTTTGACGTTGGGGTGGTGGTTGCGTACGGCATGATCCTCGACCACGCCACACTGACCCTGCCGGACACGGGGTTCTTGAATGTTCATTTCTCGTTGCTGCCCCGTTGGCGTGGCGCCGCTCCTGTTGAACGAGCCATCCTGGCGGGAGACGAGAACACGGGAGTGACCATCATGGCCATGGATGAGGGTCTCGACACGGGGCCGATCGTTGCGTTGCGGGCGTCGCCCATCGGGGAAGGCGAGAATGCCGGGGACCTCACGGCACGACTGGCCGTCGACGGCGCCGAGCTGCTCGTAGCCACCCTTCCTCGCTGGGTCGAAGGAACCATCAGACCCGAGCCCCAAGACGACGGTCTGAGCACCTACGCCGCACGCCTCACCACCGACGAGGCCAAGCTGGACTTCTCGATGCCCGCCGTCACGTTGGCGCGACAGATTCGTGCCTTCAACCCGCGACCGGGGGCTTGGGCCCTTCACGACGATCGGTTGAAGATCTGGTCGGCGACCCCGGCAGCCAGCGGCACCCTTGCCCCAGGACAGCTTCACATCGAGGGAGCAGCAGTCATGGTGGGTACCGGCGAGCAGGATCTCTTGCTGCGCATCGTCCAGCCGGCCGGTCGGCGCTCGATGCCGGCGGAGGAATGGGCCCGTGGCCTTCGCGACGATGCCCAAGACGTTCTTCGATGACCAAACCAGGGGTTGCCGCCCGGCTCGGGGCGGCCCGCATCATCGGCCGCGTCCTACGTCAGGGAGCGTACAGCAACGTTTTGACCAACACCGCCCTCGGTGACCTCAGCGACGAAGACCGGCGATTCGCAACGTCACTCGTTTACGGCGTCCTGCGCAATCGGGCCGCCGTCGATAGCGCCGTGGCCAGTCGCACCGCTGATCGGAAGGTCGAGTCTGAGGTGCATGACATCCTCAGAGTTGCGGCCTTCGAGCTCGGAGAAGGACGGACACCGGCCCATGCAGTGGTCGACTCGGCGGTGGAGGCCGTCCGAGTGGCAGGCAAGGAACGTGCCGCCGGTTTTGTCAACGGCGTCCTCAGGGCGCTGGTTCGCCAGCCTCAAGCAGCGTGGCTGGACGGCGACGCGCCACGCGACCTGCGCTGGTCGGTTCCCGCCTGGCTGCTCTCCAGACTCGACGCCCAGTGGGGCTCCGAAGAGACCGAGCGCTTTTTGGAGGCTTCCCGCGATAGTCCTGCGATTGGTATGCGGCTTCGGAAGCCCGTCGACGTTGGTGCCGCGGTCGTGGAGTGTGATGTATTGGGCTTTTCGGAGGCGGTCTATGGCACGCAGCTGATCGACGGAGCCATCGTTCAAGACCCTGCATCGATTGCAGTCGGACGGGCGGCGGCGGTGCTGGCAACCGACACCGTTCTCGATATGGCGGCTGCTCCGGGCGGAAAGGCCATACACCTCGCCGATCTCGGGCCGCGCCGTCTCATCGCTGCGGATCGCCACCAGCGGCGAGTCGTGACGGCCGCCAAGCGCAGTCGTCAGGCCGGCCACTCCTTTCCCTGGGTTGTGGCTGACGGCAGGCATCCGCCGTTTCGACGGGGGGCGTTTGACGTGGTCGTTCTGGATGCTCCGTGCAGCGGTCTTGGCACACTGCGGCGCAGACCCGAAATCAAGGACCGTGTTCAACCCGAGGGTGTGGAGCGCCTCGCCGCCATCCAGCGAGACCTGCTCGCCGCTGCTTTGTCATTGATCCACCCGGACGGTCGGGTCGTCTATTCGGTCTGCACGGTGACGCGCGAGGAGACCATCGATCAGGTCGACGGTCTGAACGCGGCAGCCCCCGACGGAATCCCTGGGATGGAGTGGGGAAACGGTGTCCTGTTGGCCCCCCACATCACCGGCACCGACGGCATGTTCATCAGCATCGTTCGCCGCGCCTGATCTACACTCGCTGGCATGCTCCCGATCAAGATCGCGCCTTCGATCCTCGCCGCTGATTTTGCCCGTCTCGGTGCGGATGTCGAGCGAATCGCCGATGTCGTCGATGCCTTGCACATCGACGTCATGGACGGCCATTTTGTGCCGAACCTGACGCTGGGATTCCCGGTGATCGAGTCGCTCCGACCGGTCACTGATCTCTATTTCGACTGTCACATGATGACCACCAACCCGGACGAGTACGTCGATGCGCTCAAGACGGCCGGCGGTGAGCTCCTCTCGGTCCATATCGAGGTCTTTCCCGATCCCGAGCCGGTGGCCGCCCTTGCGAACGCGGCAGGCCTCGACTTCGGCCTGGTGGTGAGCCCTCCCACCCCGTTCGAGGCGATCGAGCCGTATCTCCATCTGACGTCGCAGGTGCTCATCATGACCGTGAATCCGGGTTTCGGCGGCCAATCCTTCATGCCTGAGGTTCTCGAGAAGGTGCGGGCCACTCGCAAGGTGATTCAGGCCGACGGTCTGGCGACCGATATACAGGTAGACGGCGGTATCACCACGGAGACCGCCATGGCAGCCCGATCCGCCGGAGCGAACGTGTTTGTGGCGGGGACTGCCATATTCCGACAACCAGATCCCGTCGCGGCGGTCCATGCCTTGCGAGCGGCGATCGGCAACTGAGCAGCCAATGAGCGACCTACAACGCATCATCGTCGCCGACGACGATCCCGACATCCTTCAATTCGTTCGCGTCAACCTGGAGTTGGAGGGGTTCGAAGTCGAGACAGCCGCCAACGGACAGGAAGCGATCGACAAGGTCTTGGCCAATCCACCGGATGTCCTCCTCCTCGACCTGATGATGCCGGTGATGGATGGCCTCAGCGCGCTGAAGCAGCTCCGATTGCACCCCGCCTCTTCGAACACCTCGATCATCCTGCTCACCGCTCGGGCGCTGACCGAAGACCGAATTCGCGGCCTCGAGCTGGGAGCAGACGATTACATCACCAAACCGTTCGACGTCTCCGAGCTCGTGGCGAGGGTGAAGGCCGTCATGCGCCGGACCCAAGCCATGCGGGATGTGTCCCCGCTCACCGGGTTGCCCGGCAACTTTCGCATCTCGTCGGTGTTGGATGAGCGCATCAACAACCCCAATGGGTACTTCGCGATCGCGTGGGTCGACCTCGACAACTTCAAGGCGTTCAATGACCACTACGGATTCATGCGCGGCGACCAGGTGATCAAGTTCACGGCTCATGTGCTGCTCGAAGCGATCGCCGAGCTGGGCGGCCCCGATGCATTCGTCGGGCACATCGGTGGTGACGACTTTGTGGCTGTGATGAACGCCGAGGTCGCCGAAGTGTTCTGCAAGCGGGTCATCGACCGCTTCGACGATGGGGTTCTCGACCTGTACGACACGGCCGATGCGCTTCGCGGATACATCGAGGTCACCGACCGGCGGGGTGATCGTCATGCGTTTCCACTCGTCTCGATCAGCCTGGGGGTCGTGACCAACCTCGCCCGCCAGATCAAGTCCCAGTGGGAAGCGTCGGCGGTTGCCGTCGAAATGAAGGAATTCGCCAAGAAGCGCCAAGGATCGAGCTACGAAATCGACCGTCGCACCGCTTGACACCGCCCGACCTCGTCGCCTCAGCCGGGTCTAGCCTGGGGACGATGCAGGACGCCGGCCACCACCAATTCATGGACGAGGCCGTTCGGCTTGCCCGCCTCGCCCGGCCCCACCCGAATCCTCAGGTCGGAGCTGTGCTGGTGAGAGACGGCATCGTCATCGGGTCCGGGTTCCACGCCGGCCCGGGTGCTCCTCATGCCGAGATCGAGGCACTCATGGACGGGGGTCAGTCAGCCCGAGGAGCGACCATGTATGTGACCTTGGAGCCGTGCTCACATCATGGAAGAACCCCCCCATGCGCCGACGCTCTCATTGCAGCCGGCGTCGCCCGGGTGATCGTCGGCGAAACCGACCCGGATGTTCGAGTTTCAGGGAGGGGCATGACGAGATTGAGAGATGCAGGCGTCGAGGTCATCGACGGCTTCATCACCGAGAGCGTCGACGCTGCCTATATGTTTCACCGCCGAACAGGGCGAGCGATGACCACGCTCAAGTCGGCGATCACGCTCGACGGGCAGCTGGCGGCCGCCGACGGCACATCGCAATGGATCACGAGCCACGAAGCGCGACAACATGGCCACCACCTCCGAGCCAGGGTTGACGCGGTTGTGGTGGGAGCCGGCACCGTGATTGCCGACGATCCCCTTCTGACAGTCAGGCTGCCTGACTACACGGGCCCCCAGCCTCGCCCGATCGTGGTTGCGGGGAGCCGTCCGATCCCAGCCGACCGGAGAATCTGGGAGCGCGATCCGCTCGTGCTGAGCTCGGGCCGGTGGACGGGGCCGGGAACCTCGGTTCAGGTGGCAGGGGATGACGGACACATCGACTTGGAAGCTGCGCTGGTATCGGTGTCCGACCTCGGCTACCTCGACGTCCTGGTCGAGGGCGGTGCTTCGCTGTCTGGTGCCTTGTGGCGGGGTGGCCTCGTTGATCGGGGAGTGTTCTACGTTGCCGGCAAAATCGCCGGGGGACTCGGCGTCGGGCCATTCGACGGGACCTTCGCTACCCTTGCTGACGCCCGGTCCGTCGACATCACTGCGATCAATCAGATCGGGCCAGATGTAGTCATCGAATTCGTCACGGAGTAATCGGCAATGTTCACCGGCATCATCGAGACCATGGGCATCGTTCGGCGCATGAGCGACGGCGAAGGGGCTCGCCGGCTCAGGATCGAGTCGAGCGAAGTCTCGCCCGGGTTGAAGATCGGGGACAGCATCTCGATCAACGGAACATGCCTCACCGTCACCGAGCTCAGCAACGACGGGTTCGTCGTCGAGGCCGTCCCTGAGACGCTGCGCCTCACCAACATCGGCGACCTATCCGCAGGCGATCACGTCAACCTCGAGCGGCCGATGCCTGCAGATGGGCGATTCGACGGCCATATCGTGCAGGGACATGTTGACGGCGTTGGCGTGGTGGAAAGCATCGCGCCTGAAGGAGATGGCAGCCGGCTCCGTGTCTCGTACCCAGCCGAGCTCAGACGGTACCTCGTCCACAAGGGCTCGATCACCGTCGATGGAATAAGCCTCACGGTGGCCGCGCTCGACGACGACGCGTTCGAGATCGCGATCATTCCGCACACCCTCGAGGTCACCGTCGTCGGCAAGCGGCGCCCTGGCGACCGGCTCAACCTCGAGGTGGATGTGATCGCCAAATACGTCGAGCGAATGATGGAGACCTCGTCATGAGTTTCGCGTCGATCGAGCAAGCTCTCGAAGCCATCCGGGCCGGCGAGTTCGTCGTGGTCGTCGACGACGAGGATCGCGAGAACGAGGGAGACCTGATCATCGCCGCCGAGATGGTCACGCCGGAAAAGATGGGATTCATGGTGCGCTACACGTCGGGCCTCATCTGCCTGCCGGTCGAGGGCAACCGCCTCGATCAACTCCAGATCCCTCTCATGGTGGCCGACAACACGGACTCGATGCACACCGCGTTCACCGTTTCCATCGATGTCAAGGGCGGAACCACCACGGGAATCAGTGCCGCTGACCGCGCCGCCACGATCAAGGCGGTTGTCGACCACAGCTTCGGTCCCAGCGACTTCAACCGACCCGGTCATGTCTTTCCCCTGCGCTATCACCCTGGTGGTGTCTTGCGTCGGGCCGGCCATACCGAAGCCGCCGTCGACCTCGCGCGCCTCGCCGGCCTCTACCCG
>JBFGJH010000067.1:0-18831 GCA_041577335.1 Acidimicrobiia bacterium | reverse complement strand
CCGCACCCGGCCAAACCGGCAACAGCCCATCAGACACCGCACCCGGCCAAACCGGCAACAGCCCATCAGACACCGCACCCGGCCAAACCGGCAACAGCCCATCAGACACGACACCCGGCCAAACCGGCAACAGCCCATCAGACACGACACCCGGCCAAACCGGCAACAGCCCATCAGACACGACACCCGGCCAAACCGGCGGCAGCAACGGGAACGGTGGCAACGGGAACGGCTGACAGATTCAACAAGGGTCCCAGGGACCAGGGGATCGGGTGAAACAGTCGCCCGAGGAGAAGGTGGCCATCGGCCACCTTCTCTGTGCGGCGGAGGCGGGAGGACTCTTACCTGCGCCCTCTCGTGTCACGGGTGAGCACGACTTCAGTCCATGCTCGCAACGACGTACGCCGCCGACTCAGGGAACGAGCAGGGACTTCCCGGTCGTGGCTCTGGACTCGAGGTCGCGATGAGATTGGGCCGCTTCTGCCAACGGGTACCGCTGCCCGACCCGCACCGAAAGCTCACCCCGCTCGACCCAACCGAAGAGGTCACGGGCTCGTCGGTCGCGCTCGGCAGGATCGCCGATGTAGTCGCCGAGCGTCGGCCGCGTCACGAACAACGAACCGTTCTGGGCGAGCACCTGCAGGTCGACGGGCGGAACGGGACCGGACGCTTGCCCAAACAGCACCATCACGCCACGCCGTCTCAGCAGCGTGAGCCCGCGATCAAAGGTTTCTGCGCCGACGCCGTCGAAAATAGCGGCCAGCGGGCGATCACCGGCTATCCCCTCCACTGCGGCACCGAAGTCTTGCTGGTCGTATCGGACCACATGATCAGCTCCGGCTCCCGATGCCAACGCTGCTTTCTCGGGACCTGAGACGGTTGTGAACACCTCCGCGCCACGCAGCTTGGCAATCTGGATCAACAGCAGTCCGACCCCTCCAGCTCCGGCATGGATGAGGACCCGGTCGCCCGTCTGTATCGGGTAGGTGTCAAAGGCCAGATAATGGGCCGTCAGGCCTTGCAGCGCGAGAGCAGCGGCCGTGTCGAGAGGAACCTCACTTGGGACAGCGAAGAGCGTCTTGGCCGGCAATGAGGTGCGTTCGGCATACGAGCCGCCGCCCAATGCCCAGGCGACCCGATCTCCAACTCTGATGTCTCCTACATCCGCGGCCACCTCCGTGACGACTCCCGCCCCCTCCAGGCCGGGGACGAAGGGAAGCGGCACCGGATACAGGCCTTTGCGATGATACGTATCGATGAAGTTCAGTCCGGCGAACTCGGTTGCCACGACCACGTGGCCGGGCTCGGCAACGGGGTCGGGAACCTCCACATAGTGCAGGACCTCCGGCCCTCCTGTATGCGCGATTTGAATGGCTTTCATCAGTGCTGGGTTCCTCCAATATCGATTGCCGTCACAAGATCAACTCTGCCAGAACGCGCATGGTCTCGATTCGATCCGGCGTGACGAGCAGTGTGCCAACACCGACATCCCTCCACGCCTCGAGTCGGTCGCGGATCATCGCTTCGGAGCCGACCAGACACAGTTCGTCCACCATTGCATCGGGGACCGCCGCTATCGCTTGCCGGCGTCGCCCGGCCAGAAAGTGCGACTGGATCTCTTCGGCTGATTCTTCGTACCCATAGCGCGACACCAGGTCGTTGTAGAAGTTGCGGCCGGGTGCCCCCATCCCTCCTACGTACAGCGCAAGGCCAGGGCGCAGCTTGTTCCGGGCTCTCTCAATGTCATCGCTCAGACGCGCATTCACAGTCGGAGCGACATCGAATGTCTTGGGCTCGGCGCCCCGTGCGAGTCCCTCCCCGACCGACGGCGCAAAAACAGAGTTGTAGTGATCCGGAGAAACCAGCACCGGGAGCCAGCCGTCGGCGAGCTCAGCGGCAAGGGCGACGTTCTTGGGACCCATCGCCGCCAGATAAATCGGGAGGTCGGGCCGCGGTCTCCCCATGATCCGAAGTGGTTTGCCGAGCCCTGTGGCATCCGGCCCGCGATACGGAATCTGGTAGTTGTGGCCTTCGTGGGTGAGCGGCGTCTTCTTGGCCAACGCGGCCCGCACGATCGACACGTATTCACGCGTCTTTCCGAGCGGCTTCCCGTAGGGACGGCCATGCCAGCCTTCGACGACCTGCGGGCCCGACACGCCCAAACCGAGTATGAACCGGCCGCCGGACAGGCCATCGAGCGTCATCGCAGTCATGGCAGTCATTGCCGGCGTCCGTGCGGGCATTTGCATGATTCCGCTGGCGATCTTGATCTTCTCGGTTTGGGCAGCGATCCACGCCAGCACGCTCACGGCATCGGAGCCCCATGCCTCGGCGGCCCACACCGAATCGAAGCCCAATCTCTCGGCTTCGCGAACCAAGCCGATATCAGTGCGCGTGTCTCCCGACCAGTACGAGAGAAACAGCCCCAACTTCATTCCTTCTCTACTCTCTTCGATGGAGTAACTTGCATCGTAGGATGCCACGGACTCACTCTCTCATTCGAGCGGTTCCCAAGGTGGCGGCGCTCACAGCAGCCACCCTGGCCGCCCAGGTGGTCTATACGGTGCAGCGTGACCTGCCTACCTTCGGCGGCTTGGACGCATCGGCCGTACTGGGTCCCGCCACCGCTCCGGCGTTGCGCATTGCCGCGTTCGGCGACTCGACCTTGACCGGGCCAGGTCTCGAAAGACCAGAGCAGATATGGATCCGCCAGGCCATCGACCGACTAGCTGATCGACACCACATCACCCTCGAATCCCTGGCCGTCGGAGGGAGCCGCGCCCAGGACGTGCTGAACGATCAGCTCCCGAAGGTCACGGAAACCGACATCGCCGTCGTTGTTGTCGGGAGCAATGATGCGCTCCACGGCATTCCGACCTCAATCGTGCGACAGAATCTCGTGTCGATCGTTGACTACCTGCTGCCCCGCAGCAAGGCCATGATCATGGCCGGCGTCGGCGACCTCGGCTCGATTCCGCGCATGCCTGCGCCGCTCCACTCGGTTGCGAGGCTGCGGGGCAACCGAATCGACGCCGTGATCAAGGAGATCGCCGCCATTTCGGACCGGATCGAACGCGTTCCGATGTGGGAGCTGACCGCTTCGCGTTTTCAACAGGAGCGCGAGGGCATTTTTGCCGGCGATCTCTTTCACCCGAATGAACATGGGCATCGAATCTGGGCCGATGCGTTCTACCCGTCGCTCATCCGGGCGTTGGCGATCGTCGAGCGCTAGCCAGCCGTAGCCTGGAGCCCCGACTCCGTGACGATGGCGTCCATGGGGATGTCATGGGCTTCGGCCGGCAGGCTATCAACCACCAATGCGTCGAAGGTGATGCCGATTCGCTGGGCATCGGTTCGACAGGATGCCAAAAGCTGGTCGTAGTAGCCCTTCCCGTGCCCGATCCTTGTTCCCGTGACGGCAAAGACAACTCCTGGAACCAGCACGACGTCCAGAGCGGCCGGAGCGACCTCCGGTGCAGCGGCAATCGGTTGTTCGTAGCCCCACGGGTGCCTCTCTCGTGGAGCGTCGAAGGGATGTACCGTCAGCGCTCCAACGGTTGGAGTCCGAGTGACGTAGAGGTGGGGACGGTCGAGTCGCGTCAGATCAACTTCGTCGCTCATGGGGAGAAACGTCAAAGTGTGTTGGTCGAATCCGAGCGTCCGGTGGAGCACATCGACAATCTGGGCACTGGCCGCGACATGATCGATCGTGGCATGTTGCGCTTCGGCCCACTGCCGCCACTCCGATTTCGTCCTTCCCACACGGTGAGGGTAATCGGTGGCGCTATCGTCGGGCATATGCACCTGATCTCAGACGCGGGCCGGACCGTTGCGACCATCGCTGTCGGTCTTGCGATCACGATCTATTCGTCGGTTGCGCTCATCTGGCTCACCCAGCGTCACGCAGCGGCCGAGAAGATCGAACGCATCATCCGGCTCTGGGCTCGGGTATGGCTCAAGTCGGCCGGCGTCGAGTTGGAGATCCGAGGAGGTGACTTCTTCGACCCGAGTCAGGCGTACGTGGTCGTTTCCAATCATCGATCCAACCTCGACATCCCTGCCCATTTCTTGTCGGTGCCAAATCCTCTGCGGTTTCTGGCCAAGACCGAGCTCTTCAGAATCCCTCTGCTCGGCACAACCATGCGGAGAATCGGGATCGTCGAGGTGGACCGGGCGAGAGGGGCGGCCATCCATAGGGAGCTCAACGCCAGCGCTCACGACAACCTCGAGCAGGCTCGATCGCTCATGGTTTACCCCGAAGCGACGCGATCTCGCGACGGAGCCATGCGACCGTTCAAGAAGGGAGCCTTCGCCATTGCGATCGAGAATCAGCTGCCGGTGGTTCCCGTGACCACATACGGCTCCTACCGGGCATGGCCGCCCAAGAAACTCGTCAAAGGCGGCCGGGTCATCACCGTCGTCGGTGATCCAATACCCACGGTGGGCCTGACCAAAGCCGACGTTGGCGAGCTGACATCGAGGGTTCGCCAGCTGATTGTGGCGACGTTTCAAGAACTGGAGTCAACCGAGGGGCCCGCGAATCCGCTCGAGCATTCCAACGATTGATGAGATCTCCTGCTGATTGAGGCGGACCAGAGCGCTCGACTTGAGCGAGTCGATGTATTTGGGTGTGAGCTCCTCACAGAGCCGCTCTCCTGCTTGGGTGAGCACTGCCCTCAGCCCGCGCCGGTCATCGTCAACCCGCTCGCGCCGCACCAGATCGCGTCTTTCGAGGCGGTCAACCCGACGCGTGAGACCGCTGCGGCTGGCATGCGCCTGTTCGGCGAGCTCGGACATCCGCAGTGACCCGCCGGCTTCGTTGAGGATGCGGAGCACATCGAATTCGGAGAGAGACAGGTCGGCGAGCGCGACCAGATCTCTATCGAGTTGCTCTCGCACCGACACATAGGCGTCGCATAGACGACGCCATAGAGTGATTTCTTGAGGGGGGATTGTGTCCATCGATATTCCCTAGCTGGTGCGAGGTTAGCGGGCATTCTCACGGATTGACGACGCCGTGTCGAAAAACCACGGTGCGTGTTCGGCAAGGCACACAGCTCAGTCATATACGCCGATCAAAAAGGTCTGATTGGCCTTCACTTCACACAGAAAAGCACCAACCGTTGTGACGATTTGATAACGATCGGCGTCACGTTCGTCCTTCCACCATCGACCGGTCTTTCGCCACGGGCCTGCCCAGCTCACCACCTGCACCCACCGGCTTCGGAGACGAACCCGAGCAGGCATCCCCCCATCCCACTCGACTTCGATCTGGGTGGGTTGTCGAGGCACCAATGCCGGAGAAGGAGATGGGGTAGCTCCCGGCCAGGGCGCTGATGACAGAGTGGCGTCGGTTGGCTCACCCCACCGACGCCACTCCACACGATCGCCGGGATCGCGCCCTCCTCGCGGTTGTGCCACGAGTACCTGATCCGGACCAACCAACGCTTGAACACGTGCCAGCGCTCTTTCGGCTTCCACCTTTGCCACCGTGTCTTCCAGGAAACTCAATTGACGGCCGTCACCCGACACATCGGCCGGCGACAACCGCAGGCGAACGATCCCACTCGTGACCCCTCCACGCTCCACCCATGCCCGAAGTTGCCACCACACACGGTCAGCCAGCATGTCTTCGGTGAACGGGTTGGCGCTGCGCCACACACGGTGCCGACCGGCCCCGTCTTCGGTCACGGCTTCGACTTCGATTCTGTGTGCTGCAGCTCCGTAGCGACGCAAACCGCCGATGAGCTCCACGGACATGGCTCTGGCAGCGAACCCGACCTGGTCCATCATGATCAACGGCTCTTCGAACACTCGCTCAACGGTCGCGTCGACTGGCACCTGGCGGGGAGCTGCTGGGCGGTCTTCCCCCGATGCCAGACGATGAGCCGTCAATCCAGCATGCCCAAATCGTGAGGCGATTGCTTCTCTTGGCAATTGGGCGAGCTCGCCCAAGGTCGTGACGCCCAACCATCGAAACGTCGCCACGAGGTCTCGGTTGCCGATGGCAGCAACATCCTGTTGGGCGAGGTAGGCGTAGTCATCGTCGATGCGCAGTACACCTCCGGGGGGAGTTTGGGAAGCCGCCAAGCGGGATGCAAAGGGCCCATTGGCAACCCCTACCCGTACCGGGGCCACCCCCGAAAGAGGAGAGACTGCCTTCACAACGAGGTCGGTAATCGCGTCTTCTCCTCCGTAATACCGCAAGGCTCCAGAGACTTCGACGAAAAGGAGCCCCGGTTCGGCAACCTCTACTTTCGGAATGAGCTCCTCGATGGCGGAGATCATCGGCTCAAAGGTGGACACCTCCCGGCCTACGTCGCGGTCGAGGATCACACCGTGGGGACACAGCGCTTCGCCTTCTCTCCGCCGCATCCCCGGTTCGACGCCAAGCGCACGCGCCAGGTCGTTGGCAGCAATCACCTCATGGGCTTCGGCGACGAGCGTTGGCCTATCCGGCGGCGCGTCGGGTCTGCGAAGTGGCCAGTCCCGCCACCACACGCACAGGATGCGTCCCATAGTCCTCTACTTCCCATTGGCGCTCGATTCCCGCCACTGCCTTGCCGCCAACGGTCACGCTGAGCGTGCGGCGTCCTATGCGGCCATGACCTTGATCGGAGCCCTCCCAAACGATGTCATCGGCGGTGACCCGCCAGTGGGCAATCCCCGAGGGCAGCGGCTGTTCGGCTCGAAGCACCACCGCCGTCCGCTCCCGGCGGGCAATGCCTGCCAACCTCCGGTAGTCACGTTCGGCAACTGTTGCCGGCACATCTGCATAGACGGCGCGCACTCCGCCCAAGAGGGTGGCCATCACCTGGGTCCAATGCGAAGTTTCGGTCCTGACGATGTACAGCGATTCTGGATCGATCCCGACTTCCCAAGCCGCCAGCGGCGAAAACCAGCCGCGGTGGTCGACCACCACCACCGGGGCCACCCGAGAGGGCTCCACCAGCAAGGACAGTCCCACACGTGTCATGCCACTGCCCAACGATCCCAACAACCCCACAATGCGGCCGGGCTCGACCTGAAATTCACTCTCGTCGCCCGGCAAGGACGTGGTGGCGGTGGCGAGTCGCGCGGCGAGCTCACGACGAACTTCGTCGTTGGCACATTCCTTGTCTACCTTGTTTGCCTTGTTTGCCTTGTTTGCCATGTTTGGCATCAAGGTCGCTGCCATTGCCCCTCCACGTCGGACCCTGAGTGTATCGAACATATGTTCGATTGGTCAAGGGAGAGACCTGCTCGCTTTTCGCGACCTTCGGGATCGCTTGAACGCCATTCACATGGCCCACACCTAGCTACGAGTGAGCTGCTTCACCATTGTCGTCGCCCAGGCTTGTCGCCGAATGCGTCGTCGTAGAGTTCCGCAGCGGTGGCCCGATGCCCCTGTCGAGCCCTCGTCTCAGGTAACCGGGTCACTGGTCTCAAGCACTCACGAGTAGTCGGCTTTCATCCCGATCGACTTCAGGGCCGCATGAGCGGCATTCCAGCCGGCCATCCCATGGACACCCGCTCCCGGGGCAGTGGAGGACCCGCACAGAAAGACACCGTCCAGAGAGGTCTTGTAGGGGTTGGGTCCGAAACGAGGCCTGGCCAGGATCTGTTTGAGCGTGAAGGACCCTGACCCTATGTCGCCGCCTACGTAGTTGGAGTTGTATCGCTCATAGTCTTCAGAAGACATTGTGTGCCGATCGATGATGAGATCTCGGAAGCCGGGAGCAAACCGCTCGATTTGGGCTTCGATCGCGTCGGTCATGTCGACCGTCGAACCGTGGGGAACATGACAGTAGGCCCACCCGGTCTGTTTCCCCGCCGGAGCCCTTGTCTCATCAAAAAGCGATTGCTGGGCGAAGAGAACGTAGGGCCGTTCGGCGTGCCGGCCGTTCCACATGGCATCCTCCGACTCCATCACCTCATCCGATTCTCCGACCACGTGAACGGTTCCTGCTTCTCGCACCGTCGGCGAAGCCCACGGAACGGGGCCGTCGAGCGCCCAGTCGACCTTGAACACCCCAGGGCCGAAGCGCCAACCATTCAACTTCTTCCGTTCATCGTCAGACAATCGGTGCCCCGCGATTGCCGCCAGCGCCGGTGGAGGCACCGAGAGCAGCTTCAGCCTGCTGGTCGGCAGGTCTGAGAGGTCGGTGATCTGATTCCCAAGGTGGAGTACGCCACCCAACGATTCGAGATAGCCGGCCATAGCCCTGGTGATGGTGTGCGACCCACCGCGAGCCATCGGCCACCGATAGCGATGAGCGGCCGTCATGAGGGCCAACGCAACGGCGGCCGACGCCGGTTGTGTGAGCGAGGTCACGTTGTGTGCGGCCACGCCGAGAAACAGGGACCGGGCTTCCGAGGACTGGTACCGACGGGCATAGGCCTTCGCGGACATCAATGCCGGCAAACCAAACCTGGCCAGGGAAATGGGGGTGCTCGGGACATTGACGAGCGGACGCAGGGTCTGGGCGAAAAGCTCATCGGCGTGACGGGCGTAGAAGTCGAACGCTTTTCGATACGTGTCGGTATCGACGGGAAACTGGGAAGCGGTCTCGTTTACGTCGTGAGAGAGCGCGACCGCTCGCCCGCCCTCGAGCGGATGAGCAAGTTCCACCGGGGCGTAGACCCAGTCGACACCAAACTCGGCAAGGGGAAAAGACCGAAACGCCGGCGACTGGTGGAGAGGATGGATGGCCGAGCAGACGTCATGATGAAAACCGGGAACTGTCAGCTCATCTGTGCGGGTGCCGCCCCCAACGCTATCGGCGCCCTCGAATACGGCAACCGACAGGCCGGCTCGCGCGATGACGATGGCCGCCGCCAAACCATTGGGGCCCGCCCCAACCACGACTGCGTCATAGCTGTCCATCAGCGGGAGTGTACCGGCGGTTTGACCACTCGCTCAAGAGGTGCGTCGCGTCTAGCCCTCTTCGAGGTCTTCGATCGTCTTGGGCCAGTCGTCTTTGAGGAGGCGAGAGAGCGACCGATCGGCCAGGAGCTTGCCATCGGTCTGGCAGGTGGCGCAGTAGTTGGTCTCGTTGGACGCGTAGACAATGCGTTGCACCTTCGAGCCGCATACCGGGCACGGCTCACCGTATTTGCCGTGGACCGCCATGTCCGGGCGAAAGGCGGTGACCTTCTCGGGAAACCCGTCGCCAACATCCTGTCGGTGCCGCTCGGTCCACTCGAGGAGAGATGCCTGGGTGGCCTCGTACAACCGCGTGATCTCTTGCTGTGACAGCTGGCCCGTCCGTTTGACGGGTGAGAGCTTGGCCGCATGGAGAATCTCATCCGAGTAGGCATTGCCGATCCCCGACAGGATGCGCTGGTCGGTGAGAGCCCGTTTCATGGTCCGGTTCTCGAGGGTGAGCGCACCGCCAAACTCCTCGACGGTGATATCCAGCGGTTCGACACCGCCTCGATCGTGCTCGGCCAGCCCCTCCTCCCCCTTGACCACATGCAGCGAGGCGCGCCGCTTCGATCCTTGCTCGGTGAACAAAAGCGACCCGTTCGCGAAGTCGAACGCAGCCAGGCCCACCTTCTTGGGAACGGTCACGCCGCGGTCCCTCCATCGCAGCCGCCCGGCGATCATGAGGTGCATGACCATGAACAACTCGTCATCGAACTCCCATACGATCCTCTTGCCGATGCGCCGGAAACCGCGCACGACTTCGCCCTCGATCGCCGAAATGGGCGGGTCGTAGGTTCGGAGCAACGAGAAGGAAGCAATCCGCACCTTCTCGAGCTCACGCCCTGCGACATAACGCTCGAGCGCCTCGATATACACCACAATGTCAGGAAGCTCAGGCACAAGCGCAAGGATACGAGGATTGCGAAGCTGGCCGCCCGGCAAGCTCTCGACCTCGCCCCCTACCCCCGCCCTCCGGGCGGCGGTACCTTCCCCCCAACGCAGTTGGGGGGACTATTTCGAATGGCGCTGCGCTCCCGGGGGAGCTCGAGGGGGTGGCTCCCGCCACCCCCTCGTTATGCCTTCACGGCGACTTGCGCGCCGTGAAGGCCACTATGAGCGCGGCCGAAGGGCCGCTCGATCAACTCGGCGCAAGCCTGCTTGCGCCGACCTACAACCCGCCTTCGAATTCTTCTTCGAAGCTGACGATCTTCCTCTTCGGGCTATCGCCGGCGTCGCCGCCGCCGTCGCGCTGATTGCGCTCACTGTCGCGATCACGATCACGATTGCGGCTGCTGCCTCCGTCACTGCGGCTACCACTGCTACTGCGGTTGCCGCTGTCGCTCCGGTTACCACTGTCACTCCGGTTACCGCTGTCGCTCCGGTTACCACTGTCACTGCGGCTGCCGCTATCACGGCTGCCACTGTCACTGCGGCTACCACTGTCACTGCGGCTGCCCCGGTTGCGGTCGCGTCCACCACGATCGCGGCTGTCGCCACCATCACGGTTGCGGTCGCGTCCACCACGATCGCGGCTATCGCCACCATCACGGGGGCGGTCGCGTCCACCGCGGTCGCTCCTCTCCCTGGGCGGTCGGTTCTTGACCTCCTCGGAGGGTTCGATCGGTTCAGCGAGCTCCAAGCTCACCTTGCCATTGCGGTCGATCTCGCGGACGATCACTTTCACGGAGTCACCCAACGTGAGGTAGTCCTCGACGTTCTCGACACGCCGCTCGGTGTCGATCTTCGAGATATGGAGCAGTCCGTCTCGACCGGGCAGGATGTTGATGAACGCACCAAACGTGGTGATGTTCACGACCTGACCCTCATAGGTCTCGCCCATTTCCGGCTCAGGTGGGTTGGCGATCAGCTCGATGCGAGACTTCGCGGCCTGCAGGCTGTCGCCGTCCGCTGCGCCGACTCGTACGATGCCGAACGCGCCTTCTTCTTCGATCTCGATCGTCGCGCCCGTTTCTTCCTCGAGCTCGCGAATGGTCTTACCCTTCGGGCCGATGACCTCACCGATCTTGTCCTTGGGGATGCGAATGGCCTCGATACGAGGGGCATTCGGATTGAGCTCCGGACGGGGTCCATCGATCGCCTCCTTCATGGCGGCCAGAACGGCCAAACGAGCATCCTTCGCCTGCGAGAGGGCGCCTGTGAGCACATCTGCGGGCAAGCCCTCGATTTTGGTATCGAGTTGCAGGGCCGTGATCACGTCGGCGGTTCCTGCGACCTTGAAGTCCATGTCGCCGAGTGCATCCTCCGCACCGAGAATGTCGGTGAGTGTGATGTACTTGCCGTCGAGATAGATGAGGCCCATGGCGATCCCCGCCACCGGGGCGATGATCGGCACGCCGGCGTCCATCAACGAAAGCGCCGACCCGCAGACGGATGCCATCGAGGAAGATCCGTTCGACGACAACACCTCAGAGACCAGTCGATAGGCGTAGGGAAACTCCTCAGCCGTCGGGATGATCGGGTGCACCGCTCGCTCAGCGAGAGCGCCGTGGCCGATTTCCCGTCGCTTGGGCCCACGCATGAACCCGGTCTCTCCGGTGGAGAAAGGCGGGAAGTTGTAGTGGTGCATGAAGCGCTTCGACGTTTCGATCGAAAGCGTGTCGAGCATCTGCTCCATCTTGAGCATGCCCAACGTGGAAACATTGAGCACCTGGGTCTCACCTCGACGAAACAGGCCGGATCCGTGAGCACGAGCAACAACGCCTACCTCGGCTTCGAGATCACGGAGGTCGGTGACACCACGACCGTCGAGACGGATGCCATCGTTGGCTACCCGAGCACGCATCATCTGCTTGGCGACGGCCTTGAATGCTCGTTTGGCCATGGCGGCCTCGTCGTCCGTTGTGTCCTCGAATGCCGCCAGCACCTCTTCTTGAGCTGCGTCCTGAGCGGCGCTGCGCTCGGACTTGCCTGCGATGGTGATCACTGACTCGAGCTTCGGCGCGGCCAGCTCGCGGACTCGATTGAACACCTCGTCGGTGTAATCAACTGCGAGCGGGTAGTCGAACGGCTCAACCTGGATTTGAGACGCCAACTCGTTCTGCATGTCGATGGACTCGGCGATGTACTGCTTGGCTTCTTCGAGGCCGCGGGCGACCGTCTCTTCGTCGGACGGCTGGGCACCGTCCTGGATCAGACGCAGGCCGTCCGGCATTGCGCCCGCCTCGACCATCGTGATATCGATCTCGCCGTTGTCGTTTCGATGTCCGGCAACGGTGAGCTCGAACACGGATTCGTCCAGGTCATCGTGCGTGGGCAGGGGCACCCATTCGCCGTCCTTGAGCGCGAGGCGAATGGCCCCGATCGGGCCCTCGAACGGGATATTGCTGATGGTCAGTGCTGCCGAAGCTGCGTTGAGAGCCAGAATGTCATATTCGTGGTCTTCGTCAATCGAAAGGACGGTGCCAACAATGTGTGTTTCGCACCGGAACCCCTCTTTGAACGAAGGGCGAAGCGGTCGGTCGATGAGGCGACAGGTCAAGACTGCCTGTTCGGTCGCCCGGCCTTCGCGACGAAAGAAGGATCCCGGGATCCGACCCGCGGCATACATCCGCTCTTCGATATCAACCGTAAGGGGGAAGAAGTCGACTCCTTCGCGCATCTTCTTGGATGCGGTGGCGGTCACAAGGACCTCCACACCCCCGAGTGTGATTTTTACTGCGCCGTTGGCCTGAAGGGCCAACTTGCCGGCACTCATGGTGACTTCCTTGCCACCGATGGCGCCACGTACCGTATATTCGGGCACGTTTTCTCCTTTGTTCATGTGAGGAGAGCGGCCAATTGGCAGTGGTGAGGGCTCCGTTTGGGGAGCGTTCACCACTGTCAACTGAACTTCTTTCCTCACGTCTTCGAGATGATCCCGGTCAAAGCCGGAGCTGACCTTTTGCTAGTTGTGGGCAAAAGGGTTGTTCGACATCGTCGAACAGCGAAAGAGCGGCCTATGGCCGCTCTTTCGAATCTCTACCTGCGAAGGCCGAGCGCTGCGATCAAGCTGCGGTAACGCTCGACGTCCTGCCGCTTCAAATAGTTGAGCAGTCGGCGTCGTTTACCCACCAGCATGAGCAATCCGCGCTGACTGTGAAAGTCGTGCTTGTGCTCTTTCATGTGCTCGGTGAGGTGCTTGATGCGCTCAGTGAGCAGCGCAACCTGAACCTCCGGCGAACCGGTGTCCGAGTCGTGCTGGCCATATTCAGAAATGATTTCTTGCGTGGTTTTCATGGATCCGTGCTTGTCGGCAAGTCTTGCGAGCGGTATTACCCCCGCTGGGCAGTGCTCGGGGCCGTGCTGATGCAGTGGGCTGAGCGATGCGTGGGGGGACGAGGACGAGTGTAACACCTCCTGCGCCGTGATCATTCAACCAGAAACCGAAACGAAGTCGTAATCGCTACTCCCAATACGAGTATGACGAGACGACTTCGAAACCGTACGAGCCATACAACCGCATCGCCGGCTCGTTCGACTTCACGATCTGGAGGAACGCTCGGTCAACGCCCATCGCTGCTGCCTCGGAGAGCAGACTGGCGACAACCTGCCTCGCCAAGCCCTGACGGCGTTTCGGCGGGATTGTGTACATCCCACCGATCCCGGCCCAGCCGTCGGCGACCACCATGAGGCCAACCGCCGCGGACCCGATGCGCGCCGCTACGGTCGTCGTGCCGGCCGCGCCATACGCACCTCTGGCCACCGCCGGGAAGGCGCTGTTGACTGCCAACCAGTCGGCGTCGATCGAGGCTGTGATCACGACCACATCCGCTTCGCTCACCCGGTGGGCAGGGGTGAGCGGAGCCGCCAACACATGTGCCCCGTAGACCCGGCGAAGACCAAGCAACCGCATTGCATCCTCGGTGGCCGAGCCAACCCAGTCGGGGGCCTTACATCGGACCGGCCGGCCGTGCAGCGCATAGAGGCTGACCAGCGAGTCGAACCGCTGGGGCACGGGCCCGAGAGGGTAGATCGCATTCGCCCGTCGGTTGGGCACCTCCGAGACGATGGCAGACCAGTCGCCGGCGTCACGACGGGCGATTGGGTTGAACATACGCATCCCGGCCCGTTCCAGAGCGACGAGCTCAGTCGATGAGAGCTTCAACCTCGAGTTCGACCTTCCATGATGGGTCGAGGAGTCCGGTAACCACCATCGTCGCCGCCGGGGCAGCCTCACCAAACAACTCGCCGTGTGCTTTGCCGATCTCTTCCTGGTCGGCCGCATCAACGATGAACACGCGAGTGCGAATGACATGCCGAAGATGTCCACCCAGCTCTTCGAGCGAAGCGAGCGCAATTCGGCCACAGAGAAGCATCTGCTCGTATGCGGACTCGGGGGCCGCTTCGCCCACCTGTTGTGGGATCGGAGCTGTGCCGGCGATGTGTACCGAGTCGCCGGACCTCACCGCGCGGCTGAAGCCGTATTTCTCCTCAAATGGCGATCCTGAGTGTGCATGCCTTCTCATGTAGCGAGGTTAGCGAGGGCTCGGCGAGCAATCCGGGACGGAACGCGCAGCGCGCCGCCGGATGTGACGTCACTCCGGCGATGTGAGCTCGAGGCGAGCTTGTCGCACGTCGGCTGTGATTTGGGTCACGAGGGCCTCGACACCGTCGAACTTCTGCTCGGGACGGATCGACGAGATGAAATGCACATCAATCGTCTTTCCGTACAGGTCGAGATCCACGTCGAGCAGATGCGTTTCCACTGTCTCGACCTGGCCGTCGAAGGTCGGCCGAACGCCGACATTGGTCACGGACGGATACGTCTCTCCGTCGACTTCGGCCAGCGTGGCATACACACCGTGCCTGGGAACCAATACCTCGCCTCCGAACCTGAGATTCGCCGTAGGAAAGCCGATGGCCCGACCGCGGCTGTCCCCTTTGACGACCTCGCCTCGCACCGCGAACGGTCGTGCCAAGACCTCAGCCGCTGCTTCCACCTCGCCCTGCTGGACGAGAATACGAACGTTGGATGATGAGAGCGCTCCGTCGTGCTCTGTGAGGAGCGGTACCGCGTCCACCGCAAACCCGAGGCGCGACCCTGCGTCGGCGAGCGTCTCGATGGTGCCATCTCTTCCTCTTCCGTAGCGGAAGTCCATACCGACGACGACCACCCGAGTGCTGAGGCTCTTCACGAGGATCTGTTCGACGAAATCGCCGGCCTCCATGACCCGTATCTGCTCGAAAGGCAAAACACCGACCAGATCGACGCCTTCAGCAGCGAGCCAGGCGAGTCGCTGCGACAGAGAACCGATCAGCGGCGGCTCATGGCCAGGCGTGAGGATGGCAAGCGGATGGGGATCGAACGTCAGAACCGCTCGTTGCAGCCCACCGCGAGCGCTCGCTTGGACGCCCAGGTCGGCCAGCACCTCCTGATGGCCACGGTGCACACCGTCGAACACACCGATCGACACCGCAGAACCCGCATCGGACGTCGCATTCCAATCGAGAGGATCGCCGACGAGAACCTTCACGACAGTCCCACCTCTGACACCAGCTCCGTCGGTGCGACACGGTAGACCGCAACGAGTCGGCCCCCACTCAACATCCGATACATGGCGCCCTCGTCGGTCCCATCGGGGCGGGCCAGGCGTACCCCATTGGAAACGGCAGCCACCTCGCTCTCCGTCAGCTCGATGGCGGGCAAGTCCACCAAAGCGTCGGCCGGTGTCAGGGCGTGATTGGCCCAGTCATCTCCGGCTCGCTCGAGCTCATCCACCGTCACGGCGTCCTCGACGGAATGGGACCCATTACGGAGCCGGCGCAGAGCGGTGAGATGGGCACGACCTCCGAGTGCTTGCGCCATGTCATCGACGAGCGAACGGACGTACGTGCCTTTGCCGCACCGGATCCGAAACACAGCCTCAGGATGTTCTCCATCGACGAAGTCGACGAGGTCCATGCTGTGAATGACCACCGGCCGTGGAGGCCGCTCTACCTCGACGCCTTGGCGGGCGAGCTCGTGTAGGCGGCGCCCACCCTGCTTCAGGGCCGAGACCATCGGCGGAACTTGCATGATCGGGCCGACGAACTGAGGCATCACCGCTTCGAGATCAAAGCGGGTGATCGGCATGGCGACTCGAGATATCTCCGCACCATCTGCGTCAAGCGAATCCGTCGCCACCCCAAAGAGAGCCTTCGCCACGTATTCCTTGGGGAGGTCCTGCACGAAACGCAAGAGCTTGGTGGCACGACCGATTCCCAGGACGACGAGGCCGGTTGCCATGGGATCGAGGGTCCCGGCGTGTCCGATCTTGCGAATGCCGGTGATACGGCGAGCCTTGGCGACGACGTCATGGGACGTCCATCCATTCGCCTTGTCGATGAGCAGGAACCCTCGGTCGATCACTCGGTCTGACCCTCGTCGATCTGGCGAAGGAGTCGGTCGATGCGAGCACCCCGCTCGATGCTTTCGTCGACGCGGAACGTCAATGTGGGGGTGTACTTCATCCGAACCTGGCTGCCCACGGCACGGCTGACCCGTGGCGCTGCCGCATCGAGGGCCGCCTGCGACGAAGCCTCCTCGTCGGGCGTGCCGATGACCGAGTAGTAGACGGTGGCGTGCCGGAGGTTGGGGGCAGTATCCACTCCCGTGATCGTCACAAACCCGAGTCGGGGATCCTTGAGCTCTTCGACCTCCTCGGCGATGGTCTCGCGCAGCACGGAGTTGACCCTCCGCATTCGATCGCTCATCGCCATGAGCCCCTTCGGTCGACACGCCCACGGACATCCATCACGACACCTCCAGGTACGACGTTTCGCTCGTTACCACCTCGAGGTCCGTACGGCGATCGAGCATTCGCAACACGGCCTGGATCGATTCGTCCAGCATGAAGCGCTCACCAGCCACGACCCCGATCGCGAGAGTCGCTCTCTGCCAGTTGTCCTGATGATCGACCTCGGCCACAGCGACGGGATACGCGTCGCGCACCTTGCGGATCGTCGATGTGAGCACCTTGCGCTTGTCCTTCAACGACTGCGAGCCTGGGATCAGCACCTCCACCTTGACTGCTGCTGCGTGCACGTAACCAGCGCTCCCGGTTCGGTTGTCTACGTCCGAGCGACCTCGAGGATCTGATACGCCTCGATGACATCGCCGACCTTGACGTCGTTGTAGCCGGCAAGGCCGATCCCACATTCAAATCCGCTGTTGACTTCTCGGACGTCGTCCTTGAAGCGGCGCAGCGAGTCCACAACGCCATCGTGGATGACCACCCCGTCGCGCAGCAAGCGCACCTTGGCACCCCGCCGGATCTGCCCGTCGGTGATGAACGACCCGGCGATATTGCCCGCACGCGGGACCTTGAATACCTCGCGAACTTCGGCGACACCGACCACCCTTTCGACCTCGTCGGGCGCCAAACGCCCGACCAGCAGGGCCTCGATGTCGTCCAACAGCTCATAGATGATCTGGTAGGGCCGGATCTCGATGCCCTTCTGCTCAGCCAGCTTTCTGGCCTTGCTGTCCGGCCGAACGTTGAAGCCGAAGATGACGGCATCCGTCACCTCGGCAAGGCTGACATCGTTCTCGCTTATCCCTCCAACGGCACCGTGCAGGATCGAAATCGTCCCACCCTCACGGGTGATCTTGGCGATCGACTCCCGCACGGCCTCGAGCGAGCCATGAGCGTCGGCCTTGAGGATCAATCGCAACTCGGCATCGTCCGCAGTTCGCAGCTGTTCGAGCAGCTGGGTGAGGCGCTCACGAGCGGTGGGAATGACGAGTTCGGCCGCCTTCAGCTCGTCGAGCCTGGCGGAAGCCTGCGACCGGGCCGCTTTCTCGTCTTTGAGGACATCGAAAGGATCACCGGCGGTTGGCACGTCGCCCCATCCCATGATCAGCACTGGCGTCGAAGGACCAGCCGTCTTCACCTGGTCGCCTTTGTGATCCAGCATCGCTCGCACCCGTCCCGAAACAGGCCCTGCCACCAGTGCGTCTCCACGTTTGAGCGTGCCCCTTTGGACAATGACTGTGGCAACCGGGCCGCGGCCCACATCGAGTTGCGACTCGACGATGACGCCGGAAGCCCTCGCATTCGGATTGCCCTTCAACTCCTCGACCTGGGACACCAGATCGATCATCTCGAGTAAGTTGTCCACGCCTTCACCACTCTTGGCTGACAGCTCGACGCTGATTACCTCGCCACCGAGCTCTTCGACCACCAGTTCGTGCTCGGTGAGCTGCGCCCTGATGGCATAAGGATCTGCCCCGGGAAGGTCCATCTTGTTGATGGCGACGATGATGGGGACTCCTGCCGCCTTCGAGTGGCTGATCGCTTCGACCGTCTGGGGCATGATTCCATCGTCGGCGGCAACGACCAGAACGACAATATCGGTGACTTCTGCTCCCCTGGCTCTGAGGGCCGTGAATGCCTCGTGACCGGGAGTGTCCAGGAAGGTCAGCAAGTGGCCATTGACCTCAACCTGATAGGCCCCGATGTGCTGCGTGATGCCGCCGTGCTCGCCTTCGACCACCTTGGTCTTGCGAATCGTGTCGAGCAGGGTTGTTTTGCCGTGATCGACGTGACCCATCACGGTGATCACGGGAGGACGAAGCTCGAGCGAGGCAGGGTCGTCATCGTAGGTACGCTTGGGCTTGGGGCCGATCGGCGTTTCTTCCTCGACCACTTCTTCGACCGCTTCGATCGTGACATCCCACCCGAGCTGATCACCGAGCAGCACGAGGGCATCGTCCGAGATATGACTGGTGAGGCCGACCAGCTCGCCCATCTGGACCAACGTGCGTACGATTTCGTTGGGATGGCGTCGGAACAACGACGCTACTTCTTGGGGTGTCGTCCCGGACAGAATCGTGATCGGCCCCCGCCGCTCTTGGTCGTCCGTATCGTCGGGAGTGGCGGCCGTGGTCGCTTGGGTTGGAGGAGATGTGGCAACCTCCGCCTGCTCGGCCTCGGGTTCCGGCT
>JBFGJH010000066.1:0-19651 GCA_041577335.1 Acidimicrobiia bacterium | reverse complement strand
TCACCAAGCTGCTGATGTTCATGGCGGCCGACGCCACCTTCAGCACTGGATCCGAGTGGATAATCGATGGAGGGGCCGTGCTCGGCCCGGTCATCGAACTGCCGCAGGAGTAGGAACGATAAGCAACGAACGAGGGCCACCGCCAGAGGGCGGGCAGCCCTCGTTCGCGTAGATATGGGCGCAAGCCGGCAAGCCGGCTGACACGGTCTAGCCCGACCTGTCGGAGACGGGTCGCCCTCGTGGCTCGTCCCGATTGGTTTCTCGATGCTATGAAAGGAGAGGTTCGCATGACCACCACCGCGGCGGACGCCAGGTCGCTCGCCCAAAGAACCTTGGAAGCCACGAGCGCCAAGGATGTCGACGCACTCCGGACGCTATCCCACGAAGATGTTGTGCTCGACATCGTCGTGGGGCAGGAAATCAGGGGCAACGAGGCAGCGGCCGCCTTCATGGCCGAGCTGTTCACCGCTTTCCCGGACATGCAATTCGCCATTGATCGCATGTTGAGTGTCGACGAGAACATCGCCGTTGGGCAATGGTCGCTCGCCGGCACATTCGAAGGCGGCCCATTCCAGGGAGTCAAACCCACGGGACGGAAGTTGGAGATCCGAGGCATCTCCGTTCTCGAGTTCAA
This sequence comes from Acidimicrobiia bacterium, assembly GCA_041577335.1. Taxonomy (GTDB): domain Bacteria; phylum Actinomycetota; class Acidimicrobiia; order Spongiisociales; family JAENVV01; genus JBFGJH01. The sequence continues at coordinate 19,017 of JBFGJH010000066.1, read as the reverse complement.
AGACGGCCTTTTGAGGCGCAACACCATCTATTACGACGGCCTGCGTTTCGCCCGCCAAGTTGGGATGCTTCCAACGGAAGGCTCCACAGCTGACCGGGCATTGACTTCTACGTTCAACGCGGTCACGGGGCTTCGCAAAGCCGCCCATCGTTCAATGGAACGAATCAGAGAGCGGCGCGTCCAGGAGACGTAGCCCGGTCGGCACACATCTCCTGTCCAGAAGTCAGATTATGCCGAAAGGCCCTAGCCCATCGCCGTGGGTGGAGCGTACGTTGGCTCCACGCCACGCGAGGAGGTGCCCAATGAGAGCAGCACTGTTGGTCGATTATGGATCACGCTTGCAGATCGACGATGTCGACACGCCCGAGCCGGGGCCCGGGGAAGTATTGATCAAGATCGGAGGTTCGGGCGCATGCCACTCTGACCTCCATCTCATGAGCGGCGAGATCCCGATGCTGCCGTCGATGCCGTGGATCATGGGCCATGAGAACGCCGGCTGGGTGGAGGCATTGGGACCTGGCGCATCCGGATTCGATGTCGGTGACGCCGTTGCCGTCTACGGAGGCTGGGGCTGCGGACACTGCCGATTCTGTCTTCAGGGCGATGAACAGATCTGCAACGTCATGTTGTGGGGCGGGATCGGACGTCCCGGCGGCTATGCCGAATATATGGTTGTCCCCTCCACCCGCCATCTGCTTCCCCTTGGGGATCTCGACCCGGCCAAAGCGGCTCCATTGACCGATGCCGGACTCACGCCGTATCGGGCAGTGAAACGCGCGGTCCCCAGGCTGACACCGGGCACGACCGCGGTAGTGATCGGGCTGGGAGGTCTCGGACACCACGGGCTCCAATTCCTCAAAGAGATGACAGCAGCCAAGGTGGTCGCCATCGACACGGACCCTGCCAAGCGGCAGTTGGCGGATCGGCTTGGGGCCGACGCCACCGTCGATCCCAACGCTGGTGACCCGATCGAACAGATCCTGGCCGCCACCGGCGGGCAAGGAGCAGAGGCGGTGTTCGATTTCGTCGGCAGCGACACCACCCTCGCCCAAGCCATCGGGATGGTGGGACGTCAGGGCTTGATCTCAATCGTCGGGCTGGCAGGCGGAAGCCTTCCCTATTCCTTCTTGGGGATTGCAGGCGAGGCAACGGTCATGGGCAGCACGTGGGGCTCTCACACGGAGCTCAGCGAAGTGATCGCGTTGGCTCAGGCCGGCAAGCTGGCTGACACATCCCATACCTACCCACTCGACGAAATCAACGAGGTGTTTGAACGCCTCGAGAAAGGCGGGATCGAAGGCCGAGCGGTATTGGTCCCCTAGCGCCGACTAGCTCGGGGATGCGAGCCGTACTCCGACGATCGACAGGAATAGGCAAGACAGCTGAAGGAGGGCGACCTGGCAGAGGCGGGTCGCCCTCCATTGCGACGTTGTCGCCCACTCGAGATCACTCAGTTCGTCTCTTCGTGATGTGGACGGGTTGGGGACGAGGCGCGGCCTCGTAGTCCACTTTCTCCAGCGAGTCGAGAATGTAGTGAACGGCGATGAGGGCAAACGACAGCCACTCGGCCCAGAACAGCGTGAACCAGTCGAAGACCAGAAACGCGCCCATCGCCATAGCTATGCCGGCCAGAAAGTACAGCTTGAACCGGCGAGGCGTTCCCCGGGAGAAGAAGTAGATGACGGCGGCGTTTCCGGCGAAGAACGCAACTGCCGACGCGACGTGGATCAACCTGGCATCGTCCTGGTTGAAGAGGAGGACACCTGTCAACGCCACCCCGAGGTACGTGTTGTAGCGGTGTTGCTCCTTCACGGTGCCATTGACGATGAATAGCATCGCCGCGATCGTCAGCGGGACGTAGAAGATCTGGTTCTGGACCATGTCGTAGTAGTCGCTGATGCTGCCGCGGATCGACCAATCGTCGAATGCGATCAAAAGCACCGGAATGAACAGGCAGAAAAAGGCCAACACTCGTTCGAGCTTGGCGAACTCGGCCACCGAGTCGAAAGCCCGCTCGAGGCCGGCCCGCAGGGAGGATGGGGCTCCGGTTTGCTTCAAGGCCGGGTCCTTCGGGTCGCTGGGATTTGCCCTCAACCGTACTCGGCGGAAGCGGCGCCGGACCTGCTTCGGACAGTTCGGCGTGTCGCTAGGTCCACCGAACCCGTGTCACCGTGGCGGTGGTGCAATTGAACCTGTCCGGTGCGTACCATCGCACCCATGAATTCGGAGATCACCGCAACCATCGGCGGGCTGGCGGCATGGAATGTGATCGTGAACCGATTGATACCGCCGCATCGGTATGTCGTCGGCAACCTCGCTGTCGCCGGCGCTCTCACAGCATTCGCTCGGGCATCGGGAGCAACCTGGAACCAGCTCGGTTTGAGCCCACAGCGCTGGAAGGCCGGGGTCGCATGGGGTGTCGGGGCGGCGACGTTGTTGGGCGGAGGTGCGTGGGTAGGGTCGCGGATTCCCGCAACCAGCCCGCTGTTCGATGATGCGCGGGTTCGTCCTGAGGACGTGCGCTTCGAGACTCGGGTGCGCATCCCGCTTGGCACGGTGGTCCTCGAAGAGATCGCCTTTCGCAGCGTGCTGCCGACGGTGCTGGATGGCCCAACGAGGGAACAGGTGTCATGGGGTTCTGCCGGCCTGTTCGGCCTGTGGCACGTCTTGCCAACGCTGACGACCCTCGACATCAACGGGGTCTCGAACCGCCGCACCAGAATCGCAGCGGTGGCCGGCGGAGTCGGTGTCACCGCGGTCGCGGCCGTCGGGTTCGACATGCTCCGCCTGAGGTCGGCGAGCGTCCTGGCGCCGATGCTCGCGCACTGGGCAGCCAACGGCGTGTCGTACCTCCTTGCGGCAAAGCGGGGCTCGGCCGCCGAGGCAACGCCTGCTGGCGCCGACACCAGCTAGGCCCGCCCATATGGGGCATAGGACCCTGGCGCCCCATGGGTATCGGAGCCACAGTGGGATATCGGTCCTGCGGCTTCGCGATCGGTGTCGATACGAGTCGGCGGACCGGAACGCCGACTCAGGGGGAAGCCATGATCCGGAACCATCGGTCTATGTACGCCGTCATCGCATTCTTGGTGCTTCTTACAGCGTGCGGCGGAGCCGATACTGCTGCCATTGACGCAACCAGCGAAGCGCCGACCACGACAAATGTCCCGGCTTCGTTGGCCGAAGCAACGGCCACTACGTCGGTTCCCGCACCGGCAGCCGCTACGCCTTCGGCACGCGGATACCACGCCTTGGCCTACGACGCCGAGTCCGACATCATCTTGATGGTAGGTGGAAGTACTGGCGCGGATCCGATGAGCACACTCGGGGATGCGTGGATACTCGATCCTTCCGGAGCAGCGTGGTCTGAGATCGAGGCGCCTGCGGTGCTCAAACGGTCTGCCTTCGAGCAAATCTACTCGCCCTCGCCGGTGGCCTACGACTCCGCCGCCGATCGAGTCATCTATCTGCAGACCGCAGCCGAACTCGAGCAGGACGAGGTGGGCACGTGGGCCTACGACGCCAACACCAATTCCTGGGCTGATCTGGCACCCGATCCCCAACCGACCCTCGGTTTTGGCGCCGGCATGGCGTACGACAGCGAGTCGGATCGTACGATTGCCTTTGGTGGGGCTGGTTTTGCGGGCGACGAGTTCAAATGGACTCCGGAAACCTGGGCGTACGACTACAACAGCAACGTTTGGGAGCCGCTCGAGCCGGAGTCGGAGCCGCCCCCTACCAATTACCACGCAATGGTGTACGACGCTGAATCGGACCGCGTGGTGCTCATCGGAATGAACTACGACGCAATGGCGGCGATGTTGTGGGCATACGACTACAACACCAATACGTGGGAGGAGCAAACACTCGAAGGGCCGGCGATCGAGGCAGCCGACTACACCCAGGCTATCTACCACCCATCGATGGACAGGATCATCGTCTTCGGAGGCCTTGATGGAGCCGAAGAGCCGAGCAATGCCACCTGGCTATACGACCTCGACGCCAACGAGATACAACTGGCGCCTGCCAACGAATTATCAGGCCCCTTGGCGTGGCATGACATGGTTTACGTCGGATCACGTGACCAGGTCTTCGTGTTCGGGGGTGGAACGTCGCGGTCGACCTACACCGACGGGTTGTGGGCCTACGAACCGGCCACCGATGCGTGGGTGGACCTGAGCCCTTAGGACAGCAGCCGACCTCCCGCCGAATAAGTCCGCTACTCCAACATCCTGCGCCGGAACGACAGCACGGCCAGGCCGGCGATCACGACGGTGTAGCCGACCACCCATGTGAGGTCGCCGGCAACGGCACCGAAGTCGGCTCCGTCCACCATGACGTCTCGAATGGCGTATATGGCATGGGCGAACGGGAACGCATCCCCTACGGTTTGGAACACGCCGCCGATGGCGTTCAGGTCCATCCACGCCCCTCCGAAGATGGTCAAGAGGAGGATGACCATGTAGGCGAATGGCACCTGCTTGAAGGTGAAGAGCGAGCCCATGATCATCCCGAAGGCGATGTACTGGATGGCCATGATCACCAGGATCAGCACGACCAGGCCCACGTTGCCATTGATCTCGAGGCCAAACAGGCCACCGATGGCGAAGAGCGCGATCGCTTGGACAATGGCCACTCCCAGGTACGGCAACGAGTAGGCGGTGGCGAAATCGTTCGAGTGGAGCGGCGTCGTCAGCAATCGCGAGAACAACGCGCTTTCCCTATCTCGGCTGAGCGTCATGGCGGCGCTGAACATCAGCATGACAAAGCCGAACAGGGCGATTCCCGGCGCCAAGTTGGTTGCGGTGAAGAAGGCGTCGACTCCACCAAACCCTTGCAGCACAATCAGCATGATCACGGGAAGGCCAATCGTCAATCCCAATGCCACGGGATCTCGCCACACCTCCAAGAGATTCCTTCGAGCCAGCTCTTTCGACCTCATTGGCGGATCTCCTTTCCTGTGAGATCCAAGAACACGTCGTCGAGCGTTACCTGCTTTCTGTACGTGGACTGGACCACCACCCCGAGGGGTCGCAGCACATCTTGTACGTCGTAGAGGCTCACATCCTCAGCTTCGATCTCCACTCCGCCATCGACCGACCGCACACTGGGGTAGATCTGCGAAAGCGCCGCAAAGGCCTCATCAGTGAAATCTTGCGCTTCGATCACCGTGACGTGACCACCGGAGACCCTGCCCTTGAGCTCGTCGGGAGTTCCCAGAGCGAGGACCTTGCCGGTGTCGATCACAGCGACCCGGTCCGCCAGGGCATCGGCCTCTTCGAGGTAGTGGGTCGTGAGCACGATGGTTGTTCCGCCCTTGAGGCCGGCGATGTGCTCCCACATCCCCCGTCTCGACTGAGGATCGAGTCCGATGGTTGGCTCGTCGAGAAAGAGAACTTCGGGATTCGAAACGAGGGCCATGGCGATACTCAGCCGGCGCTTCATGCCGCCGGAATACTTCTTCACCCGCTCATTCGCCCGATCCGAGAGAGCCATCATGTCCACCAGCTCTTCGGACCTCGCCTTGGTTTCCTTCCTTCCGAAGCCGTGGAGGCCGGCCATCAGGCTGAGGTTCTCCCAGGCGTTGAGGTGCTCGGCGATCGCTGTTTCCTGAGGCGATACGTCGATGACCTTCTTCACGGCCAGCGGCTCCCGCCCGATGTCGTAACCCATGATCGTTGCGGTCCCGCTCGTCGGCCTCAGAAGGCAACACAGCATCTTGATGGTCGTCGTCTTGCCGGCGCCATTCGGGCCGAGAATCGAAAACAGCTCTCCTTGTCCGATGCTCAGATTCAGGCCATCGACCGCCCGAAAATCACCAAAATCCCTGGTGAGGCCGGACATCTCGATGGCAGCACCAGCTGGCTGGCCGGAATTCATCAGTTTCTCCTGACTGCCGTCACCTCTTGTTACCGGCTCGGCCAGAGACCTTCTAGGGGCGAACGACCCGCCACGCGAGCCGTGCGCCCCTTCGCGAATTCGTTTGTACGAGCCTGAGGCCACCACCCGTCGACCTGCGGAGCGGGTCGCAAGCGTGAAATCGACCTTCTTCGGGCCGAACGACTCTCGACGCCCCTCCAACCAGGCCCAAGAATGGGTTGGTCAACAGTGAGGAGGACCACGTGTCACAAGTCGACGCGCAACCGTCGCCTCGAGAACCTACAACGAAGGCCGACACCATGAAGGCCGCGGTGTACCACCGATTTGGCCCGCCCGAGGTCGTTCAGCTCGAGGATATCCCAAAGCCGATTCCAAAAGACGACGAAGTCTTGGTGCGGATTCGCGCCGCGGCCGTCAGTCCCGTGGACTTGTTCTGGCTCACGGGCGAACCTTTCATCATGCGTCCCGGCGCCGGGCTCGTGACACCACGCAACCCCGTGCTGGGCAGTGTGGTGGCAGGGCAGGTGGAAACAGTCGGCGCCGGCGTGACCAAATACAGGTCCGGCGACGAGGTATTCGCCGAGACCTCTCACGGAGGATTTGCCGAATACACGTGTGTTCCGGAAGCGACGTTGGCCGTCAAGCCCGCCAACCTCACGTTTGAGCAAGCTGCTGCGGTCCCCCTCGTCGGGGTCACGGCCCTCCAAGGGCTACGTGATCACGGCAAGGTGAAGCCGGGCCAAAAGGTCCTCATCAACGGCGCCTCCGGCGGTGTCGGCACATTCGCGGTCCAGATCGCCAAGGTGCTGGGAGCAGAGGTGACCGGCGTGTGCAGCACCGCCAACGTTGAGCTGGTCCGCTCGCTCGGCGCCGATCATGTGATCGACTACACGCGGGAGGACTTCACGAAGGGCGCCGCGAAGTACGACGTCGTTCTCGACAACGTGGGCAACCGTTCGATCTCAGAGTGCCGGCAGGCGCTCACTCCTCGGGGCACGTACCTGCCGAGCAGCGCCGCCGGAGGGCGCTGGATCGGCGGCGTGGCCCGCGTCGTGAAATCGGCTGCGCTATCGCCGTTCGTGAGCCACCGGCTCCGGCCGTTCCTGGCGGTGGGCAAGCCCGAGGACCTCGACTACCTCCGAGAGCTCATCGAAGCCGGCAAAGTCACGCCTGTCATCGACAGGGCGTATCCGCTCAGCGAGACCGCACAAGCGCTCGCTCACTACGGCACCGGTCACGCCCAAGGGAAGGTCATCGTCACGATGTAGCCGCATCGAGATGGCATTTTCAGCTGACAGCGCCTTCGTGACGTCCGGCTACGATCCGGTCCTTTCCTGCTCTCTTCGCCTCGTACATCAGGTCGTCCGCCTCGGCCATCAATAGCGAGAGCTGGGAAGCACCTTCGGTCGTGGACACCACGCCGATCGAAAAAGTCACCTTCCATGCGTGCTCGGCCATCCGGTCGCTCACAGCGGTGCGGGTCTTTTCCAACGCAGCATGAGCCTGTTCGGCGGACGTCTCAGGCATCACGATGGCGAACTCGTCGCCGCCGATACGAGCAACAATGTCGGAGTTCCGCACGGTGCCCACCAACGTCGATGCGACCACTGCTAGTAGCTCGTCGCCCTTGTCATGGCCGTATTGATCGTTGATCGCCTTGAAATTGTCCAAATCCATGAAAGCGAGCGAAATCGGTCGCCCGTAGCGCTTCGACCGATCCACCTCTCGCTGGGCGAGCTCCTCGAATGCCCTCCGATTGAAGGCTCCGGTGAGATGATCTCGCCGAGAAAGATTCCGCTCTACGTCGAGGGACCTGCGCAGGCGCGAGAACAGAACGGCGAACAGCACGAAATACCCCAGACGAATGGCAGCATTCCAAAAAGGAAGCAGCGAGTTGGCGTACGCCGTTCCCGACCACCGATCCGCCCAGAACCAGACCACCGACGCAGCCAGTGCGTTGACGAGCGCCCAGCGCAGATTCATCGCCCACGCGACGAGCGTGATCGGCAGCAAATAGAAGATCGAGAATGACAACTCGGAGCCTGTGGCCACATCGGCCGCGCCGATCGCCACTGTCAGGATCGCAGCTTCCGCTGCGACGAGCGACGGCCTCTGGGAAACGACAGCCGGACCCAACTTGGCGAGGAAGGAGCCTTCCATATTGACGGCATCCTACGGCTCGAGCCCGACACAGCAGTGGCACCGGGTCAGGCCTCGCCCGGCAGCCGCACGAGCGAGCGACGTATTCTCACCGGAGCTGTCTCGACTCGGTGACCCCGGTGCTCTGCGATCTGCCCTTCGGGACTGGGCCTATCGGCCCTGGGCAAGGCGGTTTCATGGCGGGACACTGGTGAGTGGTCAACCGAAAGGAAGTGGCTGTGGCGCAAACCAAAGCGTTGACCCCCCAAGAGCGTGCGCAGAAACGAGCCAAGTACCTCTCAGGCCTCATTTGGCACGCCGGTGCCTTCGTCATAATCAACGCATTCTTCTGGATCCTCGACGGCGCCGGCGCCGGCGGCATCAACTGGTCGCCGTGGATCACTGTGTTCTGGGGATTTGCATTGGCGTTCCATGCCCTGGCGTACTTCGTAGATGGGCGCCAGCTCGAGGAGCGCAAGACCCAGGAATACCTGGAAGAGGAGCGCAAGCACACCACTGTCTGAGACGACTGTGCGCAGCCGTTCTCCCGATAGCGGGTAGCTGTCCGACGGCAGACCATGCCCGTCAGAGCGGCGGATAGGGCGAACACCGCCGGCGCCAACTGCCATAGTTGGCCTGTGGATATCTTCTCCTCCACCCGGGAGCGGCGTCTGTGGTTCTGGACGCTTGCCGTAGTTGTAGCGATCTACGCGACCCTCGGTCTGGCGCGAACGGTGTCGGGGGCATTGCGCGATCGCGACCTGCTCGACACAACGTTCTTCTTGGCCTTCATCGTGATTGTGGTGTCCATCGCCGCGCTGGGGCTGAAGACCCGGCCAAGCGTGGCAGCTGTCGGCGTCGGTTTGGGAGTGGCCGCCGTGTACCTCATGGTGTTCCTTCGGATGGCGATCCCCGAGGAGCGCACCCACTTGGTCGAGTACAGCGTGGTAGCCGTGCTCATGTTTGAGGCGCTCAAGGAACGCTCCAGCAATGGTCGCCATGTCCCGCGGCCCGCTCTGCTTGCCGTTTTTGTCACGGCACTCGTCGGGACGCTCGACGAGGTCATCCAGGCAGTGATGCCGAGTCGCGTGTTCGACCCCGTCGATATCGGTTTCAATGTGCTGGCGGCGGTGATGGCTGTCACTGCCACCGTCGTACTTGCGAGAGTGCGGCGACGACCTGCCTAGGCTCCCCGCCAAGCCTCCTCTGATCAACGGGAGCACTCACCGGCCGATGGCAGCCGCCCCGATATGTCTCGGCACCGTCCTCAGCGGTCCTCGATCAGCCCTTCGATCTGTTGGGTGAGAAATCTCTTGTCGGGTTCGGTCACTGCCAGCTCGGCAGCGCGTTCAAAGGCGGCCAGCGCCGAGTCCCGCTGGCCGAGCCGGCGCAACATCGTGCCGCGAGCAGCATGCATCAGGTGGTAACTGTCGAGCTCGGCGGCGATTTCGTCGAGAGCCGTCAGCGCACGGCCAGGACCGTCGACTTCGCCGACGGCGATCGCTCGATTGAGCGCAACGACTGGCGTGGGCATGAGCGAGAGCAGGTGATCGTAGAGAGTGACAATCTGTTCCCAGTCGGTAGCCTCGAACGAGTCGGCATTGCAGTGCACGGCTTGGATGGCCGCCTGGAGTTGGAACCTGCCTGGTTGATCGCGACGGATGCACGCTCGGACGATGGCATGGCCTTCCTCGATCATTGCCCGGTCCCACTTGGTGCGGTCTTGATCAGCCAGGAGCACGAGGTCCCCTTCGAAGCGGGCCGGGACTCGCGACTCGCTCAGCAGCATCAATGCGAGCAGACCCGCCGCTTCGGGCTCGTCGGGCATCAGCTCGACGAGCGCACGAGCGAGACGAAAGGCATCGCCACGCAAGCCGGCACGCTCTGAGTCGTCGAGGCCGGTGTTGTAGATGAGATAGACGACCGACAAGACCGAGCGCAGCCGCTCTGGCAGGTCGGCGTCGGTCGGAACCCGATACGGGATATTGGCGGCTTTGATCTTGTACTTGGCCCTGACGAGGCGCTTTGCCATTGCCGGTTCGCTCACCATGAACGAGCGGGCCACTTCCTCGACGCTGAGCCCCCCGAGCAGCCGCAAGGTCAAAGCCACCTGGTGCTCGGTGCGCAGCGCCGGGTGACAGCACGTGAAGATGAGGCGCAGCTGATCGTTCTTCACCGGCCCGTCCTTCTCCCAGCCGCCGGCGTCAGGTTCGTTCGACGCGCTCGCACCCACACCGAGCTGTTCACGAAGCTCGCGGCCCCGGGTCTCCCTCCGGAGGCCGTCGATGGCACGATTCCGGGCGGTGGTGATGATCCATCCCGCCGGGTTGGGCGGAACGCCCTGGCGCGGCCACTGGTCGGTTGCCACAACGAACGAGTCCTGAACCGCGTCTTCGGCGAGACTGATGTCGCCGAACACATGGACAAGAGTGGCCACCGCCTGGCCGTAGACCTCCCGGAACACGTGCTCAACGTCGGTCGAGCCCTGATGGTCGGCGACGTTTCGCATCGCCGCGCTAAGAGCCCGGCATCTGTTGCATCTGGTCGACGACTCGCCCGGTGCCTCCGAAAGGGCGCACTTCGATCGGATGGTTGATCGCCTCAACAACCTTGCCGGCCCACAACAATGCCGCATCGAGATCGTCGGCGTTGATAATGTAGAAACCGGCGATGTGCTCTTTCGCCTCCACGAATGGACCATCCGTCAAGACGACATCGCCATCGGTGATTCGCACCGCGGTGGCAGCAGCGGGGTCATGGAGCCGCCCGCCGAACACGAAAGTGTCCGTAGCGTCCATCTCGGCTTCGAGAGCGATGACTCGATCCATGAAGCCCTGCATCTCCTCCGGTGTAGCCGGCGCCTCGGGAACATCGCCTTCCACAGCGTAAGTCGACAGTAAGTATTGACCCATGAGTAGCTCCTCGCTCGTTGCGGGCCGTTCCCGCTTTCACCCTACTGACGAACGGAATGTGCCAACGAGGACATCCGACGCCGAGAAATCAAGGACGAAGGAGCCCGCGCCGAGGCACTGCGCGGAGCGGCCGGGCTTGTTCGTGCTATCAATGTCGTACGTTGATGCGGCCACGGTCGCAAAGGAGAGCGACCATGGGCAAGGTATCGATGATGGGCACGATCACGTGCCAGGACGGCAAAGGCGACGAGATGGCGGCGGTCCTCACCCAGATGGTGGAGGCGGCTCGCAGCGAGCCCGGCGTCGAGATCTACTCGTATCACCGCGGGGAGGGCAACTCCTTCTCGTTTTTCGCACTGATGTCCGACGAGGAGTCGATGCAGAACCACGGCCAGAGCGACGCCATGAAGGCCGCCATGGCGTCGTTCGGTCCCCTCATGGCCGCACCGCCACAGGTGACGTCCGCCACGCCGATCGCCGCCATCGGATTCGACGTCTGAAGCGGCGGCGCCGCCTCAACCTGTGTTGATTACCTCACGTCAATGATGACGGCCGGGTGAGCGCGGTTTGTGTCCGTAGGCGCAGTGTTCGCCCAAATGGAATAGCGGGTCCCCGACTCCAGATCGAAAGCCTTCTCGACGATCCGGTCATCGTCTGTCGCCCACGCGGTTTCGAACGCTCCAACGAACGGCGGAATGTCCGAGGCTGGGTTGACTTCGGCCCAGGCTTCCATATCGGCCATGGTTACGGCGTCGTCGGTGACCCTCCCGAGGACAAATACAACTCCTGGCTCGTGGGCGCTCGCGTCGAAGGTGAACGTCACCTCTCCAGCGTCGAAGGTGGTCGGACCTTCGTAGGTCACTGTTTGACCGTCGAAGGTTGCCATTGGTGAGCCTCCGTCGCCCAGAAACAGCCACAGGCCTGCTCCGGCGATTGCCAACACGGCCACCAGGAGCGCCCATGGCACCCAACGGGTTCGCTGAGGCTCAAAAACCGCCCCGACGCGGTCAGGCGTCTGCGTCGTCATAATCCCCCTTCCTGTCTCCCGAAGGATGCCTGTCAGGATCACCTCTAGGAAGAGTCAATGGTCACAATCCGCCACACCACTGCGCGATGACCGAGGCAGGTGCCAGTTGAACTTCGCTTGGCAGATGTTCTCCTCAACCTTCGAACGCACGCCTCAGAAAGGCGGCCATTTGGGCACGAGTGACATCGTTGCCCGGACAGAAGTTGTTGTTGATGGGTGGATTGCACCCCAGCGTGACGCCGGCCACGGCGAGCTTGTCGATATCCGACTCGAAGACCGAGTTGTTGTCGTCGTCGAAGAGGTCTCCTCCCCCATCGTCCGTGTAGCCGAAAGCCCTCACCAGGAATGCCGCCATCTGTGCTCGGGTGACCCGATTGCCCGGGCAGAACGTCGTGGGAGTGCATCCGCTGGTGATACCGGACTGCGCAAGGCGATTGATTTCATCCTCGAAGATCGATTTCTCATCATCGGTGAAGTAGTCCTGAGTGGCTTCGGGGAGGCTGAGAGCCCGAGTGAGAAAGGCGGCCATCTGCCCGCGGGAAACGCTATCGGCCGGACAGAAAAGGCGGGTGCCGCACCCCGAGGTGATCCCCGTCAGGGCCAGCCATTCGATGTCGTTCTCGAACACCGAACCGTCGTCGTCATCGAACGGGTTGTAGTCCGGGTCGGGCGGCGGCAACGGTGGAAGAGTCGGAGGTGGGGGGTCGGGGTCGGGTGGCGTCGGGTCTGTGTCGTCGACGTCGGTGACGTTGACCGTCACCGTGGCCGGGCTGGACACCGAGCCGTCGGACACGGTCACGGTCAGCACGTGCTGGCTGGTGGTTTCGTAGTCGAGGCTCCCGGCGGTGGTGACCACTCCGTCGGCGGCGACCGTGAACAAGCTGTCTGGATCACCGCCGGTGATGGCGTAGCTGAGGGGGTCGCCTTCCGGATCCGATGCCGTGACCGTGCCCACGACGGTTCCCACCGGCGCGTCCTCGGGAACCGTCATCGTCGAGCCTTCGACCACGGGCGAACGATTCAATCGGGAAAGGAACACGTCGGTGGCGGCATTGGTGTCGCCCGTGACCAGATTGGTGGCAAACGAGTAGTAGGCGACAAATGCGCCATCGCCGGATATCACCGGCGCCAGGCTGTCGTTGTCCGATTCGGTGCCGTCGGCCGCCACCGACACCCGGGACGTTGCACCGGAGGCCAATTCGTGTACAAACAAATCCGAAGCGGCATTGGTGTCGCCCACCACCAGATTCGAGGCATCCGATTCGAAGATGACGGCTGTTCCGTCGCCCGAGATCACCGGGGCAAAGCTGTGGTTGTTGGCTTGACTGCCGTCGGAAGCAATCGAAACCAGTGACAGTGAATCGGCGACGACGTCGTACACGAACACGTCGGAGACGGCGTTCGTGTCGCCCTCCACCAGATTCGAGGCATCTGAGACGAAGGCGATCATGTTCCCATCGTCCGAAAGCGATGGGTCAAAGCTGCCGGCGTCGGCCCCGCTGCCGTCGGAAGCCACCGACACCAGCGATGTGACGCCGGTGTCCAGGTCATACATGAAGACATCCGATTCGCCATTGGTGTCACCCGCCACCAGATTCGATGCAAATGAGTAGTAGCTGACGGTCGACCCGTCGCCGGATATGGCCGGAGCGAAGCTGTCGCTATCGGCTTGGGTTCCACCGGTGGCGACCGACACACGCTCGGTGGCGCCGGTGCCCACGTCATGGACGAAGACGTCTGAGACGTCGTTGGTGTCACCCGCCACCAGATTCGTGGCCTCCGAGTCGAAGACGACCTCGTCCCCATCGCCCGAGAGCGCCGGGTCGTAGCTGCCGCTGTCGCCTTGGGTTCCGGCGGTGGCCACCGACACCCGCGAAGTGGCGCCGGTGCTCCTGTCATGAACGAAGACATCCGATTCGCCGTTGGTGTCACCGGCCACCAGAGTCGAGGCCAGGGAGAAGTAGGCGATCGTCGTCCCATCGCCCGAGATCACCGGAAAGTAGCTGTCGCCGTTGCCCGGCGCGCCCCCAGTGGAAACCGACACCCGCTCGGTGACTCCGCTAGCCACGTCATAGACGAACACATCGGAGGCTCCGTTGGTGTCACCGGCCACCAAGTTGGAGGCATCCGAGTCGAAGGTGAGTATCGCCGCGTCGCTCGAGATCCCCGGGGTATAGCTGCCGTTGTCGCCTTGGGCCCCGGCGGACGAGACCGACACACGGTCGATGTCGATGACCTCGACTTCCGCAGCGACCGGCGCCACCACCAGGACCATCGACACGGCGACGAACGCAAGAACGGTGTTCAGTAGGCGAGAACGGCGCATCAGAACATCCATTGCCGCAGCGGGATCCCGCCCATTTTCCGCTCGAATGCCAAAGCCGCCCCTTCAATCCTGCACGTCGACCTGCACAAATATAGAGGGCCGGCCCTCCTTCACGCCACAGAGAGTGGTGCGTTGACCCACGGTCGCTGCGACGATGCCAAGACGAGTCAACCGCTCGGCCCCACCGTTTCCGTGCGGTTGCCTGTCGGATACCGAGTCGCCAGGCGTCCCCGCAGCTCCCGTATTCATGCCTTGGAGTTCACGGCAGCCTGGGCGGCAGCCAGTCGAGCGATGGGCACCCGGTAGGGCGAGCACGACACGTAGTCGAGCCCCATCTCGTGGCAGAGGGCAATGGAGCGGGGATCTCCGCCGTGCTCACCACAGATACCAACCTCGAGGCCCGGCCGCACGCTCCGGCCGGCCGTCGCGGCTTGGCTCATGAGCTTGCCCACCCCCTCGCGATCCAAAGTCGCAAACGGATTGTCGTCGAGGATGCCTTCTTGCAGATAGGTGAGGAGGAAACCGGACTCGGCGTCGTCACGACTGATCCCGAACGTCGTTTGAGTGAGGTCGTTCGTTCCGAAGGAGAAGAACTCCGCATACTCGGCGATCTCGTCGGCGGTCAGCGCCGCCCGGGGGACCTCGATCATCGTCCCGAACATATAGGCGACATCGATACCCTCCTCCTCCATGACCGCCTTCGCCTCGGCCTCGAGGGCAGCGCGCTGACGGGCCAGTTCGTTCACGTGGCTCGTGAGCGGGATCATCACCTCGGGACGCACGTCGACCCCGTCGCGAGCGACAGCGCAGGCTGCCTCGAAGATCGCTCGGACCTGCATCCGTGTGAGGTCCGGCAGCATGATCCCCAGTCGCACGCCGCGGGTCCCGAGCATCGGGTTCGACTCGTGCAGCGTCTCGACGCGAGCGAGCATGTGCTCCTCTTCCTCGACCTGGCCGAGCAGCTCCTCGATCTCATCGAGCGTTCCGGCGTGGGACAGGCGGATCTTGTGGTCTGCCAGCAGGCGGGTGAGCCCGCGCTGCTCGGGGAGGAACTCGTGGAGAGGCGGATCGATGAGCCGGATGATCACCGGCAAGCCGTCCATCGCCCGGAACAGCCCATCGAAGTCGGCCCGCTGCAACGGGAGCAGCGCCTCCAGCGCTTCGCGGCGCTCTGCCGGCGACTCGGCCATGATCATCTGCTGGACGATTGGCAGCCGCTCACTCTCGAAGAACATGTGCTCGGTGCGGGTCAACCCGATGCCCTGGGCGCCGTACGCTCTGGCTCGCTCGGCGTCGGCCGGGTAGTCGGCATTGGCTCGCACGTCCAGGTCCCGTAGCTCGTCCGCCCACTCGAGCAGCTTCATGAGCCACGGATCCTCGATGTCGGGAACGATTGAGTCGAGCTGGCCGAGGTAGACGTCTCCCGTGGTCCCGTCGATCGAGATCCAGTCGCCCTCCTCGACCTCGGTCCCGTTGACCGTCATAGTTCGTGCCGCCAGGTCGATGTCCAATTCGGATACGCCGACCACCGCCGGCTTGCCGAACTGGCGGGCAACAAGGGCGGCGTGGCTGGTGCGGCCGCCCCGACTGGTGAGGATGCCGTTGGCGGCGAGCATGCCGTGGACATCGTCCGGCTTGGTTTCGGGCCGGACCATGATCACGTCCCGCCCGCCTTCCTTGGCCCACTCCTCGGCGAGGTCGGCATCGAAAGCCACGACCCCGACGGCGGCCCCCGGAGACACATTCAGCCCGGACGCCAGGTGCGTCGCGCTCTGCTTGGCATCGGCGCTGAACTGCGGATGGAGGAAGAAATCGACCTGGTCGGGATGGATGCGCATCACCGCCTCGGTGCGGTCGATGAGGCCTTCCTCGGTCATGTCGACGGCGATACGCACCGCCGCCTGAGCGGTCCGCTTTCCGTCGCGCGTCTGGAGCACCCAGAGCTTGCCCTGCTCCACGGTGAACTCCATGTCCTGCATGTTGCGGTAGTGCGACTCGAGCTTCTGGGCGATACCGGCGAACTCCGCGTAGAGCTCGGGCATCCCCTTTGCCATGTCGGCCATCCGCTTGGTCGGCCGGATGCCGGCGACGACGTCCTCTCCCTGGGCGTTGAAAAGGAAATCGCCTTCGATCTCGTTCTCGCCATTGGTGGCATTGCGCGACATGGCGACCCCGGTCGCCGAGTCGTCACCCATGTTCCCGAACACCATCGTCTGGATGTTCACGGCGGTGCCGAGGCTGTGGTCGATGCCGGCGGCGTTGCGGTAGTCGATCGCCCGCTTGCCGTTCCACGACTTGAAGACGGCCTCGGTGGCCAGCCGTAGCTGTTCGACGGGATCGTCGGGAAAGCGCACGGCGATGCTGCGGAACTCGTCGACAACCCCGCGCAGGTCCTCGACGGTCAGCTCGGCGTCGGTTTCGACGCCTCGGCGGGCGCGAGCCCGCTCGAGCACGTGCTCGAACAGCTCGTCGCGGAGGCCGATCACCACAGATCCAAACATCTGGATGAGCCGGCGATACGAGTCGTAGACAAAATGCTCGTCACCGGTGAGGGCCACCATGCCCTCGGCGACCTCGTCGTTGAGGCCGATGTTGAGGACGGTGTCCATCATGCCCGGCATCGAGAACTTGGCTCCCGAGCGGACCGACACCAGCAGCGGCTTCGCGGCGTCGCCGAACCGTTTTCCGGTGGCCGACTCGATGTTGGCGAGGGCCCCTTCGATTTGCTCCCAAGCGCCTTCGGGGAATTGCTCATCCGCATCGAGGTAGGCGAGGCAAGCCTCTGTGGTGACCGTGAACCCGGGCGGCACGGGGACTCCGAGCCGCGTCATGTCGCCGAGGTTGGCACCCTTGCCTCCGAGGAGACCCCGGACCGGCTCCCATTCACCGCCGACGTATCGCTCGGCAGCGTCGACCTCGTCGAAACCAAAGACCCATTTCGTTTCGGACATTTTTACGCGCACTCCTACTGCAGGTGAAAGAACGATGCGACACCGAGCGGCGCCCGTCAGGGGCCGGAGGACCCAGATCACCCGCCGACCGGCCCTGCTCTGACGGAGGACGCTCCCGATGGGCTCTGGCTATCGGTGGCCTTGACGCCTCGGCCGATCAAAGGCAGCATAGTTCGATGGATGTATCACCGATCCCCGATCGGCTGAGCGCAGTAACGGTGTCCTTGGTTGCGACTCCCTGTAGCGAGGCCATCGAGTTCTACAAACGGGTATTCGGCGCCACCGAAATCGAACCGCGTATGACCGGACCCGACGGTCTGATAGGCCATGCCGAGCTGGACATTGCTGGGACCGTCATCATGCTGGCCGACGAGTGGCCGGGAGCGCCGAATCAGGCTCCCACCTCCCTCGGTGGCACCACGATGGCCCTCTTCGTCTACGCCGAGGAGGCACCCGAAATGTGGCAAAGAGCGCTCGACGCCGGAGCCGAGGTCGTGTTCCCGTATGAGACACAGTTCTACGGAGACGAGGGCGGGCGCATCCGCGACCCGTTTGGCCACACGTGGGGCATCGGCCGCCACGTCGAAGACGTCAGCCCAGAGGAGATGGAACGCAGAATGGCGACCTTCTACGCAGAGCAGAACGACGGTTCCTCCTAGTGCCCACCCTGAGCACCGCCACTGCTCTCGGCCGGGTCGTCGCCGGCAGAAGTCAATGACACAGCGCGCAGAACCCCTACCGCCCTACCTCGCCGAACCTTCCAAGATTGGCCCGGAGATCAGCATCACCGGCAAGTGGGTTCCCGCCAAGCAAGGTGGGCGGTTCAGGAAGACTGCCGAGTCGAAAGAGATGCTGAAGGAGTGGGAAGACATCCATGCCGGCGCCCGGAGTGATGCTGGGGTGCTCTCGACTGAAATCAACCACGCGGTCGGCGAAGACGCCGTGTTGGTTCACCACGTCTTCAAAGACGCCGACGCGCTCGTTCACTATTTCTCGACGACTGCCACCCAGCACATGGGGGCGCTCACCAAGGTCGCCAAGCCTCAGCTACACCTCATTCGCGGAGTCAGCGTCCCCGATGCTTCGAGGGAGGCCGTATTGGCCAAAAACGTGCCTGCCGCGTTCGGAGAGCTCCTGTTCGGGTACGTCAAGGATGACTACAAACGCCCCGATCAAGAGACGGCGATCATGGTCACCGCCAAGTGGTCGTGCATACCGGGCGATGCGACTCATTTCGACGATCTCAAGTACTGGTGGCAGCGCGTTGGCACCGACGCCTATTCACTCGAGAAAGGTCTGCTCAGGTTCGAGGCCTACCAGGTAGTCGGCGAGGATGCCCTGATCATCCACGAGACCTTCGAGAACAGCGATCAACTCAAGTTCCATCTGTCGAAAGGAACCGCTGAGAAGTACAAGAAGGAAATCGACCAGGTGGCGACTCCCGAGGCCTACTTCTTCCGTGGCCCCGTCTCGTGGACGATCAGAACGTACTCCAAGTTCTTGCATCTTCCGGCCACGTACTCCAGCCAGGGAAGCCACTTCACCCAACCGGGGGGAAGCATGAGCGAGGGGACGACGGCGTAATCCGGGAGCGTTCAACCAGCCATCAGATCGCATTGTGCATCTGCCGTTGCTCCCTCGGAGCGAGAAGCCGAGTGCGTGTAACGTGGCGGGGTGGATACTTCCCAGCCATGGGCGCGGGCAATTGCTGAGGTGAAACCCGCCCCGCCGTCACGAGCCTCCGAGGCCGTGGTCGTGAACTTGAGAGACCATCGGCCTCCC
>JBFGJH010000065.1:0-19982 GCA_041577335.1 Acidimicrobiia bacterium | reverse complement strand
GGTAGAACAAGCCATAGCGTCCTGCGACGTGATGCTGGTCGTAGTGTCAGCCAACTCCGGCAGCTCGCATCACGTCTCTCGCGAGGTCGACCTCGCCGTTGAACGCGCCAAGCCGCTGCTCCCGGTCCGGATCGAGGACGTGGTCCCCACCGGAACCCTCAACTACTTGCTGCGACTGTCGCAGTGGATCGACCTGTTCCCCGGAGCGATCGCCGACCATGCCGGCGCCCTGCAAACCATGGTCGGCTCAATGCTGGCAGAACGCGGCATCTCAGCCCCAGCCCCAATCCCTCAGAAGCACAAACGGCTGCGATTTCGGATACCACGCAAGGTGCTGGCGGTCATCGGCGCAGTCGCCCTTGTCGCCGCAGGCATCGGAATCGGTCTGATCCTGAGTGGGGACAACACGCCTGCCGACATCCTCACCGAGGAACCGTTCGGCGGCACCGGCGCCGAAGCCACCGCAGAAGAAGGCAGCGGCCAGCCGGCCCCGGTGGGCTCCGGTAAGGGCACGATCAGTCGCATCAGCGTCGCCAGCGACGGTTCCGAAAGCAACGGCCACAGCGTCAACCCAGTCATCTCTGCGGACGGACGCTACGTCGTGTTCGATTCACTCGGAGACAACCTCGTAGAGGACGACAGCGGACGGTGGCGCGACGTGTTCCGCCACGACCGCGAGACCGGCGAGACCATCCGGATCAGCGAAATCCGGACGCCACAGGACCGATTCGTCGAGGAGACTTTCGGATCGAGTCGCGATGCACGCATCTCGGCCGATGGCGAATTCGTCGTGTTCGTATCCGACGCGCCCAACATCGTGTACGGCGGAGACGATACGAACGAAGCCTCCGACATCTTCCTCTGGAACCGTGCCGACTTCTCGATCACTCGTGTCAGTCGCACCCCGGACGGCAGTCAACACTCCCTCAACAGCATCGACCCCCGAATCAGCGCCGACGGGTCGCTTATCGCGTATGCCACGTACGCCGGGCATCGCACTCCGACTTTCGATGACCAGGTCGGCCCGTACTCCATCTGGGTATTCGAAGTCGGCCCGGAGGGAACCAATCTGGTTGCAGAATTCGATGGAGGTCATGTGATGCCACCCGCAGTTTCCGCCGACGGGTCAACCGTGGTCGCCAAAGGAGGAGACGGCGGCCCCCGCGTGTTCGAGACGGCGTCTGGCAAGGTGGCTGAGATAAGTGAGCTGCGCGCCAATGGGAACAGCCTGATCTTGAGCGCCGACGGGAACCGACTCTTCTTTGACTCGTGGAGCGATTCACTAGTGCCGGATGATCTGAACGAGTCCACCGATCTGTTCGTGTATGACCGCACCGAGGGTACGGTCCGAATGCTCTTAGAGGATCCCGAGCCGGAGTCGGCGCCGCTAGCGACGTCGGTCAGCGCGGATGGCGCCTGCCTCGGCTTCATGTACGTCGAGGGCGAGTGGGGTGGAGCGCTGTGCGACGGGAACCTGGTGCGAGTCGGCTCAAGAGAGCAGGGCATCACCGGGTTCAACATCGATCACGAGGGACTGTGGGCCACGTTCGCCTCCGGATCGTCCGATCTCGTCCCCGGCGACGGTAACAGCGTGCGCGACGTCTTCGTCATCCAGCTCCAAGACTGACGGTCAGGTGATGCCCGAACCAACGACCTGATATCCGGCCCTGGCCAGGAACCCGGGAATCCCCCTGACTGCCCGCCGATCCCACTCTTTGACATCGTCACTGAGCTGTGCCCACGGGATGAGGTACGGACTGACCTTCTTCTCGACATCTTTCGGCCCCGCGGTCCATCCGTCGCGGACACGTTGGTCGACCCAACGCTCGTGCTCGAGCTCGGCAAGCCGCTCGACGTCGGCTTCATCAAAGGTTTGACGATCGGCATCCCAGTCGGTCAGGGGGGCGATCGCGCATCCGATAGCAGCGAGCTTCGCTCCGATGTGAGCCGCTTGGTCCCGGTTTGACTCCCGTAGCGACTCGGGCAGTTCTTCCCACGGAACCAGCGATGGGTTGCTGGCTGCGGTTGCGCCCTGACGACGCTGCTCGGCGGCGTACTCACTGTGGATGGCGCGGGCGAGGACCTCGTACGTTCCGCCGAGCAGAAGCTCGGGCTGGAGCGTCAGCTCGAACAGATCGAACGCGCTGAGCCCGTCATATACGTCGGGACGCCGCAGCAGCTCGGCCAGGCCCGAGGACCTGGTCAGCTCGATCACCACCGGCGTGGCGTCGTCACCGAGCAGACGACGCACCTGAAGGCCGATATCGAGCGCTCCGGAATCGTCGTCGACGCAAACAAACACCGCATCCCAGCTGGTCGCACGTAGGAAAGCGCGATCGACGTGTTCAAAAGGTTCCCCAATCGGTCGCAACTCGGCGGTGTGCTCGAGCTGCGGGTAGCGATCTTTTAGAGCATCCACCACCCGCTTCGCCTCCGGATCGATTACCGCCATAACGATGCGTCGTTCGCGCGCAGCGGGTTGCACTCGCCATCGCCGGACGGCCTCGACAACGATCGCCTGACCCACGGGAGTAGCCCCGATGATGGCCAGCGCATGCTCTTGAGTGAAACTCCCGGCCGGCGGGTAGTCGCTGAGGAGTGCGCGAGCGGCTTGTTCGAAAACGTTGAAGAAGTCGAGCCGATAGCTCGCGGTGTGCGCGGCCGCTAACTCTTCAGAGCGCAGCAGGGCGCAGAGCCCAGGATCACGAACGTGCGCCAGGCACGTCAATGCTCGGCCTTGGCGCGGGGCCAGTTCGCCGGCCCGGATGGCAAGTTCGGCGTTGGCGTCATCGGCGCCGGTCAAAGCAACGACATACCCTGCGCGATCGATGCGAGCGCGTCGCAGCACTTCAGTGTCCCTCGCATCCCCTTCGAGCACGAGAGCGCCTTGTCGACGCAACCGCGCGATCGCAGGATTGGAGGGGTCACGCTCCACGCCCACCACTCTGTGGCCAGCCTCGAGCAGCGCCCCGGCGAGGCGGGCGCCCATGTCACCCAACCCGCACACGACAACATGCCCCTTCTGGAAGCGGAGCCGAAGCTCGGAGAGCTCCTCGCGAAATACCGCGGCGAGAGCGACAGCGATCGCCAGGCCCGTGGTGGCCGGCGCAAGCAATCGGCTCACCTCGAGCTGCCACGGAGCAGCAGATTGGGGCACACTCCCCGACTCGAGAACGAACAGCTGCAGTGTCAAGTAGACGAGATCAGTCATGCCTCGAGGATCATCTTGCTCCACGAAGTAGCGATCGAAGCCAACGAACCCAAGCACGAGAGCTGCCGCCACAAGTAGGCCAAACAACGGCCAGCGCGCGAGGCGCCATGTGGACTTGAACCGCCCTGCCAAGCTCGGTCGATTGACCCACGATCGACTGATCGCTGCCATGAACCCACCGTGCCAGCGGGAGGGACCTCCGCGCCAGAGGCGAATGGCCACCAAGGTGGGAGGCGACTCGGTAACGGGTTCGGTCCCCACCAGCGGGCCGCCACGGCCGCCGCCGACACCTTCCAGCTGCGCCGCAACAAGGATGACGTTCTCCACTAGCTCCTATGACGTCGTTCGCTCGCTTAGCTACCTGGCACCGTCGTCAAGTCATCGCAACCAGTGATGTATATGCCGTCATAGGTGTAGCCATGGATGCACGCCGCGACGTCACCCGGGACGAGAGCTGAGTCCTGCGTCTTGAAGTGGAGCAACAAATCTAAGTCGCCGTCGGAGTCGACATCTTCGGTGTGTGCCTTCTTGTGTGCTTTGGCCGCCTCACCCGGTCCGAATACGACTGTGGCCGCGTCGACCGTCAACGCGTCGAACGTGTCGGTGGTGAGAATGGCCACGGGGATCACGCCGTCGCCATCCGGGTTGACCGGGTTGCTCTCGCTACCCGGTTTGATGTCAATCGAGACCTCCATCGCGTCGTACTCAAATATCGCGATTCCGTTAGCTCCACCGAGATCATTCCACGCACCTGGTGGCTCCGGCACCTCGGGATGCGGCTCGTGCTGCCAGTTCATGACGGCAAAGTCTTCACCCATATAGTCGTTCGGCTCACCGCTTGCCCAGAAGGTGAAGTCTGTGGGCTCTCCACTCACCCACAGCCAGACGCCCTCCTCAGCCTCATCGGTGATGCCGATCACGTACTGCTCTTCGCTGCCGAAGGCCTCGACGAGAAAGTCCTTCTCGGCCGCACTCAGGATGCTGACGACATAGCCCGGCTGACCTAAGAACGTGGTCTCGGCCGCAAGTTGAATAGCGTCGTCCATTCCTTCCACCGGTCGCGGCGAAAGCTGGTACCAATGTCCGTTGCCTCCGTCGGCTGGACTCCACTGCACCGGACCCGTATCTGCGGCCGCCGTGGGAAGTGCGACAATCCATACGAACACCAGCATCATTGACAGGACCATGAGTACGCCTGGCCTCTTCGAGCTGGTAGGTGACTTGAGTAGCGCGCGCTTCTTGCTAGCCATCTGGGCCCCCAATCGCGCCGGGCAGCAGAGGCATCGACGGAAACGGCATCCCCCTTCCGACGCGGACTAGAACCCGCGCATACCTCTTCCTGCGGTGGTCGATTCAGCTTATGCGGCGGGGACCAGTCGCAACAGAGGCAAAAGACTGTGCGACCCCCGTCGCGCCGCCATCGCAGTGCGTAGAAGGTGCGGGAGCGCCTCGAGCCTGTACCTGCTTCCCGGCAGGGTGACCGACGTTGTAGCTGCGGGCGGCCGACGCGGGGTACACGGTGGCCGGGTATTGCTGGCATGAGGATGCGGGCACCTGTTGGGCCTATGCCGCCCGAGCCGCACCAGAATTTCTGTTGCTGTTCCCTCCTGGATATTTCGGCACTTCTCACACCAACTCCTCTGCTGCGCTTGACGTGCCGAGTTGTCGTGGGCAGCAGGCCCGATTGTTGGAACCGGCGCCGACATGTTTGTTTCCAGGCCAACCATCCCCTAGATTCGCTATAGTCAAGGCGCCACTGCGGTCTCGAGATGTCGCACGGTGCTAACTATGAGGCGTTTCTCGGGTCAGCGGAAATCGCCGCTGGCTGATCGCTCCTCTCAGATGGGAGGAGTCCGTGATGGCCAGCGCCTCGATATCGAACGCGATTCGTATTGCCGGGCGCTTCCTCGTCGTCGTGTTGCTTGCGATGATTGCGTCGATACTCCCAGTCGCCGACGAGAGCAGCGGTACGACTTTGGAGTCGCCTAATGTCGCGCAGCCCCAAGCAGCAGATGTCGAGGAAAATGGCCTCAATAGCGCGGCCGTTGCGCTGCGGAGCGCAGCGGGCGTCGGAGTCGCATCGGACGACCACGCCTTGGCGCTGGCATGTCAGTCCACGTTTGGCGCAGTGTGGAGCATCGCTTCCGCGCTGGCCGTCTTGCCGCCGATCTGGCCTTTGAGTGCCTGGTTCGGCACGAAATCCAGCGCCGACTACACCGCCTACAAGGCGAACCTGAAGCTCAAGCTCTGCGCTCCGGCAATCACTGCGCCGGGCACAGTCAAGCGAAACCCATACTTGACCGCAGACGGGCCAGCGTGCCACGCCCTCTTCTTTCAGAGCACCACTCAAGCGGACTACGAGAATATCTTGGGCATACCGACAAGCGCACTATTTGAGGAGAACTGGGGGGAACTCGGAACACCCTCCGTGTTTCACTTCAACAGTACGGCGGATGTTCGGTTGCTCGATCCGTCGAAAGTGACAGATGACGAAGACCCGTTGTTCGACCCCTCGAAAGTACTTGGTCTTGAGGACGATGCGTGGCTGACAAGCGACGGCATTCTGCGATTCGACGTTGGACGAAACAAGGCCGTGTGGCGTGCCTCAACCATGGTTTCAATCGTGGATCTTCTTCCACTCTTTTTGATCCCGCTCGTGGTGAACGGCCTCACAGACAAGATCGTGCTCAAGAACCCCGTGCTTAAGAAGAAGGCAGTCGATCTCTACATGCGCCTGACAAAAGGCCTCCCCAAGCTCCTCAGGTGGCTCGTAGGAAAGCTCTTGGACAAAGTGCAGGACCTACCAGAGAAGACCGTCGAACTGATTCTCGAAAAGGCCGTGGGCTGGGATTGGCGAACGGAGACCCTTATTGGCATCGATGCATCGAGTCAGGATGTTCAGGAGGTTTGGGTCTATGACACAGCGCCGCCCACGTTGGAAACTGACCGGTCGGGAACTCTTCCGCCAGGCTTCTCTGAAGAAGAGCGAACACTCCTGACTTACGACCCGGTTACCGACACCTACTATCTCGAGGCTTTCCGGCCGAGAATTGCGGATGCCGCCATAGGCCGTTACGGCTCCCGCCTGCTGACGGCTCATGACGAGTGCCAGGGTGACCGACCGGCTCTCGTCCCCTACCGGCTTGGCTCCCCCGAGCGCGCGCAATGGCTTCCCGGCGATACAGGAACGCTCCAATGGCAGGTCGCGGACAGCGGGCCAGCTAATGAAGCAGGTGACTCGAACGTTTCGAACATCGTTGAGCAGAACTTCGCAGTGCGAGATAGCTTTCCGCCGATCTTGCTCGCTCCCCCGAGCCGTGTCATTGAGACCAGATCGAACACGGCCACTGTGCCTCCCGGTTCGCCCCGCGTCTTCGATCTCGCCGACCTCGTGCCGACGGTCGAAAGCGACGCTCCGGAAGATTTCGAATTCGACCTCGGAATCAACATCGTGACCTGGACCGCAACTGACGCCTCGGGCAACTCGGCATCGCAGGAGCAGATGATCAATGTCAAGCTGGAGGGCGCCAACACGGCGCCAGTCTCCATTGACCAGCAGCCGGACGCAGTCTCCCACGAGCAGGTCGAGATAATCCTCACCGGGTTGGACAGCGACTCCGATCCAAACACAGGTCGCCACGACCCACTCACGTTCACAATCGCAGACAGACCTGCGAACGGGTTCTTCATTGCTCCGCTGTTGCCGTATTTCATTGACGACTACCGGCTCGAAGCGAGCGCCCTCCGCTTTGCCGGAGAGCCTGAGCAGGAGGACCCAGTCCAATATTGCCGAGATTTGGCTGATGGTCTCGCCACAGGACCTGATCGCTTCCAGATGAGCTATCCCTACCAAGCCGAGTGGATCAGTGTCGATGACGATGGGGTGACCGTCGTGTACGACGACGGGGACATGGTGTGTGACACCCTCGGAGGAGGGCTAGCCACGAATAGTCGCCTCGCAGTATTCGGCTCCGAGGGCGAACTTCTCCACCACACCCGAGTGAACGGCACATTCAGCGATGTGTACATAGATTGGAGAACCAAGGGAATCTATGCCACCGACAACACGGACCCAGGGCGAGGCGACGTCGAGTACTACGACAAACGACTCAATAATCTAGGTCGCTTCGAGACAAACACCCCTGGCACTTCCAACAGAACATTGAGCACCCCCACCTTCATAGCCGCCGACTCCCAAGGCATCGTTTATGTCGGCGAGAGATTCGGGCGCGTAGCCGCCTATGAGGGCCCCTCTGACGCAACCGATTTCCTCGGGTACGAGTCGTACGACTTCCTCGGCATTCTGCACGAGGATAGCGACATGCGCGATATCGCCACCGACTCCGACAACAACCTATACGTTTCCATGCCAGATCGTATATTGAAGTTCGGCCCCTCTTCACTAGACGGTGGTGTATTCAAGCCCGGATCCTTTATTGGCTGGATGGGTCAATGTGATAGCAATCTCACCAATTCATTTTCTTGCGACACGGAGAACGAACGCAGCCTTGGGTTCTCCTGCACCGATGCCTTGTGCGGCACGCAAGGCGTCAACTACGGCAGCGGTCCCGCGCAATTCAATGATGCTCGAGGGATTGCAGTCGATCCGAACGACATCCTTTACGTAAGCGACTATGGAAACTCTCGGGTGCAGCGCTTCACCGAGGACGGCGACTTCGCCGGTGAGGCAAAATCGACCGGGGTCGGCTACGGATTCATCCTTGGTGACTTTGGCCGACCCGAGGGGATCACCGTCAATTCCGACTCGTTCTACATCCTCCAACGCGACCTTCTGCACGTTATGAAGTCGAATCCCGTCACACCAATAGATGATGCCTCCGCCAAGGTCACCTACCAATCGATGAACAACTTCGTAGGCGTGGATCAGTTCACTTTCGAGACGACGGATGGACTCGCATCTGACTTCGGGACTGTCACGGTCACTGTCGCACGCAACTACCGGCCACCTGTCATAAGCGTGCCCCCGAGCTATGAGATTCTCGAAGATGAATCCGCCGCTGTGACCCTCGTCGGATCTGATCCCGATGGAGACCTCGACATCCTTGACTTTGACATCGTTGAGCAGCCAAGGCATGGATCGCTCACTGGAGAGGGCGCAAATCTCATCTATACGCCTAATGCGGATTATGTAGGACGGGACAGCTTCGACTATCGCGTCGATGACGGAGTGTTCCAATCGGATCCAGCGACGGTCGAGTTGATAGTCACATCCGTTGAAGATGCCCCGCAGGTCAAGACCGAAGCCTTGGTGAGTGCCGGCCTTGGATTCACGATCCAGCTCCCGATCGAGGTATTCGATCCAGATGAAGGCGAGGAAGTCATGGCGACCGTCGACTGGGGTGACGGTTCGCCGGTCGAGACGGACGGTTACATCACGAGGGACGGGGTGTTCTACACGGGCGACCCCTTCCAGGCCGACGGAACTATGACGGAGGGCTTGGACTCCACAGGCCCGTTGTTGGTGCTCGGCGCGGACGGCGTGGGAAACGCAGTCTTCGAGCATGCGTTTGTGACTGAGGGTGATTTCACGGGCGAAATATGCGTGACCGATCGTGTTGAAATCCAGCCAAACGGCACCAAAAGGACGACAGCGGCATCCAAGACCTCGTGCTTCTCACCGAGATTCTCGGTCTCGCTGGCGGCCGATCTCGCGCTCGTGATGACATCCCGAGCAAATGGAATCGACACCGGTGCGACAGTCGACCCTGGTGCGATTGGGGGATTCACCGTCACGGTCGCGAACCGGCCTTTTGATGTCGAGCCAGGGATTACGGGACCTGACGTCGAGAACGTTGTTGTGAGCGGACAACACGGTGACGCACTCTCACTGATCGAGACTGATCCAAGTCAGGGAGATTGTGCGATTGAAGTGGACAGCTTCATCTGCGATCTCGGCGACATCGCGTTCGGGCAGGAGGCCACGATCGAGGTCGAAGTCCTTGTCGATGAACTCGCTCCGGGCAACGCGCTGTTGACGCTTACGGCTAATCGCGAGGCGGACTCGATCGAACCGTTGGAGCAAGAATCGTTCGGATTCATCCAAGTCACCGCCCCGTCTGGACCTCCGATTGCTGATTCGGTCGACCCGAGATCCGGAACAACCGTGGGCGGTGAAGTGGTGACGATCAAGGGACACAATCTCGACGCAGACTTGGACGTGACCTTCGGTGATCTACCAGCGAGCCAGATCGAGGTCGTTGATTCCGAGACGGTCACCCTCGTCACTCCCGCCCA
Source organism: Acidimicrobiia bacterium (assembly GCA_041577335.1). Classification (GTDB taxonomy): domain Bacteria; phylum Actinomycetota; class Acidimicrobiia; order Spongiisociales; family JAENVV01; genus JBFGJH01. The sequence goes on along the minus strand of JBFGJH010000065.1, from coordinate 10,516 downwards.
CATCGCGGGTACCGTTGACGTCGTCGTGATCAACTCTGATGGCCAATCTTCCACGCAGCCTGACGCATACTCGTTCACGGTTTCGGAAAGCTCTACCGATACGGTTCCGCCTACCCAAGAGGCACCTGACGTAGAGGATGGTCCCGATCCGCAGACCGTTGGGCCCGGCGAGGGAAGCGGTTCGGGTGGGCTCGCGGCTATGAGCTTCGCGCTGCTGACTCTCCTCGCTGGGGCGGGTGGTCTCTTGTGGATCCGGCGTCGCAAGGCGACGGACGCGGGCGAGAGGTAAGACGAGGGGACCTGAGCAGCGAGATCTATGGCGACGGTCGGAATCACTGCCGCCGAGGCCGATCCGCGGCACCAGCTGCGCCGCAACAAGGACGACGCCCTCCAGCTCGCCCACTATCGGCGCATGCTGTAAGCACTGGGGGTGGCGGCGACCGAGCCGTGGGGCGGCATCATCGGCAAGGAAGCCCGCATCTTGTGGTATCCCCTCGCCGCGCCGATGTGGCGGACGCCGGCCAAGTCGGACGGCAAGAAGGTCAAGCAGCGCACCACGCTCGAGGCGTACGACTTCGAGTTCGAGTTCCGCCGTAACATCGCCGCCGTTGCCCTCCACCACCAGGCCGATGCCACACCGGAGCTCCTCGTCGAGCCGATGCGCTGCAGCGATTGCCCGACGTGCCCGTGGCTCGAGGTGTGCAACGTCACCCTCCTCGCCGGCAGCGGCGACGCCTCGCTGCTCCCCCAGCTCCGCTACGAGCAATGGCGGGCGCTGCGCAGCGCCGGCATCACCGACCGGGACGGCGTTGCCGCCCTCGACATCGAGACGGCCACGCTGATCGACGACGGCGTCGAAGTAGCCCGCTGGCTCGAAGATGCCGCCACCGCCGGCCAGGGCACCGCCATCGGGGAGCTGTGGCCCAAGGCGAAGAAGCGGATCGCCGCCCTGCACGCCGCCGGCATCGCCACCGCCGGCGACATCGCCGAGCGCCTCGACCCGGCCACGGCCCGGTTCGGTTCCTGGACCCGGATGGCGATCCTCAACGCCAGAGCGGCGACCGGACCGGAGCCGGTGTAGCTGCTCGCCGGCGGGGTGACCGACGTGCCGCGGGCCGACATCGAGATCGACCTCGACATGGAGTCAACCGACGACGGCGTATACATGTGGGGCGCCTACGTCACCGACCGGGCCAACACCGGCATCACCCGAGAGGGTTACCGGGCGTTCGTGCGGTGGGAGCCCCCCACCCCGGACACCGAGACGGTGGTGTTCCGGGAGTTCTGGGACTGGCTGACCGATGTGCGGCTGCGCGCGGCCGAGGCGGGGTGGACGGTGAAGGCGTGTTGCTGGCATGAGGGAGCCGAGAACCGTGAGATGCGCCGCATCACCGCCGCAGACGAGGTGTGGGCTGGGGAGGTGGCGGCGTTCATTGGTTCCGAGGAGTGGGTGGACATGGAGCGGGTGTTCAAGGCGGGATGGATCACCGGCGAGGGCACGTCGTTGAAGGCGATTGCGCCACTGGCGGGGCATGTGTGGGAGGCGGGCGAGGCGCAGGCATGGCTTGAGGCGTACAACCGAGGCGACGTCGAAGCGACAGTGGCGATACGGGAGTGGTTGGAGCGACACATGGCGAGTGGCGAGACTTCACCCATCCCAGACCGCTAGATCCAATCGGCAGCGCCGACACATCCACGCCAGCGCTTCGTCGCATCGCTTCAGTTTGGAGTCACCAACCTTGCTGGTTCACCCCTAACTAGGTCCGCCTCGAGAAGAAGCTGACCCTGGGCATCGAGTACCCGCATCGTGACGGCGGTGTCGCGTCCCACATTCACGAAAGCGACTCCCTTGAAGGGGCGCTGCCATACCTGGGTGCCGTCACTCAGCTCGACCGCCACGACGGATGCTTCGGTTGGCAGGCCGCCGAGGAGCGCGTGGAAATCCGGCGAGGCCGGACCGATGTCGACGAATCCGTTGATGAGGCCGCCAAGTTCGACCACCCCCTCGGGGAGCCGATCCTCGTAGTCCAATGTGATACCGGGTAGATAGAAGTCGGCCAACTGATCAACCTCGATTGCGTAGCTCGCAACGGCCGAGCTCGAAGCCGGAAAGACCGAAACGAGCCAGGGCCTGGAAGGAGCCTCGCCTATGCCCTCCGAAGCCACCCCGGTCAAGGTCTGCTCAGATCCCAGCTGCGCCGTGTCGAACTGCGGCTCCGGATGCGCTTCGAGTGCCGCCATCGCAGTGATGTAGTCGTTGACCAGCGTGCGCAGCTCCTCGTAACGCCCCGCGTCACGTTCCGCCAACCAGTCGGCGACGAGCTGTCGGTGTTGCAGCAGAGCGTCGTCGTTGATCCACCCGAGCTCACCGAAGCCGTCATCGAACTGGCCGCCGAGACCCCAGCCGATCCAGAGCGGGGTCTCGTCATGGCTGACGAAGCCGCCTGGATCCACTCCGATGAATCGCAGATACTCGTCAACCGCCGCCTCCCACACCTTGATTGGGACGTCCGGATCGCCGGTGCATGTGCTGCACCCGCCCAGGGTGAGTGGAGCGTTCGGAACACCATCGGATGATCCGACTTCAATCCGGATTATCCGCTGGTCGCGAACCACCACTGGAATGGGATCTGGCTCGACACCAAGGGCTCGGTGGAAGACGGCGGTATCCACCACCAAGCAGCGGTCGATATCGCCCTCGGGCGCGCAGCCCTCGATTTCGATCGGCCGCAGCGCGAGATGATGCGCGCCCTGCACAAAGAGATCGACGTGGGAAATGATGCCGTCAGCGTCAAAGTCGATATCGACAGGAGCCAACAACTCGAATATCGCCGGGTCTAAACACCCGACGGTCTCACCGGTCGCCGAATAGAACAGCTCACAGTCTGGGCCGAGGTACTCGTAGAACCGATCGAATTCCACGTCGTAGATCCCGCCAAACGCGTTCGAGACTGCCTCCAAGGCACTGCCCGGCTGTGGCGGCAGCGTGGACGTAGTCGTTGTCGTCGTGGTAGGCGCCCCACTCGTCGTGGTGGGCACGCCTGTGGTCGCGACCGGAGGAACGTCGGCCGGCTGGAGCAACAGCAGAAGTCCACCGACGATGACGACGGTCGCAACCACGACCGCCGCGGCGATGGCCCAACCGAGGTTCGAAGCCGTATCGGACCGGACCGGCCGCACCCGGGTATCGGCGAACGACCGACTCACGATCTCATCGAGCTGAACCGGCTCGACCGTCGACACGAAGTGCTCTGTGTATTCGCGCACCTGGAGCTTGAGATCAGCGCTCATCGCTCACCCCTACTTCCTTGCGCAGCTTGGCCATGCCCCGCTCCAGCTGGGTTTGGACGGTGCTCTTGGAGACGCCGAGCAGCTCGGAGACCTCGGACAGCGTCCACTCCATGCCGTGGACCAGCATCACTACGGTGCGCTGGCGCTCCGACAGCTTGGCGAGGCCGCCAGGCAATGCCGGCTCCACCCGCGGCGTCCGATCGGGGGTCGCCTCGGGGAAGATCGGCCGATGCCTCCGTGCTCGGCGGGCGTGGTTGCGCCCGACGCCCCACAGGTAGCCGGCCGGGTTCTCCATTGCCGACACCCGCTCCCAGTGCTCCCAGCCATAGGCCAACGCTTGCGCCGTGGCGTCCCGGCCCGCATCGGCGCCGAACGCAGCGCAGAGGGCGTGGCGGAGGCGAGGCTCTACCTCACGAACGAACTCCGTGAACGACTCGGTCAGCGTATCTTGGTCAACCAAGGGACTTCCTCTGGCCATTACCTATATGGCGCCGACTCCTTCGATCGTACGACAGGGCCGGCATCGGGTGTCGTACGAACCGGCCGCTGCGCGCCATAAGTGTTGAAGGCACTGGGAGGAAGACAGTGAAGAGGACGAAGCGCGCCGTCTGGATCATCGTTCTGGTTCTCGTGGCCGGAGGGTGCGGCGACATTGCGGGACCCGAGCAGATCGCCGAGAGCTTCATGGAGGCCCGGGATACATGGGATGCGGAGGCTACTGAGGCTCTACTGGCTCCGGACGCAGTTATCGACGATCTCGAGGTGCCCCGCGCCGCGGACTACAGCGAGCAGTATCGATGGTACGAAGCCGTCGAATGGCGCTGGGCCCTCGACGAATGCACCGAGAGCGGCTCGGGAACGCCTGCCACTGTGTCGTGCAGCTACAACATGGAGAACGCGTGGTCACGCGCCCTCGATGTCGGCCCAATTGCCGGAAACATGCGGTTCGCCATCGATGATGGGCAGATCGTGCGAGTCAGCCACAACGGCTTCAATCTCGGCCAATTTGGGTCGGTCTGGGGCTCATTCCGTAGCTGGGTTCGTGACAACCACCCGGACGAGTTCAACAGCATCTACAGCTCCGGTGGAAACACTCCGGTGTATACAGCGGAAGCAGCCGACCTGTGGAAACAACTCACCGACGAGTTCGTAGCCGTCACGACCGGCTCCTGAGGTGACCCGGTCACAGGGCGCCGCCTTCCACAGCCGCGGTGGCCGAGCCAGCCGGCACTAAGGCGCTCGGATCGGGTGGGTCACCCGGAAGCTGCCGTCGGGTTGGACGACGATGGTCCATTGTGAGCTGTGGATCAGGGTGTGGTGGCGCCGGCACAGGCAGCACATGCGGGCAACGTCCGTGTTGCCGCCGTTCAGCCAGCCGTCGATGTGGTGGATGTCGCACCAAGCGGGTGGGCGGTCGCAGCTGGGGAAGATGCAACCGCCATCACGGATGCGAATGGCGCGTGCCTGGGATGGGGTTGCGAAGCGGGCCTTGCGGCCCATGTCGAGCACGATGGACTCGCCCGCCATGAGCACCCGTCGCACTGTTGCCCCGCAGCAAAGCTGGTCGAGGGCTTCTGAGGTGATTGGCCCAATGCCTTCGAGGTCGCGGCGGGCCAGAGCCAGCTCGGGCTGCATGCCGGTCGCCGTAGCAACGTCGACAAGGACATCGAGGTTGGGTGGGTTGGAACCAGGCTCGCCGCCTTCGTGAAGAGTGGTCGCCAGCTCGGCGAGCGCGTCACCACGACGTTCCGAAAGACTGCGTGGCCCGTCCGGTGCATCGACGGGGTCGGGCGGTGCCAGGTGATCGAGGACGCCGAGAAGTTGAGCGCCACTGATCGGCTCGAGGCTGAAGGTTCCGTCGACTCGACCGTCGAGAGTCACCGCCGCCTTGACCTCGTTGCCGGGTGGCTCTGGTTCGTGTGAGTCGCCGTTCAGTTGATCATCGGCGATAGATGCCCAGCGCCGCGCCAGCAAAGCGAAGTCCTTGAGCGGAAGACGCTCCGCCTGCTTCGCCAACAGCTCGCCGTGTTCGGGCAGGAGCTTCTGGCGCCGCGGCGACATCACGGCCGCAAGCGCGTAGATGTGTGGCGATGTCGTAGTGCCGGTCGCCAACGCCGCGGCCAGCGGCGGTGACGCGTTCACAACCTTGGCCGCCTTCACCAGTCGCCGCGCCTCTGTCTTGGCGACGGGTGCCCGATGTGCCAGCCATGCCGTCGGCGATAGAGAGGCGTCGGCCTCCCAGCCGCGGCGCCGCGTCCACTCGGCTGCGACCCTCGTCACCTCCGCGTCGAGCCGCTCAGCTATCTCGAGCAGCCCCACCAGCCGCTCGGACACCTCATCAGTGTGCCGATCATTTAGGTCGTCTCCGGCCATCTCGGCAATGCCTGTGCGCAGCCTGGCCACCTCGGCGCTCGCACTCGAGACCTGGTTCGTCGTATCGAACATATGTTCGACAATACGGATCTGCGCGCCCGAGTCAATACCCCTGTTTGAGGATTCTCGCTAGCCAGCGATGTCCGTTGTGGAGGGTGCCCGTTCCCGACAGAATCCGGCGTGGTCAGACCGTCATCGGCCCCCGACCGTGCCGTCGCGGCGGTGGTCGGCGCCCCCGACCAGCCCATCGTCGGTCACGTGGATCACCGATAGGCCGCTCGTGAGGCCAGTGATGACCACCGGGTGGCCCCGCGCCTCCAGCGCCGCGGCTAGAGCGTCGACGTCATAGTCGAGCGTGACTCCCGGAATGGGAATCTCAATCGTCGTGGAGCCGTTGCGGTTTTGGTGATGGGGCACGTTGACCGCCTGCTGCGCGTCGAGCCCGAAGTCCAACACGTTGACGATCGACTGCGCCGTATAGCCGATAATCGCCGATCCGCCCGGCGACCCGGTGACGAGCTCCAGGTTGCCGTCGCCATCCAGCACGATCGTGGGCGACATCGAGCTCCGGGGCCGTTTGCCCGGCTGAACCCGATTTGCGATCGGCTCACCGTCTCCCCCGACCGCGGCAAACGAGAAGTCGGTGAGCTCGTTGTTCAGCAGGAAGCCGCCGCCGGGAACCATGACCCCATTACCAAACGAGCTCTCGATGGTGGTGGTCAATGAGAGGGCATTGCCATAGCGGTCGACGATCGACACCTGGCTGGTGCCGCCCTCGTGGTCGTTCGGCTGGGGACCGCTGGGGTCGAAGTCGCCCGGCGGGATGCCCGGCGATGCGGTACCCATGTCCATGTCGGTGATGAGTGCGGCCCGAGAGGCGAGATACGCCTCGTCGAGCATGCCCGCCACCGGCACGGTGACGAAGTCGGTGTCGCCCACATATTGGTTGCGGTCGGCGAAGGCCAGACGGCCGGCCTGGGCGAACAAGTGCACGAATTCTTCGCCGAGCGGATCGTCGCCCAAGTCGAAGTTCTCGAGAATGCCGAGAATCTGACCAACGGCGAGCGCCCCTGACGACGGTGGCCCCATTCCGCACACCTCGTAACCCCGGTAGTTCAGGCAGACCGGGTCCCGCTCGACCACCTCGTAGGCGGCGAGGTCGGCGAGCGTCATGTCGCCGGGAATGTTGAGATCGCTCTGGACGGCGTCGACGATCGCCGCCGCCAGCTCACCGGTATAGAAGCCGGCAGCGCCCTCCTTGCGGAGGGTCTTCAAGGTTTCGGCGTAGTCCGGATTGCGGACCCGGGTACCCGCCGGGATGGCTGCGCAGTCGGTTTCGCTTCCGTTGGTGAAGTACTCGAACGCAGTCGGATCGCGGAAGAGGAGTCGCTCGGTGCAACTCGGATTGAACCCAAGGAAAGCGTTGACCTGGTCGGCCGTACGCTCCGTGACCTCGTAGCCTCCCCGCGCAAGTCGAATCGCGGGGGCGAACAGCGTCGCCCACGGCCGGTTCCCGTGCTCGGCGTGCACCGTTTCCATCAACATCGGCGTACCCGGGACGCCGACAGACAGGCCGGATTGCCACGCCGAGACGAACCCGAGACCGGCGAAGCGATCCTCGGTTGCAGCCAAAGGAGCCTTCTCCCTGGCGTCGTAAGTCGTGATGTCCCCGGTAGCTGCGTCGTACCAGACGAGGAAGGCTCCTCCGCCGAGGCCACTCGACTGCGGTTCCACGAGACCTAGCACGGTTTGGACGGCAACCATTGCATCAGCAGCTGTGCCGCCTTGCTGCAGAACTTTGACGCCCGCAGCCGTAGCTACCGGATTAGCGGTGACGACCATCTCCCGCTGCGTCGTGACCGCCTGGGGCGGTTGGACGTCCTGCGCCACCGCCGGACTCGCCGCCGCGACCATCAACAACACGAGCACGAGAATCAAACGACGCAACACAGGATTTCCCCTCCCGGAACGGACACGTATCCGACCCTAGCGAAGCCGACGATGACGAGCCTCTGGAACTACTCCCGCTGGCTCCACACGTTGTATGCCAAGCCGCTAGAACTCAGCCAATCACCTGATGGGTGGGAACGAGACACCGCCAGTAGAACGCCACGTCGGCTGGATCTCCGTTGCCATCCCAGGCAGAGACCTCGATGAGCACGTCGTTTGGCACGTTCGTGTCGATCGTCGCACGCGCTGACACGTGCACGGGGGCATCGGACATAGGCGTTACTTGGACGTTGACCGGTGACGAATAGCCCAGGGTGTTGCGGCCCGCTGCGGGCGGGCGATCAACGCAGTGGAAATCATTCAGACTCAGACGCACGGTGCCGTCTGGGCCTGTCCGACCGGTTGCGGCAACGTCAATGAGTCCCGAGTCTGCACAAGTCTCCGAACCAAAGATGTTGAAGGTGGTGACGAACCCCGGCGTCGTCTTGTAGGCGGCAATCGGCCACCTGAAAGCAATTCGATCGGCCGGGATCGTGACTCTGTCCTTCAAACGCTCCAGCGCCTCATTGAGTTCGTCGGACAAGTGGTCAAAGGTGCTCATGCGACCCCCCTTGAGTCGAGATAGGGCGAGCAAACCCTGTTCCTCAAACGTACACCCGGATCCGACCGATTGGTTGAGCCTTGTAATCCCTCCCGGCCCCGCATTGGGTAGCAGCCTGCCCGCGATACGTCGCCTTACGAGGAGTGCCGTATGCCTCGGACCGGATGTTCATCAGGCGGTTGAAGGCGTTGCTGAATGCGGCGTCGGTGGCGTATCCCACTCGGCGGGCGACGGTCGAGACGGAGGTACATGTGGGGCGCCTACGTCACCGACCGGGCAAACTGGCGCTCATCCGCAGCAACGGTGGTAGCAGCAACGCGCTCGCTCGATGAGCTGAAGCATTCGATGCGTCGAAGCTGATCATTCATCGTCGATTCCAACGATGGCTGTCCAGCTGGTACCTGGTTGCGAATCTTGAATAAGTCCGCGCAAGACACCAGCCCATGTCGCGCCACGTTGGCCGCAGTCGAGCGCCTGGCCGATATCAAGCTCACGCCCGGCCTCCGCCACCGCAGCCCCGCGACGGCACCCCGCCTAGATCGAGTGGCCGATGACCCAGAAGTCGGCGCCCAGGTGGCGGCAGGAGGCTTGCGCCTCGAGGAGCAGCGTGTCGAGCTGCTTCAGACGGCGCACCCTTCCGGTGTTCTTCCGTTCGGCCCGGTCGGCCATCACCTGGTTGTGCTCACTCGCCGTCACCCGCGGCTGGATGATCACCACTCTGCGTTCGTAGGACTCGCCTGCGTTCCGCAGTGCCTTCGCCATCTCGGTGCGAGTGCTCTGCTGCTTCCCGTGCCACACGGCTTTGAGCACTTCCGGATCACGACCTACGCCCGACTGGAGCCGGTTCGCCAGGTCGACCCGGTCGAGCAGCCGCAGGTTCTTCACGGCTTGGCCGACCACCACCTCGTAATCGGAGGTCGAGATCTGCCTGTTGGGCGACTTGCTGTGCGACGCCTTCACGTGGATCAGCGTGAGCAGGTTGTCGATGGGGTCGAAGTGGATGAAGTCGGCGATCTCCTCCGGGCCGTCGTCACAGGCCAGCCACCCCCGCTTGACGTCGGGCATGTCTGCCGGCCAGTCGTTCCACACCCAGCAGAACAACGAGTCCTCTTTGCCGATTTGGCTGGGATGCGATGGCTTCTCCTTGTGGACGTCGTAGTCCTTGAAGGTGCGCCACAACCAGCGGTTCGACGGGAAGATCGTGTCGCGCAGCCGGACGCTGTAGAGCATGCGGCCGCTCATCGTATGCCCGGAGTCGTAACGCACCGTCAGCCATGTCGGCTCCTCGCATACGGAGCATGCCTCGTCGAGGAGCTGGCTGCGTTCGTCGTCGGTCAGCACTTGGATGGAGTAGCCACCCAACTCCTGCGTTGTGGGCGCCTGCCATTCCTCGGGGGTTGCGATCATCTTGATAGGCCGGTCGTCACGAATGTCGAAGCTGAGGGCGAGGCGCCCGAGGTAGTTGCCTTCGAGGGCTACCGCCACCGTGAAGTTGGGGTCGGCGAGCTTCTTGTCGTAGTTCACGCTTTCCGGGTCGAGCTTCTCATCGTTGGGATCGGGCTTGAAGCCGAAGAAGACCGCCTCGTAGGCCCACCTCTCCGCCTTGGGATTGGTGCCGGGCCGCTCTGCGTTGTCCGTGAGCAGCTCGGGAGCGATCACGCTCATGTCGTAGGCGCCCCACACCTCGGAGCGAGCAATTCTTGGCACCGGCTGGGCAAGTGTGGCAAGTGCGTCAGATTCTGCGTCACCAACGTATTCGACGCGGTCTACGATTTCGGCCACCCGAGCCATGTACTGCGGCCAGGCCGGGATCGCTGGCGCCCACACCGTGGATCGGTGAGGGGCGACACCGACGCTCAGTCTGCCGTGCCTGTCGCGAGGGTCGTACTGCTCAGGAGCCACGTCCGGTTTCATCCAACTGTCGCAGCGGGCGGCCGAGAAGTAGAAGGACTGGTCGCCCAGCGGATCGAGCGCGCTCTCCAAGTCGATCCCAGACAGAATCTTGCTGTCGGGCTTCGCTGCCGTACGGCGGTGGATGCCACGCAGCCACAGCGTCCGTGCTGGTCCTTGCATAAACGCAGCTTTGAGACTCCCGGGGCTAAGCCGATGGAGATCACACCATGGTCCGTGTTCAGCTCCGACCATTGCCGCGATCCTCGCTTTGGCCCGGGCCTCTGATGCATAGATGGCTGCAAGCTCGGCCGTCGTCGACACGACGACGATCTGACGAAGATCATCACTTAACCATCGAGTCGTCGGATCGAACCATCCTGGAGAACGATGCTCCACGTACCAGAGCGC
>JBFGJH010000064.1:0-20234 GCA_041577335.1 Acidimicrobiia bacterium | reverse complement strand
GACATAACTCGCCTCGCTACCTTCGCCGGACTGTGGTTCGTACTTGGCCTCAGCCCAGGGCCCAACGCGGCCTTCTGCATGGCAACCGGGCTATCACACCGGCTCAGAGAGGCAATGGCTGCACCCGTCGGTATCGGCCTCGCATCATTCGTCCACGTCATCGTCGCTGCTGTTGGAGTTGGAGCTGTCTTCGCCCAATCAGATGCTGCGTTCCAGACGCTCAAGTTCGCCGGCGCAGGCTACCTTGGATGGCTCGGCATCAAGCAATGGAGATCAACGAGCAGCCCTCTCGATGTCTCGATTGGAAGCAACAGCCAGCCCCGCACGTTCGAGCTCCTTCGTCGTGGCATGGTCGTGTCTCTCACCAACCCGCGTAATTCGACGGTCAGTTGCAGGCAACAGAATTGCCATCACGATTTGCCCCGACGCCGAACACCTGCCGGGTACATCCAGATGCGCACAGATCGTTCACTGCTGAAGGTGATTCGCACACCCACCAGCGTCCTGGATCCGGCATCTCCTTGCACCTCGCTGGTCACACAACGTGGCAGGAGCCGAACGCCCACATTCAGTGACGACCCAGCGAGGGGCCGGCGCCCCTCGAAGTGCCGATCTCGGACACTTGGCGAAGTGCTCGTTATGGCAACTGATTTGGAGATTGGGAACGGGGCGCGCTGGCGGGGGGTGCGATCAGCGCGCTCTCCGTCATCCAGCATCCGCCGGACGCTCGGACAACGTCGCTTGTCCGTGCATGGCCGTGAGGCGCATCGCAACGATGGGCGAGTGCTAGCGCCGAGTCATGGCGATCAGTGTAAGGCCATCCCCTCGGGGCTCCTGCGGCTCGCGATCCGATCAGGGACGCACCGACGATCGATCGCCGAAGGGATCGTCGAACCGTCCCTAACGCCCCTGGTACGGCATGTCCGCGATCGGATGGACCATCGTGGCGCCGGCGGCGACGGCTCAGGCGGTGAGTTCCGCCTCATGCTTGTTGTTGTTCCCGGTCATCGCACTTCCTCCTGTCGATGGGATGACTGGACGGAGGTAGTGTGCGTTGCCGGACTTCCGGCGCACCTATAGCCGGACTTACAGCATCACGGAAGCGGCATGCCGGGCACCCCAACATCGATGGCGACGAGTGAGGCCGGAGCGAAGGGTGGCGTCGGCCCGAAGGCCAGGTTGACCACGTACACCGTCTGCTTGAAGCCCTTGCCCGTGCCGAAGGCGACGCTCGAAGGGAAGTTCAGCACTTCACCCGCCGGGTCGTGGAACAACACGTCGACAGAGCCGTCGGTGTTGACGCGGAACACGGCGTTCTGGGCGACGGAAGCCACATAGATCGCGCCGTGGACGTCCAGCGCAATACCGTCGGGTATGGCCGGGATCTCGCCGAGCGGACCCGCAAGGAACGGCCAGTCGGGCGTCACGCCGAGACCGGCGAGCAGGTCGATGTTCCCAGCCGACCCATCGCCCTCGATCGGGACGGTCCAGAGCGAGAAGCCTTCGGCGTTGGCCACCGTGAGCACGCCCTTCCGGTAGGCGATGCCGTTGGCGCCCACGGGTGTCTCCAGGCTGGCGCCGCCGTTCCCTCCGAGCTGCGCCGACTCGAACCACTTCATCGCGTTGCCGTTGGGGTCGACCCGCCAGATCGCGCCGCGCACGTCGCCTGGCAGCTCGCTGGTGAGGATCCCGGTCGAGTTGGAGTCGGTGGTGTACATATTGCCGACCTTGTCGAACGCGATGCTGTTGGGGAAGCTCATCTGGTCGGTTCCGGGGATCAGCGTTTCGTCCCCTGTCTTCCGGTCGAACTTGTAGACACCGGTGAAGCCTTCCCATTGCGCCGCGCCGTAGATGTTGCCCTGGGCGTCGGTGGCCAGGCCGAGGAATCCGGCTCCAGGACCGCCGGCAGCCCAACCGTCGATCGTGCCGAAGACGTCGAAGTCGCCAGACCCTGGTGCGAACTTCAACAGCTCGCCGGTGAAAGTGCTCGATACGAACACGTTGCCGGTCTTGTCGACTGCCACACCTTCGAGCGACGGCCGGGGCCCTTCGCTCACGACTTCGACGTGGCTCGACGCCCCGGCGGGTATCACTGCCACCAACATCGCCAACGTCACCAGCAGTGACACGAGGACTCTGGATGAACCGGTCGGAATTCGCATGGCAAGCTCTCCCTTCGCCTTGAACGCACGGCACGTTCGATCCCCTCTGGTGATCCTAACCACGAACCCGCTGCGAAGATCGGACCGGCCCTGAGTCCGACCGAGCTCGGTTCAATCGCAGCCCCCTGCCCCACGCGCAGATCACTCACCGCCGGGAACGATCTCGCGCACCCGGCGGCACCCGGGAACCGGCAATATGCGCTCGCTCGCCAACCTCGATCGCTCGGTGGCCGAAGGCACTTCTGTCACACCCGACTCGTACGATCGAAGAATGTTGATGTTGGACGACCGGGACGTCGGTGAAGATTTCGTCGAAGATCCCTGGAGTGTGGACGAAGGCCTGTTGGGCTTGGCCGAGCTGGTGGCGTTCGATCAAGAGCAGCTCGTACCCCACGCCCTGGATCTCATGGAGCCGGGTCTGGTCTTGGCGGCGATGCTGTGGTCCATCGACCTCGGCCGCTGCTCCGGGCCCGAGCGGATCCGGGTCTTGCGAGCCCGGCAACGCATGGCCTCCCACTATCAGGCCCAGGTATACGACGACATCGCCGGTGTCTCAGACCACTTCGAAGAGCTCGACGGTGACATCGAGCTCGCCCATCTGGGCACGGTCGCCGAGGTGCGGGCGGCGTTACGCCTCACCCGGAGAGCGGCCGACAGCGAGGTGGCATTCGCATTGGATCTGAAGAAACGGCTGCCGCGGGTGTGGGACGCGCTGTTGGCCGGCACTATCGATGTGCGTCGCGCCCGAACCATCGTCGCAGCAACCCGGCACCTCCCTGAGCTCGACGCTCGGCAGGTGGCTGAGCAAGTCATGCCCCGGGCCGGCAACCTGACCACTGGACAGTTGGGGGCACGGCTCCGGAAGGTGTGCCTCGATCTCAATCCGGACGATGCCGCCGATCGATACCGAGCCGCCACCGATGACCGACGGGTCGTGGTGGAAGCCACCCCGGATGGATCGGCCAATGTGTCGGTGCTCGATGCTCCCGCCGAACGTGCCTCCCAGGCCTCCGACTACCTCAACCGCTGCGCCCGGGAGCTCAAGACACACGATGAAGAACGCACCCTCGACCAGCTTCGCGCCGACGTCGCGCTCGACCTTCTCAGCGGCCGCCTCCAGCCTGGCCAGGCTCGAGGGGGCGGGTCGGTCAACCTCACCGTCGACCTCGAGACCCTCGCCGGGCTCGCCAACAACTCAGGCGAGCTGGCCGGGTACGGGCCCGTCATCGCCGACGTCGCTCGCCAGGTCGCTCACGACCAAGCACAGACTCCCTGGCGGTACACCGTCCAGCATCAGGGACAGGCGGTGGCTACCGGCATCACCCGGCGGCGCCCGACGGTGGGGCAGCGGCGCCATATCGAGGCCCAAAGCCCCACCTGCGTGTTCCCCGGGTGCCGGATGCCCGCCGTGGACTGCGACCTCGACCATCGCCAGGACTGGGCCAAGGGTGGCCCCACCAGCGTCGACAACCTGGCCCCACTGTGCCGCCACGACCACCTCAACAAGCACCGCCTCGGGTGGAGCTACCGACGGCTACCCGAAGGCCGCTACCAGTGGACCACCAAACTCGGCGAGACCTACGAAACCGAGCGGCCCCCGTGAGCCGGCTGCGCTACTTGCTGCAAATCCCGACACGAGAGTCAGCGGACCGAGGCATACCTGTCCAGGTGGCGTCGTTCAACCCTGGCCGACGGCATTGGCCATCAGAACAATGAAGAGCACCAGCGTCCCGATGCCGACTGCGGCCACCAGCGCCTCACCCACTCCGATGCGCATTCCGGGCTGACTCGCCGACAAAAAGCCGAAGGTCAGGATTCCGCCTGCGGTGATGATGGCGATGATCGGAGCGACGGTGTGAAACTCGACGAGCAGTATCCCGAACGGAACCACCAGCAAAGCGATGATCAGAATCACCATGGCCGGCATGATGTACGAGGTTCCCAACCGGTGCTTGATCACCTCGGACTCGGCTTGCTCTTCTTCGGATAGACCCACCGGCAAGGCCATGACCTGAGCCACGATGGCGGTGATGGCTCCGAGCAGAGCCCCTCCCGCCAATACGACGACCATCACCGGGACTATGGGCAGCTCAGTCATGGCTGGCTCGTCTGGCAACACTTCGACGGCCGTGCCGGCTGCCAGAAGGACTCCGGCGCCCACAACCCCCAAGAGAGCCCCGACGCCGGCGCCGACGATATAGAGGCTCGCGCCGGTTGACCGCACGGACAATCCCTTGTCGAACCACGCCGGTACGACGCCGGACAGCCGAGCGATGATTGCGCCAAAGAGCGCGGAGCCGACCGCGGCCAGAAGGAGAAGTCGGGCAGGCTGCACAACCCAGAGAAGAGACGGGTCGTCCTCTGTGCCGCCCAGCGTGACCTTGTCAAAAACCAAAGGGGTGGCCGCTACCAAGGCAAACATGCCCATCATGAAGCCGACCATGGCGCCAAGCTTGCCGGGGAATCTGAAACGCTCACTCAACAAGGCCGGCTCAACGGGCTCAATCGGCTCGTCGGCGACGAGAACGACGGCCGGAGCTGCTTCCTCGGCCACCGCTACGGCGGCAGCAGCAGGAGTGGGAGCAGGAGCGACAGCGGCCTCAACCACCTGGTCGGCCGTATCATCGGCGGCCACGGGGGTGGCAGGCTCGGTCGGCGCCGCGGCCGGCGCCGGTGCAGATCCGCCTCCCGCCCAGGCCTGAAGAATCTCTTCGGCCGACACCCCTTGCGCCTGAGCTCGGGCCTCGGCAGAACGAGCAACGAGATCCTCGGGCCCACCCACTGCGGTGGCGGCTGCGGCAAGAAACTCACTCATGGGACGGCATCATAGTGGGCGAAGCCGGCGCCCACCTGCTGCCGGCCGGACGCATCGGTGCGGGGATCACTTTCCCTCCGCTATGGGCACTCAGGTTGCCTTCTCCGCCTGTGAATCGGCCGCATCAGCCGCCTCGGCCCGGGCTCGGGCGCGCTTCTCGGCCCGTCGAAGGGCCCACAAACCCAACGCCACCGGAACAACGAAATACAGGAACTCGTCCCAGCCACCTTGGTGAGCAAGTGTGATCACACCGTCATGGTACTGACGGCGGCAGGCTTCGGTGACGGCGATAACCTACCGACATGGCAACTGTGCGCCGCTGGCTGAAACGACTCCTCATCGCCGCCCTCGTCCTTCTCGTCGTCGTGGGCGTCTGGGGCGTGTTCACGGTCCGCAGGTCGTTCCCCCAAACAAGCGGGACTGCCCAGCTGCCCGGCTTGGACGGCGAAGTGTCCGTGGTCAGGGATGCCGGGGGCGTCCCCCACATCTATGCCACAACTGCCCACGACCTCTTTGCAGCTCAGGGGTACGTGCATGCCCAAGACCGGTTCTTCCAAATGGACTTCTGGCGCCACATCGGAGCAGCGCGACTATCGGAGATGTTTGGCTCGACCACGATCGAAACAGACCGTTTCCTCCGTACGCTTCGGCTGGAGCCAACCGCCGTGGAGGAGTATGCGGCTCTCGAGCCCGAGCACCGCCAGATCCTCGACGCCTACGCGGAGGGCGTAAACGCGTACTTGGCGGATCACGACGGCGCCCGTTTGAGCCTTGAATACGCCGTTCTCGGCCTCACCAATCGCTCCTATGAACCGGAACCGTGGACGCCGACGAACACCCTCACCTGGGCCAAGATGATGTCGTGGGATCTCGGTTCGAACATGGACTACGAATTGGCGAGAGCCCTCACCGCTGGCGCCGTGGGGGTGGACATGACCGAAGAGCTGTGGCCTCCGTACCCCACCGACCAGCCAGTGATCGCACCGTCGGAGTCGACGAACGCCGCACCAACCCCTGCCCCGACAGCCACGCCCGGCCGGGAAGCGCTGGCGGAACTGAACAGAACGATCTCGGACGTGCGGCGCTTGACCGGAACCTCCGGGGTGGGGATCGGCTCGAACAACTGGGTCGTCTCAGGTTCGAAGACGGCCACCGGTCTCCCGATACTCGCCAACGATCCGCACCTCTCCATCCAGATGCCCTCGATCTGGTACCAGGTCGGTCTGCACTGCGAAACGGTGGGCGAAGAGTGTCCATTCAACGTCGCGGGCTTCTCCTTTGCAGGAACGCCCGGTGTCGTGATCGGGCACAACGACCGCATCGCCTGGGGGGTCACCAACCTGGCCCCCGACACGCAAGACCTCGTCGTCGAGAAGATCAACCCGGACGATCCCCGGCAGTATGAGGTCGATGGTGAGTGGGTCGACATGGAGGTGTACTCGGAAGAAATCGTCGTAGCGGGAGGCGACAACGAAACGCTCGAGATCTTGTGGACGCGCAACGGCCCGCTCATCACCGACACCTTTGGGGGTCTCGAGGACTTCGAAACCTCTGCCGGTGGGGTTGATCTGCCGGAGACATTCGGCGTGGCACTGCGGTGGACGTCGCTCGAGCCGATGCAGCTCGTCGGCGCCATCGTCGACCTCAACAAGGCGGAGAATTGGGACGACTTCCGAGACGCCCTCTCCCGCTGGGACACCGCCGCCCAGAACGTCGTCTACGCCGACGTCGACGGCAACATCGGATACCAAGCCACCGGACTCACGCCGATCCGTGCCGACGGCGACGGACGCTGGCCGGTGCCCGGGTGGACCAGCCAATACGACTGGGTCGGCACCGTGCCCTTCGACGCCCTCCCCTTCGTCTACAACCCAGATCGCGGCTTCATCGTCACGGCCAACCATGCTGTCGTGGACTCGGGCTACGACTACCTGCTGACCACAGACTGGGCCTACGGCTATCGAGCGGAGCGCATCGAAGAGGTGCTCGGCCAATCCGACAACATGACCGTCGAATTCATGAACGAGCTACAGAACGACGCCCGCAATGTTCATGCCGGGGAGCTTCTCCCGCAACTCCTCGAGGTCCCGTCGGAATCCGAGGCGGTGGCTGCGCTGCAAGCAGCAATGGACGCCTGGGCCGAGCAAGGCACGGGCCTCTTTGCGCCCACGCTCCAGAACAGCGCCGACTCGGCAGGCGCCGCTGCCTACAACGCGACGTGGCGCCATCTGCTCCTGCGACTCGTCGACGAGCTCGACTCCGAGGAGGTTCCCATCGACGGCGGGAGCCGTATGTTCGTAGCGGTCAACAATCTGGTTGGAGATCCTGCCAACCCATGGTGGGACATCGTCGAGACGACGACTGTCGAGCAACGAGACGACATCCTCGTGCTCGCCATGGAGGATGCCTACGACGAGCTCACCGACATCTTCGGCGAGGAGCCCGAGTCGTGGCGTTGGGGAGGGATCCACACAGCCGAGTTTCGGAACGGGACGTTGGGAGAATCGGGGATCGCTCCAATCGAGGCGCTGTTCAATCGGGGGCCCTTCGAGGTCGGCGGCGGTCCAGCCATCGTCAACGCGATGCACTGGAGCCCGGCGGATGGATATGAGGTAATCGCCATTCCATCGATGCGCATGGTTGTGGACATGAGCAACTTCGACGGGTCCACTGCCATCCACAGCACGGGCCAATCAGGCCACGCCTTCCACCGCCACTACATCGACATGGCCGGTCCGTGGGCGGCGGGAGAAACCAATCCCATGGTCTGGTCGGAGGCAGAGGCCCGCCTCGACCCCGAAGGCGTGTTGATCCTCACGCCCTGACGTTTCGTGGAACCCCCCTCGGTTGGACTACGTTTATCGATGTGGATCGATCCCGCAACCAGGAAAACGCCCCGGCGGAGCCGGTCGTCGAGGGCCTCGCCGACCGTCTCGACGCGGCGTCGGCAGAACGAGTGATCCGCCGAGCCATCGAGCTTCACGACTCCGAGCAGGACGATGCGTACGACCTTGGCCTCATCGGCAAGGTCGCCAAGGAAATGGGCATCCCGGCCGAGTATGTGGCGGCGGCTCTGGCCGAAGAGCTGCAACTCTCCCCGTCCGACCCGCCCCGCCTCATCGAGCGCCTGTTCGTCGAAGACCGGATCTCGGTGACGCGGGTGGCCAACGAAACGATCGACGAAGTCACCGACCGTACCAAAGCGTGGATGAGCCGCCACGAGGGCTTGCGGGTGCAACGGAGCTCAGACGCCGGCGTTCAGTGGTCGAAGGACCCCTCACCGATGGTGGCGGTGCGCACCGGCCTCAAGATGCAGCGAGGTACGGGGGCGCTACGCAACGCTCGCCATGTCACGACCGACTTCCGGGCTTTGGGGGAATCCACCGCCGTCACCGTCTCGGCCGATGCCCGCGTGGCTCGCACCGGGGCCATCGCCGGCGCCGCCGCCGGCTCGGTGGGCCTGGCCGTTCTCAACGGTTTGCTGTGGGGGGATCTGCTTTCAGTGCAGTACGCCCTGGCTGTGCTCATCGGCGTGCTCGTCTCGTTCATCGCCGCGGCCGCCGCAACCAAAGCGTGGGCATCGGGCGTCAGAACCGGGCTCGAGCGCGCCGCCACTGGCATCACCGAGCCCGATGCCCTGGAGCAGTACGAGACGGTCCCTGACATGCTCCTTCGCCTTCGACAGGAGTGGAAGCAGATGCGGCGAGACACCAAACGCTGAGCAAACCTCCCGTAGCCTATGACTTGGGAAAGAGCACCTCGGCGCCGATCGGCCGGAAGCCGGCGTTGTAGAACGCTCGAAGCGAGGCAGCATTGCCGGCTGCCACCTGGGCAAACAACGGGACTCCCTTGGGCGTCAGCGCCAAAGCACCCTGTACGAGCCGCCGTCCCGTCCCCGCCTGACGCTGCGACGCCGGCACCCGTACCGATAGCTCGCGGCGGCCGGCGAGACCTTCGCCAATGACAAGAATGCTCTGGCCGTATTTGTCGGAGTAGAGCTCGACGTTCTCACGGTTCACCAATGCTGCCGCGACTCGGGTGTGGCCGTACATGTCGTCGCGGCGCTCCAAATGCTCGGCGCCGCCTCCTCCCACCCCTTTGGCCACCATCACCACCCGCAGGCTCCCCGGGCGGGAGCCGAGCTGCTCACCCATCCATGCCAGAAACGGGGCCCTCATCGGTGCGGCGTCGTCTTCAGGATCGAGGTGGGACCGAACCTGGTCGGGATCAACGGAGCCGGCGACGACGTGGTGCGATGTGAACGCCACCACCGCATCGGTCTTCCCGGGAGGAGACTCGAGGATCTCGACGAGGTCGTCCCGCGGCGGGTAGACGTCGCGGGCGAGACGAGTGAAGAGATCGGTGAGACGGTGCACGCTGGCAGCCTACCTCGCGGCCTGTGTGCGTCGCCGTGGAATCGAGGGGACAGTGACGGTGCCTCCTCATGCCCCTTGCCACCCTCCTGAGAAGTGGCCCGAGGTGCCTATCCGAGCGGGATAGCGCAGCTTCAGCGGCTGACAACCTCATTGGAGATGAAGTCGTCGATGGCGTCCGCCATCCTCTCCGGATGGGTCAACGGGCCCTCGTGGCGAGCGCCCGGTACCTCGACCACGACCGGGGCCTTTAGTCGAGAGGCAAGATCGTATTGGAACGAGGGCGGCCAGAGTTGGTCGTCGCACATGACGATCACGAGGGTCGGGACATCGAGGCGGCCAACCCACTCGCGGGAGTCGAACCGGCCGAACGTTGCGCCCTCCTCCCAGAAGGCGTCGATATCGCGGTTGCGATGCTGGGTGTAGTACCAGAGGGCGTGTTCCGGCTCGATCGCCCCGACCCACAGCAGGTAGCGCGTGCGCAGCCACGAATACTCGGTACGACTCACCCGTTCGCCGGCCCGGGCCAAGGTCGCTCCGACCATGGCGAGAACCGACACGGGTGGATCGGTGGCCGGCCCGGCCGCCCCAGTTCCCGACAGGATCATGCGCTCCACCTTGTGGGGATAGCGCTGCGCCAATGCCTGGGCGACCATCCCGCCCATCGAGTACCCGAAGACCGTCGCCCGCGGGATGCCGAGCTGGTCGAGCACGCCGGAGACTTCGTCTGCCATGGTGGCGATCTCATATTCGCCCCGGACGGTGTCGGATTTGCCGTTGTTGCGCGAGTCGATGGCAATCACTCGGTACCGCTCTGCCAATAGAGGAATCAGCTTGCTGAAGACGACGACACTGTGGTCTCCCCAGCCGTGGACGAGGACGAGCGGATGCCCGTCGGACGGCCCGGTCTCGCGCACAAAGATCTCGCGATCGCCCACGAATACCGTACGACCCGGGAGCCGCAGCGGGCTTTGTTGCCCTGGCCCAAACGAAGGAACCCACTCGGGAGCGAGGAGCCGGAAGAGCGCCCATCCGACCACCAGTCGGCGCAGCCATTTCATGTGCCACCGCCCAGTGAGTCTCGAGCGAAGGCATACTCTGCGACCGGTCGACCGCCTATGAGATGTTCGTGAATGATGCGCTCCAGTTTCTCTTCGGTGAGCGAGTGATACCAGGTACCGTCGGGATAGACCACTGCTATGGGGCCTTGCTCGCAGATTCGCAGGCAGTCAGCCTTCGTGCGCAGAATCCGGCCGGACCCGACGACCGCCGTTTCCTCCATGTCAGGTTGGTTCTGCCAACGAGGAGGTGCTGATGACAGTCCCAACTCCTTGAGGCGCCGCTTGAGGAAAGCCCACAACTGGTGGGTTTCGGCGACGGGAGCGCACTTGGGAGTCGTCTGGTCTGCGCACAAGAATATGTGCCGCTCGATCCGACCGATCGACAAGGCCTCGGCGATGGCGGCGAGTCGGTCGCTCATGGGGCAAATGCCGGTTGGCCAACCGACCGAGGAAGGAGGCCGTTCCTGAGCAGCGTCACCGCAAGATGACCGACGACTCACCGGGCACGATCTCTCCGATGACCGCCGCAGTGTCTCCTGATGCCTCCAGCGCCTCCATCAGAGCCTCCAGCCCGGCGCCCGGCATGGAGATGAGCAGGCCGCCACTCGTCTGCGCATCAGCCAGGATCTGCATCCAGCGGGGATCCCCGGTGGAATTGGTGACGATCGGGCTGACAGAGTCGAGATTCCGCTGACTCCCGCCCGAGAATACGCCCTCGGAGACAAGGCTCAACACGTCAGGCAAGAGTGGGATCTCATCCACGTCGACTACCGCGGCCACGCCGGCCGAGCCGAGCAGCTCCCGAAGGTGTCCCAGGAGGCCGAATCCGGTCACGTCGGTGGCGGCGTGCGCTTCGGCGTCGGTCATCGCCAAGCTGGCCGAGTCATTGAGCCGGACCATCGATGCAACTGCTGAGTCGCGAGCCTCACGAGACGCAACTCCCTGTTTGATGGCGGTTGAGATGATGCCGGTGCCGAGAGGCTTGGTGAGGACGAGCCGGTCGCCGACACGAGCCCCCGCGTTGGTCATCAGGCGGTCAGGCCCAACGATACCGGTGACGGCAAACCCGTACTTCGGTTCCTGATCATCCACCGAGTGGCCGCCGACGAGCGTGCATTGAGCTTGTTCGAGGACCGATACGCCGCCGGCGATCACGTCTTGGAGAAGCTCGAAGCTCAGCACATCTCGGGGCCAGCCCACGAGCTGAAGTGCCGTGATTGGGGAACCGCCCATGGCGTAAACGTCCGAGAGAGCGTTGGCCGCGGCAATGCGGCCCCAGTCGAACGGTTCGTCGACAATTGGAGTGAAGAAGTCCACCGTCTGCACGAGTGCGTCGCCGGAGGGCGTCATGTAGACGCCGCCGTCGTCGGCGTCGTCGAGACCTACGATCAGATCGGGATGCAATGTCGCAGGCGAGTTGTGTAAGGGGCGCAGAACCTGCGCCAGCTCATCAGCGCTGAGCTTGCACGCTCAGCCGGAGCCGTGCGAGAACGAGGTCAATCGAACTGCATCCACCTCAGCCTCCTTCCTCACAAATGTGGTTCACCCTTCGAACGGTTTCACCGACTTGATCGTGAGGCTGTAGGTGCCGCCCGGAGCCTCATAGGTCACGGTATCTCCTTCTGCCGCGCCGAGTAGTGCCCCACCGATGGGCGAGGATGGCGAGGCAAGGACAACGCCGGGCATCTTGTTCTCTTGCGGGGCCACGAAGAACTCCATTTCGTCGCCGTCGCCATCGACGGTCGTCACCAGTGTCCCGACCTCGACGACGCCCGAGTCGGACGCCTCGCGGATCTCCGAGTTGTCGAGGAGATACCGAAGCTGGCGGATCCGGGCCTCCATAAGCCCTTGTTCGTTCTTGGCAGCGTCATAATCGGCGTTTTCCCGGAGGTCTCCATGGGATCGCGCTTCGGCGATGCGCTCTTCGATGTGAGCCCGGCCTTCGATCGTGAGCTGTTCGTATTCCTCCTGGAGCCGCTGATACGCAGCGGGCGTCAGCCAGGTCGTCTCGTCGTTCATGACGAGGGAGACTAGTGGTGCCGGCGAGAGAAGAGCGAGGCGGGTCACGAACGGCGGGGCCGCCCCGACTGGTTCAGCGAGAGCTCACGATTGGTACTGCCGGACCGTCGCGGGTCCTACAATGCTCTCGGGCCAAACAGGTGGAGTACGACGATGGCGCTGACCTCACGCGAGGTTTCTGCGATGAAGTTCGAGCGGGTTGGTCGAGGCTATCAGCGCCGCGACGTGGATCAATTCAGGCGGCGGATCGCCGGTGCGCTGATGGCGATCGAACGGAATCTGGGCGAGCCCACCGGGCTCACCGCAGTTGAGGTTCGCGAAGTGGCCTTCCCCATGGGCGTCGGAGGATATGACTACGAAGAAGTCGATGAGTTCCTCGATCGGGTCGAGCGGATTCTCCGTACCCACGAGGCCGTGAGCGCACCACCGGCTCCGATCGAGAAGACTCCGGAGCTGCTGCTGGCAACCGATCTGGCCCAAACAACATTGACCATTGTCTTTCGCGGGTATCACATGCGCCAGGTCGATCAGTTCATCGAACGTGTTGTGCAGTCCCTGGATGCCCATGAGGAGGGCTCGCTCACTCCTCTCGTCGACGCCACCAGCGTGGCCAGGAAGGTGTTCGACATTTCGATGCGGGGGTATTCTGAGCACGAAGTCGACGCCATTTTGGACCGAGCAGCAAAGACACTGGCATTCCACGAGGACCAGCGACGATTGCGCCGGTCAAAAGCCCTATAAGGCGAGGGCCAGACCTAACCGACGACTACCTCTGGGGTGACACGACATGGTGAGACTGCGCCTCCGTACCCCCCGCGACCTGGCGACCCGGCTCCGTGCCCGGGCGCGTTCTGACCCTCGTCGCGTCGAGGAGTACCTCGGCGCCCACCCCCATGAGTGGGAGGCGCTGGCGGCCGCAGACCCCCATGACGCCGCCGACATCCTGGAGGAGCTCGGCGAGGATGCCGCGACCGAGCTGATCGCCGACCTGGACCCGGCCGAGGCGGCCGAGGTGCTGGACGAAATGCGCCCCGACCTGGCCGCCGACGTCCTCATGGAGCTGGACCCCATGGCCGCCGCCGACGTCCTCGCCGCAATGCAGCCCGAGGAAGCCGCCGACGTCATCGGCGAGTTGGACGACGATGATCGCCATCAGCTGCTCGCGGCGATGGACGACGTCGTGTCGAATCAGGTCGCCGCGCTGCTCTCGTATCCACCAGATTCGGCCGGAGGCCTCATGACTACCGATGTGGCGGCGCTACCGATCGGGCTCACTGCCGGCGAAGCAATCGAGGTCGTACGCCGACTGCATGACGAATTGGAAGACCTGTCCTACGTGTATATCACCGATGACGACAAGAAGTTGGTGGGAGTGCTGTCGTTTCGGGACCTCGTCTTCAATCGCCCCGGCGTCGGCCTCGACGAGGTGATGGTCCACAATCCGGTGTCGGCAACTCCGCTCACCGATCGCGAGGACGTAGCCGAGCTGACGCAGCGCTACAACCTGTTTGGCATCCCGGTCGTGGACGACGACGGACGACTGCTGGGAATGGTCAACACCGAGGCTGTCCTGGAGGCCGTCCAGGCCGAGGCCTCCGAAGACTTCGCCGCATCCGTCGGCGCCGGCCCAACGGAGACGGCGTACACGTCGGTCAACCGGTCGGTGCGTAATCGGGTGCCGTGGCTGGCAGTCAACCTGACGCTGGCCCTCGGCAACCTGTTCGTCATGAAGTCCCAGACGGACATCATCACCGAGTATCCAAGCCTGGCCATCCTGATGCCGCTGGTGGCCACTCTGGGAGGCAATGCGGGAGGGCAAAGCCTGGCGGTGATCATTCGTGCCCTTGCCACCGACGACGTACCCCGCAACGAGATTTCCGGCATCTTGGGGAGGCAGGTGGCCATCGGCGCCCTCGCCGGCGTGATAGTGGGGGCGCTGGCATTTGGTGTGGCATTCCTGTTCGATCCTGCCGTTGCCTTCGTGGTCGGGCTGGGGGCTTTCGTCAATCTCGTCATCGCCACCCTTGCCGGATCGGCAATCCCGTTGCTTCTGAGAGCCTGGGGACTCGATCCGGCGCTGGCCTCGAATATCTTCGTGACCCTGATCACCGACCTGGCCGGTTTCGGTGGCTTCCTCCTCATCGCCTCGGCATTGCTCTAGCGGCGGAAGCATCATTCTGAAGGCGCCCAGAACGCCCACCACCGACGGTCGGCTTCAGGCACGACCTCGCCTGTCGAACGTCTGGAGAACTCGCTCGCGGTAAGCAGCCTTCAAGCGAGCAGTAACCGGACCGGCGGCATAAACCGAGCCATCTATGTCGACGACCGCTGCCACCTCTTTGATCGTGGACATGGCAAACACCTCGTCTGCCTCGAGAAGCCGATCCGCCAAGAAGCGGCCGGTTCGGACCGTGACGCCGAGTTGGCGTGCGATCTCCAATACGTGACGGCGCGTTATGGAGTCCAGGATGAGCAGGTCGAGGTCGGGGGTCTCGATGGCTCCGGATATCACCCAGGCAATCGAGAATGTAGGCCCTTCGAGGATGGTTCTGTCATCAGAAAGCAGCAACGCATCATCGGCGCCCATCGACTTGGCCTCGCGGCTGGCGGCGAGGTTGGGTGCGTAGGAGGTGGTCTTTGCCCCGGCCAGCGCCCAGGGCCGGCCGGCGGAGTGCCAAGGCGCCCTCACCGTGCGAAAGCTGAATCCCGCCGGCACAACCGGCAACGGCTCGGTGATGACTACGACGCGCCCTGGTGTGTCGCCCACGGGATCTCCGCGGGTGACGATCACCCGCACCACGCAGTCGCCGTCCTTGGCCCCCGCCACCTCGATCCATCGACGGAGCGTGGCCGCAGCCGGCAGTGCCAGCTGCATAAGCTCCGCCGACCGCTCCAAGCGTTCTACGTGATCACTGATGGCGAACACCTTGCCGTCATACGCCCGCAGCGCCTCGAAGCAGCCGTCGCCCCGAACAAAGGTGTAGTCGGAAACAGGAAACAGGCCGGTGGGTGAGGGCTCGCCGTCGATCCAAACCGTCATCCGAGGCGGTGGTGGTTCGTGATGGGGAGGCGCCGATCCTTGCCGAAAGCCTTGGCGGTGATCTTCACGCCGGGCGCCGACTGTCGGCGCTTGTACTCATTCCGGTCGACCATCCGGGCCACCCGGACCACGGTCGACTCGTCGAACCCCTCTTCGACGATCGAGGCAATCGACCGGTCCTCCTCGATGTAGCGCTCGAGAATCGCGTCCAACACCTCGTAGGGCGGCAAGCTGTCGGAGTCGCGCTGATCGGGCGCCAACTCGGCGCTGGGCGCCTTGTCGATCGTGGCGAGGGGGATGACCACGCCGGTTTGGTTGCGCCAGCGTGCCAAGTCGTAGACGAGCGTCTTGAAGACGTCCTTCAGCACGGCATAACCGCCGGCCATGTCGCCGTACAGCGTCGCATAGCCAACAGCCATCTCTGACTTGTTACCCGTGGCAACCACCATGCCGCCGAATTTGTTGGAGAGAGCCATGAGGAGGGCGCCCCTGATCCGAGCCTGAATATTCTCCTCGGCGACGCCGGGCTCGGTGCCGTGGAACGGTTCCGCCAATGTGTCGAGGAATGAGGCGAAGATCTCGTCCATCGGCAGCACATCGAAACGAATGCCCAGCCGCTCCGCCAAATCGCGAGCGTCAGCCACCGATCCCTCCGATGAATAGCGCGATGGCATCGTCACTCCCCATACGGCTTCGGGACCGAGAGCATCTGAGCAGATCGCCGCCGTCAGCGCAGAGTCGATACCACCAGACAACCCGATGACCACGTGGTCGAAACCGTTCTTCTTCACGTAGTCGGCTACGGCAAGTTCGAGTGCTCGGTAGACCTCCTCGTGTACCGACAGCAGCGGCCGAAGCTCCGGGGCCGGCGGGGGCGCCCAACCGCCCAACGGCACCGAGACCACGAATCGGTCTTCTGTGAATTGAGGCCCGCGATACAGCAGCGTGCCGGCGCCGTCGAAGACCATGCTGTGCCCATCGAACACCAGCTCGTCTTGGCCGCCTATCTGGTTCACGTAGACAAACGGAACACCCGCGGCGCGAGCCTGGCTCCGCATGAGGTCCTCGCGGGCAGGTCCCTTCCCGTAGTTGTAGGGAGACGCGTTGATATTCAGGAGGATCTGCGCTCCGGCCGCGGCCTGCTGGCTCGGCGGTCCGTCGGCCACCCAGGCGTCTTCACATACCGACACTCCGAGCCGCCTGCCACCGAGCTCCCATACCTGTGCAGGCCTGCCACCTCGCGCGAAGTAGCGGCTTTCGTCGAACACGCCGTAATTGGGAAGCAGGACCTTGTGGTAGATGCCGACGATCTGGCCGTCGTGTAGCAAGGCGGCAGCATTGGCGACCTGCCGTTGGGCAGCATCGTCGGGAATCTCGTCGATGTCGTCAGCTCGATCCACGAACCCAACGATTGTGCAACATCGACCAGCCCGGGCAGCCAGCTCCCGCAGGGCGGCGGCATTGGCATCGAGGAACCCTTCGCGCAGCACCAGATCTTCCGGCGGATACCCACACAGCACCAGCTCCGACAGCACCAGGACCTCAGCGCCTGCACCTTCCGCCCAGTCCATCGCTGCGGCGATCTTCTTGGCGTTGCCGGCGATGTCACCGACCACAACGTTGAGTTGTGCTCCGGCCACTCGGATCGAATCCATGGAGGCAGGTTAGCCCTCGACCCTCTGGCGACGGCCACCGTGCATGGCCTACCATTACCCACCGTGACGTCGATCCTGACCATTGCAGCCAACCTCGCCCCCCGATGCGTCGATATCCGACGTGCCATCCACCGCCACCCCGAGCGAGGGTTCGCCGAGCTGGAAACCACAGCGCTATTGGCTGCCGAGCTGGAACAGGCCGGGATCGCCCATCAAGTGCGGAGCGACGGAGTCGGGCTAACCGCCGTCGTCGGCTCGGGGGGACCGATCATCGCCTGGCGAGCCGACCTCGACGGCCTCCCCATCCAGGAAATGACCGGCCTCCCCTTCACGTCTGAGGTGCCGGGATGGATGCACGCGTGCGGTCACGACGTCCACGCAGCCATCGCGGTAGGCACTGCCCGGGCGCTCCAGGAGCTCGCTCCAAAGGACCTGACGGTGAGGTTCATCTTCCAACCCGCCGAAGAGACCTTTCCGGGTGGCGCTCGCCAGATGGCAGCCGAGGGCGTGCTGACCGGGGTGAGAGCGATCGCAGCATTCCACGTCGACCCGTCTCTCGACGTCGGAAAGGTCGGTCTCCGGGTAGGCCCGATCACCTCGAGCTCCGACCGTTTCCGGATCGTGGTCTCGGGCCCCGGCGGACATACCGCCCGCCCCCACGAGACCGTCGACACCCTGCACGCAGCCGGGCTCATCCTCTCGCATCTTCCGACGTTGGTGCATCGCTCGATTGACGGGCGCATACCACTCGCGCTCGTCTTTGGACAGATCCACGGGGGCGACGCCGACAACGTCATACCGGCCCGAGTGGCGATATCCGGGACGGTACGGATGTTGGACGAAAGCGCACGGCTCGCTCTGCCTGAGCTCATCGACCGGCTCGCCAAAGAGATCGCCCAGCCCACCGGCGCCAAGGTGATCACCAACTATGAGGACGGCATTCCCCCGGTCATCAATCACCCCGGGGTCATCGAAGCGGCCCGGACAGCCGTCGTCGGTACCTTCGGTCACGAAGCCGTGGCGGGGGCCACTGCCAGCATGGGCGCCGAGGATTTTTCGGACTATCTGCGCCACGTCCCGGGTGCCCTGCTGCGATTGGGTTCCCGCGACCCCAACCGGCCCGAAGTTGCCCTGCATTCGGCGATCTTCGACATCGACGAGCGAGCCATCGGCCGTGGGATCGCCGTCGCCACGGCAACACTCATCGAGTTGGGCCGCCAAGCCAGCTAGCGGCACAGCTGCCCGACGGTCGGCAGCATCTAGACAATCTCGAAATGTTCATCCACGAGGGCTTGGCGTAGCGATTCGGCCTCGCCGGGCCGCACCGACAACGTGAGAACACCGCCGCCGCCATGGCGGCCATGGCGCAGTTGCAGATCTCGCACGTCAGCCCGGCTGGCGGAGAGGGCGCGGCCCACTGCGGCGAGGGAACCCGGCCGGTCCTCGAGAATCACCCGCACGGCAACGATGGGCGGCGCCAGCGTCTGGCGGACCTCGCGAGCCGATCCGATCTGATCGCGCACGCGTTCCGTGTCGGTGAGCTGGCTGACCCAGGCATCCATGCGGGCTGCGATCCGTGCCACTGCCTCAGCGACCTCCAGGCGATTGACCACGAGAACATCTGCCCACATCGTGGGGTCCGACAGAGCAATGCGTGTGAGGTCCCGGAAGCCCCCTGCTGCCAGCGCCATGGCGTCGTCGTCGTCAGAGGCGGATTCCACCAGAGCAAGGGCCAACAGGTGGGGGAGATGAGAGATGGTGGCGACGGCGGTGTCGTGCCGGTTGGCGCTCATCCGGATGGGGATTCCGCCCAGGTCGTGGACAATGTTCTCGACTGCCACCAGGTCGGCTTCTTGGACGTGATCGGTGGTCACGACCCAGGTTGCCCCCCGGAAGAGCCCTGCGGAGGCGTGCTCGGGGCCGGCATGTTCTCGCCCGGCCATCGGATGGGTTCCGACGAATCGGGTACCGGCAGCCGCGGCAGCAACGATCGGCCCCTTCACGCCTGCCACGTCCATGACCAGCGCAGGCGTGTCGAGCGAGGCCACCTGCTCGATGATCGCCTGTGCCGGGCCGGCGAGCACCACGAGATCAACACCGATCATCGCATCAGCCGAAGAGGAGGCTTCGCGGTCGAGAGCGCCGACGGCCCCGGCTCCCGCGAGGGCGTCGCCGGAGGGATCCCAGCCGACCACTTCCCAGGCGTGCAGCCTCAATCCCAGCCCGATGGACGCGCCGATCAAACCGGTCCCAATCACTGCGGCGCGTCTCGTCAAAGCGACATGTCCATGGCGCCAGCCAGTCTCTCCACCTGTCGCATGAGTTCTGAGAAGTCACTGGGTAGGAGCGCCTGAGCGCCGTCGACCTTGGCTGTCTCCGGTGACGGGTGCACATCGACCATGATCCCGTCGGCACCGACGGCGACGGCCGTTCGAGCCAACGGGGCAACCAAGTAGCGGTGGCCACCGGAATGCGACGGATCGACCACCACCGGGAGATGAGAGAGCCTCTTGAGAATCGGCACGGCGCTGATGTCCAACGTGTTCCGGCTGGCCGTCTCGAAGGTCCTGATCCCACGCTCGACCATGATGATCTCGTGGTTGCCTTCCTTGTAGATGTATTCGGCGGCGTTCAGCCAATCTTCGATGGTCGCGGTGAATCCCCTCTTCAGTTGGACCGGCCGGGGCTGGCGACCAACTTCTGCCAACAAGCCGTAATTGGCCATGTTGCGGGTTCCCACGCGAAGAATGTCTGCGTAGGAGGCAACCAGCTCGACATCGCGGGGGTCGAGCACTTCGGCAACAAACGGCATCCCAAAAGTCTCACGGGCTTCAGCCAGCAACTTCAATCCCTCTTCGCCGAGACCCTGGAAGGCGTATGGTGAGGTTCTCGGCTTGAACGCATCCCCGCGCAACACCCGGGCTCCCGCCGAGTGGACGGCCTCGGCGGTCCGAAACAGCTGATCGCGGCTCTCTACCGCACACGGACCAGCGATGACGGTGAACGCTCCTCCACCGATTTTCACGCCACCGACGTCGATGACGGTGTTGTCTGTTTGGAACTCCCTGCTCACGAACTTGAACGACTTGAGCACCGGGACTGCCCGTTC